>CAZTVS010000049.1:0-26357 GCA_964617125.1 uncultured Acidobacteriota bacterium
AATTAGGAAGACGAATATGAAGGACTGTTGCCGAATCACCCATATCCTGGTTCTTTCCCTCATCACTCTTTGTATGCAGGCTCAAAGTTACCAAAATGCCGACATCCCGGATGCTATGACTTTTCTGAATGGGACGAAAGTTCAAACCATCGCTGATTGGCAAAAACGTAAGGCAGAGATCAAGAGCTTGTGGTGTCGCTACATCATCGGGGAGTTTCCAGCTGTCCCACCGAAAGTCATCTCCAAGGACATGGTCGGGAGCATGATCCATGAGGATGGGACGATCAGAAAGCGAATCCGGTTAACCTTCGATACTCCTCATAAGGCATCGTTTGAGATTGCGCTATGGTTTCCGGCTCAGAGAGGCAGATACCCTCTATTGCTCACACAGCCTAGAGATTATCAGATCCCCTGGGCCGAAGAAGCCTTGCGCCGCGGATATCTGGTCTGTCTCTATCCCGGTCTGGATGCACACCATAGCGAAAAGGATTATCCCGATTACCAAAATGTCTGGAAGGTTTTCCAAGACGAATATCCCGAAGCTTCCTGGAGTTCCTCCCTCGCCATACAGGCATGGCTGGCCGGCCGCACCCTCGATTACCTACTGGATCCCGGGAATGGTTACCTTATCGATCGAAACGCCATCGGCATCATCGGACACTCCCGCTATGGCAAGCAGTCCCTATATGCAGCAGCCTTCGATGAGAGGATCCGATGTGTCGTTGCCCGCAGTTCCGGAACACCAACGGCATGTTCCTATCGGTTCGCTTCAAGGCAAACCTTTATGGAATCGGTCCACGATTTTCCTGAAGCCTGGGCGCGGGAAAGTTTGAAAGATTTTTACGGCAGAGAAAACGAACTCCCCATCGAAGGAAATTCTCTGCTGGCGCTCATTGCCCCACGCCATCTGATGCTGCATACCGCTTATCAGGACGGCAGCGATCCCACATTCGGAGTGGAACGCTCCTATGTGAATGCCAAAAAGGCATACCAGTTTCTGCGAGCCGGGGAAAACATCTGCCTGAGCTATCGCTCCGGCGGCCATAATCCCATCACGACGGATCATGTCCGCCACAACATCGATTATTTCGATTACGCCTTCAAGCGAGGACAGATAGATCCATCCCAATTTGAAGAAAAACTGCTCCATGCATTCGATTGGCAGGACTGGCGAAGGAAACAGTCAAAAGAAGACCTGCTGATCGACCACCATCTCTCCATTACGGAAAAAATCCGATGGATGCTCGGGCGGAAGCCATCGAACGTTCTCAACCAAGGGAAACACCATATCCGGAGCGAGAAGGAGCTGGGGATTGAAAACTGGTCCAGAGACAGATGGAATCCCGGCGGCCTGCAACGCATCCCCTTTTCTTTTGGAGCCGGGATGCAGGGGAATATCTACTTTCACCCGGGAATACGGAAATACAAAGGTACCGTCATCTGGCTTCATCCGTGGAACTACTCTCATGGGAGCAACGAAGGCTATGGAGTGGAAGGGACCGCCATCTACTGGAGACTCGCCCAGGAAGGGTATATTGTCGCGGGATACGATCAGTTCGGTTTCGGAGAACACCTTCTGGATGCAGTGGCTTTTTACCAAAGGTATCCCAACTGGTCCAAACTGGGCAGAGCCGTGTACGACGTAGAATGCCTTCTGGATTTCCTCCTGGAGGGAAAGGGCATCGCCAATGGCCCTATCCCCAAAACCGATCCTGCCAAAATCTATGTCCTTGGATTTTCCTATGGCGGGATGGTCGCCCTGTACTCGGCCGCACTGGACCCCAGGATCGCAGGGGTTGCCGCATTCAGCGGATTTACCCCCATGCGTACGGACACGGATGAAAAACCGACAGGCGGGTTGAAACCATATTACCAATGGCATCCTATCTTGCCGAAGCTGGGATTATACAAAGGAAGAGAGAAGGACCTGCCCTACGATTACGAGGACTTGATTCGACGGATCGCTCCGCGCAAGTGTCTCATCTATTCCCCAAGCCGCGATCGCTTTGCCGATAGTGTCGATATAAAAATATGTATTGACAAGGCCAAAGCGGCTTGGAAAAATCCGGATGGATTCACATTCCTCAGTCCGGACGATGTATGCAGATTTCAAAAAGACCAACAGGACGCGGTGGTCCGGTGGCTGGAGACTGCCAAATCGGAATATTAAAAAGATCTACCTGACGTCGGCGTAGGCTTCGTCGGAACGATCGATCTCCTGGCGAGTGTAGAACAGCACTTCCGGGGCTTCTTCCTTGCGGATATAGGCCTGTTCGCCCATACCGGTAACATAGTGGGTGCAATGCAACACGCTCTGCATCCAGCGGAACCGGGTGTCCCGGGTAGGACTGATCTGCTCCTTATCAAAAGGGGCGCCGGCCAGAGACAGGTAACGATCGCCTCCTTCATGCAAGGAAAATTCCCCCTGGGCAAAACGGGCGCGCACAATCTCGCCCTGATGAGGTATGTCCACGAAGAAATCCTCGATGTCGCAGGCGGCCTTGCGCAACTCCCTGTCGCTCGATCGCACGACCCTCACCCCATCCAGGAGGCCCATGCCACGGTACATCGCCAGACAGAAATCGGCAACCGTTGCCGCCGATGTCCGGCGAAACAGCTCGATGGCCGGACGCTCGATGTAGTTGGGAAGCTGGAGCAGCGTCCGCTCCTGCCAATCGGACGGGATGCGCTTGCAATACAGAGGCGAGAACTTCCGCTGCCATCGATTTTCGAAGGTGAAATTGAGCAGGGCCGGCTCTCCGGTCGTGCGATGGTGCAGGGTGGTCCGGGTTTCGCGTGGATCATGGTCACTGTCATGACAGAAGTAGACAATCTCGCCCCCGATCTCCGCCTGCAAACGGCGGGCTGTCTGCACTTTGGCCCATAAATAGCGTCGCGGAAAGAAGCCACAGGGTTGCTGGCCGAAGGCGATGACCGGTGTCGTACTCATAGGGAATTTTCCTCTTTCATCCCCACCGATCGGGAACCGATGAGGAGCTGCAGAACTATGCTGAAAGCCATACAGGCGGCACAGCCGATCAGATTGTACCAGAGGTAACTGATATCCAGATTGTAATAGAGTATAAAAACCAGGGTTTGGGCCGCCAGGGCTGCCCAGAAGACCGCACGTCCGCCGACCCACTTGAGGAAGAAGGCCACCAGGAAGAGAGCCAGGACGACTCCGTAAAAGATCGATCCGATAATATTGACGGCCTGAATCAGATTCTCCGCCAGGTTGGCGAACAGGGCAAAAGCCAGGGCCACCAGTCCCCAAAGAAAAGTAAACCATTTGGACGCGGCCACGTAATGAGCATCGGAGGCCTGACGTTTGACGATATGCCGATAAAAATCGATCACAGTGGTCGATCCCAGGGCATTCAGTTCGGCAGCCTTGGAGGAAAGGGTGGCGGCAAAAAAGGCGGCCATCAGCAATCCGATCACTCCATGAGGAAGATAGCGCAGGATGAAGACCACGAAAACATAATCGGCATCGTTGATGGGCGCATGGGGATCCGCTTTTCGCAGAATCTTTTTCGCCTCCTGGCGCAGAGTCTCGGTGCGGGTTCCGGCCTGCAGAGCCTGGAAACGGGCTTCAGACTGCTTCTTTTCATCTCCTTGGTTTTTTGCCTGGAGCCAGGTCTTTATGGCTTGCTGCTTCAGGGCGAAGGTTTCGTTGAACTGTCGTTCGACGGACCGTATCTCTTCCCCATAGCTGCCACGAGCCGCTTTTTCCCAGGCGGCTTCATGGAAAAAGACCGGCGGCTTTTCGTACTGGTAGAAAACGAAGACCAACACCCCCAGCAGCAGGATGAAGAATTGCATGGGAATCTTGAATACGGCATTGAACATCAGGCCCATGCGACTTTCGCGCAATGAGGCGCCGGAGATATATCGCTGTACCTGCGACTGGTCGGTCCCGAAATAGGAGAGGGAAAGGAATAAGCCGCCCAAAAGGCCGGACCAGAAGGTGTATCGTTTCTGGATGTTGATATGGAAGTCCACCGCCTCCAACTTCTGGAAGCCGCCGGCTACCATCAGGACATCGTTCAGACTTCCCGGCAGACGGAACCACAGCAGGACGAAGGCCAGAATCATGCCGCAGAAAATGACCGCCATCTGGTATTTCTGGGTTTGACTCACCGCTTCACTGCCGCCGAGAACGGTGTAGAGAATGACGACTAATCCGGCGAGCAGAATGGTCAGGTCCAGAGACCATCCGAGCAGAGTGGAAAGTATGATGGCCGGGGCATAGATTGTGATTCCGGCAGCCAATCCGCGTTGCAGCAGAAACAGCGCCGCTCCCAGAAGCCGGGTTTCGGCATTGAAGCGCTTTCCCAGAAATTCATATGCAGTGTATACATTCAGGTGACGATACATGGGCAGAAAGACAGCTGCGACCAAAATGAGGGCCAGGGGCATGCCGAAGTAATTCTGTACAAAACCCAGCCCGCTCTCGAAGCCCTGTCCCGGTGTGGAGATAAAGGTAATGGCACTGGCCTGGGTCGCCGCCACCGAGATGCCAATCGTCGCCCAACCCATGGTTTTATCCCCCTGCAGATACGCGCTGAGGTCCCGATGCCCGCGGGTGCGCCATATGCCGTATACGGCAATGCTTACGATCGTGACGATCAAGACCAGGAAGTCCAGTGAATTCATAGGAAGCTCACGCTCAAGGTATAGAGTAAAGCGACCCAGAGCAGAAAGCTGCCCAGGACAAGGAGATAGATTCCTCTCCAGGTCCGGAGCCAGGGCAGGCCGGTCTCCTGATTCTCATCTTGCCCGTTGGGATTTTTGCCGGACGGATCGGGATTCTTCCTTTTCATAGATGCTCTCATTTACCGAGGGATACCAGGTTGGCAAAGAGCCGGTAGGCACCGGGCACACCTGCCGGCAACTGTCGGAACCAGGCCAGTCCGGTATATACGAAATAGCCTTTACCGTGATGCGCCACCAGGAGTCCGCCTTGCAGCGGGGTTTCTCCGGTATCGCCACAAGCCAGGATCGGCGTGAACTCCTGTCCCCACTGCCGGGGAAAATAAGAACCGCGTTCCTGTACCCATCCCTGAAAATCGGCCTGCGTGATCTGGTTGGGAGAATGGAGTACGGGATGATCCGGGGCCAGAAAGGTCACTGCGGCATTTTCTTCCGTAACCCGGTCCTGAGAAAGCTGAAGCGTATAGGGGGCCAGGGTATTGATTTTCAGATCGTTCGGCCGGTTGTACTGCACAATCACCGTGCCCCCCTTCCGGGCATAGGCAAAGAGCGCCGACATGCCGGAGGCCAGATCGGTCCGGACGTTGTAAGCCCGTATGCCGATAATGACGGCATCCAGTCTGTGCAGTTTCTCCTTAGTAAGATCCGCTCCGGTCAATTGGGTAACCGAGTAGCCCATCTGTTCCAGGCATTCGTCCACGCTGTCTCCGGCCCCCATCAGGTAACCGATACGTTTACCGCGAATGGCCAGATCCAGGCTTATGGCCTTCAGGGAGACGGGGGTTTGCAACAATTGCAGAGGAATATGTCCGTAGCGTATTTCCACTCGTTGCCGATCACAGGTCACTCCGTCGATCGCAACCGAGGCGAAAAGATCGGCTGTCCCCGGAGTCTTGGGTGCGGTGACGGTGAAGGAAAAACGTTCCTGTTGCCGGATCGATGCCATTCGTACGGAATGAGAAGCCGGAGTTACACGCCATCCGGAGGGGACATCCATCTTCAATGGGCCGGATATATCGGGCCGCAGAGCGGTTACCTCGATCTCCACCCGACGTTTGCTTCCAGGTGCAAACACAGCCACATCGGAAAGGAACCGCAAAGAGACCGGTGCGACGATATCCAGGCGTCGATGGGCTTCGGCCGGTTGTCCGGCATCCGATACGACCTGCACCGGTTCGTCCGGAATCGTCACGATCTGGTCTCCCACTTGGAAGATATGCTCGATGGGAAAAGCCGGCGGATTTTCTGCTTGTCCGATCAGGGACCGATCTGCTACATGAAACATACCGGTATTGGGCCTTAACCGCAGCCAATAGGGGTGACTCAGAGGCGCCGACACCGGTATCTTCTCAGAGATGTCCCGTTCGACCGGACGTTCAGAGGATAGAACGATCTCCTGATCGACTTGCCGCCGAATCGCCGGATAGCGCACTCCCAGCCAGGTCACAGGCAGACCGGCCTGCATCTTGGCACGGTGGCGCATGGGAAGAACTTCCCCGGGAAGGACCTCGGCACGAGGAATCGTTGTCTCCACGGTGAGCCCAAGGCAGAGCTGCAGGGTACGATCCAGCAGCAAGAGCTTTTCATCCGTGATACGGTCCTTGGGCAGTGCGACCAGGCGCTTTCGTATGTTAAGCAGAGCAGGCACACTGGCAGAGAGTGCTTTGCCATCCCATCGTTGGATGGCTTCTTCGGTCAGTCTCCCGATCTCCGCACCACCCGAGACACGGGCCCAGGTTGTATCCACGCCATCCATGATATCCTGGGCAGCCGGTTCACCGGCCAGAAGCTGAAATGAGTCCACTCTCGGTACGCGGGCACCGGGAGGAGGACCGCTATAAGAACCGAAACCCTGGGTTTTGTGCATATTGCGACTTTTAGCGGCGATTTCGGCAAAGGTCGCCCCGGTAACGGGATGGGTCCCATCCGTTTCCAGGCGCAGGATTCCCGCCGGAGGCGCATCTGTCCCTCTCCACATGCCGTTCCAAAACAGGCGTTTCGGCTGCCAGGGAGGAAGTTCCTGATTCATTTCGGGAAAAGCATTGGGATCGCCGGCCAGGGGGAATGCCTCAATGGCCAATACCGCGGATGCCGTGTGATGACCGTGTCCCCCCATTTCCGGAGAAAAGCGGGTAATGACTACATCGGGGCGGAACTCACGAATGATGCGGACGATATCCTCTACGACCTCTTTGCGGTTCCAAACTTGCAGGGTTTCCCGTGAATTCTTGGAGAAACCGAAATCGATCGCCCGGGTAAAGAACTGCCTGGCTCCGTCCAATCCCCTGGCGGCAAGCAGTTCCTGGGTACGGGCCACACCCAGGAGTTCGTCCAGTTCCGGACCGAGTACATTTTGCCCACCGTCTCCCCGGGTCAAGGATAGATAAGCAGTACGATACCGGCGTCCCAGAGCGAGATAGGCGAGTAGTTGGGTGTTCTCGTCATCGGGGTGAGCCGCTATATACAGCACGCTGCCCATCTGTTGGAAAGAACGCAGCTGCTGCAGAACATAGTCTCCGGAGGCGGATTCGGCTGCCCTGACTTCCCTGCTCCATAATCCCAAAAAACAAATACAAGCGGCAAGCATGGGAACCAGGCAGCAGAGATAAAAATTAGGTCTTAGGAAGTAAATATTCATGCAGTTCACTCGCTCTTAAAAAACTCACTCTTAAAAGAATGATGAAGCCGCAAAAAATCACGCTATAGAAAAATGCATCAGCTTTTGTAGGGGCACGGCGTGCCGTGCCCAAGGGGAGCCCCCATCCTACAGCTGCCAGGGCACGGCACGCCGTGCCCCTACTCATAATTTTTCGCAGTCAGTTAGGAAACGCCTGAAAATGATATTTTTCGCTATTCTGTGTTTATTCCGCATGGATTCGAAAGATTTTGCCGGCGAGACGCCGGCGCTCCCAGGACTTTTTACCGGGCTGTCCGACAGGGCATACGGCTACTTTTTCGCCGTCACTGCTATGGAATACTGAATGTTCTCCCACATCAGCTTCAACCAGGCCCCACCAGCCGCATTTTTCTCTACGACCATGGTGAATTGATCGACTGCCGTCTCCAGGGCATCCTTTTTCATATCCACGCGGGCCAGATCCTGCTTTTCGTCATATTGCGTTCCCCACTGCCCGAATTGCTTATTGATGATCAATTTGGCCGTGCCATCTTCCGCCGGCAAGGTAAAGAGGCTATAGGTACCCGCAGGAACAGCCGCCTCTCCGATCATGATCGGTTGGGGGGTAATCAACAAGGTTGCTTCATTGGCGCCCGTGCGCCAGACTTTGCCGAAAGGGACCAGTCCGCCCCAAATCTTGCGTACTTCCCCGGATTTGGGATGTTTGCTATAAGGGCGTCCGTAGACAATCATGATCCGTCCGCCATCCACCATTCCGCCGATGACATCGTGCGGACTGACACGCTTGGGCGGCTGAGCCAGGAGAGGCGATCCTATCGCCAAAAGCATTGCTGAAAGGACGATTAATCGTAAAGCTTTTTTCATAATACCTCCAGAACTTGGCTGTTAATCGATTGATTTTTTTCTCCAGAGACTGAACATTTTTTTAATGAGGTCGCAAAAAGCATTTCCGGGAGCGCCGCACCCCAGTGCGGCAGGAGAATATGGATTCTAATATAATCCTTTCCGTACCATTCAATCCGACAATGCAAGGAAGGGCACAGGAATACACATCCTTTCCCTTGCCGCACTGGGGTGCGGCGCTCCCAGGACTTTTTTTTGCAACCCCATCATTTTTACCGCGTGATCAGAAATGCCGGAGCTACTACTACGAGGGCATTTCCGGTAGAGACCAACCTTCACGATAAGTATGCTTTATCCATTCGGTGGCAATCTCTTTGGCGCTGAAATCGGCATATTGCCGGATAAATTTGGGATCGCCATTGATAACTTCGAATTGATCCACAGTCACTATCTTCAGCTTGTCGCTTTCCGCGATGTTGGTGAACTGCATCTTCTCACCGTCCCAATCCAGTGTCCGGTTCAGCCCCTGCAGCCTGACGGCAAGAACACCCATAGCCACCATTTCATTGAAGGGACCGGCATACTCGAAGCAGGAGGATGCTTCCGTACGACTTTCCGCCGGCTCTTTACAGGCACGGATCCAATCCTGCTCATGGACGTTGGTCCATACACCTTTATCGGCACCGGGAATACGAGGAATCGACGGATCCGGCTGCCGGAAGGAATCCATTTTGGAATAGGGCAGCAGGGTGGGATTGGCACCGTAACAACCGGTCATAATTTTCCCTTTACTCCCAAAGAAAAGAAGTCCGCCGTTGGTATCCCGCCCCATCATTTCTCCGGTGGGAATATCCTGCAACCGGTCGGGCAACAGCCCGCCGTCATACCAGTAGACCGTCACCTCCGGCATGGCGACATCGGGCAAGTTCTTTCGGGCCGGAAAAACGAATTTCACCTTTTCCGAATGCGGAGGAGAATCCACATTGACCAGGGTGGAACTGGCTTCCACCTTGACCGGATATTTCAGCTTCAGGGCCCAGAACAAGGGGTCCATGATGTGGCAGGCCATATCGCCGAAGGCACCCGTACCGAAATCCCACCAACCGCGCCAGTTCCAGGGTGTGTAAACCGAGTGATAAGGCCTTACCGCCGCCGGACCGATGAACAGGTCCCAATCGAGGGTGGAGGGGATTTCCATCGTTTCCTTAGGCCGCTGTAATCCCTGAGGCCATATGGGGCGGTCCGTCCAGCTGTGTACTTCATACACATCGCCGATAGCCCCGGACCATATCCATTCGCAGACCCGACGGATGTCGTCTCCGGAGTGCCCCTGATTGCCCATTTGCGTGGCAACTTTGTATTTCCTGGCCAGCCGGGTCAGGAGGCGCGATTCATAGACGGAATGGGCCAGCGGTTTTTGCGTGTATACGTGTTTTCCCAGGGTTATGGCATGAGCGGTAACGACAGCGTGCGAATGATCAGGAGTGGCTATCAGTACGGCATCGATGGACTTGCTCATTTCGTCGAACATGCGACGCCAGTCCTTAAATCTTCGGGCATTGGGATAGTCTCTGAATGTCTTTTCCGCATAGCCCCAGTCCACATCGCAGAGAGCCACGATGTTTTCCGTGCTCATGTTTTTCAGGTTGTTTCTCCCCATCCCACCTATGCCGACACCGGCGATGTTCAATTTATCGCTGGGAGCGACATAGCCCAATCGTTTACCCAGCACACGCCCGGGAACGATGGAAAAGGCCATGGCCCCGGAGCAGGCGGCCGTAAGAAAATTCCTTCTGGGCATCTCTTTCGGTTGTTTCTTCATAAATACTCATCCTGATCAGTGGTCTCTTTTGGATCGAATTGGTTTTGCCACCTTCGATGGCACGAGCAGATTCTAGGCAGGATAGGAGATGATTGTCAAGGTACGGCCGACCAAGGGAATTCCGTGGCTGTATGATTCCGCTTGACAAGCCTGCCGATAGGTTTTTAGAATTCCTTTTATTATGTCCAAACAAGAGAAAAAAGCGATAGTCTATAAACGGCCCTTGCCGCAGGATTGGTCCAAACTCAGAGTGTTCCCGCTTTCCGAGCGAAAGAGCCTGACCTCAGCGGAAGAAATACTCAAATCACCGGAAGCCGAACCGCCGGCATGCGAAGATTCCCTGTCCCGGACCATCCGGGAGTGTGCCGAATCGATACTCAAGGCGCGGGAGCACGGCGCCGGGGTCATCATCATGTATGGCGCCCATCTGCTGCGCAACGGCGCCGCTCTCATCTTAGAGCGGATGATGGCCAAACGATGGATCACCCATCTTGCCACCAATGGCGCCGGAACCATTCACGACTGGGAGTATGCCTGGTTTGGACGTTCTACCGAGAGTGTACGCAACAATGTCGCTTCCGGGACCTTCGGGGCCTGGGATGAGACCGGGCGCAATCTCCACATCGCATTGCTCGCCGGCAGTTTGCGCTCCGAAGGCTACGGCGCATCCCTCGGCAGGTTCATCTATGAAGATGGTGCCGTACTCCCTTCGGTCGAACAATTGGAAATCATGATTCAAGCGGAACCGGGACACCCGCTGACATCCGCCCGGGCAGACTTGCTGCGGATCATGCGCGCCCATCGTCTGCCTTCCGGACATATCCGGGTAGAGCATAAATGGAAGCAAGCCTCCATTCTGGCCCAGGCATTCCGGCACGATGTGCCCATGACGGTTCATCCGGGAATCGGTTACGACATCATCACCAACCACCCGATATTCGACGGCGGAGTGGTCGGCCGTGCAGCCACAAATGACTTCCGCCTGTTCAGCGACTCGGTAGAAACACTGGACGGCGGGGTACTGCTTTCCATCGGATCGGCCATCATGGCCCCCCAGGTATTCGAAAAAAGCCTGAGCTGCGTGAACAATCTCCGTCTACAGGATGGCCGTCCGACAGTCAGCGGACTCAAAATTTACGTCATCGATCTACAGGACAGCGGGAACTGGGACTGGACCCAGGGAGAGCCCCCCAAAACCAATGCCGCTTACTATTTGCGTTTCTGCAAAAGCTACTCGCGGATGGGCAGCGACATGCAGTATGTACAATGCGACAATATGGTCTTCTTGCAGAATCTGTACCAAACCATAAACACATCGTCCCGTCCGGAGTGCAAGCCTTAACTTGCATCCCAATTACCTGATCAGTTTTTCCAGGTAAGCTTTGGCTTTCAGAATGTCCTCCTTCTGTTTGGGACCGGTGATCTCCCTTTCTATGGTGATCGGACCGGTATAGCCCAGTTTTTTCAGGCCGGCGATAAAAGCTGCAAAGTCGACCTTACCCTCGCCGATGGGAACCTCCTTGCCCAGTTCTTTAGGGTCGGTAGGATAGAAGCCATCCTTGGCATGGACCCCCTTGATATACTTGCCGATCACTTCCAGAGCATCGACGGGGTTGGCCTTGCCGTAGAGGATCAGGTTGGCGGTATCCAGATTGACGGCCAAGTTATCCAGACCGACATCCTGGATGGTGCGAAGCAGCGTTACCGGAGTCTCCTGGCCGGTTTCAAAAAGAAAGATCTGTCCGTTTTGTCGGCACACCTGCGCCACTTCCCGTATGGCCACAACGACATCTTTATACAGAGTTTCGTTGGGATTTTCCGGGATGAAGCCGCAATGAGTAAAGATGGCCGGAATACCAACTTGTTCAGCAAATGCAGACGCCTTCTTCAGATGTTCCACCCGCACTTTCCTGGTTTCCGGCGGAACCAGGCCGTTGTTGAGAGGACCCTGATAGAAATTCCAGTCCATGCGTCCCGGTCCGGCGGCTATCAAAGCTGAGGCCTCAATCTGGTACTTGGCCAAGGCCCGGCGAAGAGATTCCGCCAGCTCCGGAGTAAAATCTTCCGATCCGATCTGGCAGGAAGGGAAGCCCAACTCCTTGACGTAAGCAATGGCAGCATCGGCAGGCTTATCCTTCCCCACCTGGGTAATGACTCCCAGGCGTATCTTTTTGCCGTTCTGTGCCTGAACCCGATCGAGACTTACCGTTCCATAAGCCAACGACAACCCGGCCAACTGCAAAAAAGATCTTCTATTCTTACCTTCCATGTTTTGATTCTCCTTTCCACTCTTCTTTTAACAGCACTGTTTATCGATGTAAGGCATCGATCCCTGCCTGGGCCACCGACATATCCTGCTCCACACTGCCGGAACTACAACCCACCGCTCCGACACAGACGCCATCGACCAGAATCGGCAGTCCACCGCCAAAGATCATGAATCGTCCCTGGTTGCTGACGAAAATACCGAAGGCCGGACCACCGGCACCGGCGATCTGTGTATATTCATGGGTCCCTTTGCGAGTCCCGGCCGCGGTGAAAGCCTTATCGATGGCTACCTGTATACTGGTGATCTTGGCCCCGTCCATGCGTTCAAAGGCAAGCAGATGTCCCCCGTCGTCGACAACGGCAATATCCATCGGCACGCCGATATGCTCGGCTTGCGCATGAGCGGCGGCCAGAATTCTGCCAGCATCGCTTTGAGTCAATTTCGGCACCTGAATCATAAATGTTTCTCCTCCTGTTCCATTTTTTTTCCACCTTCCGCCTCGACTCTGCCGCCGGTGATTTCCTGTAACCGGTCGATAACCTGTTGCAAGATCCAATCGGGAGTAGAAGCTCCGGCCGACACCCCTATACTTTTCGCTCCCCGGAACCAAACCGGTTGCAGCTCGTCGGCCGATTGTACCTGATAGGATCGAGGATTCAGAGACAGGGCGATTTGGGTCAATCGAGTGGTGTTGGCACTCGACAGGGAACCGACGATGATCATCACATCGTTGGCCGGCGGCATGAGGCGAATTTCCTGCTGATGATCGGCGGTGGGCTGGCAGATGGTATTGATGAATCTGAGTTCATGACAGCGTGAAATCAGCTCCATCAGGATGGCACGGACCTTCTCCATGTCCTGTGTGGACTGCACCACCACCCCGATTTTTTTCCAGAAACCCGGGTGATCATACAGTTCCGAGACACAGGAGAAAACCATGGCCTGCCTGACCTGACCGGCGATGCCCAGGACTTCATCATGGGAATGGTCTCCAATGATGACAATCTGATAGCCTTCCTGCTCCAGACTGCGCACCGCTTTATGGATCTCTTTGACCAGGGGGCAGGTCGCATCCAGTATGCGTAAACCTTGTCTCCCGGCCCGTTCATAGACCTCGGGAACGGCACCGTGGGCACGCAACAGCAAGGATGCGCCTTCCGGGATATCCTCCAGACGACGGCACATGTGAACTCCGGATTGTCGGATCTGCCGGACTACGTGTTCGTTGTGGACAATAGCCCCCAGCATATACACATCCGTATTTGTTTCAGCGGCGCGCAAGGCCATTTGTATGGCCCGGCGAACGCCAAAGCAGAAGCCGGCCGATTTGGCAATACGAATGATGACCTCTTCGCCCGGCATGACTCAGGATCGTTCCTCGAGAAATACCGACCGCCCTCCATCGATGGCGATCACCTGTCCGGTAATGGTTGCTCCGCCCTGGACAAAGTAGAGGACGGCACCGGCCACATCCGCCGGGTCGCCGATCCGTCCCATGGGAGTGGAACTGGCCAAATAGTCCACGGTCTCCTTCGATGTATTTTCTCCGGGAAGAACCATGGAGGGAGCCACGGCGTTCACCTGAACGGAAGGTGCCAGGGCTTGGGCCATCCCGCGGGTCAAAGCAATCAGGCCCGCCTTGGAAACACAGTAAGGGATGTAGCTCGGCATGATTCGCATGCCTCCTTCGTCGGCCACATGAACGATCTTGCCCCATCCTCGTTCCATCATCAACTTGGAAGCCGCCTTGGACAGGAGAAATGGAGCCTTGAGATTGACGTTCATAAAGTAGTCCCAATCCGTTTCCTGTATCTCCGTCCATGGAGTCCGCCGAAACACCGCAGCATTGTTCACCAGAATATCCAGTCGGCCGAAGCGGTTGGAGACTTCCTCGATCAGCCGTTCCACACCGGTACTGAACTCCAGATTCGCCTCGAAGATTTCAGCAGCGACATCCTTTTCCCGAACCTGCCGGCGAAGGGTGCGGGCCTCGGTGGCCGACCGGTAATAATGCAGCGCCAGAGAATATCCGGCGGAAGCCAGGGTCAATGCGATTTCCCGGCCTATGCGACGAGCGGATCCGGTAACCAGGGCGATTCGATCTTTTGTTGCCATATTTCACTCAGCGTCCGCCGGGAGACCGGTCGGCACGTCCCTTTCCTTTTTCATCCGTTTCCTTCGATTCCAATGGACATCCATGGCAACGAGGCGACGGCCGGCAGTGGGTTTTTCCCACGGCCACAATCAATGCATGAAATTCATTATAATAGGCCGTTTCAGCCGGGATGCGGGCCTCAATCCAGGAGCGCAGCTCCTCGTAGCCGACCTCCGCCGAACAATAGCCGTGCCGGGAAAAAATTCGTCTGGTATAGGCATCCACGACAAAGACCCTACGCTGAAAGGCATAAAGCAATATGCTGTCAACCGTTTCCCGGCCGAATCCATGAAGCTGTAAAAGCTCTTCCCGCAGTCTTCCGGTCTCCAGTCGGTCCAGAGACTGTAGCGTGCCGTTGTACCGATCGTTCAAAAAATCGAGAAAGGCACGTAACCGTCTGGCCTTCTGATTGTAGTATCCGGAGGACCGCAATAAAGGGGCCATCTCCTCGCAGGAAAGTCTGGACAGTGCCCGAATCGATAATAGCCCGCGCGATCGAAGCCCGGTCAGTGCCTTTTCGACATTAACCCATGCCGTATTCTGCGTCAACACGGCTCCGACAATCATCTCGAAGCGCGACGATGCCGGCCACCAATGCTGCGGACCGTAGCGCGTCCACAGCCGTTCATACAATTCCTCAATGGTCATCAAGCGCATCATGATACCCAATGGAGCCGCAATCGACAAGACGTTTCCCGGGGAGGCGGTTCTCCCGGTCAGGATATTCCTGAACCTCCACCCTATCCCATGTTACAATTGCCAAGAAACAGTCAGGGAGAAATCGAACCATGCGGGCATGGAATCCGTTACTCTGGTTACATTTGGCAAGATACTACTGGATCGTTTGCCGGGGCCATCGCTTTTGTCCCTGGCGCAGCCCCTACCTGCGATGGCGCATCGAGACCCATTGGGGCATCCCCAGCGACCGTATGGACCGCCAACAAATGTGGCATCTTCTGCGGAAGGATTTTTCCCTCCTGATCCGTTTCGGCGGCTGGACACAGGACATGCGGCGATATCTTTAGACAAAATCTCTATGAATACATCGGCAAGCAAGAAAAAAGGCGCAGCCAACCAAACCAAAATATTAGAACTTCTGGCGAAAAATTATCCGGATGCTCAATGCGCTTTGACCCATCGGAATCCTTGGGAACTGCTGACGGCCACGATCCTTTCGGCCCAATGCACCGACGCCCGTGTCAATATGGTTACGCCTGCACTTTTCCGGCGTTTTCCCACAGTAAAAGACATGGCGGAAGCCAACCTGCAGGAGATCGAAACCCTGGTGCAATCCACCGGATTCTTTCATGCCAAGGCAAAAAGCATACTGGGCGCGGCCCAGGCGATCGTCAAGAACTTCCAGGGACAAGTGCCCGGCAAGATGGATGACCTGCTTACTCTGCCCGGTGTGGCCCGCAAAACCGGCAATGTCGTTTTGGGAACCGGATTCGGAATTATCTCCGGGATCGTGGTCGACACGCACGTCTCTCGGCTGGCGCAACGCTGGCAATGGACAAAGGAAACCGATCCTCCCAAAATCGAACAGGACCTGATGGGGATTGTGCCGCGGGAAGACTGGATCGCTTTCTCCCATCAGGCCATTTGGCACGGCCGCAAGATATGCCAGGCCAAAAAGCCCCTCTGTAGCGAATGTCCTCTGGTATCCTATTGCCCCTCGGCTGATACTACCGCCGGCAAGACCAATCCTCCCGTGGGTAAAAAAGGGGCTCCCTCGCGTTCATCGTCAAAATCCGGAAAATGACCCCTTTCAGGTGTCGGAGGGAGACTAAGGGCCTGATCCTTCGCCCCGGAGCTCTGGGAGATGTTCTGCTGACGCTTTCGTCGGTCAACCTGCTTCGTAGCTGTTTTCCCGGGATACGGCTTTGCTGGGTAGGATATCCGTCGCATCTGTCCTGGCTCAGGGAAATTTCCTATCTGGAAGAGTACCGCTCCATCGATGACTCGCTTTTCCTGCCGCTCTTTTCCGATCAGCCGGACGATCGCCTTCATGCCTTTCTGGCTTCCTTCTCCTTCTGCGTGGCCTGGATGAAGGACGGGGATGGCTACCTGCATCGCCGTCTGTCGACTGTCTTTGAGGAAGGTTGGCTCTGCACTCCGTCGTTTCCACCTGCCGGAAGCGGCAGGCACGCAGCCGATCTTATATGGAACAGCCTGAAGCAGTGGCCATTCCTGCAATCGCGCCTACCTCCGAAAATCGCGGATACGGCCCCGCCGGTCTTTCATCCCGGCACCGATTCCGTTCGGCGTCTGCCCTCCTCCGGCATCATCCATCCCGGTAGCGGAGGCAAGCATAAATGCCGGCCCCTGAGAGACTTTCAAGATTTGTCCCTCATTCTTTTAGAAGAAGGCCAGAATGTCACCTGGCTGCTAGGTTACGCCGAAGAGGCTATCCAGAACGAGGTCATTTCTTTCTGCAAACGGCACGAAATGGAATTGCTCCTGCACCCACCTCTGGAAACGGTAATCGAACGGCTTTTACGGGTCACCTGGTATCTGGGAAACGATTCCGGGATCAGCCATCTGGCCGCTTTTTGCGGGGCAGAATCTTTTCTTCTGTTTGGACCGACCTCTCCGGCAGAATGGGGTCCCAAGGGAAGTCACGTTCATTTTTTGTATAATGAGACGCAACAGAACGTGTGGGTGAGCCAGGAACAAATCATCAGGCAGCTGACGAATTGGATAAAAACAAAAAGGCTGGTCAGGCAAGTATGAAACCGAGGGATATCTTCTCCTCAGGAGACGGCAGATACAGCAAGCGGTTCTCCACCGTCTTCTTTCTGCTCTGCTTTGGCCTGATCCTGTATGCCTTTTACAAGATATTCATCCCCTTCGCCGCTCCCTTGGCCTGGGCCCTGATCCTGAGCAGCGTCTTTTTTCCTTTTTACCGGCGTATCGAAAAAATCCTGGGCAACCGCTCCGGACTCAGCTCTCTGTTGATGATTGTCCTGATCTCGGTACTGATCATTTTTCCCGTGTTATGGATGCTCCTTTTACTGGCCGGCCAATCGATCGATGCCTACCACAGCATCGAGAAGGCCTTGGGAGACGAAGGGTTCGATCCCACACGCCTGCTGAGCCAGACTCCCTGGTTGAAGGATATGTGGGATTGGGTGCACCGGCTGTTAGGTCTGGAACAGATCGATTGGAAGAGTGCCCTTCTCCAGGCCATGAAGACGATCAGCGGTTTTCTGGTCGACCAGAGCACCAATCTCCTGGGACAATTGGCCGGATTTATCTTCGATTTTATGATCATGCTGACGGCCATGTATTACTTCTTCAAGGACGGCCGGGGGATTTTGTCCGCATTGAGGGAACTCGATCCGCTGCCACAGGAATACGAGGAGAAATTGATAGGCCAGTTCAGCGATGTCTGCAACGCTACCCTCTACGGCAGTCTGATGACGGCCCTTTGCCAGGGCATATTGGGCGGACTGCTGTTCGGGACCCTGGGAATCTCGGGAGCTCTACTCTGGGGAGCTTTGATGGGTTTTCTCTCCCTCTTTCCCGCAGTCGGTTCCTTCCTGGTTTGGATGCCGGCCGGGGTTTATCAGCTCGTAGCCGGGAGTACGTGGAAAGGAGTCGTCATTCTGGTCTTCGGCGCTGCCGTCATCAGTTCCCTGGATAATTTCCTCAAGCCCTACTTCATCCGCGGCAAATCGGACATGCATACGCTTCTGGTTTTCCTGAGTGCCTTTGGAGGCATACAGGTCTTCGGATTTCTGGGTCTGGTACTGGGCCCGTTGATCTCCGCCTTGTTCCTGACTTTTCTACAGTTCTATAAAATTGAGTTCCAGAGCGTTCTCCCGGAAATCGTTCCACAGACCACAGCAGTCGCATCTGCCGATTCCATAGCGACACCGGAAGCTTCACCACCCTTACCCGAAACCGACAAGCAACCAGCAGGAAAACCGGAATAACCACACCGGATCTCTCTACCGACACCAAAGCCTTCCTCTCAGACAGAACTTTTAAGAACGGAAAGATAGCCGTAAGGCGATCGTTCAAGCTACTTTGTCCGGTTCGTAGTATAATTTTTCCTTTTTCGGTTCCGTCGAGAATGTCTGCCCGGAATCGACGGCAGCAAATCAATCTTAAAATATTTTGGAGTATTCATGAATTTCTTTCGAGTTCGTCTTTTGTCCTATCCGCTCGCCGCATTCTTTCTTCTTGTCAACCTTTTCGCTGCAGAAAACGCCGGAACGGTGTTGAATTTCCCGCGACTTGTCGATACCAACGGCGAATGGACCGGCATCGCCATCGCCAATTACGGCACAGCGTCCGCCAACTTAACCTTTACCGCGTATAAAAAGGACGGCAGCCTTTTCCCGGTTCCCCCTCCGGGGCAGAACCCGGTGCAGAGACAACTTCCGGCCGGACAACAGCTGGCTGCGGTAGCCTTTCAGGTCTTCGGCGCCCAATTGAACAGTGATGAATGCTGGATGCAAGTCACCAGTGACCAATCGTCCATCTCAGGATTTTTCCTGGCCTTCGATCCGGACGTCAACACCATCGACGGTACCGACGTCAACGATAGCGTTTCTACTCCGCTCGTCTTTACCGAGGCCGATACGACGGAAATTTCCATCATCAATCCCACCGAATTGCCGGCCAACAATGTCGTTCTGCACTATATAAACAATCTCGGTCAGGAACAGGAAAGCTATGCGCCGGTGACCGTATCTATTCCCGCCAAAGGCAGATATCAGGGTATCGTCTCCCAGATATTTCCTTATGTCATACCCAGAGGAGGTTACGTGAAGGCGGTCTCGACGACCAATCTGGCCGGGGTGGGAATCTCCACGACTCCTTACTTCAATAAATGGGCCCTGCGGGCCATCGATGGCCTGAAGGGGGGCGCAACCAGACTCTTCTGTCCGCAATTTGTCGTAGGAAACGGTTATCAATCCAGTATGACGTTGGTCAACCTGGAAGACCAGCAGGCGACCGTTTCGCTGAAATGGATCGACAATGACGGAAAACCCCTGGGGGATCAAGCCATCACCATCATCCCGGCTTTCGGCCGGACTATGATCCTGGATGCCTCTTTATTCAATGCCCAACCCAACCGGGGAGGGTATGTCCAGATCGACAGTGACCGGCGACTTGCCGGATCGGTCATTTTCGGCGATGAAGGCGGGTGGATGTTGAAAACGGCTTTGCCGCTGGTAACGGAAGGACGCAAAGCGGCCATTTTCTCTCAGGTGGCCCAGGACAAGAATTATTACACCGGTGTGGCCATTGCAAATCCCAACACCACCGAAGCCGTTGTCGCTATTTCGATCTATGATACGAACGGGGTGTTGAAGGGATCTGGAACACAGAACATCCCCGCGGGTGGACGCATCTCCAAGCTGCTCTTGGAAATTGCCCCCGGTCTTCCTGAAATGAGCGCCGGCTATTTCACCCTGAAATCAGAGCAGCCGATCTTCAGTTTTGCCGTCTTCGGAACCAACGGATTTACCGCCCTCTCCGCTGTCCCGGCATCCCCCATGGGTCTCTGATCCGACGTATGATTCTGGTCTTGAACTGCATGCTGGAGAGGAATCTGGCCGATTCCCTGGATCGGTCCATGCAGCGCATTGCCCGGCAAAACAACCGGAAATGCCGTCTGGTACGGATGGCGGAGGAACAGACTGTGCCTCCGCCCGAATCCTTCTCTCATATCATTCTTTCCGGATCGGAAGCCTCGGCCATGGAGGAACAACCCTGGGATAAGACTTTGACCGACACCATCCGATTCGCCATGGACCACGGCAAGCCTTTTCTAGGAATTTGCTATGGTCACCAGTTTCTGGCGCGCGTTCTCTGCGGCCGGTCTTCGGTACGCAAGGCAGCGGCGCCCGAGCTCGGATGGACTCGAGTAAGGGTGCACAATCCTGAAAATACTCTCTTCGCCGGCGCTCGGGAATGGGTAACCATGGTCTCCCATTACGACGAGGTCTTCGGAGAAACAGCCGAGAAGGAGTTGACCATTTTGGCATCGTCGCCGGCCTGCCGGATACACGCCTTTCAATATCGAGAACTCCCTATATGGGGAATACAGTTTCACCCGGAACAGGATTCGGACGGGGCGGAGCAGATTCTCACTCTGATAGCCGTAAACGATCCCCAGGCAAAGATCGACAGAACTTGGCAATCGGAATTTTCCCAGGAAGGGAACGACCGAATCTTTAGAAATTTCTTCGACCGGACATAGTGATATGGTTTAACCTGCCTGATTCCCGTCATCCCTCGCAGGACTCATCGTCGTGGAAAGCCCTACCTCGGGATGAAAATCTCCAAGGAAATCCATATGTGGACCATTTCCCGTTCTTTTCCGTTCTTATTTTTTCTTTTCTTTTTTTCCTTTCCTCTGCCGGCCGAACCATTGCCGCCGCATTGCCAAAAGGTGGTCGACTATCATATCCAGGCGAAGCTGAATACCGATACCCACCAGATGGACGGCAAGATGCGCCTGGCATGGCGGAATCCGTCGGCTGAGCCCGTTTCCGATCTCTATTTCCACCTCTATCTGAATGCCTTTAAAAACACCCGAAGTACCTATTTCCGGGAAAAATCTACCCATAACGATCAGGAAGAAATCGCGGAAGGACATTGGGGATGGATCGATGTGATTTCTCTACGACTGTCCGACGGATCGGATCTTGCATCACAGATACTCTTTGAACATCCCGACGACGACAACGCCGAGGACCAGACCGTGGCCCGAGTCCCATTGCCACAGCCTGTCGGACCCCAACAGGAAATCGTCCTTGCGATAGACTTCCGGGTGCAACTCCCGGAAATCATCGACCGCACAGGATTCAAACGTGATTATTATATGGTCGCCCAGTGGTTCCCCAAGCTTGGTGTCTATGAGCCGGCGGGATTACGCGGTCGCAAGACAGCCGGATGGAACTGTCATCAGTTTCATGCCAATTCGGAGTTTTATGCCGATTATGGCCGCTACCGGGTGGAAATAACCTTACCCGCCCAATATCATCTGGGAGCCAGCGGAAAACGCATAGGCCGGCAGAGCAATCCCGATGGTACTATGACTCACATCTACGAGCAGGACGATATCCATGATTTTGCCTGGACGGCATACCCTGATTATGTAGAGCTGCGCCGCACCTTTTCCGCCGATAAGGACGTTTCGCCGTCTGAGTATCAGGCCATGGCCGATCTGTTGGGACGGTCCGTGGAAGAGATGAAACTTTCCGATGTGGAGATCATTCTCCTGATGCAACCGTCTCACCTGCCGCAAACAGAAAGGCATTTCCAGGCCGTTCTGGCGGGCATCAAATATTTCGGACTCTGGTATGGCCGCTATCCTTATCCGACGATAACCGTCGTCGATCCGGCCTTCGGTGCACGTAGCGCTGGCGGAATGGAATACCCGACGCTGATCACGGTAGGGACCTCCTGGTTATTGAATCACCCGCCTTTTCATAAAATTCGTCTGCCCGAATTGACCGCCATCCATGAATTCGGGCATCAGTACTGGTACGCCCTGGTGGGGAACAACGAATTTGAAGAGGCCTGGCTGGATGAAGGCATCAATTCTTATTCCACCGGCAAAATTATGGATGCCGTCTATGGCAAAGACAGCGCTCTCCTGGAATTTCTGGGATTCAAACTGGGCGAAGCGGAAGCCATTCGTATGCAAAACGGTCCCTATGCCAAGTATGACACCATTCGAAAACCTTCCTGGACCTACTTGTCCGATTATGGTTTTTACTCCTATACCAAACCGGAGATCGTTTTACGGACATTGGAAAATAAAATCCTCGATGAACGCACCATGGTCCGGATCCTGCGGACCTACGCAGAACGATTTCGCTTCCGCCATCCCACCAGTGAAGATTTTTATAGGATTGCCGATGAAGTCTCAGGCCAAAATCTGGGAGGGTTTTTTCGCAATGCCATCGAGGGAGACGCCATCCTGGACTATGCGGTTACCGACCTGTCCGCAAACCGTATCTCCAAACCAGCAGGAGTGTTTGACCAGGACATCAGCCGCACTTTCAGTTCCCCCGAACCGACACAACCGACCACTACCGACGGGAAGAAAGAATCGGATGAAATCCTTTACGAGAACACCTTCGTGATTCGTCGCGCCGGCGATTTCGTTCTTCCCGTCGAGATCGAATACAAGCGGGAAGGACATCCTCCGGAGCGCCTGCGCTGGGAAGGCCGTGATCGCTGGATTCGATATCGTTTCCGCCAGGATACACCTTTGCAATGGGTACAGATCGATCCGGAACACAGGAACCTTCTGGACATAAACCTGCTCAATAACTCCCGCCGCAGGCAGGAGGATGTCAGGGCAGCCATGAAATGGTCCGTTCACTGGTTATTCTGGATGCAAAGCGCGATCTCTTGCCTGGGGGTAGGACTATGATTTCAGCATGCATACGCGAGGGCTTCGCCACCATCCGAAAACAACTCAGGCTAACTCTACTATTATGGCTTTACACCTTGTGCCTGGCCTCGTTGACAACCATCCCACTCTATCTGTGGTGGAAGAAAGCACTGGGCAAAGCTCCGGAGGCTGATCGCATCCTGAACGGATTCCATTTCCAAATTCTTGCAGAGCTGACCGCTTACGATCTCAACTCCCTGTGGCAAATGGCCAACCATTATTCCGGTCTGCTGCTGCTGCTGACTCTATTGAGTTCCATCTTCCTCTCCGGCGGCACCTTACAAATCCTTGCCGATGGGGAGTCCGGTTTGACTATGTCTCGTTTTACCACAGGGGCCGGCCGATATTTCTGGCGCTTCCTCAGGCTGTTCCTGGTGTGGGGGGTAGGAACGGCACTATCCCTTGGCGTTGCGGGGACCGCCGGGCTTCAGGTCTTCTCGCGCTTTCAAGATGCCGGATGGGAAGCGGCCACCTTCCTAACCGCTATTTTCCTCGTACTTTTTCTGTTGCTCCTTTTGGGCGTCTTTCTGGTCATCCTGGATTACGCCCGTATCCGAATCGTACTCGACAGGGACCGGCATGTCATCGCCTGCCTTTTCTCTTCCATACGTTTGGTATGGTCCCGGGCACCGACGGTCCTCGTGCCAGCCATCGTCTTCGGCGGGTTGGCGTTCGCCGCCTGGATTGGCGGTTATACTCTAAGTGTCCTCGCCGATCTGCGGAGCCTAAGCGGGATCCTGTCCATGGCCCTGTTTCACCAACTTTTACAGCTGGTGCGGTCCGCCATGCGAATCGGTATGCTCGCTGCCGAGATGGATTTCCTGCGCCAGAATCGCCTCTCTGCCTAGATCGCCTGTCCTCCCCTTTCTTGCGTACGGATACGGATGCACTCCTCCAAAGGGGTAATAAAAATCTTCCCATCGCCGACATGCCCGCTGTTGGCCGACCGGATGATCGTATCCACGGTAATGTTTACAAAGGCATCATTCACGGCGATTTCCAACCGGATTTTGGGAATAAGGTTCGGAATCACCTTCTTCCCCCGGTAATATTCCTCCGTCAATTCCTGCCCGTGCCCTGAGACCCGGCTCACAGTGATTCGGGTAATCTCCGCTTCAATAAGCGCTTGTCGCACTTGGTCTAATTTATTCTCGTTGATGATGGCTGTAATCAGTTTCATATTTCTCCTCGCATAGAGCCGTTGGGAATATCGGTTTCCCCTCGGTTAGCTGGGATTGAGCATTCCATAACCCTTTTCCCCATGGTAGGAAGCGTCCATCCCCTGCATTTCTTCCTCTGCCGTGGCATTCAGGCCTATGGTTTTATTGACCAGAAGAAGAATAACGAATGTCAGAAAAGCGGAATAAGCGATCGAGAGTCCGACGGCGGCCGCCTGAACTCCGAGCTGATCGAGAATGCCCCAGCTGCCATGGGCGGCCTCTGCCGCCTGCTTCCACCAACTGTCGCGGATGAAAAACACCAGCAGAAGCGAACCGATGATCCCGCCGACGCCATGTACACCGAAGGCATCGAGGCTATCGTCATAGCCGAGCTTGCTCTTCAACAGGATGGCAAAGTAGCAGAAAAGTGAGGCCAGGACACCCAGGGCAATGGCTCCGATCGGCTTGACCACGCCCGCCGCCGGAGTAATGGCCACCAAACCGGCCAGGATGCCGGAGGCGAAGCCGACGGCTGTTGCCTTGCCCTGGTGCAACAGCTCGAAGATCATCCAGGTAAGCGCCCCGGCAGCGGCCGCCGCCTGCGTGGCGGTGAGGGCCTGGGCCGTGAGCAATCCGCTGGCCAGAGAACTTCCGGCGTTGAAACCGAACCAGCCTACCCAAAGTAATCCGGCCCCCATCAGAGTCATGACAATATTGCTGGGAGGCATGATCGCCCTGGGATGTCCCCGCCTTCCACCCAGATAGATACAGGCAATCAGCCCGCTCACTCCGGCGGAGATATGGACCACCGTTCCTCCGGCAAAATCGATGGCCCCCTTGACACCCAGATTAAACAGATAGCCATCTGGGGCCCAAACCCAGTGGCAGAGCGGATTGTACACCAGCAGGCCCCAGAGGGTGATGAAAACCAGATATCCCTTGAAACGGACACGTTCGGCAAAGGCCCCGGCAATCAGCGCCGGTGTTATGATGGCGAATTTCCCCTGAAACATGGCAAAAACGTATTCCGGAATACCGTTACTGATTTTCTCGTCGATGCCGCCCAGAAATAGATAATCGCGGTTCCAACCGATCCATCCGCCGAAGATATTCGTCCCGAAGCACATGGCATATCCGGCAATGACCCATAGTACCGCCATTACTCCCATGGCGGAAAAGCTGTGCATCATCGTGCCCAGAACATTCTTGGTCCGGACCAACCCTCCATAGAACAAGGCCAATCCGGGAATCATCAACAACACCAGAGCAGTGGAGGTGAGCATCCAGGCGGTGGCTCCGGAATCGATGGGCGAATTACCGCTCTGCGCCATGAGCATGGGCATACGACCGGCCATACATAGTATGATTATCAAAGGATAAAAAATTCGTTTCGGCATAGTACTCCTTCGTCTTCTCCTGATCGGACCCCATGGCGATCTTCGACCGATGATTCCTATCCTACAGTAGGCCGGCCATCCGCCATGGAGTTCAGATGGCCGGCTCACTCACTTGATGCAACCAGTCGGCAGCCGGAAGGCTGTCCAACAACACAGAGCATTTAGCAACAAGCATGCCATGATTTGCAAATGCGACCGGAATGATTTCTAACCATATGAAACCATGTATGATAGTCATATTTTTCTTTCGGCGATGCAAATGTCTTCTAAAACTAATAATTACATAAATGTTTATTTAAAAATATATTTAATACATATATGTATATTGATAGAATAATTTCCTGTATATCTGATTTTTTATGGCTGCTAATAGGAATTTATAGCAGCCATAAATTGTGATATGACAGAAAAGAATAGGATTAAGTGTATTATGCATCCAAATGATCTGAAAATGGATGGAAAATAATTGAAAAACTCATATTCCTCTTTGCAATTGGTCACTGGCCATAATTCGTTTTCTTATTTGCTACTAAATTGTAATAAAGTTCGAGATGGCCCTTTCCCCGTCCCATGAACTTCATAAATCCGGCAAGAATTCTTCCGATACGCTTCCATTTAAGTCTTTGTTTTGGTAAAGTAGGCAATCGACTGGGAAAAACGTCATTACTATTAACCATGATGAGGTTGCAAAAAATCGTATCATAGAATTTTTTATCAGCAGTTGTAGGGGCACGGCACGCCGCGCCCAAAGGAAGCCCCCATCCTACAGTCGCCAGGGCACGGCACGCCGTGCCCCTACTCCAGATTTTTCTGAGTGAGTGTAGAAACGGATCCATAGGGGATTTTTTGCGACGTCATCAACCATAAAAGGAGATTGGATATGAAAGGAAGCGAAAAAGTCATTGCCTGCTTGAACGATCTGCTGGCCGACGAAC
>CAZTVS010000049.1:26457-33010 GCA_964617125.1 uncultured Acidobacteriota bacterium
ATGAAAGGAAGCGAAAAAGTCATTGCCTGCTTGAACGATCTGCTGGCCGACGAACTGACGGCCATCAACCAGTACATGGTCCACTCGGAGATGTGTGACGATTGGGGATATGAAAAACTGCACAAGGCCGTCGAGGGCCGGGCCATCGTCGAAATGAAGCACGCCGAAAAGCTGATCGGCCGTATCCTCTTTTTGGAAGGGTTACCCATTGTCAGCAAATTGAAGGATCTCCATATCGGATCCAAGGTGGAAGGGCAGCTGGCAAACGATAAAGACGCGGAATTGGGTGCCATCGCCGCCTACAATGCCGCTATACGTTTGGCCGTCGAAGAGAAGGACAATGGGACCAGGGAGCTTTTGGGATCGATCCTCAAGGATGAAGAAGATCACCTGGACTGGATTGAAACCCAGCTGGAGCAGATCAATCAGATGGGCCAGGGCATCTATCTGTCGGAACAACGTTCCTAAGCGATATCCCTCCCGAAGAACTTTTTTTCTATAGAAAATAGTGGGGCAAAGGCCCGGCAATATACCAGCCAGGGGGGACCACAGTGCCCCCCCTGGAAACCGCTATCCTCGGCCCTCTCCCTGACAGAATCTTCGTTGATTCCGATAGGGCCATGAACTCCCGCAGGTTTATTCTGGATTTCCTCCCAGCGTGTATTCCACGAACCTGGTCTGGAGTTGATCTCCGCTCAAGGTTCCCTTTTTGAAATCCAGGATGTAGTTTTTCTGAATCATCAGGACATGATGCGCTTCCGCTGAGCGTTCCGAAAAACCCCTGATATTGTCGTTCGGTGTCAGGATCACGGTAATGTATTCGGCCGGCTTGAGAAAGGAAAGGGCATCTCCGTGTTGTATCAGGACTTTGCGCAGCCTCTCCACCATTTTGGTCTCCCATTCCTTGACCCTCAATTTCTGTTCTTCCAGATCCTCTTCCCGTTTCTGTCTGTTCCTGCGGGGGGCCACACGATAAATCCTATCCTCACGTTCCGTTCTTTCCCCCGAGAAAACCGGTGCGGGAGGTGTCACGGGCGTTACGGGCGTTACAACCGTTTCGGAAGGCGTCGGTGGGGAAGGGGGAGCGGGCGGTGCCGGCGGAGCGGGGATAGGCGATGAAGAAGTGGTCGTTTTCTCCGTCTGAGTGGAGAGCTTCCCTTCTTCCGCCATTTGCCTGAGCACCTCCGCTTTGGCCCTTCGCTCTTCCCGGGCTTCCAGTCTCTTCTCTTCGACCTCCTGCCGCGCTACTTCCACTTCCGCCTGCAATTTCTCCACCTGTTGTTGTAACTCTTTCTGAGAAGCTTTGGCTTCTTTACGCGCCTGTTCTCGCGCCTGCTGTAATTCCTGCTGCTTGGCACGAAGTTCGTTCATGGCTTTGTTGCTTTCCGTCCATTCATCTTCGGACAATGCCGAAAGGGTAACGGACAGTTCATCCATAGCCGCGAACTGTTCTGCGGAAAATCGAATATTGGGCCGACTGACGAGGAAAACGGCACCCTGTCCCTGGAGATAGAGGTTGGAGATGGAACTCCCCCACACCGAAGGAAAAACGGCGAGATCTTTACCGGTCTCCTTTTTGGGGCGGATCTCCTTTTCTACGAACCCGGCGGTAGTCTTGATGATTCCATTCATGATGGCCATCTCCTGCCGGATGACATCCGCCTCCGGCAGTTCCTGGGGTATGGCTGCCCCCAGAAGAATACCAGAGGATCCGCCTCCTCCCAGGCAGTAGACACTTACCGTGAATACAAATAGCCATTTCCATTGATGTCTCATATCTTTTCTCCTATTCGTTTTCCTTTTGCGGTGGATGATTTTTAAACGGAACAGGTCGGCACCGTGATATCCGCTTGTTTGGACTCCCCTTTTCCGATTGACAATACACGACCGGTTTATGGCCGGTCGGAGGCCTGCGCCTTGATCAATACGGCGAGTAACTGATCGGTCTCCGCCCCTCTCTGCCGGTCGGTCCTGGCTACTCTCTGGATTTGGTTATTCAACTCGGCCAGACTGTTTTGCTGGCTTTGCAGCCATTCGACAATTTGTATGGTGGAGAGGTTGTTGGCCGCACGCTGTCGCAGTTCGGAGGCCTGCAGCCGTTGCCCGACACGATTTTCCATGCGGATTATGGCCGTTTGCAGATGTTTCCTCTGCCGATCGTCAAGCGTCTGGGAAAGTCCGCTCATTTCCGTGCGGAGAAGAGTGAGCCATTCCGCTTTTTCCGCTTTGGATTTTGCCTCCAGGCTTTGAAACAGAGAGGAGCGGAATGCCTCCAGGTCGGCCTGCGTCAATACCGCTGCCGTCGTGGATGGTCCGGTGGACCAGGGCTTCATCCAGAAGATGACGGCCGCCAGAAGCAGTAAAAAAGCGGGGGCCCAGGCCCAGGATCGGAAAAGACCGGGAAAGAAGTATAGAAAGGAGCGGCCGGGATTCAGCGATCGTTCTTTATCCGGCAGAGTAAAGTGTCTGGGAACAGGCAGATCCACATGGGTCCGGAGTTCTTCTACGGTAGAGGTCATGGCCTGCCACTCCGCGGCACAAGATGGACAATTGTCGAGATGCGCCTCCAGTCCTTTCCTGGAAGACGCATCCAGGTCCCCACACAATGCCTGGGGGATCAGCAGGCGATAGGTTCGACAATCCTGGTTCATTTTGTACCTCACTTATCCGGTTTTATTTCTGCATTTTGCCATCGACAATCTATTATCGCAGCCTCTCCTGGAGCGCCTGCAGACCGGCATATAGACGCGACTTCACGGTACTTACCGGTACGCTCAGGACATCTCCTATCTCTTCAAAAGTCAGATCCTGGAAGAATTTCAGTTCCAGCACCGTCTTCCATTCCATAGGAAGCCCCTGCATGACCTGGACAGCATGTCGCCCGTCCGTTCGGCGAATGATCTGTTCTTCATGAGATTTTTCCGACAGGTGTTCTTCCTGACATTTGGCAGAAAACTTATCCTCCAGACTGGCTATTCCCAAAGGGGAACGATGTGCCAGATGAGTCAAACAGTGATTGACGGCGATGCGATACAGCCAGGTGGAAAAACGTGATCGGCCCTGAAAACTTCCTATACTGCGATAAGCTGCCAGAAAGACATCCTGTGTGATCTCCGCCGCCTCTTCCGGCCGGCGTATCATACGCAGGATCAGGTTGTAAATGGACCGTTCCCATTGCAATACCAGGTGATTGAAAGCATTTATGTTTCCCTGCCGACTCTCTTCCACCCACTGCAGCTCCTGCAGAGTTAGAATGCCATCCTGGCCGGAGCTATAGGGCCGCCGGTTCTCTCTTTTTTCCGAATTGTCCATGTGAAGAATTGTCCTGTCGAATAAGTTAGACACTAGAAACGAAAAAAAGACCAACGAAAGTTTTATGGGAAGGAGCGGTTGCATTTCCTACCCTTTTCGCTTATCGTTTGTTTTTTTCTATCCTCTAACATCATCAAAGGAACGGGTATGAAAACAAGTAAAATTGGCCTGTTAATGGTACTGCTTCTTCTGCTTTTCTCTGCAAGTATACTCGCCGCTGCACCGATCAAAACTCTGATCATCGACGGGCGACAGAACAAGGCACACGATTGGGTTACTACCACCCCGGTACTGAAGAAGTGCCTGGAATCGACCGGACTCTTTTCCGTTGAAGTGGCCACTCTCCCCCCCATCGGCCAGAGCGTCAGCCAGTTTCACCCCCGATTCTCCGATTACCGGCTGCTGGTTCTCAATTTTGATGATGACGAGGCCTGGCCGCAGGACACCCAGACCGCTTTCCTCGATTTTGTATCCCGGGGTGGTGGCGTGGTGATTTATCATGCCGCCGACAATGCCTTCCCCCAGTGGAAAGAATATAACGAGATCATCGGGGTGGGCGGATGGCGGAATCGCGACGAGAAATCGGGGCCCTATATCCGTTTTCGCGCAGGAAATACCTATTTTCAGACTGCTCCCGGCAAAGGTAGAGATCAACCACTCCAGATCGTCCGGACTCGGGAAGGAAGGATTTTCCTGGACACCTCGCCCGGCAAAGGCGGCAGTCACGGACCCCAGGCCCCGTTTGTGGTAAAAACCTGGAATCCCCGGCATCCGATCATGAGAGGACTGCCGGATGAGTGGATCCACACCAAAGACGAGTTATATGATCGCCTCCGTGGACCGGCCAAAAATGTGGAGGTACTGGCTACCGCCCTTTCGGAAAAGGAGAAAAAGGGATCCGGCGAGCGGGAGCCGGTGCTGTTCACCATCCGGTACGGTAAAGGTCGGATCTTTCATACGATCCTCGGGCATGCCGTCGCCAATATGAAATGCGTCGGATTTATCGTCACGCTCCAGCGTGGGGCAGAGTGGGCGGCCACCGGTAAGGTCCGGCAACAAGTTCCGCGAGACTTCCCCACGGCCGACAAAGAGAGCCTGCGGGAGACTTTCTAGGCGGAGTCGGCACCGGATATCTTTATGATGGATCCTCTCCTGCATACGAATCCGTTGGCCTTCCATGTCATGGTCAAACCGATCGGGCCGATGTGCAACATGGACTGCCGGTACTGTTTCTATCTGGAAAAAGATAAACTGTATCGCGGAAACGAGCAGTGGCGGATGTCCGATGAGGTATTGGAATCTTTCGTCCGGCAGTACATCGAGGCCAATGAGGTTCCCCGCGTCGACTTTGCCTGGCAGGGAGGTGAACCCACCCTGCTGGGGATCGAATTCTTCCGCAGGGTGATCGAGCTGCAGCAGAAATATGCCGGGGGAAAACAGATCGAAAACGCCATCCAGACCAACGGTCTGCTGATCGATGATGACTGGAGCGAATTTCTGGCGCAGAACCGCTTCCTGGTCGGGCTATCGATCGACGGCCCGGCGGAGATTCACGACCGCTTCCGCCGGGACAAAGGAGATCGTCCCACATTCGATCGTGTCTACCAGGCCATGCGGACTTTCCACCGTCATGGGGTGGAGTTTAACACCCTGACCTGCGTACAGCGGCATAATGCCCGGCATCCTCTGGAAATCTACCGCTTTCTGAAAGCGGAAGGCAGCCATTTCATGCAGTTCATACCGATTGTGGAACGTATCGCTTCCTCCTTGCCGCCGGACCAGCCGGTTCTGGTTTCTCCCGCATACGAAGAGGAAACCGATGTTGCCGCATGGTCGGTCAAACCCTTGGATTATGGCAATTTTCTCTGCACCGTTTTCGATGAATGGGTCCGTCAGGATGTGGGAAATTACTATGTACAGGCTTTCGATATTGCCCTGGAGGCCTGGATCGGCAGGAATCCTTCCCTCTGCGTCTACAGCCGGACCTGCGGACAAGGCTTGGCTCTGGAACATAACGGCGATCTGTATTCCTGCGACCATTACGTTTACCCGGAGAATCGGCTGGGAAATATTCAGCAGCGTCCGCTGCAGGAACTGGTCCTCGAGGAGAAACAAATGCGCTTTGGCGCAGACAAGCAGGACCGATTGCCGCGACAGTGCCGGGAATGCCCCGTGCTCTTTGCCTGCAATGGAGAATGTCCCAAACATCGCTTCCGCAAAACCACCGATGGCGAGACGGGACTGAACTACCTTTGCCCGGGCCTGAAACGCTTCTTCGCTCATATCGATCCTTGTATGCAGTACATGGCCGGAGAACTTCGCGAAGAACGCCCTCCCGCCAACGTCATGGCTTGGCTCCATGAACGCAGACATGGGTCCGCCGGAGCGGCCGGCACCGGTCGCAATAGGCCCTGCCCCTGCGGCAGCGGCAAAAAATTCAAGAAATGCTGCGGAGCCGTTTCTCCCTGATGCGATTCCGACCCATGGGCGACGGAAACCGGATCGCCCCCGGAATTGACGGCTCCCGGCGGTTGTCTTACAATCTCTCTACTTCATTCGATACGGTGCAACAAGGGATGGTGGAAATCATGATTACAATTCGAAAACTCTCCAGGCAGGCCCTGCTCCTGAGCAGTATGCTTACAGTCGTTTGCATCTGTGGCATGGCAAGATGCACTCTCGCTGCGGACCAACTCAGCTCCATCGAAGGTTTTCCGGCAAAATTCCGGGTATTAGGACACGCTTCTGTTTATTTTCTATTTCAGGGCCGCTCGATTTACGTGGATCCATGGGAGAGACAGAGCAATTATGCCTCCATGCCGAAGGCGAACCTGATTCTGATCACTCATGAACATGGGGACCATCTGGATACGGGGGCGATCGAAAAAATCCGGGACGAGAACACCGTCCTGGTTTTTACGGAAAAGTGCGCCGCCACCGGGTTGAAGGGTGTCGTTTTAAAAAACGGAGAATCCAAAACCATCCAGGGAATCAAAATCGAGGCTGTCCCCGCCTATAACATCGACAGCAAACGACCGGATGGAAAACCCTTCCACCCTAAAGGTGAAGGAAATGGCTATATTCTGACCTTCGATCAGAAGAGCGTCTACCTCGCCGGGGATACCGAATGTATTCCTGAAATGGAACAGATTAAAAACATCACCCTGGCCTTCCTGCCGATGAATCTTCCCTACACCATGAGCCCGGCGATGACGGCCAAAGCGGCCCTGATTGTCAAACC
>CAZTVS010000050.1:0-32519 GCA_964617125.1 uncultured Acidobacteriota bacterium
TGAGTCAGGGGCACGGCGTACCGTGCCCAAAGGAACTCCCTATCCTACGGCCGCCGGGGCACGGCACGCCGTGCCCCTACTCGATTCATTCATGTGAAACGGGAATTTGGGGTGAGGGATATCGAGTGGTAAGAAAAGGCTACTTTTCAATCCTAAATACCGTGTGAGTCAGGGGCACGGCGTACCGTGCCCAAAGGAACTCCCTATCCTACGGCCGCCAGGGCACGGCACGCCGTGCCCCTACTCGATTCATTCATGTGAAACGGGAATTTGGGGTGAGGGATATCGAGTGGTAAGAAAAGGCTACTTTTCAATCCTAAATACCGTGTGAGTCAGGGGCACGGCGTACCGTGCCCAAAGGAACTCCCTATCCTACGGCCGCCAGGGCAAGGCACGCCGTGCCCAAAGGGCTTTTAACCATTCCACTTCTATATAAGCTTCAGAGTCACCACTTCGCCGCAGCGGATGCCCGTAGCGGCTGCCGCCGAGGAGTTCTGCCGGGCAAATTCGACAAAGCCGCTGCTTCCCGGCACGGCGAACACCTTGTTTTCCGGCCCCAGGGAATAGTTCAGATAGAAAGGAATCGCTTCACTCCCCTTCAGATAAAAAGCCAGGGTAAGATTCCGCTGCGTGGCAAGTTTCTCCACGTCGGACGCGGGAAAGTTGCTGATCAGGTTGCCGAAGGCATCGATGTATACCACATGCCCCTGGAATTCCCGCTCGCCCGTCCGCCGGAGGATCAGCTTTTCCCAGCGAATGGGATTTTGAATCACCTCCCCAAACTTCCATATTTCGATGAATTTGGACAGCCAGGCGGCAACGGGGGCAAAGATGTCTCTTCCGTGAAATGTCCGGCTGACCGGCTTGCGAAAATAATGATCGGCAGTGATTTCATAGACCGTATACGTTTCCTCGTTCTCATAGATACCGGAAAAGATGCCGTTGTCCGGTCCGACGAAAAGATGCTGTTCCGTATTGACGATGATCGGTCGTCTGGGTCCGCCGACTCCCGGATCGACCACGCACAGAAATATAGTCCTGGCGGGAAAATATCGGTAACTGGCCTGCAGGGCGAATCCGGCGGCACGTATGTCCCCCTGAGGAATACCGTGGCAAAGATCGAGGATTTCCGTCTCCGGCGCGATGCTGCGGATCACACCTTTGAGGATGCCGACGTAGTAGTCCTTGTCACCAAAATCGGTAAGGATGACGATCGTCGATTCTGCCATCGGGCTCTCCCTTCTCCGGCTCACCCCTAATCTTTACGGGGGGGCATCACCACCGCCTCGCCGCTGGCCACGGTCAAGCCGGTCTGATTTGTCCATACCAGTCGAAAAGTAACCAGGTTGCGCGCTTCCTTCTTTTCGACGACCTCGGCACATACCGTAATCGTATCCTCCGGATATACCGGCTGCCGGAAACGGCACTGCAGTTCATAGGCGATGGTCCCCAGTCCGGGGAGTTGCATTCCCAACAGGGCGCTGGCCAGCGAAGTAACCAGGGAACCGTGTACCACCTTCGCTCCAAGAATGCTGTTCCTGGCGTATTCGGCATCGAAATGCACCGGATTGAAATCCCCGGTGGCCTCGGCAAATTTTCTGACATCCTCTTCGGTGAATCGTTTGCTGAGGGTCGCCGTCTCCCCCAAACGAAGTTCTTCCATACTTTTTCCGTTTTGCATAGCAGAAAGATTATAACCAACCCCGGTGGAAAAGAACAAAAGAGTGACAGAGCAACAGGGCAACCGCAAGGGTCGCCCCTACTGCATACCGGTTGAAGGACGGGGCCAAAAGCCCGGCAACATACCAGCCAGGGGGGGAGCGCAGCGGAACCCCTGTAAGACCGGCCCAAACGGAAAGGTCTGAAGGACCGTTACATTGCTGCTTCGAATGGATGTAGGTTTCGGACCTCCAGCCCTCGCCCCCTGTCCCCAAGCCAACCCGATGCAACCGCATGGGTCGCCCCAACAAATACCGCCTGGGGTGATGATTTAAAAACGGCGTTGGATGCGGAGATCGAGGCCATAATCTCCATCCTCGTCACGGGAGGCGATCAGGGAATAATCGGGACTGAAGAAATATTCGATCAGTACGATCTGCTGATTGGCATCGGTCAGGTCCGTGGAGTAAGTCAAGGAAAGATTCTGGGATATGCGCCGTTCCAGGGTTACCCTGGCTGTCGGATTGTTGGAACGCGAGGACAGATAGGGATCGATGCGAAACTGGCGAAAACCCAACAGGCGCTGCATACGCGATTCCACCTGTTGGGACAACCCCTGGGCCAAAAGGCTGGAAGCAGCCATCCCTACGTTGCCTCCCTGCGCCGCCCGTCCGAGCAGTTCCTCCGAGGTGACCCCGGTGGAGAGCAGGGTCAACAGGTCCAACATGGGGAGGCTCGGCTCCGATCTCATCTCCGGCTTGATGTTGTCGGGTCGTCCGACCAGCTGTAGATTGATGCGATAACCGTGAACCGTGGTCACGGCACTGAGGTCAAAGAGCGGCTCGATATGCAACGGATTGACGAACTCCACTCCGCCTTTGGTAATTTCATAATTATTACCGAGGAAGGAGAGTTCACCGCTAGAGGCAGAGATGCGGCCCAACAGGCTCGGGTGAAAGGCCGGACCCAGCAGCCGCAGATTTCCATCGGCCATCAGGCGCAAGGTGTCGGTACGAATTTCCATTCCGTTCAAAAAACGTATCTGCAGATCCAGCGCCAGAGGATCGAGGAGTTTACGTTTTTTCTGGTCCGCCAAGGATGAGGACGGCATCAATTTGCCGAGATCGCGGAAGAAGTCGATATTCCGATTGTATTCCGCCTCGGCTACGCGAATCTCTCCGGTCAGATTTTGTTTGCTGCGGTTCCCCCGCCATATGAGATCGGCGTTGGAAACGGTATGAAACCCCTGAGGAATGCGCAGCTGCACCTTATCCAGATGGAAATTCCACAGGAAGTTGGTCAGATTGGCCTGGTCCCATTGCACGGTCCCGTTGGCCACCAGCATCCCGCCGGCGAAAGATCCTTTCAAATTATGGGCCCGCAGAAGATTGCCGTCGAAAACGACTTCACCGCCCAGTTGTCCGATGGAGTAATCGACGGAAGAGACACCCAGTCCTACATTCTCCAAGCGGCAGACGCCGCGAAATCGCGGGGAGGATGCAGAACCCTGTAAATCGATTTCGACAGTAGCCTTGCCGTTCAGATCCACGTCTTCGAGGAGAGGTTTGAATGCCGTCAGATCGAGTTGAGAAGAGATGCGGAAATTGAAGGGCGATTTCTGTTCCCTGGTATCGTAACTGCCGCCGATCGTCAGATGGTTCCCCTGAATGGAAAAGTCGGCCGGTTCCAGCTGCAATCGTCCGTTACGATAAACGGCCTGTAGGGGCTTGGCGGCTCGAAGCTCCAGGGTTTGGTAATAAACACTGGTATCGGGCAAGGTGATCTGTGCCTGCCATTCCTCAGGTTTTGCCGGCAGACCAGAGATCCGGATCTTCCCGCTCATGAGCGATCGCAGATCGAAAGCCGCCTTTTCCGTAGAATGGGACAACAGCCCGAAGAGGTCGAAAGATTGTAGAGTCAGGTCCATATGCCAGAGATCGGTCTCGAAGGTGCGGGGGATGTTCGCATCCCACGACAGTTTCCCTTTATTCATGGATCCGCTCCCGGACCACCGTAGAGTTTTCCCATCCCATTGAAACCGGCTGGCAAGCTCCTGTATGGGATGTTCGAATATCCTCAAACCCGAGCTCTGCAGCGTACCATGCAGCGACTGGTCCGACAGGGTTCCTTCCCCCTCCAGGGTAAGATCCACCGATCCGGAAACGGAGTTTTTCGAATCCTTGATAAAAGAAATTTGATCCACCGGAAGGTTTTCCGCTCTCCCCTGCAGAGAGTACCGTTCGGCCTCGACATCGAACCATCCTTTGGCGGAGAACGGAACCGGACCCTTCGGATCGGAAACCAGTTCGCAACCGATTCTTTTATCCTGCCAACGCAAAACGGCGGCAAGATTTCCCAGGGACATACCCTGCACAGTCGTCCCGATCAGCCTGGAGTCTGCCCTGCCGCTCCACATCTCCGAATCGTACTCCAGTTCGAAATCGGCCTCCAGCTTTCCATGCAAAGGAGGTTCCGGCGTCAATGCCCTGGACAGGATATTCGCATCCAGTCCATCCGTGCGACCGCGAAGATTCAGGGAGAAGGGTGTGTCTCTGGTCGCAAACTGCATGGATAATTCGGCCCGGGCCTGACCGCTTGGTCCGGTAACGGACATATCCCTGACCGAAAGGCCCTTCAGATTCCAGTGCAGATTGCCGGAAAAGGAATCCCATCCAGACCGTTTCCATACCGGTCGGGCACAGATCAGGTCTCCTTCGACTTCAGGCTGCAGCAGGGAACCGTGCAGGCGGCCATGAAAATCCAGACTGTGCATCGATTCCGGCAACCAGGCGCTTCCATCCAGTCGGATCTTTTGACTGCTCAGAATCCGTATCAGTTGCAGGCTCTCCGGCAAATCCGTCGAATGAAAATCGATGGTCAGGTCGGACAGGCTTCGAATCCCCGCCGTTCCGGCTATCCTAGCGTGAGAAGCTGCAGGGAAAGTGATATCCAGCTGCCGGAAATGCAGCAGGCCTTGCCTGTATTCCATATCGATATGGCCGGCGGGATTGAGAAGACTGGCCGCCGCATCTGTCCCGGCGGATTCCGCTCTGTTCCTGCCGGGAGCGCTGAGGTCCGCTTGAAGTGCCAGGTGCCAGGATCTCACCTCCCCTTCCCAGGCAAATAGGATGTTGCCATCGATGCGGCTGCGACTAGGCCAGTTGAGCGGGATGACAGATCGTATGGCCGGCTGGAATGGAATCGACCGTATCTGGAATTCCCCCTTACCGTTGGTCCCCATGGCACCCCAATCGATGGTGAAGTTGCCGTCGGCGTCTCCTCCGAAAGCTTTGCTATGAATCGATCGCAACTCAAGCCCATCCCGCCGGACAACAAAATCTCCCTGACTATCGTGGACCGTCAAGTTTTGAAACTTCATTTCCGGAGAAGTGAACTTGCCGGCGGTTTGAAAATGATCCCGATTCCAGACAAGATGTCCCGAGGCCTGCAGATCGCCCTGAAAACCGGCATCGGAGTGAAATGACTTCTGCATATGGGCGGCAGAACCGGCAACGGTGTAGTCTACTTCCAGAGACAATGCCTGCTGGAATCCCAGTTGTCCTTCGAAACGTGCATCGACAGAGGGATTGTGTATCCGTCCTTTCCGGAAATGGACGGCCTGCGGGAGAAACTCGATGACCGCGAAGAACTCCAGATCTTCCTCCTGCCAGTTGCGCGCCTTGATCCGTCCTTGCCGGAAGCGAACGTCTCCCTGATACCCAGGCCCGCCCGATTGCGCCATAACGACGGATATGTCATCCAGCGTCATTTCCAGCGGTATATGCATCTCCTGAAGTATCAGGAGGCCATTCTGAATTTCAATGGATCGGAAAGAGGCCCGGAATAGGGTATCGATCCAGCGCATGGCACCGCCGGGCTGAGTCGCCGGAGGTCGGGTGCCATGGGAATCACCGAGAAGATCGAGCCGGAGAACCGGCTTCTTCAGAGTCACCGATCCCAGAGTCAACCGTTTGTCCCTCCAGGGGAGGTCCCATTGAAATGCGACTTCAATCTTTTCTGCCTCTACCAATGGAAGGGGGCTCTTCTCTTTTTTAATGATGGTCAGGCCGTCCACGGTGATTCTGCCGGTGAAGAGATCGAGATTCAGATTGCGACACTGGACATCTGCGGATAAAGCACGCGAGGCATAAGGCAGGAGCCGCTCTTTCAAGGCACTTTGAAACAGCTCGCTCTGCAGATAACGATAGCCGCCCACAAAAGCCGGCAGGAGCAGCAGCCATGGGAGAAGAAGGAGAATCCGTACGAGGAAGCACCTCCTCTTGCGGGGACTTGGTGCCTCCTTTGGTTTCCGGGAGCAGAAGCGGAGAAATCGCATATTACCCGGCAAGAACTTTCTGCCCATAGTCCCAGAGCATACCTACCGGACTGCAGTGCATCAGACGTAATCCGAGAAAGATATTTCCTTTCCAGAATCCTTCCCTGGGGAGAATCTGCAGGGCATATTGGGAACAGGTAGGATGAAAACGACAATGAATGGTGGAAGAGAGAATCGGCGAGACGCACTCCCGGTATGTGTGTATCAGGCTGATCTCCGCCCTCAATGGATAATCCGTACAGAGGAGGATGACGGAGACCAGCCCGGCCACAACCAGGAAGATGGACAATCGTCCATAGCGGAGATAAGGTTTAGACCTAGCGCCACCCATCCGCAATTTCCGAAAGGAAAGGAAGCCGCAGCATCTCTCCTTTCAGGGCCTTGAGAATGGCGACGATGTGAAGCGCCAGAAAACCCAGGCCGAGAAAGGGAAATAAACCGCAACTGATGATGATACCCAGGAGTGGAACATGAGAAATGATGACCAATCCGATAACCAGAATGATTTCCGCCCCGAAAAGGACCAATCCATACTTGGCGTGGCGCTGTACCTCAGGATCGTTCGGTTCCGCCAGAAGAGGGATCAGGGCCAGAATACCCAGGTAACTCAAGACCAACATAGGTACATTGCGTTCGCCGGTCGGCGGGACAGGAATTTCTACCATGGAAGCCTCCTCATAATTGAAAATGGTAAGGTCACATAATCATAGAACCACAAAAACGGATATCTGATTGAATAGCACAGCTGCCCACAAGAAACAAGTTCTGCTACCGAATTCCTAGTCCGGGAAATAAGTTCCTTTCCGGCAGGTGAGCCAGGTCACGGCAAAAATGGGAATACGGTTTATACTGCCCTCATGAAGATGTGAGATGGAAAACAACCCGGAGGGGGCCGGCGGCAATCTCCAAGCGGAAAGGCATTTCACCCGATGCTGCCGGCAGCTCCGATTCGAAGTCCCCTCGATGCGCCAGGTTGTCTTATGCCCCTCGAAACACTCCCAGGCAGCCTGGCGTATTCCTTTCCGGCCGATACCTAAGATCTCCCAATTCCTTTTCACAGGAAAAGAAAATCCTTCCAGACCTCCGGAGTGGTTTGCAGAGAACAAGCTGCACTGATGACATTCAAGCCATGCGGCCTTCTCGGCCGGCGTATGAGTGACATGCCCGCCTGTTGGGGCGTATGCCCTCCTTTTCGGCGATTGCATGCGGTGCAACAGGTGACGATGTTTTCCCAGGATGTTTCGCCATAGAGGGAGACTGGTATGACGTGATCGAAAGTCAATCGATCCGGAGGGAAAGTCAAACCGCAGTACTGGCAGGTATACCTGTCCCGCAGGTAAATGTTGGACCGATTGAACCGCAGGTTCCGGAATTTTCGATGATCGCGGTTAAAACGGTGCAATCGGATGACGGAAGGGAGCTTCATGGAGAAGGAGATGCTGGACACGGTCCGCTCGTATTCGGCCAGGATCTCCACCTTGCCGCCGAAATAGAGACAGATGGCCTTCTTCCAGGAAACCACCTGGAGCGGTTCATAGCTGGCGTTCAATACAAGCGTTCGCTCCATCGTCACAGCCCGATCCGATTTCCGGCGGATCATCGAATTTCATCTTCGACTTCCGTAATTTTTTCTACAGTATAATATCGAAAGAAAAACGGATCTCCAAATTTTTTCAGAGATATAATGAAGCTTCCTCGGTATCCTGAAAACGGGAAAAGAAAAAATCGACCTTTGTATAGGAGTTTGACAACCATGACTGTTACCACCGGATTGGAGCGCCTCTTCCAATCCTTTCCCCCGCATTATCGCGGCGCCCGCGTAGGACTGATCGCCAATCAGGCGTCGGTCGATCGCAACCTGCAACACGCTTTGGACCTTTTCGGCTCCTTTTCCGGATTTCGGCTCACCACTGCTTTTGGCCCGCAGCACGGAGCCCGGGGCGACAAGCAGGACAACATGATCGAATCGGAAGACTATCGCGATCCGAATTGGAATATCCCGGTACACAGCCTCTATTCCGAATATCGCAAACCCACTCCCGCGATGCTGGCTGACATAGATATTCTTTTTTGCGATCTGGTCGACGTAGGGGCACGCATCTATACCTTTATGTACACCATGGCGCTGGCGATGGAGGCTTGTGCCGAAAACGACAAGCTGTTTGTCGTATTGGACCGGCCGAATCCGATCAACGGCATCGATATCGAAGGCAACGTGCTGGATCCTGCCTTCCGCTCTTTTGTCGGCCTGTATCCCATCCCTATGCGGCACGGGATGACGATGGGGGAACTCGCGTCCCTCTTCAACAAGGAATTTGGAATCGGCGCCAATCTGGAAATCATTCCCATCGACGGCTGGAAGCGCGAACAGTATTTCGAGGAAACAGGACTCCCCTGGGTCATGCCCTCCCCCAATATGCCCACGGTCGAAACGGCCGTGGTGTACCCGGGTACGGTGTTGCTGGAGGGGACTCTCCTTAGCGAGGGACGCGGTGTGACTAGGCCTTTCGAAATGCTGGGGGCACCTTACATCGATCCCTACGCCTACTCGCGGGAGCTGCAAAAATTCAATCTCCCGGGTGTGTGCTTTCGACCCTGCAGTTTCCGGCCTACCTTCAACAAGTGCGCCGAAGAGCTCTGCGGCGGGGTGCAGATACATCCCACCGATCGTAACCTTTTCCGACCGTATCTGACGGGCCTGGCCATCCTGGCGGCCTGCCTGCGTCTCTACCCCGATGACTTTGCCTGGAGACAGCCGCCTTACGAGTATGAATACGAGTTGCTGCCCATCGATATCCTATTGGGCACCGACAGCATCCGAAAGGCCCTGGAGGCGGGTGAAGAGCCGGAAAAGATCGAGAAGAGCTGGAAACCGTCGCTCGATGATTTTTTACTCCTTCGGAAAAAACACCTTCTCTATTGAGCCTTGAAGGAAAAGGGATCCTGGAGGAAATGGTTCCTTTCCTCCAGAATCCCAATGGGAACGTTCCCCTCGGCTGTACACCCAAACCAGAACAATCGCTAATTGGCGTGGTAGGATATTTCGTCGGGGATCTCGTTGCGATCGTTCTCTTTCCGCGGAAAATGTAAGGCAAATTGAGCGCCGATCGCTTCCACCGCCAGGCAAAGACCGGCAGAGATATGCCGAGTGCTCTGTATCCGTTCTTTCACCTGGGCCACGAGGGATACCCAGAATTCTTTTCCCGTGCGGGAATGAATATTCGCATCTCCATAGACGGCGAACTTCCGCGAGTCCAGGGCCATATAGATCAGAACCGCATTACGCTCTTCCGTCTTGTACATTTCCAATCGCCGGAATATCTCTTCGGCCCGTGCCAGGGGATCGCCGCTGCAAAGTCTTTCCACGTGGATACGAAACTCTCCGGAAGTCCGCTCCTCCGCCAGCCGGACGGCGTTGGCGATCTCCTTCTGTTCCTCAGGGGTCAGATAGTCGTCCAGTTTTTTCCGTCGAAACCTGTCGATCCAGCTCATACGATTTGTTTCATCCTCTTCGAGTAAGTTTCTGCCGAAGCCTTTCCTTCCCTACCAACTGTCGCTGGCGCCCCCCCCACCGGAGGACCCGCCACCGCCGGAGAAGATGTCTCCCCCGCCGCCGCCGAAGCCGCCACCGCTGTCGCCGCCGCCCCAACCGCCGCCATACCAACCGCCACGGCTTCTGCGATAGCGGGCATCATGAAAGCCATCCATGTCCCCCGTCCATTGCCCGCCATGCGAGGCCCGATTCAGACGGGGCAGGATCATCATCAAGAAGATGAAGATCAGAAATAAAATCACTCCCGCCGGATTCCAGCCCCGGGAAGATCGTGTCGATCGGGGCTGCGCCTGATATTCCCCTTTGGTGACGGCGATCATCCGGCGCAGAGCCTGATCGATCCCCTCATAGTACTGCTTATTCTGCAGGGCCGGCCGCAGGATTTCCCGGGTGATGGTGATGGAGATGGCATCGGTCAATCGGCCTTCCAGTCCGTAGCCGACTTCGATTCGCATTCTGCGTTCCTGCAAGGCGATCAGCAGGAGAACCCCGTTGTCCCGATTCGGATCTCCCAGTTTCCACTTTTCGAAAAGGCGGACGGCATAAGTTTCGATATCGTCTCCACCCAGGTCCGGCAGAATGGCGACCGCGAACTGATTACTGCTCTCCTGCTCATAGGACCGCAACAGCTCGGTCAGGCGTGCATTCTGTTCGGCCGTGAGCAGACCGGCATAATCGTTGATCCGCCCTTTCAGCTCAGGCATCTCTGCTGCGGCCACGAACCATGTCATGGCCGCCAGCAGGATCCATCCTGCCGTACATAGAAAATATTTTTTCATTGGAAGGAGACCTTGGGGGCACGTTCCGCACCGGCCTCCGCTTCAAAATAGGCCTTGCTGACAAAACCGGAATAGCCGGCAACCAGGCTGTCGGGAAAACGTCGGACCGCCGTATTGAAGGCCCGGGCCTTTTCGTTAAAACGCATCCTCTCGGTGGCGATGCGGTTTTCCGTACCTTCCAGTTGCGACTGTAGCTGCAGGAAATTCTGGTTGGCCTTCAAGTCGGGATAGCTTTCCGCGATCGCCATCAAACGGGTCAGAGCCGAGGAGAGTTCCCCCTGGGCACTCTGGAATTTTTGCAGGGCCCGAGGATCGTTCAGCAGTTCCGGCGTCAACTGGATCGATCCGGCCCGTGCCCGGGCGGCGGTCACATTCTCGAAAGTCTGACTTTCATGGGCGGCATATCCCTTCACCGTCTCCACCAGATTCGGAATCAGATCCATACGCCTTTGGTAGACGTTCTGAACCTGGGCCCATTGCTCGTTGACCTGCTCTTCCAGGGTGACAAAGTTATTGCGCAACATGATGCCCCAGGAGATAACGCCGATCGCCAACACCACCGTGATCACCAGTAAACCGAGACATCCGAGTAAAAACCATTTTTTCATGTTTCCGTTCCTTTATAGCTATCCAATCGTTTAGAGCCAGAGGGCGACCGCAAGGGTCGCCCCTACAGATTGCCCTGTAATCCAAGATCTCCGGCAATCGCACGCATGGCCGTGATCACCTCTCCGATATGTTCCGGCAGGGGAAGGCCCAAATCCTCCGCTCCCTGACGGATTCCTTCGCGACTGACGGCCCGGGCGAAGGCTTTGTCCTTCATGCGTTTGATGACCGAGGAAGCCTCCAGCTGCATGACCGATTTATCGGGCCGTATCAGGGCGGCTGCCGTAACCATGCCGGCCAGTTCGTCGACTGCATAGAGAACCTTGGCCAGCCGGCTGACACGAGGAACACCTGTATGATCTCCATGTCCCAGGATGGCAACCACCATCTCTTCCGGATACCCCTTGGCCCGAAGGATTTCGGCTCCTCTGACGGGATGGTCCTCCATCTGGGGATATTTCTCATAATCGAAATCGTGCAAAAGCCCGGTGATACCCCAATCGTTCTCATCCTCTCCGAAGCGGCGGGCATAATGTCTCATGGCTGCTTCCACCGCCAAGGCGTGTTTTCGCAAACTGTCGCTCTCGGTATATTCCGTCAGCAACTTCCAAGCCTCCGTCCTATCCATTCCTTCTCCTATGCTCTGAATACATCGTTTTTCCAGATTCCCTCTCGGTGCCGGTCCTCACATGGTTTAGGCTTCGGCAATCTGCTTCTTCAGCGCGGGCAGAGCCGCCTGCATCGCTTTCTCTTTCTCACCCCATTGCGAGGCCTCGATGGCCAAAGCCCCTGTGTATCCGATTTTCTTCAAGGCGGCCAGATACGGCCGGAAGTCGTCGCCGGCCGTTCCCGGCGGCGTACGTTTTTCTTTTTCGGCGATATGCGCGTGTCGGATCCATTCTTTCGCCTTGATAATGCTTTCCGGGGGTTCGTTATTACGCAGCATATGAAAGATATCGACCAGCAATTTCACCTGCGGATGATTCACCTCGATGGCCATGGCCAGGCCTTCTTCGACGGTGTTCATCAGGTTGGTTTCTCCATAGTTCAAAGGTTCCAGAACGATGGTAATACCGAACCGCTCCGCCAGGGAACCCAGTTTGCGGTTCAAGCGAATAAACTGATTTTTTGCTTCGATTTTATCGAATCCATCAGGGACCTTGCGGGCACCGCCGCTGCCGAATACCAGGATCCCGGTTTTGGCCTGTTTCATCCGCGGGAATGTCGTCTCCGCACGCTTTAAAACGGCTTCCTCGTTCGCCTCCGGACCGACCACTTTCAGATTTCCCGGCAGAAACACGTTAACGGCAGGAACCGGTAATTTGCTTCGCCGCATCTTCTCCAGGTTGGCCTGAAAAACGTCTTCCGGTTTGTCCGGCACAAAAAACTGGCCGACCGTGCCCTCCCAAAAATCATAGCCGCATTGCTCCACCAGGAGGCATTGGTCCACCGGGACCACAACACCAAGAGAAGACAGCACCTTGCCTTTTGCATTCGATTGGCCGAGGACAGGAACGGAACAGGCGGCCGCCCATCCGGCCATGGAAGACTGCCGTAAAAAGGAACGCCTGGTACAAGAGAGGATCGTCATATCCATTTTATCCTTTCATGAGTCGATTCACTGCCTGCAGAGTGGAGTTCAGCCGCTCCTCCACCTGAGAGGCGATCTGGATGGATTCTTCCGTAACAGTTTGTATAAATTGTCTGTCCTGCAAACCGGACAGATTGATTTCCACATTGAGCTGTGCCCCGCGACAGGCAGAAAGCAACATGAGGGCAGCAACCCCGGTGTCGGAGAGCGAATTCCTGTTTCCCTTTTCGGCCACGGTTGCGGACAAAAGACTTGCCTCCTGGACCAGGCGCATGACCTGCAGGGGAACCAGGGTAGCCTTTTGGGTTGCAGACTCGATGGCCGTAAGGCGGGCCGCTCGTTCCTCCTCGCTCTCTTTGGGGAGGGCGAATGCATCCATGACCTTCTGAAAGGCCTCCGTATCGGTATCGATCAGACGTCCGGCGCGGAGCCGAAGGTCTTCGGCCTCTTGCAGTACCGACTCCATTTCGGCCTGAACCTCGACGTACTTTTTCTTTCCGATGGTCAGCCGGCAAACCATCGATGTCAGGGCACATCCCAAGGCTGCCGCCAGGGCAGCGACGCTGCCGCCGCCGGGGGCCGGAGAACTGGACGAAAGTTCGCTTAAAAACGAATCCACGGTTTTCTCGGTCAGCATAGAATATTCCTTTTCAGTCCTGCAGTTGATATTCGATCACTTTTTTCTGCGGATCGAAAATATCCAGCCGGCTCAATCCCAGCCGCTCGACGGCCAGCTGCACCCATTCCTTTTCGCCGGAGGGCAAACCTGCACCATAGAATCGTCCTGCGGCCAACAGGCACTCCCGCGGAGTTAAGCCGATGATCTCGCTGCCGTCGGTCTCCACGTCCAGAGAGGCGGCCTGCATTTTTACCTCCTCGAAAACGGCATGCAAAGGAGTGGTCTCGTAGTCGGTGAGATTGATGGATACCTGGGCCATTTGAAAACGTTCCAGAAAAACGCCCATGGCCTTCACCGCCCGCAAGGTTCCGGGAAGGCGCAGATTTCTGCCCTGCGCGTCTTTCAGGGGGTTCCCCTCGGCGTCCCGCTGTATCCTTCCACTCTCCCGTATGCGGTCGGCAATCTCCTTGGCGACGGCCACGTCCGCCGTTTTCAAATTGACGTTGTAGGCAATCAGGAATTTCCTAGCTCCGGTAATAATGGCCCCCGAACGGGGTACGAATTCGCAGGTTCCGTAATCCGGCTTCCATTGCGGGTCTTTGAGTTTTTCCGGAAGGCCTTCGTATTCCCCCTTGCGAATGTCTGCGAGGTTCCGGCGTGTCGGACTGGAAGCCGCATATTCATAAAGATATACCGGCACCTTCAGTTCCCGGCCGGCACGCTCCCCATATTTTTTGGCCAGACCGGCACAGTCCTCCATGGTGACCCCGCTGACGGGAACAAAGGGCACCACATCCACGGCTCCCATACGGGGATGCTCCCCTTTGTGCAGGGCCATGTCGATCAAATCCAGAGCGACCCGCGTGGCGGAAAAGGCCGCTTCCGCCGTCGCCTCGGGCATTCCGGCAAAGGTGACGACCGTGCGGTTATAATCCTTGTCCGGCTCTACGTTCAACAACCGGACCTCCGGGACTACCTGGATGGCAGCAGCGATGGCGTCGATGGTCGCACGGTTCCTCCCCTCGCTGAAATTGGGCACGCATTCCACAACCGATTTCATACCTTCACCTTACCGAAGATTCTCTATGGGAGACAGTTTTCGACTTCCTTGGCACTCTCGCCGGCAGCATCGGCATTTGCAGACCATACTTACGTGCATTCATCACCGCCCGGGGATAACCCGCATCGGCATGGCGCACAATGCCCATGCCCGGATCGTAGGTAAGGACACGCTGCAGGCGGATTTCCGCCTCCCTGGTTCCATCGCACACCACCACCATGCCGGCATGGATCGACAGCCCGATGCCCACTCCGCCACCATGGTGCAGACTAACCCAGCCGGCACCTCCGGTGCAATGCAGCATGGCGTTGAGAACAGGCCAGTCGGCGATGGCATCGCTCCCGTCCTTCATCTTCTCCGTTTCCCGATTGGGAGAGGCTACGCTTCCGCAATCGAGATGATCACGTCCGATGACGATGGGTGCCTGTACCTCTCCCCGAGCCACCAGGTCATTGAAGATTTTTCCCATACGGGCTCGCTCTCCATACCCCAGCCAGCAGATTCGCGCCGGAAGGCCCTGATAGGATATATGCTTTTCTGCCTTCTCGATCCACCGGCAAAGGGAACGGTTCTTGGGAAAAGCCTCGATCACCGCCCGATCGGTCCTGGCGATATCGGCCGGATCTCCCGAAAGGGCCACCCAGCGAAAAGGCCCCTTCCCGTCACAGAATAAAGGTCGTATGTACTCCGGCACGAAACCCGGAATGGCAAAGGCATGCTTCACTCCCGCTTCCAAGGCCTCTCCGCGAATGTTGTTGCCGTAATCGAAGACGACGGTCCCGCGCCGCTGCAGCTGCAGAAGTCCTTTCACATGAGCGGCGATGGAGAGTCGGGACAGCTGCACATATCGTTGCGGATCCTCTTTTCGCAGATCCAGGGCCGCGGAATAGGGCATCCCATGGGGAACATAACCGTTCAGAGGATCGTGGGCCGAGGTCTGATCGGTAGCGACATCCGGCAATAACTTTCCGCGGGCGATTTTAGGCACGATCTCGGCGGCATTGGCGCACAGCCCCACCGACAACGGACTTTTATGCAACATCGCCTCACGAATCATTGCCAGGGCCTGATCCAGGTCTCTGGCGACGGTGTCCAGGTACCTGGATTGGATCCTGCGTTCGATACGCTGACGATCCACTTCCACCGCCAGGATGGCGGCCCCATTCATGGTGGCCGCCAATGGCTGAGCGCCGCCCATTCCGCCCAGACCGGCGGTGAGCAGGAACTTCCCGGCCAGCGACCCCCGAAAGTGCCTGTCGGCGCAGGCGCCGAATGTCTCATACGTTCCCTGCAGAATTCCCTGGGTACCTATATAGATCCAGCTCCCGGCAGTCATCTGCCCGTACATGGTCAAACCCAGGGCCTCCAGTCGACGGAATTCGTCCCAGTTGGCCCACTTGGGGACCAGCATGGCATTGCTGATCAGTACCCTAGGGGCCGCGGTGTGGGTGGGAAAGATGGCCACCGGCTTTCCCGACTGGACCAGGAGTGTTTCGTCTCCCTCCATTCTTTGCAGCGATTCGGCGATCCGCTCAAAGCATTCCCAGTTGCGGGCCGCCTTCCCCGTCCCGCCATAAACAATCAATTCTTCCGGTCTTTCGGCCACTTCGGGATCGAGGTTGTTCATCAGCATACGCAAGGCGGCCTCCTGCTGCCAGCCCTTGCAATGAAGGGTTTTCCCCCGCGGAGCCCGCACGCTGTGCGACTGGAATACTATCTTTTTCCTCATAAGCCTGCCTGCCGAGTCTATTCCTGATCTCCTCCATGTTTTAGAATCATGCCTTGTTCGGGCCTTCCGGCTCCGGTAACTACCGATATATTAACTTGAAGGCCGTTATGGGGAAAGCCGGAAAGCGAATATCTTGGGAGAGGAGGAGAATTTCTTATGGATCAGATGTTCAGCGGAGGCAGATCGGAAGGGGTGCAACGGGACAGCCTTTCCTGTTCCGTCAAGGCATACCATAAACCGTAAATTCCCAGAGCCGTTCCGACAGGAATGCTGAAGATATGAATGGCAGAGACAATGATGAGAAGAATACGGGCCCAGGAAGCACCTTTCAGCAGTCCGATACCGGTAAGGATCGAGGGCAAGGAAGAGATCAAAAGCGTGCAGGCAATGGCGCCTCCCACCAGACCGACAATGGGGACAGCCAGAATCGCTTCCGGATCCTGACGCGCAACCACATGCAGCAGACCGATCACTCCGCCGAAGATGAGAAATAGGACCAGGGCGGCGATGGCCCCGAAAGACCCATAGATGATATTTAAGATTCCCAGCACTTGCTTATGTTTATCCATGATCGTTCTCCTGTTCACACTTGACCGCGGACATCGTTCGCGCCAATGGCGCCGATGGTCCCTTTTCAGCCATTGTAATCTTTTCTACCTCTCAGGACCTCATTTATTCACCCTATTCCGATATTTTTTCTTGGGGAAATTGTGGATATTCCACAGGAAAGCAGTCTTTCTTTGCGATACAATGGATACTTTATGCGAAAGACCTCGATGGTGAGCCAGAAGGAAAAATATATGCGACGAGCCCTCACCCTGGCTCGCAGAGGTATCGGCAGGACCTCGCCTAATCCCTGTGTGGGCTGTATCATTGTCCGCCGCGGGGAAATTGTGGGGGAAGGGTGGCACCGTCAGGCAGGATCCCCTCATGCGGAGATACATGCCCTGCAAATGGCCGGGAGCCGGTCCTTCGGTGCGGATATGTATGTCACCCTAGAGCCATGTAACCACTTCGGCAAAACTCCGCCTTGCACCGATGCCCTGATTCAACGCGGCATCCGACGTGTTTTTGCCGGGATGATCGATCCCAATCCCCAAGTCTCCGGGCAAGGATTGGAGAGATTGCGGTCGGCAGGGGTGGAGGTGGAAACAGGAATTCTGGAGAGTGACTGTCGCCTTCTCAACCGGGCGTTCATCAAGCAGATCAGCAGCGGCATCCCCTTTGTCTTATGGAAAAGCGCCATGACTCTGGATGGGAAAACCGCCACCAGGAACGGGCACTCGCAATGGATTACCGGAGAGAAGGCCCGTCAGATGGTCCACCGGCTGCGGAACCGGAGCGACATGGTTATGGTCGGCATTGAAACGGTTTTGGCGGACGATCCGCAGCTGACCTGCCGCATGCCCGGTGGCCGCCATCCGCACCGTCTGGTACTGGACAGCCGGCTGCGCATCCCCCTCTCTGCCCGGGTTTTGCAGGAAGCGGCCGGATCGCAGACCTGGATCGCCACTCTCTCGGACGACCGGAAAAAAATAGGGGCTCTGGCCGATCGTAAGGCGGTAATCCTGCGTTGCCGGGAATCTCAAGGACATATCGATCTACGGGACCTTATGACCCGGCTGGGACAGCGGGGCATACAATCGGTTTTACTGGAAGGCGGAGCCCGCCTGGCCGGAAATATGCTTAGGGAACGTCTGATCGATTATTGTATGATTTTCTGCGCTCCGAAACTGCTTGGCGGCGATGGACTCGGTCTCTTGAGCGGTCCGGGGGCCACCGATATGAATAAAACCATATCCTTATCGCAGTTCCGTCTGCGCCGGATAGGTACGGATGTGTTGATGGAAGGAGAACCTGTCTACTGATGTTCACCGGTCTGATTGAAGATATCGGAAATGTCATTCGATTGGCGCCCCAAGGGACGGCGGCCCGTCTATTCATATCCACACACCTCCCGACCGCGGAGATACGTTGCGGCGATTCCCTGGCCATCAATGGGGTTTGCCTTACCGTCACCGCAACGAACGGAGACCAGCTCGCATTCGATGTCTCGCCTGAATCCTTACGCTCGGCTGATTTCGATCGCCTGACGACGGGTACTCCGGTCAACATCGAACGGGCGCTGCGCCTTTGTGACCGGCTGGGGGGGCATCTGGTCAGCGGCCATGTGGATTGCCTGGCTACGGTCGGCGAACGACGGGAATCGGCGGCGCATACCTTTTTTTCTTTTCTCGTGCCGGGTACCCATATGCGCTACCTGACGGCCAAGGGCTCGATTGCCGTCGATGGAGTCAGTCTGACCGTCAATGAAATTTTAACGGATGGTTTCTCGGTGAACATCGTTCCCCACACCCTGCGCAACACCAATCTGCAAAGGCGCCGGGTCGGAGATACGGTAAACATCGAAACCGATATCCTGGCCAAATATGTAGAATGTCTTCTCCAACCCGGCGAACGGCCGTCTTCCGGGGGGTTGACCCTGGAGTCACTGGCCCGTGCCGGATTTTTACCTTAGAGGAAAGGAATGGGACTCGCACCTATCGAAGAAGCCATCGAAGAGATTCGACAAGGCAGGATGGTCATCCTGATCGACGACGAGGATCGGGAAAATGAAGGAGATCTGACCATGGCGGCGGAGATGGTCTCCGCCGAAGCCATCAACTTCATGGCACGATTCGGCCGGGGTCTGATCTGCCTGACGCTGACCGGAGAACGCTGTGAGCAGTTGCGGCTGCCGATGATGGTGGATAAGAATACCTCCGCCCTGGGAACGGCTTTCACCGTTTCCATCGAAGCCAAAAGCGGAGTGACCACCGGGATCTCCGCGGCCGACCGGGCCCACACCATTCATACGGCCATCTCGGACCCATGCCGTCCGGAAGACCTGGCCCGGCCCGGACACGTTTTCCCTTTACGGGCAAAGAATGGCGGGGTTCTTGTCCGCGCCGGCCAAACGGAAGGGTCCGTCGATCTGGCGAGACTGGCAGGTCTCAAACCTTCCGGTGTGATTTGCGAGGTCATGGCCGACGACGGAAGCATGGCCCGGTTGCCGCAACTGCAGATATTCGCCGAAGAGCACCATCTGAAGATCTGCTCGATCGCCGATCTGGTGGCCTACCGCATGAAGAACGAATCGCTGGTGCGGCCGTCGGCCGAAGCCCGTATTCCCTCCTGCTACGGAGGGGAGTTTCGCGCCATCGCCTTTGAAAACGATATCGATCACCTGGAGCATCTGGCCCTGGTCAAAGGAGAGATTCCCGCAGAGGAACCGATCCTGGTGCGGGTTCATTCCGAATGTCTCACTGGGGATGTCTTCGGCAGCCGCCGATGTGACTGTGCCGATCAGCTGCACCGGGCCATGGAAATGATCGAAGAGGAAGGCCGGGGAGTCCTTCTCTACATGCGCCAGGAGGGAAGGGGTATCGGCCTGATCAACAAACTGAGGGCCTACGCCCTTCAGGACGAAGGCAAGGATACCGTCGAAGCCAATCTGGCCCTGGGTTTCAAGGCCGATCTCAGGGACTACGGTATCGGAGCTCAGATCCTTGCCCATCTGGGGATCCGAAAGATTCGGCTGATGACCAATAACCCGAAAAAGATCGTGGGCCTGGAAGGCTATGGAATTCAGATTGTAGAAAGGGTACCCATCGAGATGGTACCTACACGCAGTAACCGCCGTTACCTGCAAACCAAAAGGGAAAAGCTTGGCCATATGCTGGACAACCTTTAAATCGAATAGAAGGAGAAACCGATGCCGATCATTAGGGAAGGAAAACTGGACGCCAAGGGATACAAATTCGGCGTAGTAGTCAGTCGTTTCAACAGCTTCATCACCGAACGCCTTCTGGAGGGTGCGATGGATGCCCTGTTGCGTCATGGAGCCGAGGAGCAGGACATCGTCGTTGCCAAGACTCCCGGGGCTTTTGAAATCCCCCTGACGGCCAAGATCATGGCGGAGAGTGGAAAGTATGATGCCATTGTCTGCCTGGGAGCGGTCATTCGGGGAGCGACACCCCATTTCGATTATGTGGCCGCCGAGGTCTCCAAGGGTATTGCCCAGATTTCCCTGTCTTCCGGCATACCCGTCACCTTCGGCATACTTACGACCGAGAACATCGAACAGGCCGTCGAGCGCGCCGGAACGAAATCGGGCAACAAGGGCTTCGATGCGGCCGTGACCGCGGTGGAAATGATCAACCTTTTCCGTACCTTGAAGGTATAAAGCGATGAATGTCGCCTTGTGCTCGGCACTCGGGCAGAAAAGATGCCGGCAGGATGTCGGCGCTCCCGGTATTATTATCCGTTTTTTAACCAACTCTAAAATATTTCGAGTAGGGGCACGGCGTGCCGTGCCCTGGCGACCGTAGGATGGGGACTCCCTCTGGGCACGGCGTGCCGTGCCCCTACAACAGCCGAGGCTATTTTCTATCGTCCGTTACTTGACGATGTTCGGGGTTTCCTCCTAGAATCATGATCATTCAAAGGATGCATCCGTGTCTATTTATTTGGACCGCTTTTCTGAAAAGGAAACAAACGTATGAGCATGACCAACCGACGTAATTTTCTTCAACATACCGCGCTGGGAACGGCAGGATTTTGCCTATCCGCCGGATCCTGGTCGCGAGTTCTGGGTGCCAACGACAGCATTGGGGTTGCTGTCGTCGGATTCGGAGGCCGGGGCCGGAGCCACATACAGGACTTCAGTTCCCTTCCCGGCGTACGCATCGCCGCCCTCTGTGACGTCGACAGCAAAATTCTCAATTCCACCGCCGAAAGACTCAAGGGAAAAAATCCCGATCTGGCCGTTTACGCCGACATCCGCAAACTTCTGGAAAACAAAAACGTGGACGTGATATCCATCGCCACCCCCAACCATTGGCACGCCCTGGGCGCCATATGGGCCATCCAGGCCGGCAAGGATGTCTATGTGGAAAAACCGGTTTCCCATAACGTCTCCGAAGGACGACGCATCGTCGAATTCGCCGCCAAATACAAAAGGATCGTTCAACCGGGCACGCAGAGCCGTTCCTCGGTCACCGGAATCAAAGAGGCGGTCGCCTGGGTCCAGGCCGGAAATCTGGGCAAGATCAAGGTTTCCCGCGGCCTTTGCTACAAACGCCGCGCTAGCATCGGCAAGGTAGACAAAGAACAGCCGATTCCTCCGGAGATCGATTACGATCTCTGGTGCGGTCCCGCCTTGAAACTGCCCCTGATGCGCCAACGTCTGCATTACGATTGGCACTGGGTTTGGAATACCGGCAACGGCGATCTGGGCAACCAGGGAATTCACGAGATGGACGTGGCCCGCTGGTTTTTGGGAGAAATGGCCCTGGCCCCTCATGTCTTCAGTTTCGGCGGACGCGTCGGCTACATCGACGATGGAGAGACGCCCAATACGCAGCTGATCGTACAGGATTACCCCGCCGCTCCCCTGATCTTCGAGGTCCGTGGCCTGCCGGCAAAAACCGATGCCCGGGAAATGGACAGATATAAAGGAGCCGGTATCGGTATCGTCATCGAATGTGAAGGCGGACACGTCACTGTCCCCAGTTATACCAACGCCATTGCTTACGACAAAGACGGCAATAAGATCAAGGAATGGAAAGGCAGCGAAAGTCACTACGCCAACTTCCTCAAGGCCGTCCGCAGCCGTAAACCGGAGGACCTCAACTGCAGCATCCTCGACGGGCATCTCTCCAGCGCTCTCTGCCACACCGGAAACATCTCCTATCAACTGGGGAAGAAATGCAAACCGGAAGAGATCAAAGAGAAGATCAAGGGCGAAAAAGGCATGGAGGAGGCCTACGGACGCATGCTCGAACATCTCGCCGCCAACGGCGTCGATATCGGCAAGGAGCTCCTCACTGTAGGCGTTCCTTTGAAGATGGACCCCAAGAAAGAGACATTCACCAACAACAAAGAAGCCAATAAAATGTTGACCCGGCCGTACCGGAAAGGATTTGTCGTACCCAAGAAGGCATGAATCCTGCAGGCTCTCAAGGGGCACGGTACGCCGTGCCCCTATCGCGAACACGGAGGGAACCATGTTATATGATCTGATACGAACCAATCGAAGCTACCGGCGTTTCTGCCAGTCTGAGACAATCTCCATCGAGACTCTTCGCGATCTGATCGATTTGTGCCGCATGTCCCCGTCCGCCGCCAACCGCCAACCACTCAAATACTATCTCAGCGCCGAAGCCGGCGAAAATGCCTCCATCTTCCCTTACACACGTTGGGCTGGCTACCTGGAGAACTGGCCGGGACCGGCGGAGGGAGAGAGGCCTTCCGCCTATATCCTCATTCTCGGCGACACGGCCATCAGCGACAATTTTCATTGCGATCATGGCATTGCCGCTCAATCGATTCTGTTGGGTGCGGTAGAACGCGGTCTGGGCGGCTGTATCATCGGAAGCATCGACCGGGCCGGGCTACGCAAGGAGCTCGGTATCCCTGAGCGTTTTGAAATCCTACTGATCGTTGCCCTGGGCCAACCGATCGAGAAGGTGGTTCTGGAGCCGCTTCCCGCCGATGGAGATATCCGCTACTATCGGGACCAGGAGGGCACTCATCATGTTCCCAAGAGGTCTCTGGACGATCTGATCGTCCGCCCTTCTCATCTCTGATGACCCGGTAAAAAAGACTCGATTCCGTTTCTTTTTGTAAATTTCGTGTTGATTCCATTGCTTTTGCCGGCAGGATGCCGGCGCTACCGGCACTTTTTGCCGGGTCATCATCTCTGAGGCTTCAGGATTGCCGCTGGGCCACGAACTCCGCCAGTTGTCGCAGACGCAATCCCTTTTCCCGCAAAGGCTCCAGGACCATCAGGGCATCATGGATATGCTGCCCGGCTCTGCGGCGCGACTCTTCCAAACCCAGTACGGACGGGTAGGTCGCCTTTTTTTGCGCCACATCCTTTCCTGCGGTCTTACCCAGATCGGCGCTGTCCATGACGACATCCAGGATATCGTCGATGATCTGGAAAGCCATGCCCAGGTTTTCTCCGTAAATATCCATGATCCGTAAAAAGTCCTCCCCTCCATCCGCCATCACGGCCCCGATCATGGCACAGGCCCTGATCAAGGCGGCTGTCTTCCCCTTATGGATGAGTCGGACCGTTTCTTCGGTGATGTCCTCACGCCCTTCCCAGGCAAGATCTTCCACCTGTCCGGCAACCATGCCATCCGGGCCGCAGGCCTTCGCCAGGATGCCAATCGCCTGCAGACGACGACCTTCCAATCCCTTCTCCAGGGGATACTCGGCCAGAACCTGGAATGCCCTGGTCATCAGGGCATCTCCGGCAAGAATGGCTACCGCCTCTCCGAACACCCGGTGACTGGTGGGTTGTCCCCGGCGCATGTCATCGTTGTCCATGGCCGGAAGATCGTCATGGATTAGGGAATAGGTATGGATCATCTCCACAGCGCAGGCGGCAGGCAAAAGGTGTTCCTGCGGGGCACCGAGCGACCTGCCGGCAGCCAGCGTCAGGATGGGCCGAAAACGTTTGCCTCCGGCAAATATGCTGTAATGCATGGCCCGATAGATGGTAGACCCCTGATTCGGCCCGGAATCCAGAATGTCTTTGAGGGCTGTATCGATCAGATGCTGTTCCGCAGCCAGATATGGACCCAAACCGAGCCCCCGGCCGGCTTCCCCGACGGAACCGGCGGTCTTTTTCTTTTCGCAAACGATGTTAACCATCCTGCCCTGCCTTTTCGAAGGGTACCGCCTTCAGCTCTCCTTCCTCGCTTTTCAGAAGTATCTCCACCTTGCGCTCCGCCTCCTCCAAACGTGAATGGCAGAAGCGACTGATCCCGACCCCCTCCTCGAAAAGAGCCAGGGATTCCTCAAGCGATAGATCCCCTTTCTCCAGCCGATCGACGATCTCCTCCAGGCTCTTCATGGCACTTTCGAAATCCCTGGGATCCTTCTTTTCTTTTTCCGTTTTGCTCATATTCACCCTTTTTCCACCTATTCCTATATCTTTTCCAATGGTTCGGATATGGTTTCTTCCACCATACACTGCAGCGAGCCGTGAGCCAGCCGTATGTTCACCTTATCTCCTGGAGCCGATGCCGTTGCCTCCCTTAGGATCTCGCCCTGTTCATTTTTACAGATGGCATACCCACGGCCAAGAATGGCCAATGGGCTCAGCGCCTCCAACCGTCCGGCCAGAGCTGCCAGCCGGCTGTTTCCGCTTTCCGTGCACAAACAAAGAACGTGTCGCAACCGGGTTTTCAGCAGGGTCAGGTTGGATCGGTGGCGGTTGAGCCGCAGACTAGGATTTTGCTGTTCCAGACGAAAGCCCGCTCGATGTCTGCGATTTTTTTCCAACGCCAGGCGGCTCCGCAGGGAAGAAACGGCCCGCAGCGAAAATTCGTCCAGCCGTTGCTGCCAATAGCGTAAACGGTCAGGCACGGCCCCGAAAGCCCGGGTGTGAACGAGAAATTCCAGGCGGTGGCGGCGGACAACCAGGTGCTGTTCCATCAAACGCCTGATCCGCAAAGAAAGGTTCTGCAGGGCATGCAACAGATCCTCACGCGCGGCCGACACCATCTCGGCGGCAGCCGACGGTGTCGGGGCCCGCAGATCGGCCACGAAATCGGCGATGGTAAAATCGGTTTCATGCCCCACGGCCGACAGGACCGGAACCGGGCAGGCGGCTATGGCCCGGGCTACGATCTCTTCGTTGAAAGGCCAGAGATCTTCGATGGAACCGCCCCCGCGACCGACCAGGATGACATCGATGTCCGGGCGGGCGCCCAGCGTACGGATGCCAGCGACAATCTCGGCGGCAGATCCCTCTCCCTGCACTCTTACCGGATAGAGCAGGATATCCAGGCCGCGGTTACGACGCTCCAGAACATGCAGAATGTCACGGATAGCCGCCCCCGTGGGAGAGGTGACAATGCCTATCTTCCGCGGCAGGACCGGTAAAGGCCTTTTTCTGGCCGGATCGAACAGTCCCTCCTGGCCTAATTTCTTTTTCAATTGCTCGAATGCCAGTTGCAGGGAGCCAATCCCTTTCGGTTCCATGGCGTCGACCAGGATCTGGTATTCTCCTCGGGGAGTATATACGGTCACGCTCCCATGGACCAGGATGGAGAGGCCGTCCTCCGGCCGAAACCGTATCATTCGCATCTGCCCCTTGAAACAGACCGCGCGTATTTGCGAATCGCGGTCCTTCAGGGTGAAGTAGGCATGACCCGAGGTGTGCAGCTTGAAGTTGGAGATCTCCCCTTCCACCCATAAGGAGGGGAAACGCGCTTCCATCAGCCCTTTGATCTCGGCATTTAATTCCGATACCTTGTATACCCGCCGTTCGCCTATGGATGACCATTGGTTCATGAAGGAAATAATAATCGATTCGGGGGATCAAGGGAAATGTTTTCCTCCCGATCCCAGGTTTCTTCCCTGCCGGATCGCCGTTACTTGGGATACAATAGGATACCATCGCGGAGAGGGAGGCCGGATATGTAGGGTTTCTTTTCGTTTCCAGGAAGATCGATTTGACAGGAGAACGCTATGCAATCCGTGGGAAACCATATCAGCACGTATGGCTTGGAAAATCACGGCATCCAGAATACCAATCTGGTTTATTGGAACCTGCCGACGCCCCTGCTATACGAGGAGGCGATACGTCGGCGGGAAGGACACCTGGCCCACCTGGGGCCGCTGGTGGTGCGCACCGGCACCCACACCGGACGTTCTCCCAACGATAAATATATCGTTCGCGATGCCGTTGCCATCGACAAGGTGTGGTGGGGACGGGCCAACCGCCCCCTGGACCCGCACCATTTCGCCAATCTGTATCATCGTCTGCTGGCCTATCTGCAGGGCAAGGATCTTTTTGTCCAGGACTGCTATGCCGGAACCGATCCGGTCTATCGCATGCCCATGCGCATTATTACGGAAACGGCATGGCACAGCCTTTTTGCCCGCAACCTTTTTATCCAGAGTCCGCCGGAACTGCTTACGGGGCATAAACCCGACTTTACCCTGATTCACACCCCCAACTTTCGCGGTGTCCCGCAACTGGATGGCACCCGCTCCGATGTCTTCATCGTGATTCATTTCGGTCAGAGACTGATCCTGGTCGGAGGAACGCCCTATGCCGGAGAAATCAAAAAGAGTATTTTTACCGTATTGAATTTTCTCCTGCCGCAGAGACATGTATTGTCCCTGCACTGCTCGGCGAATGTGGGTCAGAAGAATGACACCGCCCTTTTCTTCGGCCTTTCGGGTACCGGTAAGAGCACTCTGGCCATGGACCCGGACCGGCAGCTGATCGGAGACGATGAACTTGGCTGGAGTGACCGGGGGCTGTTCAATCTGGAAGGAGGATGTTACGCCAAAGTGATCCGCCTTTCCCCCGCGGAAGATCCGGAGGTCTACGCCAGTACCAGGCGATTCGGAACCATTCTGGAGAATGTGGCCATCGATTCCCAGACCGGCAGGCTCGACCTCGACGACGACCGTCTGACGGAAAACACACGGGCAGCCTATCCGATCAAGCATCTGACCAACGCCCGGCCGGGTCAACTGGAAGATCATCCCCGGAATATCGTCATGCTGACAGCCGATGTCTTTGGCGTTCTTCCGCCCATTTCCCGCCTCAGCGAAAATCAGGCCATCTATCATTTTCTTTCCGGATACACGGCCAAATTCGCCGGCTCCGAGGACGGGATCGTAAATCCTCAACCCGCCTTCAGCACCTGTTTCGGAGCGCCCTTCATGGCCCTGACCCCGAGCGTTTATGCCAATCTGCTCGGAGAACGGATCGCCAGATACAAAGTCAATGTATGGCTGATCAACACCGGATGGATCGGCGGCCCGCAAGGCAAGGGGGAACGGATCCGGCTGGCCTGCACCAAAACCATGGTGCAAGCGGCGCTCAACGGTTTGTTGGACGGAATTCCCTTGGATATCGATCCCGTCTTCGGCGTTTTCGCTCCGGTGGCTTGTCCGGGTGTTCCGGCGGAGATACTCAACTATAAAGGGGTGTGGAAGGATACGGCATCCTATGAGGCACAGGCGAAAAAACTGGCAGGTATGTTCACGGAAAACTTTCGCGCCTACGAAAACAAGGTGTCTCCCGAAATTCAACAGGCCGGACCCAAGCTGGGCAATTGAAGCCGCCGGGTGAGATCAGAGACCGAGAAAGACGATGGAGAGGCCACACAGAAGGATGGCAAAGCCCGCCAGGGCATGAGAGTATCTTTCCAGTTTGTTCATGGGAAGGAATGTGAGGCCGTATACACCCAGTAATACCATGAACAGCATGGTCAGGATCGTGACCGCTCCAAAAACCGCGGCAACCCATATGGCCCCGATCAGGTTGTGTTTGGCGGCCGGATACATGACCAAGGGAATCAAAGGCTCGCAGGGTCCAAAGACAAGTATGGAAAACAAAACCCAAGGGGCCAGCCGGAAACCTTCCTTACTTTCTCCGTGGGGATGCAGGTGACCTGCCTGATGAACGTGCCGGTGTATATGCTCGTCGTGCTGTAGAGAAGGACCATGCGGATCACTCCTTCCATCGGTGAGATGAGAATGAGGGTGGGAGTGCGGCTGATTGCGTAAGGCCCGTTTGACACCCCAGACCGTGTAAGCCAATCCGAAGGCTATCAGCAGCCAGGCAGCGACATCGCCCCGGACCGATTCGATCCATTCCAGTTTGGTTAAAGCAACCCCCAAAACGATGCCTATCAGGCCCAGAAGAATCGAACTGAAGATGTGCCCGAGTCCACTGAGGAGCGTGATCCATACGGTTTTCATTCCGGACCACCCGCGGGCCTTAGCCATGACGATGAAGGGCAGATAATGATCCGGTCCGATTACCGTATGCACCAATCCCAGGCTTGCCGCGGTAGCCGCGATCACCATCAGTTCCTGATCCATGGTAGAAACTTCTCCTATTCTCGTCCGATTTTCAGCTCTATTATATCATTTGCGATCAGACTGTCCGGCAAACGACCCTAGTTTTTGCCGCAACAGTGTTTGTATTTGAGTCCACTGCCGCAGGGACATTTCTGATTTCGTCCGACCGTCGATGGCTTAGGCATTACATCCGGTGTCCCGGTGAGATATTTCATCCCCCACAGCAGCCAGCATGCCAGGGGGACCACGATGACGCCCATAAACTTCAGGAAGTAACCGGCGGAATTCCAGAAGAGATGGGATGAGGAGGCCAGGCCGATCTGTCCGTTGATCATCGACGTCTCCAGCTCGGCAATGGAAAAACAGGTGTGATATAGAAACAGGACCAGCGATCCCCAGGCCACCGCCTTGATGCGGCTCTGCCAACGCATGGCGGGAGTGGCCAGCACCAGAGCCAGGAAAAAGGCAATGCTGGCCCATATCAAACTGGTATCCAGGCCGGCAATAAAGAGGGGAGGCCTGGTGCTGCGAAAGACGATGGACCGATCATCGACAAGAAAAGTCAGTCCGCGACCCTGATAATCGTTGAAGCCCCCCAGACCGATAAGAACCATCGGGAGATATACCGGGGCCAGAGCCGGAAGGATCCACAATCCCAGGAGATAGAGCGGAAATACCAGCAGGGAGAAACGCAGGATCCGTTCAACGAGCGGATACCTTGTTATCTCTTCCGATCCAATAGACCCAAAATACCATAACCACAAGAATGATCGCGAATTGCCAGACATAAAGATGGAAAAATTCGAAGGTTGCCCGATCGGTTTTCCTCCCAATCAGAAAAAGGACCACCGTACGTACCAGGTTCAAAAAGAAGATGATGGCCGAACCATACAACAATCCGAGCAGCTGTCTTTTCCAGGGGAACGGATAGGCCAAGACGGCGGACACAAACAGGATGAGGACGTCCAGTCCGTCACAACCACGGCGGATCTCCACCACGTAATCCCCTTCTTTCACCAGAGTTCCGTCCACCGTCACCGGAATTCCGAAAGAGCTCAAGATCACACCATCCCATCGGGCTATCAAGCGGGTATAAGGATGTTGCAGATTTTCCTGGACCCAGGGCAGCTGCAGGAGGATGCTTAAAACCAATATGCTTCCGGCGAATTTCAGCAGAAAATGCAGGATCAGCGGATTCATTCTTTTTACCGGCATGGTTTCACTTCTTCTGCCTTTACTCCGATGCCGGCGGTTGGGAAGAATTCTCCGATGGCGGCGGAGTTTCCTCGGAAGTGGAAGGCCGATCCTCCCATTTGGGCGACGGATGCATATCGGCACGTTGTGTCATGTGTTCGATGGCCTCGCGACGGAAACGTTGTTCGGCCTCCTCGGCAGTGATATAACCGGTTAACCATGAGGTGTTCATCGGATATTCATCCGGATGCCATATGGTATGAAAGCCGTGCCAGATCAATATGGCCAGGGTGGCCAGCACCGCTTCATAAAAATGGATGATCCGGGCGAGATTGATTACCCAGGACGGCCAGCTTGCCGGAATCCAGGTGGGAAACCAGAGAATCAAACCGCTGAGGACCATGATGACCGTCCCCCAGGTCAGTGCCCAGAACTCGAATTTCTCCGTGAAGCTGAAGATGGAACTGCGGGGCCGTTCTTTGTCATAGCCGGAATAAAAACGTACCTGATGCCAGAACTCGCGGAAATCTCCGGGTCCGGGGATGAATTCCAGCAACATGATCTGGCCCCGTTTTTTGAGGACCATGTACAGTCCGAAGAAGGCACAATCCAGCAGCATCAAAACCGCCGCCGACCGATGGATGAAGGCCCGTACGGTTTCGTTCATCCCCAGGGAAAACAGCCATTGCACCCAGAAGGAGTCGGGGTACTTCAGGGCAAAGCCGGTCACCACCAGGGCACTGAAGGTGAGAAAAAGCAGAAAATGGCTGGCAACCTCGAAGGGAGTCAGCCGGTTGATGTGCCGATGGGTTTTCTGCTCTTTATATTTGCGGCGTACGGCCCAGAACCATATAAGAAAATTGAAAGCCAGCATCCCGGCGACACTGCCAACAATCAGCAGGATATAAAGGATCCGGACGATTTCTTCCAGGCGTTTTCCGGGATAATCCAGGGCCAGCTTGTGGGAAAAGCTGGCGGCAAAACTGTCGCTCACCTTTCCATGACACTTGCCACAGGTGGCCCCGCGGTTGGATATGAAGGTACGGGACTGCTCATGGCTGGAAGGGAGTACGTTATGGGCATCGTGACAATCGGCACAGGTGGCGCTGGCCCCCATGGAACCGCGCTGGGTGAGGCCGTGAAAGTCCTTCATATAGCTTTCCACCGGCGTCGTATCGAGTCCGTATCGGGCCATCATTCGAGCGTTTCCGTGACACACAATGCACACCTGGGTGGCGGCCCAGTGTTTGGCGTCTCCCTGACGGACCCGTAAGGAGGTCATATCGTGGTCGCCGTGACAGGTAGTACAGGAGGGACTGTCATGACTGCCATTGAGCAGATAGCGGCCATGAGGCCCGTGCTTGAACGACTTCACCTCATCCGGATGGCATTTGACGCAGGTATTCAGAATGCCGATCAGGGATACCGTGGAATCGGCGTGAGAAGAAGGCAAAATGGTATGAAAGCCATGACAATCGGTGCAGGTCGCACCCTTTTTATCGTTCTCCACCGCCTTTCGATGTACACTGGTAAGGTAACGGGTAATCAAATTCCTTTTGGCGATTCCCTCCTCCTCGTTCAGTTTTTCGCTTCCATGGCATTTTCCGCAGGTTTCCGGTTGATTCCGTCTGGACATGACCGAATTCGGGGAGGAAATCGATAAAATCTGATGACCGCCATGGCAATCATGACAGTAGGGGGCACGGGGGTTATCCTCGTAATGACCGCGTCCGTGAACGTCCTTTTCCCGATAAAGTTTCGCCTCTTCGGAATGGCATTCGGCGCAGCGCAAGGTGAGGGGAGTATCGGCATGAGGCACAGCCTCAAACGTTTTTGCCCCTCCATGGCAATCGACACAGGACATGCCGGCATGGGCCGAACTTTCCAGTTCTTTGACATCGACAAACAAGGTCAGCTCTTTGCCGCGCTCCGTGACCGGTTCCAGATCCTTCTCTCCGTGACAACGCAGACAATCTTCGTTTTTCGGAGGAGGAGAGCTCTTGGGTTGGGCGCAAATGCCCGGCATCACCAGGCCAAAAACCAGCAGCAGTGCGAAACCGACGCAGTATTGTTTCATTTTCATTTCCCTACCGAAAAAACGGTCCGATCGATCCAGTGGATTTTCCATTGTACGGTATCGATAATCCTCCCGTCAACACACAGAGACGCCCAGACGCGAAGATCGAGGAACCCTTATTTCGAATCGTCGGGGAGGACCGACCGGATCGATTGACACCATGGACAGCCATCCACTACAATGGCGTTGTATTTTGGCATACGTCGTCGCATGATGAAAGAAAAGTTCCTGCTGGATCCGTCCATTGTTTTTCTCAATCACGGCTCTTTTGGGGCCTGCCCGGCAGAGGTTTTTGAGGTTTATCAGTCGTGGCAACGGGAGATGGAAAAGAACCCGGTGGAGTTCCTGGGCCGGCGATCGGCAGAGCTTCTTCATGCCTCCAGATCGGTTCTTGCCGATTATGTAGGCACACAGCCCGAGGCCCTGATTTACGTTCCCAACGCCACTACCGCCGTCAACACGATCGCCCGGTCTCTTCCCCTTCGAGCCGGAGATCAGATCCTCACCAGCGATCAGGAGTATGGAGCCTGCAACCATGCCTGGGAGTTCGTCTGCCGACAGACCGGAGCCCAGTACCTGACACGGCAAATACCTCTTCCCTTTCAGGCCGGAGGGTTTGCCGATCGTCTTTGGGAGGGTGTTACTGCCCGGACTCGAATCATTTACCTGAGCCACATCACCTCAACGACCGGGATCCTATTTCCCGTTGAGGATGTCTGCCACCGCGCCCGGGCAGCCGGTATTTGTACGGTCATCGACGGCGCCCATGCCCCCGGCCAGATCCCACTGCACCTGGAGACACTGGGGGCCGACTTCTATGTCGGCAATTGTCATAAGTGGCTCTGTGCTCCCAAGGGATCCGCCTTTCTCTACGCCGATCCCAGATGGCAGGAACGGATCGATGCCCTGGTTGTCAGCTGGGGTTATAGCTGCCGTGTGGAAGGACATACCGGTTTCGATGCCTATACCGGGGCCACCCTTTTCGAGCGGCGTCATCAGTGGCAAGGAACCAGGGACATCTCCGCCTTCTTGTCGGTTCCGGCAGCCATTCGCTTTCAGCATCGCCATCAGTGGGACAGGTGGCGGCATTCGTGTCACCGGCTGGCTATACAAACCAAGGATAGAATTTGCGCGCTTACCGGATTGACGCCCATATGTGCCGACAGCGATTTTGTCCAGATGACGGCCATACCTATCCACTGCGAGGATCCGGAAGCCCTCAAGGATACCCTTTTCCATCGATACCATATCGAAATACCGGTCACCAGCCACCGGGATCGATTCTTCCTCCGACTGTGCCTCCAGGCCTACAATACGGAACAGGATACGGATCGACTCGTTCAGGCCGTCCGGGAAATCTGCCCATGAATAGGAACCTCCGGTGCAATCCCCATGCCACCCCACCCATTCTGGCTTCCTGCTCCTGTCTCCTG
>CAZTVS010000051.1:0-6574 GCA_964617125.1 uncultured Acidobacteriota bacterium
TACGATTTCCTTCATTACCTTGGCACAATTGGCCAGGCGGTCCTCTTCCGATTCACCCATGATCCATACCGTCGTAAAAACCAAACACAGAGCAAATACGATCAATTCTTTTTTCTTCATGATCTCCTCCTCACGGTTGTCTTGCCATCTCGTCAAGAATAATGCAAAAGGCGGAAAAGACGCAAGGTGATCCGACAGGATCTGATGCCGGCAGACAACCGATGTGGTATCGGGCTGAGTATAATCAAACCGGTTGCTTTTCCTCAATACCGCCATGAATAAAAAGGTGCGACACCATGCCGTGAAGCCCGGACCGGTTGTCCCAGTCAGGGTGGGAGTCGTTCTCCCAAGTGGCTTCTTTTCCGGCCACCCTACCCCAGCCGCGCTCTGGTCGGCAGGTGCTCTGTTTGCCTTTATCCTGCTTTTTTATGGCATGGGCCTTTATCCCGATGTCGGACCGATTGACAGCGGAGAGCTGATCCTAGCGGCGTGGGCGCCGGGAGTAGCCCATGCGCCCGGTTTTCCTGCTTATGTTTTTTCCGGATGGGTATGGACTCATCTGTTGCCCTGGGGAAATGTTGCCTGGCGCATGAACCTGTTCAGTGCCCTTTGTTGCGCCTTAGGAGTTGCGGTAGCCTTTCTTATCGCGGAACGGTTGATCGCTCTTCTGGGGACAACCGATCGCTTCTCTTCCCTGCTTTGGGCCTCCTGCGGGGCAATCGTGCTTGCCACCGGAGGCGTTTACTACCGCTGGGCACTGACCGCCGAGGTGTACTCCTTTCATAACCTGCTGCTCGCTGTCGGTCTTTGGTGCACCATCTCCATTACCAATAAGGGAGCCCGGTTTTTGCTCGCCGGCTGTCTCCTGGGCACAAGCCTGGCGGTACATTGGGTATCTGCAGGTTTTCTTCTCCCACTGCTGGCGGCCATTCTTTGCACAGCCGAGATCGATGTTTCCGGTCCCTCCGGACAAAAACGGGATACCAGAAGGGTATTTCCCGACCGTCCAGTCCGCCCCATCGATCAGAAGGATATCGCCCTATTGTTAACCGGAATAGCCATACCATTGTGCTTCTTTTATGGAGCCATGCTGCTTCTGGCCCGAACCGAACCGGTCCTCAACTGGGGTAATCCGGCAGATCTGCAACGCCTCTGGTGGCACTTCACCGCCAGGCAATATCAAACCAATCTCATGAACGTCACCGGACCCGATCTGATATCTTCGGTCTGGAATAACCTGTTCCTCTGGATCAGGGAATTCCATTCCCTGGGATTTCCCATTGCCCTGTGGGGCTGGGTCCTCATCGGACGACGGCTTCGTTTGTGGTTTTGGGGATGGATGGGCGGCGCCGCATTGAATTTCGTTTTTGCCGTGGTGCAGTCCGCGGCCTACACGGATCCGACACAGGACCGGGACTCCTACCTCCTGCCCCTGCTTTTTTCCACCTCCCTGGGCCTGGCCCCCGGCCTGGCGGACTTGGTATCCCGATGGGCGAAAAGCGGATTTTTTCACCGTCGAATTCCGGCCGCACTGGTTCTGATCGGTTTTCTCGGTTTGTTCCTGTGGCAACACACCTCCATGGACCGCTCCTCCGACACCTCCTGTTCGGATTATGTCCGGAACGCACTGGAACCGTTACCCTCCGGCTCGCTTGTACTCACCGCCGACTGGCAACTGGTTTCGCCCGCCTTGTATATGACGGAAACAAACGGCTTTCGCCGGGACATCGTCCTCATCGACCTGGCGATGTGGCAAAATCGACCCTGGTATATCGATCAGTTTTCCCGTAGACATCCCGAGCTTTCCGCCGCCTGGCAGCCTGTTCTCTCCGACTTTCTGGGAGAATTGCGCCGCTTCGAAGAGGATCGGTTGGAGAACGCCTCGCGGATCGCCACTCTCTATCGGCGCCTGTTGACCTCCATGCTGACCGTTAAATCCAGTCCGGTCTACCTGCACTCGACCGCTTTCGAACAAATTCACCAGTTCAGGGCTGCCGAATACGGCTCCTTCGTGCCGGAGGGGATTCTTTTCCGTTACTATGCCGAGAAGCCTCCCGGTCAGATACCGGCACTGAACTGGCGCACCGAAGCGCTGCTCGATGCCAAGCACTTCTCCGATCCGCTGATGGTATATATTCGGCGGCAGCATAGCTCGATGGTCGAACAAAGGCTCCGTTTCCTCTCCCTGTATGGCCCGGACGACCAGAGAGAGAAGGAGACCCGGCTGCTGCAACGCCTGCAGACAGGAAACCGCTGAGAGAGGTCGCCATGGACAAAGCCCAACAACCACTTTGGCCGCGACGCTCGTTTCTGGCGACGACTCTTTATGGAGGGTTTGCCCCTCATCGGACCGGCGGGCTCTTTCAACCCGCATTTGTCCGCGAGATGACCGGCATATCGGCCAGGTTGTTTTCCGGACGAGAGACGGCAGCACTCATCCTCTCTCTGGACACGGGAGCCATCGTGGCTTGTTTCCAAAACGATTCTTTCTTCGGAAAGCCCCGCCCGATGGGTTCTCTGGTCAAACCCTTTACCGCCATGGCCTTTGCCGCCGGTCATGAGGGAAATACCCCTCCTGAATTCTTCTGTCCCCCCGGGAACCGGCAGGAATCCATGGAGGATTGCTGGTACCCGCCCGGACACGGCTCCGTCGATCTGGTGCATGCCCTGGCCCATTCCTGCAACCGGTACTTTTTCTCTTTGGCGCGGGAAACCGCCCGTACCGATTTCTTCTCGCTTCTGGTCCGCTTTGGTTGGATCGAAGAGGAACAGGCAAAGGATTTTCTTTCTCTCTCCGAAAGAGAATCGCTTTCTTTGATGACCGGCTTCAGTCTTCGCCTGCAGACCGAACCGATTCGGACAGCCTATGCCTTTGCCTCTCTCTATAACGACGGCAGGCTCTTCCCCGCCGATAGCGCCGGCGAAGACCCCGGACGGAACTATCGCCTGGTCAATCCTGACCCTGCGGTCCTGGCCCGGATCCACCGCGGCATGTTCCTTTGTGCCCAAGAGGGCACGGCCCGACTTTTAGGCCGGAAAGAGAAGAATATGTATGCCAAAACCGGCACCATCAGCTGGAAACCGGGATCGCACAACCCGGCCCACCTTGAGGGATGGTGCCTGGGACTACATCTCGATACAAGCCAGAGGGTTCTGGTCATGACAAGGGTGAAGCCCGGACGCGGAGCCACGGAAGCAGTCCCGCTGGCCGCGGAAGCCTGGAACATTCTGCAGCGATGGCGCCGCCAGGAAGGACTGTGATGCGGAAACTCCAAACCAATCCGTTTTTTCTCACCGCTGCCCTGATTGGCTTATTCCTCTGCACTGGAGTCAGTGAGCTTTGGGCCCGGCAACAAGACACGGTCCGGGTACGCATCTTCACTCCCTTTTCCATTCGTTACCTGTCTTTTCGACCGGTGACGGAAGGTTTCTGGGAAATACGAATCGCCTCGACCGGCCACTCGCTTAGGCTTTCGCCCGACGACCGGATCTCCTTTTCCAGTGCAGCCGCCGGCTTACAAGTCAGCCAACAGAGCGGAGAGCGGCACACGATCCTAAACTCTTCCTGCCGCGAGGTACGTCTGATTCCTTTGGCCCAGGACAATGACCGGATGTTTCGCCTGTCCATTCCGGGAAAGATCGACCGGCTGTTTCGCGGATCTATATGGATACGGAGGCAACGGGAAGAAATCGAAACCGTTTGGGAAGTCGATAGGGAGGAACTGGTTGCTTCCACCCTGGAAGCGGAGATGAGCACAGTCGACCACAGGGAGGCATTGAAGGCCCAGGCGGTTGTGGCCAGGAGTTTTCTTGCTTCTCATCCATCGAGACACCGGCAGCAGGGATACGATTTCTGCGATACGACCCATTGCCAGTTCACCCGCGGGGTGGAGATCGCCGACCGGTTCCGCCAGGCGATGGAGGCCACGCGAGGACTGATCCTGCTCTACCAGGGAAAACCTGTGCCGGCCTACTACTCTACCGTCTGCCAGGGACAGCTCTTTACCGTTCCGGCGGATGAGGGCGATTATCCAAGAAAAAAAACCGTTTGCCCCTGGTGTACCCACCATCGGAAGATTGCCGTGGACGAGCAGGTAATTGCCAATCCCTATTCGGGCGCCCGCAACGGACATCACCTGGGGCTATGTCAGGCCGGCTGTGTAGAGATGGCCCGCCAGGGGGCGGACTACCGCCAGATTCTGAGCCACTTTTTTCCCGACACCCTGCTCGAATCCCGTTAAAATAGTCCGTCGATAGGATTCGCTTCGTGCAGGGTGATGAAAACCAGGCTCTCCCTTACGCGTAATCCCTTTCGGCGAATATTTGTACCAGATGCAGAAGGGTTTCCGTGATCTTCTCCAGATTTCGACGGGAGGTGAACTCCAGCTTGCTGTGGTAATTGTACCCCCCGGTAAACAGATCGGGACAAGGCAACCCCCGGCGCGTCAGCTTGGCACCGTCGGTCCCGCCTCTTACCGGCTTGAGACGAGGGGTCAGGCCTGCCCGGCGGACGGCTTCCTGGGCGGTCGCAATCAGCCCAGGATAGAGATCCAGGACCTCCTTCATGTTCCGGTACTCTTCTTCGACTTGCACCGAAATCTTGACCGCAGGAAAACGGGTGGCGGTTTCATCCGCCATCGACCTTAAGAGCTGTTCTTTCCGATCCAGTTCCGGAAGATCGAAATCGCGCAGCAATACCTTCAGAGTGGAACGTTCCACTTCGAGGGTGCCGTTGTGCGGGTGCAGAAAACCGACACGCCCTTCGGTGGTTTCCGGCAGCATGTCGGCGGGAAAACGGGAAAGGAAATCGGCGGCCGCCGGCATGGAGTTGACCATCACACCCTTGGCCGTTCCGGGATGAGTGTTCCGCCCCTGAAAGGCGATATGAGCGGACCGCGCATTCCAGGTCTCATCGGCGATCTCGCCGACATCCCCGCCATCCACGGTGAAGGCATACCTCGCACCGAATGCTTCCACATCGAATTTGGCGATACCGGTCCCGGTCTCCTCATCGGGAGTAAAGGCCACAGCTAAAGGACCGTGGGGGACGAGCGGATTCTGCTGCAGAAGATCGAGCAGGGTCATGATCGCCGCACACCCGGATTTATCGTCCGCTCCAAGCAGTGTGGTACCGTCCGAAGTGATCAGATCGTCTCCGATCATTTTCGTCAGAATGGGATTTTGCGCCACACGGATGATCTGCGTGGTGTCCGCCGGCAGCACGACGTCGCCTCCTTGATAATCGGCATGGATCACCGGTTGCACACCTGCGCCGGACACATCGGGAGAGGTGTCCATGTGGGCAATCAGGCCCAATACAGGGACAGCGCTGCCCTCCGGCAGGTTCTCCGGAACTCGGGCCGTGACGATGGCGAACTCGTTGACGACAATGTCCGTCGCTCCCAGGTTTTTCAATTCCCCGGCCAGCAGTTCGGCAAAAACGAACTGCTGCCGTGTGCTGGGGACCGAATCGGATTCATGCCTGGATTGGGTGTCCATGCGAACATAGCGCATAAGCCGGCTGACGGCGGTTTCCGAGGCAGGGCAGCATTCTTTCTCATCCCATCTATTTTGATTCATTGGTAAGTATCCTGAAGGATCGAATAAAAAAGGGATGCCGCTGCAACAAGGCATCCCCGGGGGTTAATAGATTTGCATTCTCAATCTATTTCTTCTTATCGAATACCTGTTTCCCTTCACGAGCGCCTCGGGGCGAATCCATCTTGGATTGGATGGTCAGGACATTGCCGTCGGCCGACAATTCCCATATGGAATCGTTCTTCATGACCATTTCTTCCCCGTTCCGCTCGAATTTGAAAACGGTCTTCAAAATCAGTTTTTCTCCATCCCAGCTGGCTTCCGCCGTCCCCTTGGAATCCATGGGGCCCGTGATCTCGTGGCTTTTTCCATCCGGAGTATAGGTCTGATCCATCGACATCTCTCCCCGGGAAGAAGAGAAGGTTTGCGAAACCTTGACGGAATCCTTGGTGGCCTCCACTTTCAAGGTCACATCAGGTTTCTCTCCATCCGGAGGTCCCATGAGCACGTCACTTTTGTCCTTGTTCATGATCCAGGTCCCGGAAAAGCCTTCCGGACCGGCCAGAACGGTAGAAGAGAGGAGAAACAGAGCCACCAGCGCACATACCAGGCCACACACTTCCTTACGCATAAAGCATCTCCTTTTTGTAGTAGAAGTTAATGAATAATACACATTTGCCGCAGCATGACCAATATTTTATATGTTTATTCCATGTTCGGAAAAAAGTTAATCTTTTTTTCCGATTAGACAGGCGGTTACAGGCTGGGGTTCATCCCTTCCTACACAAATATGGCTCTGTCTCTCCCGAACTCTTGCCGCTGCTTTTTGCTGATTTTGTTGCCCGTCGTATCAACATGGAACTTCTCCCGGCTTTCCATCGTATGGAGGAAAAAAGGAGAACGATTATGTTAAAAAAGACAACGCTGGTATTGAGTGTGGCAATGATAAGTCTCTGGCTGCCGTTGAGCAAAGCCGCCGATGTCAAGGCCCCCTGGATCCATCTGGAAGTGAAAGAAAATCACGACCAGGAGGAAA
>CAZTVS010000051.1:6674-32237 GCA_964617125.1 uncultured Acidobacteriota bacterium
CTGCAAAAGTCCGACCTGGGAGAGGTCCTGACGGTAACGGATGATCATACCCACGTAAAATTGTGGATCGATTGAGGTGAGCCATGTTGCTCCTAAAAAATATCTGCATGGGTTTTCTGCTCCTTTCCCTCCTGACAACCGCTTACCTGGTCGGATCCGGTATCGCCCTGGTGGAGGTGAAGGCCGATGACACCCATCTTTGGATCCCCGTCCCACTGGCCATCGGTCATCTGGCGGGAAAGCTGGTCCATGTCCCGATCGAACGGCATCCGGCTTGGAAGAGAGCCATGGAATACCGGGAAGAATTCAGCGCCATCCTCCGGCAACTGAAGGAAATCGGCGAGGCCGAACTGGTCGAAGTAAAAAATCCCAAGGAACATGTACGCATATACAAACAGGCCGACGCCTTGTATATCAGCATCCAGTCCGCACAAGAAAAGGTCCTGGTGAGAATACCGGTACAGGCCATGGAGAACCTGGCCAAGGTTTTCCAGTCATCTAAAGTTACCATCGGAGATCTGGTGGCCTGCCTGGAATGGCAAAAGAGCGGGGACCTGGTATTTGTGGAAAACGAGAAGGAACGCGTTCGCATTTCCCTGATGTAAGATCGGTTGAAGAATATCATCGGCGCAGGAAAAGAGAAGAAATACAAATCTTTTACTTTACAGCCGCCGACCCATGTTGTATATACTAAATAGTATATCCGGCGTTGAGACTGAAGTCCTTTCACAACCGACACAAAAAACAGGATGCACAGCATCGAGCGGGGCGGACCGTCATGGATACCCTTCCTAGAAAACTGATTCCAGGATAAGCGCACCCGTATGTGGATCGACGCCGGAATTAGGGTCAGCAATCCTTTTTTTTTCGGCAGGAGGTACCACCTTGTTTTCCCACAAAACACTTGCGAAGATCATGGTCTGGATGATCGGTACGTTTCTGATTCCGGCCATGTTCGCTCCGTGCCTGCAGGCACAAGTCCTCTACGGTTCCGTCATCGGGACCGTCAAGGACCAGACCGGCGCCGTCGTACCCGGTGCTTCGGTCACGATTACCAATATCGCCACCGGACAATCCCGGGAAACATTATCGGATGACACCGGTAATTACTCCATTCTCAACGTGCTGGAAGGCACCTATGATCTCACGGTGAAATTATCCGGGTTCCGCACCCACATGGAGAAGGGGATCACGGTTTCGATCAACACCGTCCGTCGAACGGATATCAGTTTGCAGGTGGGTCAGGTCAGCGAAACGGTCTCGGTGGAAGCCAATGCGGCCGTTTTGCAGACCACCAAAGCGGACGTCAATGTGAACCTGGAATCGAAAGCCATCGAGACGCTGCCTCTGGGCAATTATCGCAATTATCAAACCCTGGTGAACCTGGTCCCCGGGGCTACTCCGGGCGCCCTGCAGAATGCCGTAACGGATACCCCCGGACGGTCCTTAACCACCAATGTCAACGGTATGGATCGGGGCGCGAACAACACACGTCTGGATGGAGCCGCGAATATTCTGATCACCATGCCTCACCACACGGTCTATGTCGCCCCGGTAGAGAGCGTGGAGACGGTCAATGTCTCGACCAACAATTTCGACGCCGAACAGGGCATCACCGGTGGTGCCGCCGTTACCGTGGTGACCAAATCGGGGACCAACGAGTTCCACGGCAGCCTCTTCGGCATGCATGACAGTAGTGCCCTGCGGGCCTTCCGCTGGGACGAGAATCGGGCCAAAGCGAAGCGTAAGCCCACCACGATCCGAAACATCGACGGCGGCAGCATCGGCGGTCCGATCGTGAAGAACAAACTGTTCTTTTTCGCCGATTATGAAGGCACCTTTGAACGGTCGGGATATTCCACGACGCTCTCCGTTCCCACCTCGACCTGGCGCAGCGGAGATTTCAGCTCCAAACTGGGATCGGCAATCCTCGACGGCAGTGGCAACCCGATTATGGTCCCTACCACCGATGGTCGCACAGTAGCTCTGCAGCAGGGGATGGTCTTCGATCCCTACTCGGGAAACCCGGACGGCACAGGTCGCAGCGTCTTTTCCAGCGGGGGTAATACCAATGTCATTCCCGCTTCCCGCATGAACAGCGCCACAAACAAACTGCTGGCCCTGGTTCCCCTACCCAATTTATACGGGGAGAACACCAACTATTTTGCCGCCGGCAATCAGAGGGTGAATCGTCACAACGCCGATTTCAAGATCAACTGGAACCGAACCGAGAAGCACCAGCTTTGGTTCAAGTACAGCGTCATGAAAGCGACGGTTACCTGCAAGCCGAGTCTGGGAGAAGCCGGCGGGCCCGGCCTGTGTACGGGCGGCGGAGTAGGTACGGGTGATACCCTGGTCCAGCTGGCAACCATCGGGCAGACATACACGATTTCGCCTACCTTTCTGATCGACGGCACTTTGGGCTGGACACGCTTCGGCCAGACGGTAGATCCGGGCAATCTGGATAAGAACTACGGATCGGATGTGCTCGGCATCACGGGCACCAACGGCGGAGACCGGCTGGAGGGTGGCCTTCCCTATTTCTCCGTTTCCGACATGACCACCATGGGCAATTCGGAAGGCTGGAATCCCCTGGCCCGTAACGACCAGTCCTACCTTGTGAACCTCAATTTCAACAAGCTCAAGGGGAGTCACGATCTGCGCTGGGGTCTGGATCTGATGCACCACTTCATGAACCACTGGCAGCCGGAACTGGGCTGCGGTCCCCGCGGCTGCTTCAGCTTCGGCAACGGTGTCACCGCCTTGAATCCGTCGGCACTTAAATCCACGGTGGGATTCACGGGTGGCACGCCTTCCTTCGAAAAAAGCTGGAACAGCATGGCTGCCTTCCTGATCGGAGCCGCTTCTTCTACGGGTAAGAGTCCCCAGTACATCAAGATGACCAGTTCCGAAAACACCTGGGCCTTTTTCCTGCGCGATCGATGGAGGGTCAACAACAAGCTGACCCTCAACCTTGGATTGCGCTGGGAGCTCTATCCCACCCGGACACGATCCCAAGGCATGGGTATCGAATCGTACGATCCCACGACCAACGAAGTGCTGATCGGCGGCAAGGGCGGTATCCCCCGCGATGTCGGTGTCGGCTACAGCAAACGCCTCTTCGCTCCGCGTTTTGGCCTGGCATACCAATGGAACGATAAAACCGTGTTCCGCGCCGGTTACGGTATTACCTTCCATTCCCATCCATGGGGAGCCCAGGCGTTGCGCGGCTTTTACCCATTGACTCTCGTCTATTCCTATGCCGGTACCAACGGCTATCAGACGATCTCCAACGACCCCATATACGTCGCTGCAGGTGTTCCGAATCAACCCCTGGGCTCAAGCGTCGGCATCCTTTCCGTGGCCAATCCGGATATCGAAAAAGGCAGGCTTAAGCTGCCGCTGTCGGCCGAGATGGGCTATCCCGAAGCCAACAAACCCTTGAAGCGGGGCTACATCGAATCGTGGAACGTCGCCATCGAAAGGAAGCTGCCGGGAGCCATCATCGGTACGGTGGCTTATGTGGGAACGCAATCGATCAACGGTTTTGCCTTCCAGCAGATCAATGCCTCGCAAACCCCCGGTTCCGGCAACGCCGGGAGGCCGCTCTACGCCAAGTTCGGACGCACGGCCAACACCCGTTTGTGGAACGGTCGGACGCACAGCGACTATCACGGCCTGCAAACCAGTATCGACCGGCGATTCCGAAACGGGCTGCTACTCAAGGGCTCTTATACCTGGTCGCACGCCATCGCCGAAGCCAATTACGGCGACTGGACGACCTTCTCCTTCAACGCCCTCAGCCAGTTATCCCGTAATCGCGCCAATGCCCCGTTCAACAGACCGCATGTGTTTCAACTTGCCTATATCTACGAACTCCCCTTCGGAAAAGGCAAGCCATGGGCGCAGGACGGTGTCGCCAGGGCGATCCTGGGAGGATGGCAGATCAACGGTATCTTCAGCTCCTACCAGGGAGGTCAGTATACCCTCAGCGCTTCCGGCACTTCTTTGAATATGCCGGGCGGCAATTCCCAGACTCCAGACCAGATCAAACCGGAGATCGCCAAGCTGGGCAATGTCGGTGATGGCACCTTTTTCGACACGACCGCTTTCGCCAATATCACCGAGGTTCGATTCGGCAATGTAGGTCTCTACAGCATGCGTGGACCGGGAGCGGTCAACATGGACATGAGCCTCTTCCGCAGTTTCCAAATCACGGAAAAGATCAAGACGGAAGTCCGCATCGAAGGATTCAATATCAGCAATACGCCTCACTTCGGCAATCCGACCAGCGGTATTACCAGTTCCAACTTCGGCAAGATCACCAGCGTATCCGCCGATCCACGGTCCTTCCGTTTCGGGTTGCGTATCGCTTTCTAATCTTTACCATCCAAGCGGAGGGAGCATCCTTATTGATACTCCCTCCTTGCGGAAGGAAAATCCGGGCCTCAGCCTAGAGTGGTTGGAGCGGGAACAGGACCGGGGCCGGTGGCCCAGGATTGTGCCTTCTGCTTCAGCTCCCGATAATGATCGGACATGCTTTCCAGGTTTCGATCCCACTCCGGATTGACCTTCTGTCCGGCAATAGCGGCGTGGTAGTTAACGATTATCGATACCATGGCAAAAGGATCCATCAGCACAAATTTGACAAGCAGGGCTATTCCTCCAAAAAGGGCCATTCCCAAGGCACGGAAGGGTCCGCCAAGCCAATAGGTCAGTAAAATACCGGGAGCAGCGAGAATGGCCGTCAACCCGAAACTGATCACGGCCAATATCGCACCGGAAGCCAGAATGGTTTTCCAATTCTGAACATACAGCAACAGACCGTCGCGTGCGCTTTGCCAGGGGTTTTGCTCGGGGTGCAGAATGGAATAACTCAGGATGGCTTCATCGATATAGCCAACGCTGTAGTCCAGGACGCGTTGGACGAACTTCCTCAATCCACGGATTCCGGGAACAAAGCTGAACAGGCTGAAGACAGAACGGTTAAAAGTGCGCAATACCATATTCACCAGACGATCCACCAGGAAGAGAAGGGAAATCTGCAGAAACTGCTTGATCACCAAATCCTTGCCGAAAGATATCTGCCCGGTCCCCTCAGGCAGTTTCCCATCCACCACCAGGCGGGTAATGACAGCGATATGAGCCGCTTTCACCAGGTAGAGCAGATAGTTGCGTAGCAGCTTGATTCCTGATGCGAAAACAACTCCGCCGAATATCCAGGCCAGCCACGCCGGTCCCGGGAAAGGCCAGCTCTGGAACAACAGGAATATCAGGCCAAACCATAGCGCCGTCCCAACCATAATCACAGAATAGATCACCAGACGCAGGATCAAAAAGGGGTAAGTTTTTCCAAGAATTTGAATGGCCTTATCAAAATGTAGTTCCATAGGGTGGTTTCCTTTCCATAGTAGAATCGATCGTGTTCCTTTAGTATATCGTTCCGCATCGGAAATATTCGGCAGAAGATCTTGATGAAGTCGCAAATAATCGATCATAGGTACCGGCGCATGATGCCATCCGGGCATTTTTATGGAGTGTGGTGCCTTGGCACCGCCTTGTGCAGCGAGCCTCGGCTCGGGGGGACCGGGCCGCCGAGGTGGCCCGGAGAAAAGCGGCGCCGAGCCGCCGCACTCCAAATTGATTGGAAAAATGTTGCCGGCGGGACGCCGGCGGTCCCGGAATTTTTCTTGCGACGGCGTCAATTTGGAACTATTTTTCCGTCGGTTGGGAACTGCTTGGATATCGATCGATTCCACGCAAGAGATGGCTGATGTCCCGGCAACATACCGGACAGGGGCGTAGCATAGCGAAAACCATGAAAGACCGGTCCGCAGACCTGAGGCATGAAGGACCCTTACAAGGTTGCTTCCAGGAGTTGCCGGTACTTCTCGTTTCTTCCTGTGGCAGCACGGCGCCGCCTGAAGCCTGATAGCGGCGCCGCAATCCAAATGGGCCCGGCGAGGATTAAAGCAGGGAATCCAGAGGACGATAGGGTTTCTGTTGAGCGACAGCTACCGGTTGACAAGTCAGGTGTCCCTGGTAGGTGTTCACTCCCTGAAAGATATCGTTGTACTGCCGCACTGCTTCGCAGAAACCGAGGTTGGCCAGTTTCAAGGCATAAGGCAGGGTGGCATTGGTCAGGGCAAAGGTGGAGGTCCTCGGTACGGCTCCGGGCATATTGGCTACGCAATAGTGAATGACGTCATCCACGACGTAAACCGGATCGCTATGCGTGGTCGGATGGGTCGTCTCTATGCATCCTCCCTGATCCACCGCCACATCGACGATGACCGCCTTTTTCTTCATGACGGAAAGCATCTCCCGGGTGACCAGTTTGGGGGTGGATGCTCCCGGAATCAAAACTCCGCCGATCAGTAGATCCGTATCCCGCAGCATTTGCCGAATGTTGTAGGTGTTGGATATCAGGGTTTCGATCTTCCCGAAGAAGATATCGTCCAGGTATCGCAGACGGTTCTGGTCCGTGTCGAGTATGGTTACCCGGGCTCCCAATCCGATGGCCATCTTGGCGGCATTGGTGCCGACGACTCCTCCTCCGATGATGAGCACCTTGGCCGGAGGCACTCCCGGCACGCCTCCGAGCAGTTCTCCCAGACCTCCGACGGTTCTCTGCAGATAGAAGGATCCGACCTGAATCGACATTCGCCCGGCGACTTCGCTCATCGGTGTCAGCAAAGGCAGAACGCCATTTGGGGTGCGGATCGTTTCGTAGGCCACTCCGGTCACTTTGCGTTCGAGCAGCATCTCCGTTTGTGCCGGATCCGGGGCCAGATGCAGATAGGTGAAAAGCAGCTGTCCCGGGCGGAGCAACTGATATTCCGGACCCACCGGTTCCTTGACCTTGATAATCATCTCGGCTTTACCGTAGATATCTTCGGCGGTCGGCCGAATTTTTGCCCCGGCTCCCATAAAATCGGTATCAGAGATACCACTTCCTTCCCCTGCGTCTTTCTGGACGTACACTTCATGGCCGGCACGCACCAGGTCGTGGACCCCGGCCGGGACCAGTCCCACGCGGTATTCATGATTCTTGATTTCTTTCGGTAGACCGATAATCATAGGAACATTCCTTTCTCAATTTGTATAGCAATGGTTGCCGATTCAGGCTCTCCGTTTTGTTATGGAAAAACGCTCAGGAGCGTGCATCGACACGGAGAAAGCTTACGTCGTTTTTTAAGGGAAAACAAGCCTGACCGAGAGAAACAAGAGCGGAAAGAGCGGAAGCAAAGGTAAGGGGACAGGGGCGACCGTAAGGGTCGCCCCTACGGCAGGACAGAGGTCCGCCATTCCGCGTTTGCACGGTTTGTGTTCGACACACGGGGCTCGGCTAGCCTTGCCCCATGTGTCGGATGATGCGCCACAGACAGGAATGTCTGTGTCACCCTGTCGTGATCAGAACATCAGTTTTACCCCCAGCATGATGATCCGGCTGCCGCCATTGAAACTGAACGGATTCAGGAAATTGGTGGCGGTGGCGTTGGCAAAGGCCGCACTGGTAGCATTGACGTTGTTGGGATCGCCAAAAACCGTACCACCCTGACTTTTCGGGTCGCCGGCCAGGGTGAATTGACGGTGATTGAAGGCATTGATCAAATCCATACGGAATTGGATCGACTTGGATTCCGAGATGCGGTTGTTCTTGAACAGACCCAGATTCCAGTTGTTGATGCCTCGGGTGTTGATCACATTCCTGCCCGCATTGGCCTTGCCCCCGATGCGCGTCGCCACCCATTTGGCCCTCGGATCGGCCGCAATATACCCCACGATCAGGTTATCGTCCCCGGGGTCGGTCTGACTGACGGAAACGGCGCCGGTTGCGGGATTGCGGATTACAAAATTGGTATCGCATCCCAGATCCTTGTCACCGTTGGGATTGACGGCAACCCGATCTCCAGCCGCATCGAAATTATTGTTGATGTCCCGTCCGCTTTGCGGGGTAATGGGCTGGCCCGATTCGGCGAGGTAGGTCCCATTGACCTGCCATCCTCCTAGAAGCTGCCTGGCAACCGGACTGGAGCCGAACAGCTGGGGAAGATCGTAGGTCCAGGCGACACTGAAATGGTGCCGGCGGTCCATGGCGGAGTTGCCCCGCTCATTCCGAAGGTTCAGGAAATCCTCGGGACGACGCGGATTGACCCGGCTGGTGAAGAATTCGTTGGTGCCGTCATCGATGACATGACTCCATGTATAGGCCGTGCGGAAATACAAATCCTTGGTGGCCCGGCGTTGCACGTCGATCGAGGCCCCGTGATAAATCGAATTGCCGATGGAGGGATAAGCGGTCACATTCCCGGCATCGAAACCATACTTCTGCATCACTCCTTCACCGCTGCCGATGTAATTGAGGACATCAGCCAGACTCATAGCCGACTTGGCATTCGCAGGCAATTCCGAGGCGCTGAAATAGGTGGGCAGGTGCCGGTCTTCCGGGAGGGGAACTCCGGCATTCCAGCGCATCTGCATCGGCAGGCGCAGGGCGCGGGTTCCCACATAGCGAATCTCGAACACCCAATTCTTGAAGGCCTCCTGTTGGATTCCCAGGCTCCAGGTATAGGTTACAGGATTGACGGCATCGACGATGTAGGAGCCGGTCGCAGAGCGGGCATCCTGCGGCGTATTGGGGGGGATAGGAGTCGTAGGAATTCCTCCCGAGGCTAAAAATCCGGCGCCCACCGGAGGTCCGACGGCCACACCGTTGCGGCAGTAGGCCGGGGCCGATGACAACAGGCAGGCGGAATCCGGGCTGCTCTCCTGCTGGAATTGCGGAGGCAGCTGCAGTATAGCCAGGTTGCCGAAGAGTACGTCATAAGCCATCCCGGCACCGCCGCGAAGAGAAGTCTTGCCATTGCCGAAAACGTCCCAGGCAAAACCGAAGCGCGGGGCCCAGTTATTTCGATCGGACTTCGGAATTCCAAATTCGATGACGCCGGGCACAGACGCGAGGGAATTCATCTGCTGCAGCGCCGAGTCGCGAGGGATGCCGTTATACTCATAGCGCACCCCCATATTGAGAGTCAGACGGGAGTGAACTTTGAAGTCATCCTGAAAGAAGGTATAGAAGGCATTGCGGTTGTCGGCAAAGACCCCTGTGCCTACGCCTCTCAGGGCCCCGTTGGAACCCATCGGAATCTCGTCCAGCAGAAAAGATTGCAGCGATTCCCAGTCATAATCGCCACGGCCGCGAGGTAAAAAGCTGTTGGGGGAGATCCATTTCCGGTATTCCGCTCCGAACTTGAAGTTATGCCGTCCCTTCATCCAGGTAAAGTTGTTGATCGCCTGATAGGTATTCTCCAGAGTCGACTGAGGAGAATTCCCCTCCGGCCCGATGTATAGTCCCATACTGCTGATGTTGAGATTGGCAAAATTGGAGTATTCTTCGGGGATCGTCCAGCTTATTTTCATACGCCGGTACTGCACCCTTGTCTCCTTGAGAAAGTTGGGTGTAATCACCTGGACATGGGAGATGGCGATCAATCGCTGGTCCGTCGGGGCTTCTCCGGCAAAAGCGGCGAAGGGGAAGGTCCCCATATTGGGAGTCCGGTTACGGTCGTAGAGGAACCGCCCGCGGAACTGATGATTGCCCCGGTTGTAGTCGATATTCGTCTGCCAGTCATGCTGGTTGAAGAAATCGGGTGCCGAACCGACCACATTGCCCAGTTCCACCTGACGGGTCACCCCGTCGTTTCCGGTCACTGCGGCAAATCCACCGTTGGGGGTGGAAGCGATCGGCCAAATGCCGGAGTTACTGATGATTCCGACGTTGTTGGTACTCAAGCCGGGAATGGTTTTAATGGTCGACAATCCCCTGGCAGTAACCGTTTCCGCGACGGATCCGGTGGCCGCCTGGCCCAAGGTTTGGTATTGATAGGCACCGAAAAAGAAAAGCTTATCCTTGATGATAGGTCCACCGAAGGAACCTCCAGTCCGGGCGAAATCAAAGCGCCGCTTACCGGAGATATCGCCGTTCTGGAAATCCACCTTTTCCAGGTTATCAAAGGCGTTCAAGGAACGGTTGTTGCCGTAAAAAAAGGCAGAACCGTGCAGTTCGTTGGTTCCGCTCTTGGTGGTGACCTGATACTGACCGGCGGTGGAATGCCCGTATTCTGCCGAAAACTGATTGGTAAGCAGGTTGAATTCCCCGACGGCATCGGCAATCACCGGGATGGCAATGCCGGTGACATCCAGCCGGTTATTGTCCACTCCGTCGACGGTGAAGCTGTTGCTGCGAGGCCGGTTCCCTCCGATGGAGCCTCCCTGTCCGGCCACACCGCCCGCCTGAGTAGAAACCCCCGGCATCAGAACCGCCAGGGCATAAGGGGACCCGTCGCCCAACTGGCCAAAATTGGGCAGATCGGTCAACGTTTCTCCGGAAACGGTACTGCCGATTTGCGAGGTGGTTACCTGTATCAGTTCCGCTCCGTCCTGTACCTCGATCACCGTATTGACGTTTCCCACCTCCAGCACGACATCCACATCGGAGGTCTGGTTGGCCTTGATCTCCACGTTGCTCAGAACATACTTGTTGAAGCCCTGCTTTTCCACCGTGACCGTATATCTTCCGCTCAGCAGGTTGGAAAGGGTGAAGACGCCCGCCTCGGTGGTGGCAACGGTGCGGTTGACCCCTGTCCCGTCGTTGACCGCAGTTATATTGGCTCCGGGAATCATGGCACCGGTCGTGTCCTTGACCTGACCGCGCATAGTTCCATCCAGCCCCTGGGCCATGAGGGCGGTACCCCATAGAAATAGCAGGGTGAAAATGGTTGTGTAAAGTAGGATTTTTAATGTTTTCTTCATGACATACTCCCCTGTGTTTCGGCTTTTGCCGGCACGGCCGGAGCACTCCTGTTCGGAAGCAATCCAACCGATTCTTTTTCGACCGATTCTTTCCGTCCTCTGAACGGTCGCATGACGTCCCCTCTTCAAACCGAGGATTCCTGCAGTTATCGTAATTCGGCGCCGACAGACAAGGAAGGGGATTGGGATCATCCATCCTAAGCCGGGGATGGTAAATACTTACACGGGGATGAACGGCCCGGCGACATTCCGGACTCGTCATCCCTTGGTAGTGTAAGGCGGAAGAGTGGGTTTTCAGGCTTTCAGTCGTTCGTCCGGCGGGCGCATTCCCTGCACAGGACCAGGCCGTCCTTCTCGATCATGCACTCCGGACACCTTCCCAGACCGCAATAGGGACACGTTTCCGTGACCTGGCGTTCGGGATGAATCGTACAGAATTCATTTCGGCCATGGCTTGCAGCCGTAGTGTCGGTAACAATTTCTCCCGGGCTTAACGTCAAGGCCGTCGGAGCGAGGGCCGGGGACAAACCGGTGGTTTCCGGGAGGGCCGTTCCGGCGCCGTGAGACAGATATTGCATAGCCGGAGACAAAGGCTCCCGGCGCAGAAGGGTCATCTGTTGCTTGGAATCTGTGTCCGCCGTCTTGTATACACTCGTCGGGGGAAGTGTATCCAAATGGAAGAGGAACTCGCAGGTATCGAGATGAATGTGGTCCCCATGCTTCAGCAGGGCCTGCCGAAGCGAATCGGGGTGGCCTATCCGTTCACCGTTGAGAAAGGTGCCGTTGGAACTGCGCATGTCCTGTAGATAGTAGTGTCCCTGACGGTATTCGATCACGGCGTGTTGAGAAGAGATGGTGCTCTGGGAAAGGCAAATATCGTTGTTCTTCGAATCCCGGCCGATATGGGTTCGATGGCGCAGCAGCGGGATACGCTTTCTGCCCGAACGCATATGGGAGTCGATCAGATGGGCCCGGTGCGTCAAAGGGACCAGATCTCCTTTCGTCTCCTTCAGCCGCCGGTGTGCCAGGAAGAGGATCCCTGCCATGAAAAAAGCAAGTCCGCCGAGAAACATCGGGAAAAGCCAGGAGGGATTCTGCGGCGGCGGTTCGGGACGGGTGACATCGGATTTTTGCGGTGCCGTTCGGGCGATCGACTGCCGTATACGTTGGAGGATGCGTCCGAAGGTGTCGTCGATATCGGAGGAATGGAGAACGCGATAATGTTCACCGCCGGTTGATTGCGATACCGACTGGATCAGTTGATAATCGGCCGCTTCCGTAAATGCGACACCGAAGATCCTGATCCCCCGCTGATTGGCCTCCGCGGTGAGATTTTCCATCAGCCATTGGCCCCGATCGAAATCCCTCGACGGATGACCCGTTTCGATGACCCCATCGGTAAAAAAGATGATCACCGGAACCGCTTCCTGTCTTCCCTCATGGCCCAGGGTATAAATGGCCCGTTCGATTCCCCCCGGGATATCGGTCCATTTGCCCGAAAAGTCCACATGCTGCAGGCTCTCGGAGAGGCGTATAGAAAATTGCGGATCGGAAACCTCCGTCAAAGCCAGTACCGGTTCGACCTGTTCGGAAAACAGAAGAATGCCGATCCGATTCTCCGCCGTCAGACCGCCGGCAAATTCCTGAACCGCCTTCTTCAGCAAACCATTGGGATCGTTTTTTTTCATGCTGCCCGAGTTGTCGAGAACCAGCATGACATCGAGCCAGGGGTCTACCCCGGTATCCTGGGCATAGAGAGGGCAAAACACGACAACCAGGCAAAATACCAGGAAGCAACGAAGTGTGCAGAAATCCGATCTTTTCCGCATGGCCATCCAAATCATCCGTTTAGGCAAAAGTATACAACACCTGGGCTCCCCTGTTTAGGGGAACAGGGTGTCGCCATGGAGAGTTGCATCCTTTAGGAACCCTGGGATAGCATTCCCTTCATGACACAAAGGAGATCTGCACAATGACGGATACGAATTCAACTCGACGAAATTTTATGCAAAACCTGGCGGGCCTGGGTGCCGGCCTGTCCTTGACAGACATGGCAACAGCCCGCCCTCTGACGACCGACTCGGTCCTCCCTGCAGAAAGTATGCTGTTTCAGGCGCCCCCGCTTTCGACGGTTCGGGTCGGCTTCATCGGAGTGGGAGCCCGCGGCGGAGGCCATCTCTCCCAGATGATGACCCTGGAGGGAGTGGAGATCACGGCCATCTGCGACAACCATGAGCCTTCGCTGAAACGGGCAATCGAACAGGTGGTCAAGAAGGGACGCAAAGAACCGGCCGCCTTCGGCAAAGGCGATACCGATTATAAACGCATGCTGGAACGCAACGACATCGACATCGTCATTATCGCCACACCGTGGGAGTGGCATGCCACCATGTGCGTCGACGCCATGAACGCCGGCAAACATGCCTTCACCGAAGTCCCGGCAGCCCTCACGGAAGAGGAATGCTGGAAATTGGTGGATACGTCGGAAAAGACCAAAAAGTACTGCATGATGATGGAAAACTGTTGCTACGGGCGGGAAGAGCTGATGTGCCTGAACATGTGCCGTCTCGGCCTTTTCGGAGAGCTGCTGCACGCCGAGGGGGCTTACATCCACGAACTTCGCTCGCAGATGAACCAGGTGGAACACGGCACCGGCTCCTGGCGCACACCGCATTACGCCAAGCGCAATGGAAACCTCTATCCCACCCACGGCCTGGGACCGGTAGCCCAATACCTGGGCATCAACCGCAGCGACCGGTTTGACTACCTCTCGTCCGTGGCGTCTCCCGCTCTGGGCCGGCCGCTGTATGCCAGAAAGAATTTTCCTCCCGATCACAGATGGAACAAGATCAAGACTTGGAATTGTGGCGATATGGTCACGACCATCATCAAGACGGCCCTCGGCAGGTCGATCATGGTCCAGTGGGATGAAACCTCTCCACGGCCCTATTCCCGCATCAACCTCATCCAGGGCACCCGCGGGACCTTTGCCGGTTATCCCTCCAGACTGGCGCTGGAAGGGGAGACGCCCAACACCCATTCCTGGGTCGAGGGTGAGGCGCTCAAGCCGTTCCAGGAGAAGTTCGAACATCCGCTGTGGAAGAAGATGGGCGAGTTGGCCAAGTCGGGCGGCGGACACGGTGGCATGGACTGGCTGATGTTGTGGCGTATGGTCTATTGCCTGCGCAACGGAGAACCGCTGGATCAGGATGTGTACGATGCCGCTGCCTGGTCGGTCATCGGTCCGCTGAGCGAGAAATCGATCGCCAAAAGAAGCGCCTCTATGGACGTGCCCGATTTCACCCGCGGACGCTGGAAAACGACCAAGCCTCTGGGAGTGGTATCCTAAACCGCCGGACCTTCGGGCAAAACGCCGGCGATCCCAGGGTTTTTTGCAGGGCAAGCCAATTTAGGGCATAATCATCCGCTTGGTTTTCGGGCGGAAAAATTTGACAGGCGATTGGCTCTTTTCTATGGAGGACCTGCCTGCCTTCCAGGGTATACTGCGTATTCTGGAGGCAGGAAAGGGGTTGGTATGCGCATCCGGCCTGGCCGGCAGCAGTAAAATCCTCCTGGCGGCCCTGCTCCAGAGAAGACTGCAGAAGCCCATGCTGATCGTCAGCGGCAATACCCAGCAGGCCGAACGGACAGCCTCCGATCTCCAGTTTTTTTTCTCGCAAATGGGCGAACCTTCGGGACCCAGCGTTCTTACCTTCCCTGCCTACGACATCGACCCTTACCGCGGACTCTCCCCTCATCCGTCGCTGCAGCAACAACGCGCCTCCACCTTATGGAGCCTCAGCCATTCTCCGAATCAATGCGTGGTCGCGCCCATCCGCGCCCTGCTATCGCGGACGCCCTCTCCCTCGGAGATTGCAGGTGAAGGATGCCTGTTAGAGGTAGGTTCGACGATCGATATGGAGGAGTTCCTCTGCCTCGTGGAAGAAGCCGGTTATACGCGGCGCGATCCGGTTGCTTCCGCGGGAGAGTATGCCAGAAGAGGCGGACTGATCGATGTCTTTCCGCCCACCTCGGAATACCCGATACGCATCGAATTTTTTGGCGACGAAATCGCCTCGTTACGCCATTATGATCCCGATTCCCAGAGATCCATCACCGCTCTCCAGTCGGCGGTGATCACACCCTTAAGGGAAATCCCCCTGAATACGGCCCGCCTGCTCTCCTGGGCGGATAAGGCAGAACAGGCATGGAGCGATCGCCCCTTTTTCAGCCGTTTACACACGGCCATCCTTCAGGCCCGTCAAGGGGAGACTTTTGACGGTATCGAATATCTGCTGCCTGTTGCCTTTCCACTCTCTTCCTCGATCATGGAGTACATGCCGGGAGCGCTTGTGATCCTGGACGAACCCTCCGCTCTCTGGGAGATGGCGGATCAATACACCTCCTCTCTGCAAGAAAAATACGACAAAATCGGCGGCGCGGAAGCCCCCGCCCCGGAACCCTCTTCCTTCCTGGGAAACAGGGAAGAACTGGAGGAACGTTTTTCCGGCCATCCGGTCCTTCATTGGAACCGGCTGGGAGACCTCGACAGCGAAAACCCATCCGAATGGCGCTTTCATACCCAGAGCGCCGTCGATTACCGTAGCCAGGTTTACCGCCTGATCGAAGATCTCACCGCCGGATACCAGGGCGGCGAGGCGATCGTCCTGGTATCTTCTTCCCTGGGAAGGATGGAACGCTTACGTGACCTCCTGGTAGACAATGAACTGCCGGTGGAGATCGACCCCCGGGCACTCCCGGAGTCCGCCGCCAACCCTTCTCCGGAAGCGGCTCCCGGCAAGGATAATCCAGTCGAGGCCTCCGGGAAAATCCCGATTCGCCTGACTACAGGTGACCTCTCTTCCGGTTTCCGTCTGGTCGACACCCATTGGTCTATCCTTTCGCCGGCGGAGATCTTCGGCGAACAGGAACTGGCCTATGAACGGCGACCCCGCCGGCGGTCCGGCGGCAGCGCCGCCTTCCTGTCCGACTTCCGCGATCTCAAGATAGGGGATTATGTCGTCCATGTCGACCATGGCATCGGTCAATTCCAGGGCCTGTTCTCCATGCCGATGGGTGAGCAGAAGAGCGAATTCGTCCTTCTGCATTACCGCGACCAGGCCAAGCTGTATGTCCCGGTAGATCGCCTGGACCTGCTGGAAAAGTATTCCTCCATCGGCACCTCGGAGCCGACCCTGGACCAGCTGGGAGGCACCTCCTGGGTCCGCACCAAACACCGCATCCGCAAATCGATGCGCGATATGGCCGAGGAGCTCCTGAAGCTCTACGCCAAGCGAAGCATGGCGGAAGGATTCCGTTATTCCCCCGACGGTCCCTGGCAGCATGAATTCGAGGATGCCTTCGAGTATCAGGAGACGCCCGATCAGGTGACTTCCATCGAAGAGATGAAGAAGGATATGGAATCCTCGCGCCCCATGGATCGACTGCTCTGCGGCGATGTGGGCTATGGCAAAACGGAAGTGGCCATGCGCGCCGCCTTCAAGGCCGTCATGGACGGCAAGCAGGTGGCCGTACTGGCTCCGACTACCATCCTGGCTTACCAGCACTATCGCACCTTCAGCAACCGGTTTCAGAGTTTCCCGGTCCGGATCGAGATGATCAGCCGGTTCCGAACCAGTGCGGAACAGAAGAAGATCGGCACGGACATAGAGGCAGGATCCCTCGATATCGTAATCGGCACCCATCGCCTGCTCTCCAAGGACATCCGCTTCAAGGACCTCGGATTACTGGTGGTCGATGAAGAACAACGCTTCGGAGTCGCCCATAAGGAGAAACTCAAGCACTTCAAGACCCACGTCGATGTACTGACCATGTCGGCAACGCCCATTCCGCGCACGCTGCACATGTCGATGGTGGGACTCAGAGACATCTCCACGATCGAGAGTCCACCCAAGGACCGGCTATCGATACAGACCACGGTCATGAAATTCTCCGGGGATGTGATCCGCGCCGCCATCGAGCAGGAGCTGGCACGCCAGGGACAGGTCTATTTCGTTCATAACCGGGTGGAATCGATTTATGCCATGGCTTCTTTGATCGAGCGACTCTGCCCCCAGGTACGCATTTCCGTGGCGCATGGACAGATGTCGGAAAAACAGCTTGAGGCAGTCATGATGCATTTCGTCCGGCATGAAAGCGATGTCCTTCTGGCCACTACCATCATCGAAAACGGTCTGGACATCCCGCTGGTAAACACCATGATCATCAATCGGGCGGACCGCTACGGGTTGAGCCAGCTATACCAGCTGCGCGGCCGGGTTGGGCGCAGCAACCGCCAGGCATATGCCTACCTGCTGGTCCCATCGGACAAGGGGCTGAGCGATGTAGCCAGGCGTCGCCTGGCCGCCATCCGGGAGTTCAGCGATCTGGGTGCCGGATTTCGCATAGCCGCCCTCGACCTGGAGATCCGGGGAGCCGGGAATCTGCTGGGCGGAGAGCAGCATGGCCACATCGATGCCGTAGGTTTTGACCTTTACTGTAAAATGCTGGAAGACGCGGTCCGGGAGATCAAGGGCGAACCGGAATCCGCCGAATTTCAGACATCCATCAATCTGCACCTGGACATTCGCATTCCGGAAGGCTATGTTCCCGACGGGAACCAGCGACTGCGCATCTATAAACGGGCCGCTTCCTGCCGCAGCGAGAACGATGTACAGGCGCTCAGCGAAGAGCTGACCGATCGTTATGGCAGCATTCCCAAGCCGGTGGAAAATCTCTTTACCTATGCCTCTCTGAGAATGATTGCCGGCCCTCTGGGAGTGGAAAGCATCGAACATGGTCCGTCGCGCATACAGATAAAATTCTCCGACCGGTCCCCCGTAGATCCCAGGGATATCCTGGTGTTATTCCGGAAGAGAAAGGATCTGTCCATATCACCGGGGGGTGTGCTGACGCTGAGGTTGCCGGAAAAACCGGAACAGAATCCCCTGTCCAGCTTACGGGAACTGCTGCAACAGCTGGCAGGACCAGCCCCGCAGGCTTTTCCTGCCGTAAAATCCGGAACGGTTCCGGCACAGAAACGTTCATAAGGAGCGTAAAAGCTATGATCAGGAATTTTTCATCCCACCGTCGGGCACCGATGTATGTCGGAAAAGTACTGGGCACGCTCCTTTTCCTTCTTCCCGGTTGTTCCTGGTTCGGTTCCGGCACGCAGGAGGCTGAGAAGAAGGCACCTCCCCCGGATGTGGCCCTCTCCATCGACGATCGGCATTTTAGCAAAAGTCACCTGAATCTGCTTTTGACCTGGCGCATGGGTGGGATGTCCGCCGATTCCAATACGGACGAAGTGAAGAGTCGCCTTCTGGAGGATTTCATCGACGAACAACTGCTGGATCTCTCGGCATTGAAAGCGGGAGTGACGGCGCAGGAAGCGGAGATCCAGTCCTTCCTGCAACAGATGGATGGAGAAAAGAGCCGCACGCTGACCGACGAAAACAGCAAAAAGATTTTACAGGAACAGGTGGCGTGTACCATCCGCACACAGAAGTACATCACCGGCTTCTTAACCCGGGATTTCAAGACGGATGGGGAGGCCATCCACAAGTACTACAACGACCATCTGCAGGAATTCAATACTCCGGAGACGGTCCACGTCAAAGAAATTCTGGTCTATGACGAGGTGGAAGCCGAGCGCATCCTGTCCCTCCTGCGGTCCTCGCAGGGCAAGAATTTTGAAGAGCTGGCCCGCAAGCATTCCAAAGCCCCCAGCGCTGAAAATGGAGGGGATATGGGCTTTTTTGCCCGGGGAGATCTTCCCGAGGAGCTGGAGAAGGTGTTCTTTCAGAAACTGCGGCAGGGACGCATCGGCCCGGTTTTCCAGACGGTCTATGGGTATCACATTTTTCTCCTCATGGAACGCACCAAACCCGCACAAAAAACATTGGATGCGGCCTTTGAAGAGATTGGGGAAAGGTTGAAGGAAGAGTATCAAAAACGAGCGACGGAGGCCCTGATCGATCAGCTGATCCGGGAGACCTCGGTCAAGATCTATCGTAATCGTCTGGATTTCCGCTATAATGGTGACAGATTTGCTGGAGGTTTTTTTGAATGAGAAAATATATTTTGGGAATATTGGTTTTACTGACAGGTTTTTTTGCATGCCTTCCCGAGGCTGTACTGTTCGGACAAACAAAGATTATCGAAGCGATCGTCGCCCGGGTAAATGATGAAATCATTACTCTTTCGGATTACAACAGTGAAGTGAACCGGCTGCGCATGGAACTAAGCCGGTCTTTCCAGGGAGAAGAACTGGAAAAGGAAGTGGCCAAAGCCAAACCGAACATTCTCGATAGCATTATTCAGTCTAAACTCCTGGTGCAGAAGGCCAAAGATCTCGGGTTCGGCACCAAAATCGATCAGGATGTCAACTCCGCCATCGAAAACATACGCAAGCAGAATGGGATCCCGGACATGCGGACCTTCGAAAAGGCCGTTGCCCAACAGGGCATGACCATGACCCGTTTTCGCGAAGAGATCAAAAATTCCATCCTGCAGGAGGCCCTGATCGGCACCTTCGTGCAATCCAAGGTAGTGACGACCGACGAAGAGCTGAAAAAGTATTACGATGCCCATGTAGCCGAATACACCAAACCGGCCGAGGTGGAGTTGGCGGAAATCGTCGTCTTTCTGGAAGGGAAAAAAGAAGCCGATGCCAAGGCGAAAATCGATTCGGCTGTGGCTGCATTGAAGGGTGGCGAAGATTTCTCGGCCCTGGCCAAAAAGATGTCGGAGGGTTCCACGGCCCAACAGGGTGGCAATATTGGGACCTTCAAAGAAGGGACTATGGCGGCCGATGTACAGACGATGCTCAACAACACCAAGGCCGGTCAATATACCGACGTTATCAAGAGCAAGTTCGGCTATCAGATTCTCAAGGTCATGAAGCGAAAAGACCGGGAACTGGTCCCCATCGAAGAGGTCAAGCTCAATATCCAAAAACAGGTCTATTTCGAAAAATACAGGCCCATGCTGGAAAAATATCTCAAGGAAGTTCGCGACGAAAGTTTCATTGAGATATACCAGGATAAAATGGAAACAAAATCATAGGCATTTCCGGTCAACCTCATGGAAAAAATATTTGTATCTGATCTGGTCCTCAATCAGGAGTTCATCTCCTCTTTTCTTGTTTCCCGCAAAGAGATTAAAAGCAAGAAGAACGGAGGCGACTATCTTCACCTCAAATTAACCGACCGTACCGGGACCATGACCGGTTTCCTCTGGGACAATATCGAGGAGTACAGGGAATCCTTCCGCGAGAACGATTATGTCAAGGTAAAGGCCCAGGTTCGGGAATTCAACGGAAATCTGCAACTGACTGTTTTCAAGATCAAGCGGCAGGACGATGCCGAGGTCAATCCGGCGGATTATCTGCCGGTCAGTCCTAACGATCCGGAGGCCCAATTCGCCGCCTTGAAGGGCCATATCGACAGCATGCAAAACGCCGACCTGCGTAAGCTGATGGAAGTCGTCTTCTCCAACGCCGCCCTGGTAGACCGGTTTAAAAAGGCACCGGCAGCCAAAAAGCTTCATCATGCCTGGCTGGGAGGTCTTCTGGATCATACCCTTTCCCTGGTGGAATTATGTCGGGTCATTGCCGCTCATTATCCCCAGCTGAATGCCGACCTTTTGATGGCCGGCGCCATCCTCCATGACATCGGCAAGATTGAAGAATATCAGTACGCCCGGTCCCTGGAGACGACCGACGAAGGACGTCTTCTCGGTCACATCGTTATGGAAGCCTCTTTCATCAACCAGTTGATCAACCAGGTGGACGATTTCCCTCAGGAATTGAGATTACATCTTTTGCACATCCTGATCTCTCATCACGGACAGATGGAGTTCGGATCGCCCAAAGAACCGATGACCCCCGAGGCCCTGGCGTTGCATTATCTGGACGATCTCGACAGTAAAATGGAAATGATGCGGACCGCCATTGCGGAAGACCCGACAGGGCAATCTCCCTGGTCGGCCTTCCACCCATTCTTGGAGCGACATGTCTATCGCAGGAGAGTCGAATAGGCCTCGAGGCCGTCCCCGGCACACCGGACCGTCCGTTTTAAGCCCCGGCGAGTTCAAGGTGATGGAACTGCTGTGGAGATCCTCCGCCCCTATGGCAGCGGCCGAGATTTGCACCGAGATGCGATCGACGCGCGGACTTGCCTATACGACCGTGATGACCTTCCTGGAAAAGCTCCATCGCAAAGGGTTTGTGCTGACCGAAGCCGGCGGCCGCAGCTCGCTCTATCGACCGGCGGTCTCGCGGGAGGAAGCGCTCCAGCGTTGTCTGGACACCTTCCTGCTCCATTACTTCGACGGATCCCTCCCGTCTTTCCGGACATTCATCGACCGGGCCGACCGTTCGGCGGTCCCCATCTATCGGCACCGGACATCCATCCCCAAAAACCGGGAAAAACCGGGATCGACGGAAAGCCCATCCACATCTCCTCATCCGGAAAATCTGGATGTAGAATTGCTATAATTTCCGGATGCAGCCGGCACATGATACTATTCCTATTTCCATCGATTCCCCGGAGGAGAGACAAGGATTATGGAACACCTGACACGCCGCCGTATGTTGCAAACCGCCGCCCTGGCTACGGCCTTTTTTCCGAAGGATACTCCGGCACAGACTCCATCGCCTGAACAGGCCGCCGGAGCCACAGCTGGCACCCCGGGGGAGGGCACCCAGGCCCCGGCAACCCTGCATAAACTGGCCCTGCTGAGTACCGCCCACATCCATACCGATTCCTTCCTGCATATCGTTGCCGGCAGACCGGAGTTCAAGATCACCCGATTGTGGGAAGACGATGCCGCAAGAAAGCAAAAGTATGTGGAATCGCTTGGGGCCGTCGCTGCCGCCGATCGCAAGGAAATCTGGGGAGATCCGGAAATCGAGGGAGTCATCATCCTCTCGGAAACCTTCCGCCATCGGGAACTGGTACTGGAAGCGGCTGCCGCCGGAAAACATATCTTCGTAGAAAAGCCTTTGGGTGTCCACGGCCAGGATGCCGCCGAAATGGCTGCCGCCATCGAGAAGGCCGGCGTTCTGTTCCACACGGGCTACAACATGCGGGGAGAACAGACGTATCTCTTCCTGAAAGAGCAGATTGAGAAAGGAGCCTTCGGAAGGATCACCCGGGTCCGCCTCTCCGTCTCCAACGCCGGGAGCCTGGAGGGAATGTTCGATCGCGATTATCGATGGATGACCGATCCGCAAAAGGCCGGTGTCGGCGGTTTCGGCGATATCGGTACCCACGCCCTCGACCTGCTGATGTGGTATTTCGGAGAGGTGGCAAGAGTGACCGCCGCTCTACTCTCCGCTTCCGGGAAGCCCGGGGACGGGAACGAAAACGGCGAGGCCATCCTGGAATTTAAAAACGGTATCACCGCTGTCCTTTCCGCCGGCTGGATGGATCTGGACAATCCTATGCCGGTATACATCGGCGGGACCAGCGGATATGCCTACAAGCTGAAAGATCGGTTCTATTTTCAGAGCCAGAAGGTGGAAGGGGCCGACGGGCGTCGCGCCTGGACCAAATATCCCCCGGGCCGGCCTCCGGCCCTGGAGCTGTTCCTGGATGCCGTCGGCGGCCAAAAGGAGATTCCGCTGGTGACCGCCCGCGAGGCCGCCGCCCGCTGCAAGGTAATGGAAGCCATATATCAGTCAGCCCGGGAACACCGCTGGATCGAAATAAACTAACCACTATCCTCAACCCCATCACCCCCATACATCGCATAGATCCCACACATCCCATAACCCTCATGCCTCCCACAGCTCCCATCCCAGGCCAGGCCCCCACCCGTCAACGTTACTGGGTGCTCTTCTTCGCCGTTTGCCTGGCCGTTATCACCTACATCGACCGGGTAGCCATTTCCCAGGCGGCGCCCTATATGAGGGAAGAGATGGGTCTGAGTGCCGAAGAGATGGGTTGGGCCTTTTCCGCATTTTTCTGGGCCTACGCCCTTTTCGAGATTCCGACCGGCTGGATGGGAGATCGCTGGGGCCCTCGCCGGGTGCTGATGCGTGTCGTTGTATGGTGGTCGGTGTTTACGGCGGCAACCGGCTGGGTGAGAGGATGGACAAGTCTTCTCCTGACCCGTACCCTTTTCGGCGCCGGAGAGGCGGGCTGCTTCCCCAATGTCACCAAGGCCTTCAGTGTCTGGCTGCCACGCTCGGAACAGGTAAGAGCCCAGGGGATTCTGTGGCTGAGCGCCCGTTGGGGCGGGGCTTTCACTCCCCTGCTGGTCGCATTTTTAATGCAATATCTTTCCTGGCGCCACTGTTTTGAAATATTCGGATGTCTGGGTATTGTCTGGGCCGTCTTTTTTTTCCTCTGGTTCCGGGACAATCCCAGGGATCGCAAGGAAGTGAATGCCGCCGAACTGGCCCTATTGCCGCGTCCGGAGGAAGTGACCCTGGGACACGGAAAGATTCCCTGGCGAAAGTTCCTTCTATCAGGATCGGTATGGCTCCTTTGGCTGCAGTATGTCTGTTTGAATTTCGGGGCGGTTTTTTATATCACCTGGCTCCCTACCTACCTAAAAGAGGCCCGCGGACTGCCCTTGACCCAAGGCGCCCTCCTGGCGGGGATCCCGCTCTTTTTCGGCGGATTGGGCTCGCTGTTCTGCGGATTCCTTTCTTCGACCATCGTCGGGCGGATAGGCAGCGTCCGGATCGCCCGAAGACTTCTGGCCACCGTCGGTTTTTGGGGGGCCGCCTCCTGTCTGGCCTTTTCCACACGGATCGAAAATCCCATCCTGGCGCTTCTGGCCATGGGAGCCGCCAGTTTCAGCAACGACCTGGTGATGCCTCCCAGCTGGGGGGCCTGCATGGATATCGGTGGCCGCTTTACCGGGACCCTCTCGGGAAGCATGAACATGATGGGAAATTTCGGAGGAGCCCTTGCCTCTCTGGTGATCGGCTACATTCTCGGAGCCACGCACAATTGGGATCTGGCTCTCTATGTTTCCGCGGCCGCCTATTTTCTCGGTGCCTTCTGCTGGTGGCTGCTGGATTCCACTACCCCGCTGGAACAGGTATCTCCCGGCCACCCGGATATGCAGTTGGCGGACCAGGCATGAGTCCCGTATTTTTTACAGATCTTTCGTAATCGAATAACCCATGGATCATGAAAAGGAATGAACTATGACAAAGAAATGGAGAACGGCAACGATCCTGATCCTGCTGGGAATCCTGGCGATTTCCGCAACGGCTCAGGCGCAACTACCCAAGGAAACCCCGGAACAGAAAGAAGCGCGGTTGAAGTGGTGGACGGAAGCCCGGTTCGGAATGTTTCTTCATTGGGGGCTGTATGCCCTTCCGGCCCGTCACGAATGGGTAAAAAAACATGAACGGATTCCCGACGAGGACTACCAGAAATACTTCGAGATGTTCCGGCCCGATCTCTACAATCCTCGGGAATGGGCCAAGATGGCCAAGGCGGCCGGAATGAAATACGCGGTCATCACCAGCAAACACCACGAAGGTTTTTGCCTCTTCGATTCCAAATTCACCGATTACAAAGCCACCAATACCCCGATACGCCGCGACCTGCTGAAGGAATGGGTCGATGCCTTCCGGGCCGAGGGATTGGGCGTAGGTTTCTATTACTCTCTGATCGACTGGCACCATCCTCATTACACCATCGATCGCAATCATCCCCAGAGTGCCTCCACCGACGAAGAGTATGCCAAACTGAACCAGGGACGGGACATGAATGTTTACCGGCAATATCTGAAGGATCAGGTGCGGGAACTCTTAACCAACTATGGCAAGATCGACATCCTTTGGCTGGACTTTTCCTTCCCGGCGGTTAAGCACGGAAAAGGCCGGCAGGATTGGGATTCCGTGAATCTGCTGAAAATGGTCCGGGAGTTGCAGCCCCACATCATCGTCAACGACCGCCTGGATCTGGCGGATGTGGAAGGCGGATGGGATTTCCGCAGCCCGGAACAGGTCAAGACCAAGGAATGGGTAAAGGTTGACGGCAAGCGGGTCCCCTGGGAGACCTGTCAGACCTTCTCCGGGTCCTGGGGCTATTTTCGCGACGAGATGTCCTGGAAGAACAACAAACAACTGTTGGTCCTGCTGATCGAATCGGTCGGCAAAGGGGGCAACCTTCTGCTCAACGTCGGTCCGACAGCCCGCGGAACCTTCGATTCCCGGGCCCAGGACAGACTGAAGGACATGGGTTCCTGGATGAAGGTCAACGGTTCTTCCATCTACGAATGTACGCAGGCCCCCGACGAATTCAAGGCCCCGGAACATTCCTTGTTGACCTACAATCCGAAAATCAAACATCTATACGTGCATCTACTCGATTGGCCCATGGGACAGATCGTTCTGGAAGGGTATGCCGACAAGGTGAAGTATGCCCAGCTTCTGCATGATGCCTCGGAAGTGAAGATGAGCATCCGCAAGGATTCCACCTATAACAGCGATCCCACCCGGACCAACGATCTGGTACTTCGCCTTCCCATGCTGAAGCCGGATGTGGAAATTCCGGTAGTGGAACTCTTCCTGAAGTAGAAGTCGCATCTCGATTCATGGAGGCATCACCCGGACACGAGGTCGATGCGTAATCACGCCGCCAGGCGATGCCTCCCAAAGAAAGATTTCTCCGGATCTGAAAGCGGCAGCGGAGTGCGGCACGCCCGCCGTTCCTTTATGTTTTCTTACCCCCCAGCTTCTCCCAGAGGTAAAAAATCGGTATACCCAGGAGCGTGACC
>CAZTVS010000052.1:0-31816 GCA_964617125.1 uncultured Acidobacteriota bacterium
ACCAGGCTTCTCCTGGCACACCGTAAACGCGGAACTACAAACCTCCTGATTTTTTGCGGCTTCATCAAGATTTAACGTTCCTTTACGACAGAATGAGTCTCATCACAGACAAGAATGTCTGTGTCACCCTACTTTACTTCTGACTGAGGGCCTGACGGAAAAAAGCCCAGGCCCATAGGCAAAAACCTAATAGCAGGAGAGGAGAGCAGAGCAGATACCGGACGAAGGCTCTCCAACCCCAGCGGAAAGTCCTTGCTCCTGTCGATAACAACCGGTAAAGGGGCAGGGTGAGCACCAGAAAGGGATATCGTATCAGAAAGTGGCCGGGGAAATCCGGCTGACGTCTGACCTGGGCCGCCCATTGTCCGTGATGCCGGAGCTGGGCCTGGAAATTCCTCCAACCCCGCTTGTTGATATGGCATGCCCCCAGAGCGGGATGAAAGAGAATCGGTTTGGCCGTACTCCGTAACAGGCGAAGACAGAAGGCATAATCTTCCAGGACGGGATGATCCTCCGGAAATCCGCCGGCCTTTCTGGCATCCTCGGTCTGGGTCAGCACGGCATAGCTGGCGGCAAGAGAAATTTCTTTCCGGGCCGTCCCCGGGAAATAAAAAGAAAATTGGATCAGAAAAAGGCACCCGCCCCAAAGGTTCCGTTCCGGATAGGGGCGCAAATGTCCCAGAAGGGCGGAGTAATCGTCGTGCCAACATCGGTCGGCCTGCAAGATCCAGTCCGGATCCAAAACGACATCACTATCGAGAAAAACGACCCACGGAGTCTGGACCAACGCCAAACCGCGGTTTCTCGCCTCTCCCGGTGAAAGCCTTTGTTCCGAGTAGAGCCAGCGAAGCCGGGGGAAAACGAGAGTGTATTCTTTTTCCCGGTCGATTTCGGAACTGTCGACCACAATGACCTCGAAGGGGACATCGGCCGGCTGGGAGTAGAGCGCATGCAGACATGCCGGCAGGGTTGCCTCCGATCGGTAACTGGGGATGACGAAGGAAATCTCTTTTTTCATTTCGTATGGTTGATGCTGCCGTGAACCTCCCTATTAGCATACAGAATAAGGAAGGCAGAATCCAGAAGATTTCTTCATCCCCAAAGGAAGGAAGTTTCGGTACAATTGCAGGAGACGATCGGAGGCAGGAGTTCTAGTCCGTTCCCAGGAGACGGAAGCATGGGATCACCATCATGAAGAAAGAAATTGCTTCGAGACTGCGGATACAAGGCATAACCAAGTCCTTCGGTCCCGCTCTTGCCCTGTATGAGATAAACCTGGAACTGCAGGCAGGAGAGGTACATGTCCTCGCCGGAGATAGCGGATCGGGTAAATCGACCCTCATGAATATCCTTTCCGGAAACCTGCAACCCGACCATGGTTCCATGGAAATCGACGGGAAACCCTTCCAGCCGAGGAATCCCGTCGATGCCCGTAATCAGGGAATCGCCCTGATTCCCCAGGAACCTTCTCTCTGCCCTTATCTGACTGTAGCAGAAAATATCCTGCCGGGTGCACTATCTTTCCGCCACGATCGGATGGACGGTGAAGCGGATCCCAAGGGGGCGCTGGAGGTGCTGCATCTCTTTGATCATCCGGAGATCAAACCGGAGCGAACCGTGTCCGATCTATCACCGGGAGAACGGCGAGTGGTGGAAATCTGCAGGGCGTTGGCCGCCGATGTGTCCTTCCTGTTGATGGATGAACCAACGGGCGACCTGACCCGTCAGGACGCGGAACGCCTTTTCCATCTGATTCGCAGGCTTCGGAACATGGGCATCGGCATCCTCTACAGCAGCGCCATCCCCGAAGAGATCTGCCGGGTGGCCGACCGCTGCACGATTCTCCGGGACGGCAAATCCGTTCGAACCGAAAAGATGACATCCCTCCAAACCCAGGATATCCTCACGGATATGGCTGGGGGCGAAGATCGTCCGCCTTTCCCTGCGAAACGGAATGCGCCGTCCAAGAAGATACTGCTATCGGTGCAAAAACTGTCCCTGCCTCCGGTCCTTGATGAAGCCTCCTTTGAACTGCGACAGGGAGAGATTCTGGGTATCTTCTGCCGGACCGGAGCGGAACGGAGCGGATTGATACGGGCCCTTTTGGGTCTGAAAACCTCCACCGGCAGTACGATGACGGTTCATGGCAGAGTGCTGGAGAGGGATGCGATTCACCCCACGCTGCTCCTGGCGCAGGGTTTTGCCTACTTCGGCGAAGATCGTGACTGCCGAGAAATACTTTCCGATCTTTCGGTCGCCGACAACCCATCCCTGATCCGCTTCGATCGCTGCTGTTGTTACGAATGGATCAGCCTGCAGAGGCAGAGAGAGCATGCTCTACAATGGGTTGACAGACTGACAATGAGATGGGAGGAGCCTTCCGCTTCACCTTCCTCTCTCTCCGCCGTCAATCGAGCGAAGGCGACACCGGACCAAATCCCATACCAGAAAGCGGATATCCTTTTGATTGACAATCCTACTCAAAGCATCGACAGAAGCAACAAGGCCATGCTTTATGAAGCGATGGCCGAATGTACCGCCCAGGGCAAAGCGGTTCTGCTGGTCAGCTCCCATCTGCCGGAACTTTTCGGCATGAGCGACCGTCTGGCGGTGATGAGTCGGGGCAGGCTTGGTCCGGTTCGTCCGATGGCCGAATGGACTCGCGAATCCGTATTGCAGGCAGAGGCCGGTAAAAAAGAAACTCCTTCTCCGGAGCTATGGGCCAATCCGATCCCGGCTTCCTATGCTTGAAAGACTTTCATCATGAACCTATTTTTACTAACATGGATCTTTCTCCTGGCCGGTTCCGTCTCCGTGGATTCTGCCCGGTCGACGGAAGAGGATGCCTCGCTCCCTGGGAATACATCCTATATCTCTCAAGCTATTACCACCTTCGAAAGCGGCAGGACACCCTCCCGGGAAATCCACGTCGCTCTTACCGGTAACGACAGCGCGGGTACGGGATCGATCGATAAGCCCTATCGCACCATTAACCGCGGGGTACGCCAAGCCGTGCCGGGAACCGCCGTCTGTATCCATCCCGGGATCTATAATGAGCGCGTCAATATAGAGAACTTGTCCGGTACAGCCGATGCCCCGATATGGATTGGGGGCATAGCCGGCGAGGCGAAGCCGGTTATCACTTCCGGTTCGGAAGGGATGCATCTGACACGCGTCCGTTACCTGATTCTGCATCACCTGGAAGTCAGGCAGACTTCGCAAAACGGTATCAATACCGACGATGGCGGCGATTACGCCGACACACAGGCCACCCGCTATGTGCTCTTCCGTAACCTTTCCATTCACAACATCGGCGGATCGGGAAACGAGGATTGCCTGAAACTCTCCGGAGTCAACCACTATTACGTCCTCAACAGCGAGTTTTCCGCTTGCGGCGGCGGTGGTTCCGGCAGCGGAATCGATCATGTCGGATGTCACGACGGATGGATATTGGGCAACTACTTCCACGACATGTCGGCCAATGCCGTTCAGTGCAAGGGCGGCAGCGCCCGCATCGAGATACGAGGAAATCACATGTACAATTGCGGAGAGCGGTCCGTCAATATCGGCGGCTCCACCGGGTTCACCTATTTCCGCCCGCCCCTCTCCACGACTCAGCCCAACTATGAGGCGAGTGAAATCAAGGTGATTGCCAATAAGATCGAAGGCAGCGTTGCCCCACTGGCATTTGTCGGAGCCAGAGACTCACTGGCGGCCAACAACACCATGATCCGTCCCACCAACTGGCTGCTGCGCATCCTGCAGGAGACGGTCACCGGCAGCGGTTACACCTTCCTGCCCTCCGGAAACAACCGGGTCATCAACAACCTTTACTATTTTGACCGCAGCGATTTGTCCACCTATATAAATATCGGACCAAACACCCAGGCGGAAACCTTTCAGTTTTCCAATAATCTTTGGTATGCCTATAACAATCCGTTACAGTCCAAACCTAATTTGCCTGTTGCGGAAACCAACGGGATCACCGGACAGAATCCGCTGCTTCAGGATGTCGCCGCCAAGGACTATCGTCTCCAGAGCGGCAGCCCGGCTATCGCAAAAGGTATCCGTTTCGCGGAGATAGGCACGGACTACCTGGGATCGAGCTACAACACACCGCCGAGTATCGGGGCCTTCGAGGCGAATCCTCCGAGGATTCGAACGATCTTTCTGCCTGGGATCACCCGCTGAAACCTATCTTCATCAGGAAAAAGGACAGACACTTTCCACACCCCCCGAAAGGTTATCCTTATTCCGCCAAATTTGCTCCGGTTGAAATCAGGCCGATATTCTGAATGGAGAGGGCGAGAATATTTTCATCAAGTGGGAATGACTCCAATCCGGGATGGACCACATAAAGCCGTTCCACCTTAAGAAGCTTCATGGCTTCCCGCATGGAACGTGTGGTCTTGGGGGTTTCACTGAATTTGAATTCCACGCCGAGGCGATGTCCTTGATGAAGCAGGACCAAATCCAGCTCGGCACCAGATTGAGTCGCCCAAAAATATGCGTTTTGATCTCCGGTGAGATGAAGGACCTGTTCCAGAGCAAATCCCTCCCAAGACGCACCTACTTTGGGATTTCCGAAAAGGGCATGACGGTCATGAACCTGAAGCAGGGCATGCAACAGTCCGGAATCACGTATATAAAGCTTGGGGCTTTTCACCTGGCGCTTACCCAGATTTTCATACCATGGAGGTAATTGCCTTAGCAGAAAAGAACCGGTAAGAATGTCAGTGTGGCGTTTCACGGTCATATAGGATTCCGCCAGAGACCGGCCCAATTCTGAGGCATTGAAGATCTGCCCATGACCATGAGCATGCATCTGCCAGAGCCGGTGCAGAGAAACTGGGGGTATGTTGATACCCATATTGCGTAAATCCCGCTCGAGAAAAGTCCTGATAAAATTATCCTGCCAGGCGCGGGCATTCTCGTCAGAAACTGCCAGAAAGGATGGTGGAAATCCGCCTCGCCACCAGAGCGAAGACCATGATTCCGATGGAATTTCCGAAAGATCAAAGCCACTCATGAAAACAAATTCGACCCTGCCGGCCAGCGATTCCGAACAGCCACGGACTATGTCCGGCGAAGCGCTGCCCAGGATAAGAAAGCGTGCCGGCAGGGGATCCCGGTCCACCAGGACGCGCAGGTCTTTAAAAAGCTCCGGATATTGCTGAATCTCATCAAGAATGATGTAACCCTTCAGAGCTCCGAGTATCATCATCGGATTGGCAAGCCGGTTTAAGTCGAGGCGATTCTCCAGGTCGAAGTAAGTTGACGGAGCCAGGGAGCCAGCCATACTACGAGCCAGAGTGGTCTTGCCACATTGCCTGGGTCCGAGGAGTGCTACGATACGGCTTCGGTCCAGGGCAAGGCGTACGCGCTGCTCTAATTGCGTTCTTGGAATCATTTTCCTCGCATTTTACACTTTAATTGTGTAATTTGCAATGTATTTATAAGTTCTGCTCTGCTGGTTGCTCTTCGAGACACACAAGACAGGTTCCTTTGCCTTCCTTCCTCATTGCAGCATGACCAGGACTCGAATGACGCCGGTGCCGGTGGTGTGTGCCTGCATGGCCTTTCCTACAATGGTTCCGACGGCGTTCTGCCGATTGATGGCCTTCATGGCGTGTCCCGGTAAGGAGGACGTGGTCAATAAATCTCCAATGGCGATCGGTCCACCTTCGGCACTCACCTTGCAGGGAACGATCCCCACCATGGCCACCGGGATTTCCTGTTTGGTATCTCCACCCAAGGGATTGCGGCTTCCCTGAAAACCGGGTCTTGTGGAATAGATTCCTGCCACTCGGGAAGAATAGGCCTCGGTGGATTTTTCCACCGCATAATCTTTAGCCAGGCTCAAGACCAGGACATCTCCCGGTTCCAGGGCCGAACGATCTCCGGCCACCTCCATGGATTCGGCAAAATCGGCGCCCCCTCCAATAAAGGCACCATCGGCATAAACATTTCCGTTGTTGGCAACCATAAATCTGCGGTTGGTTCCATCCTTCCACCCCTCGATGAGAGACCCCGTGGAAGTCGACATGGCAACAATCACGGGAGCGGTCCCCCGGCTGACCACTTGCATCGTGCTGCCGGAGTCCGCGTAGGAATCGGCCCAGATGGCACGCCCTTTGCCAAGATTGGAGATCGATAGAGTCGATGCATTTCCATCGTTTTCGCCTTTTATCGCACTCCCTGCCGCGGTGCTTATCTTGATCCCCGCGGCCATGGTGTTCGTGGACCGGTTGAAAACGGACAGAGCAGATCCGGTGTTATTCAGGTTGGAATTGCTGACCTGAAGCGCGATGGCGGCCCCTTGATTCGAGGCCGTAAATTCACCTACCGGCGAGGTATTGGAATTCGAGGCAGTCAAGGCCGGACCGATGCCGGTGTTTGCGCTGACGATGGTGCCTCGCGTTCCGGCGGATTCGACCTGGAGAGCGGCATGCAGTCCGTTATTACTCATAAACGCCGTCGGGGCAAAGTCTCCGGCATTCCTGGCATCGATGGCCTCCCCGGAGGAAGACACAATCTGCAAAGCTCTGGCCAGACTGTTCTGCGATTTATTGACCAGGTAGGCCGCCGTTCCTACATTGTTGAATCCTTCCTTGGTCACCGACAGAGCAAAACCCGTATCTTCATTGCTGTTGGTTACCTTGACTGTGGCAGTGGAGAGTGTCTCCGAACCGCTGGAGGCTTCTATGGCGTTGTTGATCTTGCTCTCTGCCAGCAAGCCTCTACCCCCAGCTGCCTGGGCATATAAAGCGATCCCATCACCGGCCCCGGGTGTACTCTTGAAACTGCCGCCTTTTCCGCTGCCGCCGTTGGAAAAGGTGATGACCGAGCCATCCATACTGGCGGAATAGGTAGACCCGGGGCTAAAACTACCGGTCGGACCGGAGGGTCCAGATGGTCCACTGGGTCCGCTGGGGCCCTGTAATCCGGTCGCTCCCTGAAGCCCGGTAGGACCTGATGGACCGCTGGGCCCAGAAGGCCCGGTAGGACCGGTTGCGCCTGTAAGACCAGTGGGACCGGAAGGTCCGGAGGGCCCGCTCGGCCCGCTGGGGCCGCTGGGGCCAGATGGCCCAATCGATCCAAGGGTCGGAAGAATGACCGGAACCGTTGTCACTTCTTTCCCATCAAAACGTAGGGTCACCGGCACGACCGCGATGTCGCTGGTGATTCGGACGGAACCTTGGATCGGATCCGTACCGGTAAACAAGGGAGGAATGGTCTGATCCAGATAGAGGGATCGATGTCCTCCGGCAGGCAAGTACATGTCCGATGTTCGCCCGGTGCTCCCGTCCGGGTTCAGCAGAGAGAGATGCAGCTGTGCCGCGGCATTAGGGCTGGCGATCGCCAGGCCGGTATTGATCCCCTGGGAGGGGTGGTATCCGGCAATGATGGAAAATTCTTCTGTCTCGGGCGCCGGCAACACACCCGCCTCCGAAATCAGGTTTCCGGCAGCGTCAAAATACTGGAAAATGGCGGCTACCCCGACGATATCGCTGGAGCGGATTCTTGCATATCCCACACTCAGAGTCGGACCATGATTTCCGATGGTTTGTATCTGCACCGATCCGCCGGTGGAGAGTTCACACTCGGCGCTGCTGCCACTGCCCAGGACAGCCAGAGGAGATCCATCAGGGGCAAAGAGATCCATTGTTACCGTAACATTGGTATTCACCTGGTTAACAATGGTAAATGTGGTTCGCCAGCCCTGGCCGTTTGCCAGGTGAGGCAGATACTGGATGATCGGTTGTGCCAAAGGGGACAAAGTCAGAAATCCTAAAGAGAAAAAGACAAGCCACAGTCGCCGATTCGAATTCATGACGAACTCCCTGGTAATTGAAAGGAAATATAATTTCGATTGTACTCAGCCGGAATCGGTCATGTCAAATGGAGGCGGGAAGACAGAAGTCAGGAGCCAGAAGTCAGAATACTGAATTGGAGCAGTAGGAGGGTTGTCGGGATGATCCCCTCCTACATTCTAAATTCTGGATTCTGACTTCCGGATTCTTCACCTCATCATTTCCCTTGAGTCGGGTTTGCGGCGGTGGCCGGGGCGAGATAGAGGATCTCGACTAACCGGGACAACGACCGCAGATGGATCACGGGGATATGACCAACCAGCCGTCTCATCTGGAGCGCCATCGGCATTACCGATCGAAAACCGAGCTGTTGCAGGCGTGCCAGTACATCCGGAGAGGTGGAACTCAGACGTATCTCAACCTCCACCTCACCCGTCAAACGTCCGAGTCGAGTCTCCTCTATCCATTGCAGTATCTGCGGATGGATTCGATTCGAATGGTTTTTCTCCTCCTCGGCGGTTCCCCGAACCGGTTTATCGTTCTCTTTCCCAATGTTTTGACGACTGGCCTGCTCCTCCATCCGCGCCATCTGACCGACCGACTCTCCCTTGGTTTTGCCTACCGAAGGGGCGAAGTACATCGGAGACATGGATATCGTGGACATCTTGGCTGCCGCCCCGGGGGAGGACTGACCGAAAACGCCCTCATGACTGACTCCGTCCGGCATCTCTACCGGCACCTCCACTCTACGGACAACACCTCCTTCATGGACCGTTTTTTCTTCCACCGCGACAAAGGAGGTAAACGGTGTCATGATTCGGTACTCCAGCCCCAGGCGGGTGATCTCTTCCCGCAGATTGGCTTTTGGATTTCGTGATTGCATACCGGTCCAATCCTGTGCGGAAAGATCCTCGATCCTTTTTCTGGCCCAAAGGGCAGCCAGGGACTCGTGCTGCGCTTCGGCTGCAGGAAGGTTCACCGTGATGTTTCTGATAAAGGACCGCAAGCCCTGTTTTCCGGTGAGATGGATCGTCCCGCGTGCCGAACCGGTAAACCGACCTGTAATGATCAAAGGTTTGGCGGCAAAAAGATCGGGCAGACGATTTGGATGGATGTCCTGAATCGGCAGATTGCCGAAATCCAGGCAAATATCGGTCAAAAGCGGTTGACGTATGCGCTGGTGAAACCGTCTGGCGGCCTTGGAACCGTCTTCATTCAGAGAGACATATTCCACCTCGCCGCGACCTTCGCGGGCCATGGCATCGAGCAGAAAACGGTTGACAGAGCTGCCGATACCGAACGAAAAGACACGGGCATTGGGATGGCGCTGCACTTCTCCGACAATTTCCATGTCGTTGCCGACATAACCGTCGGTCATGAAACAAACGATGCGAATTGCGCCTGTCTCACCGGAGGATTCCAGGGCTGCGCGTATCGCCTTCATCATTTCCGTTCCGCCGCCTCCACGCCGAGTGGAAAGAAATTCCTCGGCACGGCGAAGATTATCCGCTGTGGCTGGTACCGGCTGAGGAAATAGCATGTGGGTGTCCCCGGCAAAGGTAATCAAGTTGAAGGTATCGTGCTGATATAATCCGGCCAGAGCCAGACGCATGGTTTCCTTGGCCTTTTCGATGGGAAAACCGCTCATCGATCCGGAAGTGTCCAGTACGAAAACCAGTTCTTTGGGAGTGATCGTTTCGACGGGCGGACGGTCCGGCGGCTGTACAACCAGGGTAAAGTAGCCACCACGTGCCCCATGGTGAAGAAATAGGGTGTCCTGAATGGAGCGTGTGCCGACATCATAGCGAAGGATGAAGTCCTTGTTGGGTATGGCAAACAGGTCCTTCAAGCGGACAGTCATTTTCGAAGAACCCTGTGCCTCTTTCAAAATCTGGTGATTGACCGATTCCACGCTCCGAAGCGGAAACCCGGCATCGATCAGGGCCTCGACCTCGATGTCATGACCGGCTCTCGTTCCCGGTCCGGCGACGGGCGGCGTGATCCGCGAGGCGTCCGGAACCTGGTCGGTATCCGGTGCCCAGCCGCCCCCCTGGCGACCGGTGGCTTGTCCCGGTATGTAGCGAGGACCGACTGTCATCGGGAAGACAAACTCGTAAATCCCCTCCTCATAGGACAGGGTTTCCAGATAAGAGATGGTAATGCGTACCTTCGCTCCAGGCGTAATGTTTGTTATGGATTGGGTGAAGATATTGGGCCGCTCCTGATCGAGGAGTGCGGCGGTCTGTCCCCGTTGTCTGGCCCGTTCGTAGATCTGCCGGGCCTCTTCCCGCTTCTTGATAGTCCCGCGGATGACACGCCCGTCCACATTCATGACCATATCATCGACAGCGGCATGTTGGGGAAGAGGGAATGTGTATACCGCCTCGATGGAGTCGGAGGATCGGTTTTCGAAATCCTGGATTACGGTCACCCGGGCAAGAAATCCGGTCAGATCGGCCCGGACCGAGGTGTGCTGCAACGGACATTCTCCGGCAGGCTGTCCCTCCTTGTCCAAACGAAGGAGTGTCCCCTGGGAAATTTCCGGACGGTTGCGGTCGGCACGAACTGTCTCCTGAACCGAGAACAAAACCAGGGATAAAAGAAAAAAACCGGCCATACGGGCCGAACGATAAATGATGGGTTCTGTTTTCATGATGATCTCCTTTCCTGTTTCAAGACGGTAATGCCGCCAGAAAGGAGATCCTTTCAGGAATGGCTTATTTTTTTTCCGGAGAACCGGATAAAAGAATTTCCATCGACACCGCTTCTTCCGGTATCTTCAGGGCGCCGTTCGGATCGATGACCATTGGATCCGGGGTGGAGGTGAGGATGACCCGCAAACGCCGTTGACGTCCCGATTCAGCCATTTTCCCGACCTTGTCCTCCGTTAGAACGAAGGTGGAACCGGCGACAAGTTGCCGGCGGTCGGTTCCTGAGTCGGGGTACAGGACACCCCAGATATTATTTTCCTTTTCTTCCACAACGGTCAGAAAGCCCGTCGTCTGGATATCGAATACAATCCGTATGACATCGCCGGCCGTGAATATGGTGCCAGGGGGGACGGACAGAAACCTCCCCTGGGCATCCCGGCGAAACAGCCGATAAGAGAATCCATCTTTCGCCGTCGGCTGGAAATGGTTGGCATCCAGCTGGATCCGCTGAATGACGGGAGCAGCCCTTACCTCCCTTCCGGGAGCTGCTGCGGATTTACGCGCCTGTACCGCATGGCGGTCGTCCGCTTTTCCCGTCACTTGCTTATCCACGGGCTTTTCGTCCCTCTCCAGCGTGGATACGGAGACAGCACCTGCAGCAGGAGGTGCCGGCATCCTGACCGCAACATCCGCCCTCAGCCTTTCCGTCTTTTGCCCTTCTTTTTTTCGCCCTTCCGCTTCCGGTTCCTCCCTGACGAGGACCCGTTCCGCATTCCACTCTTCCGCTTTCCCTTCTCCGGCTTCGGCCTTACGATCTTTCGTTTCCGACTTCTGTTTTGCCGGTCCCATTCTTTGCTCTTCGGCTTGCATCCCTACCGGCGACTGTTCCATCTTCGCCGGCGAAGTCTCCGCATTCCGTACTTCCGTCCGCAGTCTTTTCTGCTGGAAACCGGTTGTTCTCTTGGAGAATTCAGTAGGGCTCGCCTCCGTTTTCTTCGCTTTCGTTTCGATGGAATCCTGGACAACCGGCGCCGCATTTTCCTTTGCCGCAGACGGAACCACAGATTGCGATTCCGCCATCGTTTCCACCGCTTCACCCTTCTCCCTGGGAGAGTAGATTTCGGACACAGAAGTAGGTTCCAGATAATGGACCATCATGGCCACGATCAAGGCGGTCATGGCGGTTGCCGCGACGCCGACGGGCCAGGGCCTCAGGATCCAGGCCCAAAATCCGCCCTTTCCTTGATTTTCCAGTGCGGTCCGCAGTTCGGCGCGAGAAGAAGGACTGGCCATCACATCCGCCAACGGCTGATTACGGGTCACCTCGGTGAAAAGCTCCTGATCTTCGAGGGCCGCCGTCATGAGGACCTGCCGATCCTCCCGGCTCAGTAGTCCTGCGGCATATTCACTCAGAAGCCGTTTCTTCTCTTTCTCTGTCAGCTTCTCTTCGGTCATGGCTCCCCCATCAGATCCCGGAGACGGTCCCGGCAGCGATGATCCCAGGTATACACCGTATTGAGAGATGCAACTCCCATGCGGCGGGCGATCTCGGGAAAATCCATCCCCTCCAGTTTATACAGGAACATCTCCCGGCAGCGCCCGCTCAGTTTCACCATGGCGGATTGCAAACGCTGTAAAAACTCGTTCCTTTCCGCACCTTGTCCCGGATTCTGCCTAAAATCCGGAAGCGGCAAGTCTTCCACAGGAAGGGCATCGTTCTCCCCTCGGCGCTTTGTTTTTCGCCAGGCGGCCGACACCTTGAAACGCATGATACGGATGGCCAGAGGGACCAGATCCTCTATGCGGGTGACGGATGCATATTTTTCATGGAGAAGCATAAGTGTATCCTGGGTCAAATCTTCGGCAACATCTCTACATATACGAGATGTCGCATAGGCCAGAATCCTTTCACGCAACCGAATGAATATTTGCTCCCGCTCCACAACCGGTCCCTGTACGATCTTGCTGCCCTGATATGATTTCGACGGATCTTTCCGGAAATTGTATAAGGAGAACGAAGGAAAATACAAATGATTCCTCACCGGAAGTTAACCTCTTTTCCATCCCACAGGAAAATTCGCGGCAAGATACGGAATCGGTGTATACTGTCGGCGATTTTGCCCGTTACAGTTAACCTTAACTTTCTTGTTACACAGGGGATTTTTATGAAAAAAGCACTTTCTTTTTCTTTCCTGGCACTCTTTCTCATGGGCACCCTGCTTGCCGCCGGCATCGACGGACAGTGGATCTCGGAGAGAAAGATGGAACGCGACGGCCAATCCTTTACCATTGTCCAGACTTTCAACCTGAAGACGGAAGGGGACAAGCTGACCGGAACGGTTGCCATCGCGTTCGGTGATCGGGAGCCATTCACCGCCGAGATCAAAGAAGGCAAGGTCGACGGTGCCAAGTTCACCTTTACCACCGTTTTTTCCGGACCCAACGGAGAGATGAAGTCCGTCTATGAAGGTACCCTGGAAGGAGATGTCCTGAAGGGAACTTCGACACGAGAAGGCGGACAGAGCCGTCCTTTCGAAGCCAAAAGAAAATAGCCCTGTCAGGGGCACGGTGTATTGTGCCTTTTGACCAAGCCGTACTTTCAGCCGATAGCGGCACGGCTCTCCCTGCCGCTATCGGCTGAATTCTCTCCTCTTCATCTCCTTCTCTTTACGCTCCCGCCCGGTATTTCAGGATTTCCCTTTTTCCAGCCGGGCTAGAAGTTCCTCCGCCTGCTGTTGCCAGGATTCGTCCGTTGAAAAGGACAAGGCATGCCGCACGGCTGTTTCCGCCAATTCAGGATGGGTTGCAGCCAGGGCCATGGCGATTTTCAGGACACAGAGTCCGGCTTCGGTTTTCAGTTCCCGATCGGCCAAATAACCCTCGGCCAGCGACATTGCCTTAGGAACCTTCAGAGAAGCGAGAGAGGAGAGAAGCATCTTCTTTTCACCGGTACCGGCGGCACGCCGAAAGGCCTGCTGCAGGATCTCCAGTTTCTCGGGGCCGGATAACACCATATTCAACGGCAGCAGGCGTACCAAACCACGAAGGGCCAGGAGACGGTGGACCGGATTGTCGAAGGTCTGTAGAATGACCGAAAGCGTCTTCGTTATCTCCGGATCAGAGGCGCCGGCCAGAGCACGCACGGCGGCATCCCGAATACCGGCATCCGTCTCTTGTAATGCCGATTTCAGCATGGCTAGGGCCGGGGCATTGCCGATTCCTCCCAGTATGCGGACCAAACGGATTCGTACCTCGGACCTTTTCTCGAGTTTAAACTCCGTCAGGACTGCATCGGCCCGATGTACTTCTTCCTTTTGTCGGCGACATACGGCAACGATGGCTTGTTCGGCCTTCTCCCCGATGGATTCATCCTGGATGGCAGGCAAGAGCCTCACGAGATCGGGAAGATACTCACCCGAGGCCAATTGGCCCAGGGCGATCCACGCCGCTCCGGCGTTAGGTGCAGTAGGATCCGAGGCCATTTGCAGCAGGGTGGGGCATGCGCCAGTGGCATTGCGCAATGCCAGGACCTGAATCATGGGAATAGAAAGGGCCTGAGGGGCATTCTTCAGCCGTGACACCAGCTCCACATTCACATCCGGTCCTCGCAGGAAGCGAAGTCCTTGCGCGGCCGCTTCCCTCTCCTCCTTGTCCTCTCCGACAAGAAAGCTTAGCAGAAGAGGAACCGTCTCCTTTCGATCCGACGAGTTCAGTGCCCGTAAAGCGGCGAGTCGTACCGGTTTCTCTCTGCTCCTCGTCATCTCCATCACCTGGGGAAACGCTTCAGGATCGCGCCGGTCGGCCAAAGCCTCCAGCACCATAACTTGTCGATCCGGTTCCAGATCGGGCAACCAGGAGGCGATTCGCCTGCCGTCCGGCTCGGTCTTCCAATATCGCAGACAAACGGCGGCCGCTTTCCACATGGCCGGCCGGGTATCGTGCAGAGCTTCTCTCACAGCCGAAAAACTGCCGGGATCCCCTGTCTTCACCAGACCCAGCAACGCCACCCCACGAACGGTATCGCCGCCATCGGCGAGAAAAAGCGATTTATATAGTTGAGCTGCCTGATCACGCTTTCCCTGAGTGAGTCTCTGTTCGGCACACTCCAGGCAGGCTTCCAAGACAGCCGACCGGAGATGGTCGGGAGGATTCGGCAAGAGTTTTTGCAGCGGTGCGAATGCCTTGTCGCTGCCTATCTTGGATAAAGCGGAAACCGCAGCCAGGGCCGTTTCCGTATCGGAATCGGTCAGCATGGAGCTCAAAGGATCGATTGATGTGGCAGAATGTCGTTGGCCCAACGTATTGATAATACCAATTCTGATTTTGCCTCCACTCGATCCCAGGATTCGGCAGAGCGAGCGATCGATACCGTCGCCGGGGATGTTTTCCAGAGCGTAGAGGGCCGCATCGAAGGGTTCTCCCTCCCGCAGCAGCCGGATCAGATCGGGCACCTGTTGTTCCGTTCCTATCTTATGAAGCTGTCGGCAGACAAATCGCTTGCAGAAATCCGTACTGGAAGGAGACAGCAGCTGTGCCAGGCGGTCTGCCAGAACGGATGTGGCTTCCGGACCCTTCAGCAGAGCGGCACTCACACGCTTTTCCACTTCCATCATAGTCTTTGTGTCTTGTCCATATTCCATGGAAACAAGTTCGACCAGCAGAGGACCCAGGTCCGGAGAGTCCACTTGCGCCTGAACCGGTCGGCAGCCAGGCCAAAGAATCCCGATTCCTATCAGGAACGTAAAGAGACGACGAAGGTCGATTTGATTCCATTCGAAACACAGAAGCCGGAATTCAGATTTTGGCATAATCCAGGGCACCTTATGGATTGAACTACCATCGCCAGGGGCTGCGCATCGGACGCGCCAGAAAACGGTCGGCAACGGGATCGTCGACGAACCGTTCCTCGACTGGGTTCCACCGGATCGGCCGGCCGAGTTCATAAGCGATGTTTCCCAAATGGCATACGGTTGTGGAGCGGCAGCCGACATCGATGTTGGCTCCCGGATCGCTACGGCGGCGCACGGCATCCAGAAAATCGGTATGGTGATTCTCACAGGCGTGCAGATGGACTTCCTGGGGACCGATCTTCTGGCGAATCAGATGATCCGGCCAGGTTCGCATCTGATAACGCCAGACGGCCACCTTTCCCTTGGTCCCTTCGAACATGACGCCGTTATCCTGGCCCGCTTCCCTTTTCATCCGGTCGGGATCACGAACGACCTCGATTCCGTTCGCATAGCGGTAGGTCAGCACCCTGAACTCCCTGCCGTCGGGAGGGAATACTTCCACCGGCCCACTCTCATCCATCCCCAACCCCCATTGAGCTATATCGAAATGATGAGCTCCCCAGTTGGTGGTGCCCCCGCCGGAACAATCTCGAAATCCCATCCATCCGCCGACAAAACGGGAATTGTATGGCCGCCAGGGGATCGGGCCCAGCCACATATCGTAATCCAGATACTCGGGGACCGGTTCTGCCGGCAGGTTCACTTCATGGAAAGATGGCGGACCGTCGACGACGGCGACTGTGACCGTCTTGATCTCGCCGATATAACCGTTCCGAACCAGCTCACAGGCAAACCGAAAGATACCGCTGGAACGCTGTTGCGTACCGAGTTGGAAAACGACGCCATGCCTCCGTATGATCTTGCGCATGGCCTTGACCTCTTCGATGGTGACCGAGGCCGGTTTCTCGCAATAGATGTCCTTACCCGCCCGGGCAGCGGCAATGGAGATCAACGGATGCCAGCGATCACCGGTGGCGATCAGGACGGCATCGATGTCCTTGCGGGCCAGCAATTCCCGAAAATCGCCATATGCGGTGCAATCATGGTTGCCGTATCTTTGGTTGACGATGGACCGGGCCGCATCCCGGTGTCGGGCATCGACGTCGCAAACGGCGACAACCTGTATTTCCGGCCGTCCGATGAATCCCCCTTCCGGGGCCCATATCCCCCCGGCCATGCCGCGGGTACCCTGTCCCCCAACGCCGATACAACCCATGACGATCCGGTTGCTGGGAGCGATACCCGATCCACGTCCCAAAACAGAGGCAGGAAACAGGCAAGGTGCAGCCGCTGATCCGGTCAGGATCAGCCATTCTCTTCGAGATACCTTCCTGCCTCGGCCCGACAGGGCCTTTTTTCTTGGCGGCATTACAATACTCATCCTATTTTCAAAAAATACCCCTGCTTCAGGATTGATTCCTGGCTTCCCGTTGCACATCCTCGGCATCCTGCCGGTGCTGCTCCAGAGTTTTTAAATCAAATTCCTTCAAGACATCCTTGATCTTCACCTCCGGCGACAGACTTTCCAGGATGGACCATTCCTCCTCATGGTGGTTGGTGATCCGTACCTTTCTGCCATACTTTTTTCTGATTTCGTCGAAACGGTTGACATAAGGCCATATATGCAGGAAAGCCTTTTCCAGGTTTACCGGCGCGCAGGTCAGATGCGGGTCCCAGATCCCGGTTTGGGCAATGACCTCTCCGTCCACATCGCAGATTTTCGAGGTGTTTTTTCGGGTGCTGGAGACAACGACATACTTGTTTTGCCAGGCTTTGGCGTTGAGCACCTTACCTCCGGCATAGGCCGACGGCCAGAACACGATCTCGGCCCCCTTTTTCCTCAATGCCTGCCAACCGTCATCCCAGATGACATCAAAACATATCTGTATACCGATGGTCCCGAAATCTGTCAGGAATACCGGAGGGTCCAGCGGCCCGGGAGTCAATCCTTCCCGGATTTCCCCCCGGGTGGGATGCATCTTCCGGTATTCGCCCAGCTTCTCACCGCGACGATCAAAGACAACCGCCGAATTATAGATCTTCCCTTTTTCCGAGGTGTAGACAGGACAGATCAGATAGCATCTGTTTTGTCGGCAAAAATCGGAAGTCCTCTTCACGGCCATCTCGGATACTTCCACTTTTTGCGGCAGACTCAGTTTCTCTCCGATGTTGGAATCGGTAAACACTTCCGGCAGACAAAGGATATCCGGTCGATATAGGAGCGCCTTATCCAGAATCCGGAAGACCGTCTCGATCATCTGAGCCGCCGTGTCGGTCCTTAGTCCCATTTGCGAGACGGTGGCGATCCATACTTCACGGGGAAGTCTTAAGGCAACGGAGCCGTTGTCACTTGTTTTACCCTGCAGCGCTTGGGAGCCCAGGGCTGCGGAACCGGAAACGGCGGCTGTCTTTCCGATAAATCGGCGGCGTGAAAGGGGAAACGTTTCCATAAAGCAGATCCTTTCCTGAATGATCCGCCTGTACGGATCTTTTCTTGACTCAAATGGACTTACAGCGGGACACCGGCGTTCCCGGGGCTTTTCACCGAGCCGTCCTTCTTGATGAGGTCGCAAAAAAGCATTTCCGGGAGCGCCGCACCCCAGTGCGGCAGGAGAACGTGGATTATTAGAAAATTTTTTCCATACCATACAATCCGGCGAGGTAAGGAAGGGGACAGGAATACACATCCTTTCCCTTGCCGCACTGGGGTGCGGCGCTCCTGGCAGTTTTTGCGATGCCGTCATTTTTTGGAGCGCCGGAGGATGCAAACGACTTCGTTTCCGGCAAAGGCGGTCTCTCCGACCGTAAGCCCTACAAACTCGTAACCCTGCTCTCCGGCCTGGCTCAATTCTTTCTGCATGGTGCCGGTCTTCTTCGTCGCCAGGAGCTTGTAATCCCATACTCCCCTGTCGGCGTCCGGTTCCCGTTCCAGGATCACCACAACCTCTTTTCCTCCGAAGGCAGTTTCAAAGACCGTCTGGCCTTTGTATGTGTAGCCGAGGTCACCGGCCTCCTGGATCTCTTTTTGCATAGTGGAAGTCTTGCTGGTAGCCAGCAACTTATAGCGATAGGGTTCCTCCTCCTTCTTTGCGCCCTTCGCCATGATCACAACTGTCTCCGGACCGCCGAAGGACGTTTCGCCACCCATTACCCCGGCGAAGCGAAAACCCAGGGCGGCCGTTTCGTTCATCTCTTTCTGCATGGTGGATGTTTTCGATGTCGCCAGTAATTTGTATTCGACTGTCGGCAAAGGAGCATCTTGGGCAAAAACCGTCAGGGAAAAGGCCAGCATCAGGCACAGCACGAATTGTCTCATACGATTCTCTCCTGTAAAACGGGACTCGGTCCCATCTGCAATCGTTTCTTATGCAAACAATGTATCGATAAGTTACCTATGGATAGATATCTTTCCCCTGCAATTGTTTCATGGAATAGGAAACAACTTTTCCCTTTACTGCTTGGACAGTTGGAAGGTGTCGAACAGTTCTCCGGAGACGGTGTAGGCTTTATAGTCCAGGATCTTATCTTGGACGGAAATCACCTGAAACAGCTGTTGGTTTCCAGCCAGACGGGCGAAAAGTTCTTGATAGGCAGGATTAACTTCGTACTGTTTCGGTCCGCTGACCGAAAGCACATACACCGTTCCACGCTCCGATTCCATCACGACCTTTCCTCCGAATAGTTTCCTGCTGCGGGCGTAGGCATGATCGTGTCCGGTCAGAACCAGGTCCACTCCGTATTTGTCGAATAAGGGTTGAAAGGCTTCGCGGGTTTTCCTATCGTCCCGATTTCTGCCGGCGGAATAAAGGGGATGATGGAAAGCGACGATCGTCCATTTCCGTGGATTGTCCGCCAGACGGGTTTCCATCCAGGCAGACTGTTCCTCCAGCCGGTCGTTGCTATTGATCACCAGAAAACGTGCATCCTGATAATCGAAGGAATACGAAACCTCTTCGAATTCGGAGATTCCGTTTTCCGGCAGGGTGTAATGGGCCCGCCAGAGAGAGGATACCTTTTTCGTCCGGATACGCTTCCCATCCTTATCGAGAATGTATTTACCGTTTTCCATCTGATAACCTTGATCGTGATTGCCCGGCGCCATGGCCTGGGGAATCATGCGAAAGATGAAACCGGCAGCACTGAATAATTCTCCAAATAGAGGATCATCCGCTTCGGTGGTGATATCGCCGGAGTAGAGCCAGAACCGGGCATCGGAAGCGGTCTGGAAGGCCTGGCGGAACAGAGGAGAACACATTTCGGCAAGGTTTGTCTGCGGATCGCCGAACCAGACAAACTTGAAAGGTGTTTTTCCTTGCTCGGCGGTAGAAAACTGGTTCCACTCGCTCCAAACGGATTTCTCCCCCACGCGATAAACGTACCGGGTCGCCGGCTTCAACCCTTGGATAATGGCTGAATAGTGGTAAAACTTCTGTCCATCCGGCAACTCGACCCTTTCTTTTTTGGCCTGTATGCTGGTCAGATGTTTCTTGAATGGCTGCCAGGGATTCGCCGGGGCATATTCGACGACTGCCTGGTCACTCTCCGTACTCATGCGCCAGGTAACCGCCATGCTGGTGGATGGATCGGCAGTGATGTTGAGGAGGATACGTTCCGGAGTTTGAGCCCCTCCCGGGATGGAGATCAGCAGGGAAAAGAGAATGGTAAAGATCCAGTGTTTTTTCGACATAATTTGTTTCCTGTTTGCGGTGATTCGATCCGATCGACAAAGAAAGAATGGGCTTTCAAGCTCCTTTACCCTATATCACCTCGTAAGCGGAGGTTACTCCGCTTTCCTCATCCTGGAAGTCAGCCGTCAGGCCCGTAACTAAAAGATAGGATTATACGGCACACATGCCGATCTCGTAAAAAAATTAAAATCGATAAAAAAAGGGCACCGGTGGCATGCAATTTCTTGCCGGCCGGTGCCCTGAGACGGAGTTATTTCCTGATGTCTGGTTTTATCCTGCCCGATGCTAACCTTGCCGGAGGGAGCAGCGGTTATCCGAGAAGGATTTTTTCTTTTATCCGATCTCTTCTATACTGTGTTCACCTCCTCACTCTTTTGCAACGATTTTCTATTTTCTTTTCCAATTTGTGCCATTTGTTTTTATAGACAGCAAAGAATTGGCGAACGCTCAGACGTTAAGAAAAATTTACAAACCGAGTGAATTCGGGTAATTCATCCCTGGAGACTGTAGGAGAGAAGGAAGCTGGATGGAGGTCCACGCATATGTTGACTATGAAATCATTCCTAACGAGGAAGGCATTTTTGTTCCTGCCAGGTTTTTTTCCTATCGTGTCCGCCGGTGGTTGTACATCCAGAACCATGCGCCAGTCACCACCGAATCAGCCTTCCTCTGTGTCTTGGTCTCATGAAAGGTTCCAAGGATATATCGAGTATTTCAACAACATGGAGCTGGGTTACCCTCACCGGATACACAAATTTTTACCCCGAAAGAATGAACTTTCATGCAAACGGATGCGTAAGGAAAAGCGTGAACGGCTACGCCCGGTATGCCCGGATTGTTTTACGCCCCCGATTCCCGGAAAAGAAGGGTATCGGTGAATTCGGGATGATAAATCCCGCGGTTTAAGGATATACTAGGTGCATCCCCGGATGAGTTCTACAGACACTGCCAGTTGTATGCTGTCATTCGTGTACCGGGAAAGGTAAGATAAGAAAGATGTTTTCCAAGAGTGAACCAATGGAATCGGAACAGCCAATGAAGGAGAAAAGGCGGAAGGAGAGGCCAGCAGCGGCAAAGAGCCGGACATATTTCCTGCATAAGTTCCTGTCCGAACCGCAGAGAATCGGCAGTGTTACGCCAAGCTCCGCATTCCTGACCAGAAAGATGCTGGCCGATCTGCCTTGGGACAACATCGACACCCTGGTCGAACTGGGAGCAGGGACGGGTGTGTTTACCGATTTTATTGCTGAGAAAAAGAAAAAATCCTGCCGGATCATCGTCGTAGAGCAGGATGCAGAGATGCGGCAGGCTTTGCAGAAAAGGCATACCGATTTTTATTATGGCGTCAAGGCGGAAGAACTCGATCAATTGCTTCGAGACCATGACCTGCCACAGGCGGATTACATCATCTCCGGATTGCCGTTTGCCGCTTTCCCCAAATCACTGCGCCAGGAAATTTTCACAGCCGTGAACCGGTCCCTCAAACCGGGCGGCTACTTTGTCGCCTTCCAATATTCGCTTTTGCTGCGAAAAATGCTGAAGAAGCAATTCAGTAAGGTGAAAATCGGGTTTGTATTGCTCAATATCCCCCCGGCTTTCGTCTTCTCTTGTAAAAAATAGAAGATTTACTCTTCCCGACGACGCGGACGCTGATTGGAGGCCAGGATACGTTTCCGTAAGCGGACGGCATTGGGAGTGATCTCCACCAACTCGTCCTGATTGATGAATTCCAGCGCCTGTTCCAGGGAAAGATCCTTGAACGGAATCAGGCGAATCGCCTCATCAGCGGTGGAGGCCCTCATATTTGTCTGTTTTTTCTCCTTGACCACATTTACGTCCAGATCGGCATAGCGTGCATTCTCGCCGATGATCATCCCTTCATACACCTGCGTTCCGGGTTTGATGAACAATTCTCCCCTCTCCTGCAGGTTATACAGGGCATAAGCCGTGGCACTTCCCGGACGGTCGGCGACCAGAGCACCGGTCAGGCGGTTATTGATCGTTCCCAGCCATTTTTCCCATCTGAGAAACATGGTGTTCAACAGGCCGGTGCCTTTGGTGTCCGTCAGAAATTCCGAGCGGAATCCGATCAATCCTCGGGAGGGGACTTCAAATTCCAGACGGACACGATGGTCGCCGGTTCCCTGGCCGTGATTTACCATTTTGGTCATCTGCCCTTTTCTCCGGCCCAAGGCTTCGGTGATGACTCCGATAAAAGTTTCGGGAGTATCGATCACTACCAGCTCGATCGGTTCGACCCTCCCATCCTCTTCTTCGCGGGTAATGACCTCCGGTTTGGAGACCTGCATCTCGTACCCTTCACGGCGCATCATCTCGATCAGAATGGCCAGCTGCAGTTCTCCCCGACCGGAGACCTTGTAACTGTCGGGAGAATCAGTCTCTTCCACACGGATGGATACGTTGCCCAGGGTTTCCTTGAACAGTCGGTCCCGCAGCTGCCGCGAGGTGACGAAGCGCCCGTCACGGCCCGAAAAAGGAGAGTTGTTGATCAGGAAGATCATGGAAATGGTCGGTTCGTCGACCTGGATGGGCGGCAGTTGCACCGGATCCTCGGCTGACGAGACCGTTTCTCCGATATAGATGCCTTCGATTCCGGCCAGGGCAATGATCTCACCGACTTCCGCTTCCTGAATGGGGACCCGCTTCAATCCTTCAAAGGTGTACAACTGGGTAATCTTGGTCTTTTCGATCGTTCCATTACGCTTGCAGACGGAAACCTGTTGTCCGACGGCAATCTTCCCGGAGAAGATGCGCCCTATGGCCAATCTACCCACATAATCGTCATAATCGAGGTTCGTCACCAGCATCTGCAGGGTATCGTCCTCCAACAGCGAGCATGGGGCCGGTATGGTTCGCAGGATCTCTTCGAAGAGCGGCTGCAGGTCTTTCCCTTCCTCCTCCAGTGTTTTTTTCGCTACTCCATTCCTGCTGATGGCAAAGAGGATCGGAAATTCGATCGAATGCTCCTTGGCGTCCAGATCGATAAAAAGGTCATAAATCTCATTGACTACCTCCTGCGGACGGGCATCCTGACGATCGATCTTGTTGACGACCACGATCGCCGGCAGGGACTGTTCCAGGGCCTTGCGCAAAACGAAGCGTGTCTGTGGAAGAGGTCCCTCCGAGGCATCGACCAGCAGCATAACTCCATCTACCATCTTTAGGACACGTTCGACTTCTCCCCCAAAGTCGCTGTGGCCGGGTGTATCCACGATATTGATCTTCACCCCTCGATATCGGACCGATGTGTTCTTGGCCATGATGGTGATGCCGCGCTCACGCTCGAGGTCCATATTATCCATGACCCGTTCGACTACCCGCTCGTTGTCCCGATACGCCCCACTTTGCTTGAGCATGGCATCTACCAGGGTCGTCTTGCCATGATCGACATGGGCGATGATGGCAATATTTCGAATATTCTCTACCGATTTTAAAGACACTTTCTTCCTCTTTCCCTTATTTATAATGAAATCTTCCCCTTCGACAGGCGCCATATGATACCCGAAGACGGGCGGAAAGGTAGAATTATCTTTTACCTGCACTTAGAGGGCTGCTTGCAGCAGAGTCCGAAGGGAGATGCGCTGTACGCTCTCCCGGTCGGGTATTCCCTGTGCCCTGCAAAAAAGAAGGTTGGCCAAAGCCAGCCGCATATTGATCTCTTCCAAAGGTATTAGCTGTTCCTGACAGAGTGTGTCGCGCGCTTCGGCAGAGGCGAAATTCAAGGGGCAGGTATCGACGGCGGGGCCTTCCTCCGACTCGATCAGAAGAGGATATCCCTGTGTACGGCAGATGATCGGACGCCTCTCATAAACGGCACAGAATCCCTGAAGCAGCAAAGGACACCCATCTTCCTTTTCTCCGCCGGTTTCCAGAAGCCATAATCGGTCCTGCTCCTTCAGTACATCCCGCACCATGACAGGCAAATTCCTGATAGCCCGGTCCAGAAAAACCGCCTCCAGAGGAAAGACCGAGAGGGAGTGGCGGCAACACCCCCAACAACCTGCCCGACAAACCATAAAAGATCGATAACGGCTGTCTAGCCGCGAAGTCAACACATCGACATGCGCTACCAGTTGTCTGTATCGTTCCAGTGCGTCTTCTCGTGAAGCCATGTACAACCACGGCAAAGACTTAGCGGACCATGTCGCGCGCTAAGTCTCTGCTTCTAAGGATTACCCCTGGGCTCGTTGTTTTTACGGCAGAAGGCGAACGACGTCTTCGGGGACCTCTTCCGGAATCTGATCCATGACACGGACCAAAGCCAGGTATTCCACCACGACACGTGAACGAGCCGGAATCCAGCGATAAACGGGTGTCCCAAACAGGCTCCCCCGGTCTATCATCGCCCGTCGCCCCTCTGCCCAGGGGGAGACTCCGAACTCCACACCCCGTGTCAAGGATCGCCCGTTCCAGGGAGGGCCAAAGCGGCTATGGTTTTCGTCCCAAAGAGCGATCCAGGGGAAATCGACCCGCTTCCACAGATAGCCGATAGCCAGCCTGGAGTGAGGATGCCAGGCGATAAAATGGCCGTAGGTCCTGTTTTCCTCCACAAGATGACCGGTCACCATGGCGGAGGATTTCTTGGCCGGATAGACGCGTAAATCCACGTCTATCCCATCTTCCGCCGGTGCCATCGGCCAGTCGAATTCCGTAAAAGATTTGATGGTCTGGGCCGGGCCCAGTTTTACCGGGTAGCTTTTTGACTTCCTGACCGGCAGAGAGAACCGGGTCACCCCCCGCTCGATAAAGGGTGGTCCTAATGTCACATGCTGCGTCCATCCCACCGGCCGGTCCATTCCGGTAAGATTTTCCAGCTCCTCCCGGATGCGCACAGTCCCAGCACCTTCGAGCCGCATGGTCCGCTGGAACCGCATCATGGCAATCGGAAAATGAGCCTCCGCCTTCATCCCTCCCTCCACTGCAGAGAAAGTATAGGGCACGATGGAAGCTTCGCCGTGGACCGTAAGACCGGCGGCAAATTCTTCCGCTGATGGTCCTCCGAAATAATCCAGGCAGAGGTTATGGCCCAGGATTCCAGCAAGCAACTTGCTTTCCGAATCCGATCCGTATTCGGTATGTTTTTCCCGGCAGTAGGTGGAAGGTTCTATGGAGGGCCAGGGGGGTTGCCATAAAGGATTGATGTCTGTTTTTTTCTCCAGCAGTTCGGCGATGTGTCCGCCTTCCACAGACACGGTCAGGCGAAGCGAATCGTCTTCCAGCTGCATGGCTCGTCGATTTCGAAACAGGACTTCTTTCATAATCATCCTTTCCCTAATAAAAGTAATATTTCCAGCCGTTTCAAGATTATGGCAAGCAAATTATAAGGGCAATTATACATGAGATGACAGAATCAGGAGAAGGCACCCAGGTAGCGCACTTCTTCTTCCAGCAGCAGTCCAAAGCGATCATACACCCGGCGTTTCAAATCCTGCAGGAGAAGGTAGAGGTCCATGGCGGTGGCATCTCCACGGTTGTAGATAAGATTGGCGTGGTGATCGGCGACACGAATCCCGCCACGCGTATCTCCCTTGGCTCCAACCTGTTCCAGAAACCAGGCAGCCGGCACCTTCCCCTCACGGACAACAGCAGGCGGAATATCGGCCACAACCTCCCGGGAAACATCCTGTAGCAGCAGATTTTTAAAGATGCTTCCCGCGCAGCGCATATCATCCGGAAATTTCTCCCGGCGCACCCGGCGGATGTCTTCGACTTCTTCGCATATGCGTTGTCGGTTGCCTTCCGCCAATGCCAGGCGAACTCCCAGGATCACCCCGTTTTCCGCATCTTTGAAGCGGCTGTGGCGATAAGAGAACCGACAAGCAGAGCCGGAAAATTTCCGGATGCCTTGCGCATCAAGAAAAACCACCTCGGCCACGCGTTCCCCAATGGCGTGGCCATAAGCACCGGCATTTCCATAGATGGCGCCGCCGACCGTCCCAGGTATCCCGGCCAGCGATTCCAGTCCGGAAAGAGCTCGATCCACGGTCGTATCGATTAAACTCTGCAGAGAAAGCCCGCTCTCGACGAATATTCCAGCCGGATCGGCTTTCAGGGAGGATGCGTTCCACCGGACTACGACTCCACGATATCCCTGATCGGAAACGATCAGGTTGGTACCTCCTCCCAGGACGAAGAAAGGAATGGCGAGTTCTTCGATCATGCTCAGGGCCGACTCCAGAGAGGAAGCCGTACCGGTTTCCAGCAACAGATCTACCGGACCGCCCAAGGCAAAACGGGTATAAGCACGGAGAGGCACATTGAGTACAAGTCTGAGACAGGGATCGGACGCCAGTCTCCGATAGAGATCGTCTATCGGCTGATTCAAAGGTTCTGAAGATTTACCACGCACTGAATGGGCCACAGAAGGTTTCCAGGGAAAGAAGCTCGATTCCCCGCTCCTCAAAAGTGGACTTTCGCTCCACCGGCGTATTGTATCCCCAGTCGGCAAGAAAAAGGCGTATGGCATCGAGATCGGGATGTTCCCGAACCGATTGCAGGGTAAGCAGCCGGTCCTCTACAAACCATATACGGGCTTGCGATCCGAATTCGACCTGATAGCGACGAAGGGTTTGATATTTGGACTGCCTGGCACCTCGCCCGACAACACCATTCTCAGGAAGGAAGATCCCGTGTTGTTCCAATAGTCGCCGTGCATACCGCTCTTCTTTGGTGGTTATGATACGCACGGAGGTCGGGCTCGTCAGCATCGAACGGAGCCGTTCCTTTACTCCGGGATAAAAACGATGCAAGGAAAGCCATGCTTGTTCATCGACTCGTATCTGTTCATCCCGGTCGGCATTGAACCGGGGTCCGATCACCGTCGAAGACAATCCGTCTTTTACCAGGATCTCCGTCGAAATCTTGACCCAATCCGCGAAAAGGTCCTGTTCCGCATAATCCAGTAATAGGGCTCGAACGAGAAGTGGCATCTCCCATCCGGATTCGATGACCGGGCGCAACCGGTAAAAGCGCTCTGCTAACTTCTCCGGAGCCTTGGATGTTTCGCCACGCCACACCGTACAATAAACACGCCAGGCAGTGTGGAAATATTCCCGTAATCCGTCACAGACCACTCCATCAAAATCCAAAGCGAGCAGATCCGGCACCTTTCCCAACTCTTTCGACATTCTTTCAATACCCTTTCCAGGACAGATTCTATCCCGATGCGCACACTGTACCCTTGAGGAAAAAGAAAAACAAGAAATAATCCACGGCGAACGGCAATGGTATACTCATCCTTACAGGAGAAAACGGATGAGTATAGAAACAAACAGTTATCGAGAGTCTGCCCGTGGTAATGTGCCGACCTGGAAAGTAGTCCTGGAATATCAAGGAACCCGCTATCATGGCTGGCAAAGTCAGGACAACGCCAAGGCGGTTCAGGGTGTGCTGGAAGATGCCTGCAAGGACCTTTTTCGAACCGATGTGGAAATAGGAGGCGCCGGTCGTACCGATGCCGGCGTCCATGCCTTGCACCAGGTTGCCCATCTGCGCTGCCGGAAGCCGCTGCCTCCGCAAACCATTCTGGAAGGACTCAATCACCGGCTTCCTTCCGATATATGCATACTCTCGGTGGAAAAGGCGGATCCCAAGTTCCATGCCCGGCACGATGCTGAACTGCGCTATTATCTGTACCAGATCGCTCTGCGACGCACCGCCCTGGCCAAGAACTTCGTCTGGTGGATCAAGGAGCCTCTCAACCTGACCCTGATGCGGCAGGCCGTGGCCTTGATCCCCGGCCGGCATGATTTTGACTGCTACCAGGATCGTCGCACAACCAAGGAGAATTCCACCATAGTCAAGGTTCATGTCGCCGAACTGGATCGAGCCGGAGACCTTCTCCTCTTCCGTATCGGAGCGTCTCATTTTCTATGGCGCATGGTCCGCCGCCTGGTCGGAACCCTAGTCAAGGTCGGCCAAGAGCAATTTCCACTGGAATCCTTCGACCAATCCTTGAAGGGAGGCCAATTCGATGTCGCACCATGGACTGCTCCCTCCTCAGGACTGTTTCTGGAACGCGTCCTTTACCCGGGAGAAGGTAATCCAGGCGAGATGCGTCCGCTCGTTCGGCTGTAAGTAAGCCTGGTTTCATCCGGAAGTACGGATTTCGCCGGATAGACGGTGCTCACACTAAGGCACAGAGAACTCGGTGTCGAGTCAGTTTTCCGGCGGAAGTTCAGGCATAGAACTTGACTCGATCTTCGAGCGGTTGAAAAGTCTTCTCCGCCGGCATAGCCGTGGGCTTGCCAAATACCAGTTGCGAAAGAAGCTTCCACTCGGCAGGTACATTCCATTCCTTACGTACTTCCTCATCGATCAGCGGGCTGTAATGCTGGAGTGAGGCCCCCAAACCCTCCGCTTCCAGAGCGGTCCAGACGATGAACTGCGTCATGCCTGACGATTGCAGGGAAAAAAGTGGAAAATGGTCGGCGTAGGTGGGGAATTGCTTTTGCAAACCCTGAACCACGGCCTGGTCCTCAAAAAACAGAACGGTCCCGGCACCGGCCCGAAAGGCATCGATTTTGGCTTCCGTCTGGGGAAAATCACCAGCGGGAACGATTTTCCGCAGTACTTCTTTCACGATCGTCCAGAGCTTCTTATGGTGGCCGCCCAACAGGAGGATGGTTCGTGCGCTCTGGGAATTAAAGGCCGATGGTGCGTACTTGACCGAGTGCCGCACGATCTCCAGAATACGTTCCCGGGGTATTGTCAATTCTTCGTTGATTCCGTATATGCTACGGCGTTCCTGCACGGCAATCGTAAATTCTTTCGACATAATCAATTCTCCCGAAGTGTCAGTTCTTTTACCCATTGTAAATCCATCATACCAACATTATAAGACTCCGGCGTTAAAAGTCAGCTGCTGGCCTAAAAAAGATTCGCCCTATCATAGGCCTCTTCTTGACCCCAAAGATAAATAGAATTAAAATGTTTGTTTATAATATGTTATGATATATAAGCTTAGGACATACTTTAAATATCTGACTCTTTTGCTGTTCTTATGGACAGCCTTTACCGGCTGCACTTCCAAAAAAAAGATACGAACTCCGGTTCCAACGGTAAGAACCTCCACAGAAAAAGGCGCACCATCCCCTACTGTTGCCGCAGATCAGATGGAAGGGATTGCCAGTTGGTATGGGCATCCGTACCATGGCCGACGAACTGCCAGTGGCGATGTCTACGATATGTATGGCTTGACAGCCGCCCATAACACTCTCCCTTTCGACAGCAACGTTTTAGTTCATAATTTGGACACCCAAAAATCGGTCCTGGTGAGGATCAACGACCGGGGACCTTTCGTCGATGGACGAATCATCGATCTTTCGCTCACTGCCGCCCGAAGAATCGACATGGTTGGACCGGGAACTGCCCGCGTCCGGCTGACTCTGCAGGCTGTCCACACCCAGCCCCAGGGAAAATTGCCACAATATACCGTCCAGGTTGGATTTTTTCAGGATAAGCAAAACGCTATACGCCTTAGGAAAGAACTCTCTGGCCGCTACCAGAACGTAGCGATGACAACCGCTTCCGATGGGGGCTTCCGGGTGCAGATCGGCACTCAGAAGACCCGTACCGATGCAGAGATGGTTCGGCAACGACTGGCGGAGGATGGCATCAAGGGGTTTGTGCGTCTTCTTGAAAAATAAAAACCCATGCAATAAACTGGCTTCTTTTAACCATCACCAAACGGAAGAACAGCATGAATGCCTTGACCCTGATTTTCGCCTCCTTATGTGTCTTCGCCATTGCCTACCGATTCTATGGCATTTTCCTGGCTGATAAGGTCCTGCGACTGGACAGCCGGAGGGAGACCCCGGCCATACGTTTCGCTGACGGTCATGATTATGTCGAAACAAACAAGTATGTTATCTTCGGCCACCATTTCGCCGCCATTGCTGCTGCCGGTCCGCTCCTCGGACCAGTCCTGGCCGCCCAGTATGGATATCTTCCAGGGACCCTCTGGATATTGGTAGGATGCGTACTGGGAGGTGCGGTTCATGACATTGTGATTCTTTTCTGCTCCGTTCGTCACCGTGGGCAAAGCCTGGCAACGATTGCCGAGAGAGAGATCGGGAAAATTACCGGCCAAGTCGCTTCATGGTCCGTTATGTTCATCCTTATCCTGACCTTGGCTGGTCTTTCCCTGGCCGTAGTCAACGCCATGGCAGAAAGCGTATGGGGGACATTCACCGTTTTCGCGACCATTCCCATTGCCTTATTGATGGGTGTTTACCTGCACAAATGGCGCCTTCACGATGTAAAAGGAGCCAGTATTCTCGGAGTCACCTTGCTGTTCCTGGCCATATTGGCGGGCCCGTATGTCACCGCCACACCCGTGCTGGCCGACTTTTTCCGCTTGAGCAAAACACAAATCGCTCTGATGATTCCGGTGTATGGATTTCTGGCCTCGGTGCTCCCAGTCTGGCTATTGCTCTGTCCCCGCGATTACCTTTCTACCTATCTTAAGATAGGGACTATCCTACTGCTGACCGCGGGAATCCTTTTTTTACGCCCCACACTGGTAATGGATCCTTTTACACGCTTCATCGACGGAGGCGGCCCCATAATCAATGGTCCGGTTTTTCCTTTCCTCTTTATCACCATTGCCTGCGGGGCCGTCTCCGGATTTCATGCCATCATCGGGACAGGGACCACTCCCAAGATGATTGCCAACGAACGGGACATTCTATTTGTCGGCTACGGAGCCATGCTGGTGGAGGGCTTTGTGGCCATGATGGCCCTGGTAGCCGCCTGCGTATTGGTTCCCGCCGATTATTTCGCCATCAATGCCCGACCGGAAGTCTTTGCTCAACTCGGCATGCAAACACAAAATCTGCCGGCCCTGGCTGAAGCGGTACAGGAGAACATACAGGGCCGGCCGGGAGGCGCTGTTTCTCTGGCGGTCGGCATGGCCTACATCTTTTCTTCCGTACCTTTCATGAAACATCTGATGGGCTACTGGTACCATTTCGCCATCATGTTTGAAGCGGTTTTTATACTCACTGCCGTAGACACCGGAACTCGCGTAGGACGTTTTTTCCTGCAGGAAATGATCGGCCATTTCTTTCCACGCTTTCTGAACAAACGTTGGTGGCCGGGAATTCTTATCACCAGTGGTATCTTTTCCGCTTCCTGGGGATATCTGGTAGTTACTGGAGATATCTCGACCATTTGGCCCCTCTTTGGGATGAGCAACCAATTATTGGCTTCCTGCGCTCTGATTGTCGGAACTACCATGTTGATCCGCATGGATCGGGCCAAGTATGCCTGGTGTACTGCCATTCCCGGTATTATCATGGCTTTTATTACCCTGTATGCCGGTTACTTGAACATTTTCAACAACTATCTCCCCCAACATAACTACCTGCTGGCCTTTCTGGGCCTGATCATTATGACTCTGATGGTCATAGTCTTTGCCGGAGCATTCAGGAGATGGGCTACTCTGCTCAGGATCCAGGAGAAAAAGATCGATTCCTTTGGCGACCGAGTGCTGGTCCTAACAGAAGAATAAAAGAGAATAAAAGAGGACACCCGAAGAAAGAGTCGATAGAGAATAAAAGAGGACACCCGTTTTTCTTTTTTTTCGCAAAATGGCGGCCTTTGCCGTTCTATAAAACAGACGTGAAATGCATTGATATGCGTCGGTTTGAAAAGGAGGACGGAAATGACCGTTGCCAGAAAAGATATTGTCGATTGCCGGGAGGTACATGATTACCATTGCACATCACGCTGCGTGCGCCGGGCCTTTTTATGCGGGCAGGATTTCACCACGGGTAAGGATTACGAACACCGCCGCACATGGATTCGCGATCGCCTGAAATTCCTAACCGGAATTTTCGCCATCGAGGTCA
>CAZTVS010000053.1:0-29970 GCA_964617125.1 uncultured Acidobacteriota bacterium
CAAACCGCCGTAGGTATCTGAAAATGGCGCGTCAAGGCAAGAACGCGCTCCAGGTCATGTTCTCCCGACAAGGTCGGTTCCGTGACCACCAGCACAAGAGAAGCTCCGGTGACGGAAGCGATGGCCGGACAACCGATCCCCGGTGGGCCGTCCACCAGAATAAGAGAACGGTGCTCCTTTTGCGCCAAATCGCAGGCAGCCCGGCGAACGGTAGTGACCAGTTTACCGGAATTGTCGGCGGCAATTCCCAGCCGGGCATGAACCATCGGGCCGCAACGGGTATCGGAGATCATCCATTCGCCACAGAGTCGTTCCGGAAAATCGATGGACTGTGCCGGGCAGAAGCGTACGCATACGCCACACCCTTCGCAGGAAACGGGATCGACGAAGAACGAAGATTCCCCCGAGGCGCCCGACTGAACCAAGATAGCCTCGAATCGACAATAGGCAAAGCAGAAACCGCAGCCGGTGCAGGAATTCTGCCGGATTTGAGCCATATGTCCGCTGAAAAATGAAAACTTTTTCCGGATGTGGGGAGCGAGAATCAAGTGCAGATCGGCCGCATCCACATCGCAATCGGCCAATACCGCTTCCTTGGCCATAACCGCAAAAGAGGCAGTAATGCTGGTCTTTCCCGTCCCGCCCTTGCCGCTGATAATCACAAGTTCCTTCATGCGTTTTCTCCCATAAGGCCTACCTTTTGCGCCAGATCGCGGAAGAGGGAGGTATATTGGGGCAAGGCTTCCACGATCAGACGGCCTCGGGAATAGGCTTCGGCAATCGCCCGATCCTCCGGGATTTCCAGCAGGATCGGTATCTTATCCCGGCGACAGTACTCCTGCACACGATGATCGCCGATGCCGGCACGGTTGATGACAATACCGAAGGGGATGGGAAACTCTCGAACCGTCTCTACCGCCAACGTAAGGTCGTGCAGGCCGAAAGGGGTCGGCTCGGTAATCAGCAGGGCATAATCGGCGCCCTGAAGAGTTGTCGTCACCGGACAGCTGGTGCCGGGTGGGGCATCCAGAATGGCGGGGACGTTTTTTTGCATGCGTGCCTTTACCGCCCGGATCAGAGGCGGCGCCATGGATATACCGACATCCAGGCATCCTTGAATGGTGCTGATCTTGCCGACTTGGGAGGAGAGGATCACTCCGATACGTCTGGCGGTTTCATGGATAGCGTGTCTGGGACAGACCTTTATACATCCGCCGCAGCTGTGGCACATCTCCGGGAAAACCAGGGGTTTGGTTCCAAAAGAAACGATGGCGTTGTATTCGCAGAATCGTCCGCATTCGCCGCATCCGTCACATAGCGATTCGTCCACCTGTGGGACAGGTCGGGTGATCACCTCTTCTCGGATTCCAATCCCTTTCAGGAAAAGATGATCGTTGGGTTCTTCCACATCGCAATCCAGAAGCTGTACGGGGAAATCCAGTACGCTGGCCAGATTGACGGAAAGGGTGGTCTTTCCGGTGCCACCTTTACCGGAGGCAATCACCAGTTTCATAATTCCTCACTATTTTCCGGCATATGGTGTTCGCTTCGGACAATTCCGATAGGCCGATACACGATGGAAGGGGAGTTCATGCCCAGTGCCCCTCAACGTCTGCGGCTACCGCTTCCTTCAGTGTCCCATCGCGGTATCGGGATAGTGCCTCGGATACCTTGACCTCATCGGCGTTGTAAACCTTAACTCCGGCCGCGGATAATACCCGGAAGGCCTTCGGACCGCAATGTCCGGTGACGACGGCTTTAGCACCGAGCCGGACAACGGCTTCTGCCGACTGAATGCCGGCGCCCTGAGCGGCATTCAGGTTCAGGCGGTTATCAACCACCTGAAAGGTGTCGTTGTCCAGATCGTAAACGAGGAATTTTTGCGCCCGGCCGAAACGGCTGTCTAAGAGAGAATCCAGCCCGTCGCCGGAAACGGAAAAAGCGATTTTCATGGGATAAAGCTCCTTACTTACGTTTACATTCTTCCCTGCCGGATCGCTGCCTTCGATGGCAGCAACCAGGCATGGCATAGACTGCGTCGCTTATCCGGCCGGTCAACCATGCCTGGATAACCTCCTGCAGGTCGCCGGCCACGAATGGGATTACCCGTATTCCATAGGATCGAATCAGCATATGCAGCGGTCGGGAAATGGCGCCGCAGACCAGCGTTTCAATCCCTAGTTCCACCAGATGCCGGGCCTTCTGTATCGGTAAAGAATCTGTAGTCTGTTCCTGGTGCTCGCTTAGAATCTTTCCCGACCGGCTGTCGATCACATGCAGGTGTTGCGCGGTGTCGAAGACCGGTGCGATGCGATTGTCCCAGAATGCGAAGGCCGTTTTCATCGATTCATTCCTTCCGTTATTTGTCCGTAAGCTGTATAGCAAAAAAAAGGCCATTTGGGTGATTTGCTCGGAATCTGCATAAACTGGGGAAAAAGTGGGGGTAAACGGTCGGCTGTTGCTAGTTGTGCCGTCCGATATAGTTGCGGTGGAAATACCGATAACGCACCAGCCTGTTGCAAACAGGCTACTATCGTTCCCCTTTGGATTCACCTTGTCAGATCGTACCTGTACTCCTTGTTTCTGACTACGAGATGCGCAAGACGACAATGGTAGCGATACCCAGCAGAATGAGGGGGAGTTCCCATGCAAGACTTTTAAGTCCTCCTGTAGCGCGACGACCTGGAACAAGATCCGCCAGAGCGATATAGATAAAACTGGCGGCCGAAAGGGAGAGCATATATGCAATCAACGCTTGAATAAAAGGGAGGAGAAAATAGGTCAAGACCGCCCCCAATACGGCCGCTAGGCTGGAAAAGGTATTGTAGCAAAGGGCACGTGCCGGAGAGTAACCGCTCTCCAGAAGAATGGCAAAATCACCGACCTCCTGGGGTACCTCATGGGCAATGACCGCTATGGAGGTGACAATCCCAAGAGGTACCGACCCGGAAAAAGCCAGAGCAATCGCGACTCCGTCGACAAAATTATGCAGGGAATCGCCGATTAGAATGATATTGCCGGCCCGGGTATGAACATCGCATGGCTGCTTGTGACAATGACGCCAGAGGGCACATTTCTCAAGCACATAAAACAGGATAATACCTAGGAGGATAGCCGGCAACACCGAAGAACTCGGTGCACGTGTCAGGGCGTGAGGTATCATGCCGAAGAAGGAGGCTCCCAAAAGCGTTCCGATGGCATAGGGGATGATTCTGCCGGTGATACGATACAATCGTTCTCTCTTTAAAAGAAGCAACGTTCCCGCCAGACCCACCGAACAGAAAGAACCAAGACTAGAAAAAATTAGTATAAGGAGGATCTCCATCTTTTTCTGTAGAACCACTAATTGTGAAGAAGCAATCCCAATGCAGTCGATGCTTTTGCGGAATAAAAGAGACGGTGATCGGAAACCTTCCTTATTGCCAGTCCTTTTGCCGTCAATTCCTCTTCATATGTCGGCATGGCCGGTAGACCTTTCACATTAAGTGCAGAGACGGGGATTGCTCCTCCCCCCCACACACTCGGGATAAAACGTTCAATTAGTAGAATGGGCATTGCCAGATAATCGATCGCAAAAATCCTCCATCGGATTGCTATAATCGCAAATCAGTATGCCCTGTAAATGGTCCGTCTCGTGCAGGATTACGCGTGCCCATAATCCTTGAAAAACCTCCTGTCGCCTTTGTCCGGACAGGTCGTAGCCTGCTACTTCGATACGACTTCTTCTTTCGATATCGATAAAGACATCGGGTAGGCTCAGGCACCCCTCCTTCATGAGATCAATACCGGAGGAGGAGACGATGACGGGATTTGTTAGGCAGAGTGATCGGCCATCCAGCTCGGTGATGAAAAAGGATTTGGAAATTCCCACTTGAGGAGCAGCCAGCCCAATACCTTTATGTTTTCGCATCAGTTCGAACATCTCGGCCACTAAATCCTTGAGCCAGACATCATGTTTTTCTACAGGTTGGCATACTTCCCGCAATACCGAGTCAGGGAACATTTTAAGACTTAACGGTTTCATCGGCGGTTTCCCTATACCAGCGCGATTGCGCCGGCCGGACATGGAGGAACACATGTTCCACAGCCGGTACAAACGTCATCTCTTACCTGGGCCAGACCATTTAAGCTGATCGCCTCATTCGGGCATACATCTAAACATACGCCACAACCGGTGCATTTCTCACGATGGATGACTGCCGTTGTTCGTTTTCCTTTATCTTCCGTCATCGATTGGAGATCGTTACCGGGCAAGTCTACCGAACGATTATCCTGCACGTCTCGGTCTCTGGTGACGTTTTCGACCGGAGGAGATGCGGTGATGGAAGATCGATTGAGGATGGATTCATTTAGGGCACTACCCCTTCCCCCAAAGCCCTGATTCCGGCCTCCACCCATACCGCCGCCACATCTTCCACCCATACCACCACCACCACGGCCTCTGCCCATGCCGCCGCCACCGCCTCTACCGCTGCCACCGCCTCTGCCACCGGGCTCGATAGCGGAAATGGGGATTCGAATTCGATTTGTCCTCATTGCCATTCTCTCCTATTTTTCTGCAGAAAAGCCGTCAAGTCTTGCACCGTTTTTCCGGACAGGTTCGACGGCTTATGCTTTTGGGTTCTACCGCAAAGAAAAATCACTTTTCCTTGCCTTTTGTTTCCAGCTCTTCGATTCGCTTGCGGATGTCCGTCAAAGCACTCTCGAAATGGGCAGCTTGGGCCCGGAGTGTCTCAAGCGGCAGTTCTTGTGCGGCGGCCGTCGGAAAGAAGGGATCTTGTGCGACGGCATTTCGCTGCCAACCGGTCATTCCGGTAGCATAGAAGCGATTGCGCCAACCACGGCCGCCACGGCCTCCCCATCTTCCGCCAGGTCCAAAGCCAGGAACCGGATTGGCGAATCCGGCAACCGGATAACCGGCGCAGAAACCGGCTGCGCGTCCGGTCATCGGCCCCATTCCAAGCGGGCCGGTTCTATCTCCACCAGGCATAATAAAACTCCTTTCGTGTCTAGGTGTTTCTCGAATCACAGGCTTTTCCACATCCGATTCAGAGTGCATTTCTTCAGGAACTACGGAACCTTCCCCGCCCTCCACGGAAACGCCTGCGTCCTCGGCAGCAGCCGGGCATGAGGAACATGTCTTGCTGCAACCTCCCCTTTAACAGGGCTTCAAGTACAAGCTCCACCTCACCGCAAATCTGCGCGACGACCTCGATTCCGCGAGAAGTCAGTGCCGACGCCAGGGGCCGGGAGATGGCACCGCAAACGACGATGTCCGCGTCCAGATCCTTGATCCTCCTGGCCCGGTTCATGGTGTCCTCTTCGGGTAACGTTATATTCTGTCGCCCGGATTCTTCACCCTGTTCTATGTCAACCAGGAGAAAAGTGCCGGCTACATCGAGTACCGGAGAAATCCTTCCTTGCCAATGTGGAATTGCCACTCGCATAACGACTTATTAATAAGCAATAGTCATGCCATAAAATGATAAATCTATAAGTACCTTATAAACAATATGATACAAATTATGCGGTGTAATGGTCCAATTTCTATAGATGCATAATGCAATGATGTATGCTTCGTATAAAGGTATAATGCAATTGTATTAGAAGGGAATGGAGGTGAAAAGTGGTGGATACTCCTCAGATAGCACAGAGGGAATCGGCTATCCTGGATTCGGTGAACGAAGGCGTTTTTGCTGTCGACCAGGACTGGCGCATCACGGCATTCAACAAAGCCGCCGAGAGAATCACCCGCATCCGTCGGGAAGAAGCCATCGGCAGCCGTTGTTGCGACGTTTTCCGGGCCGACATCTGCGAGAGAGATTGTGCCCTGCGCCGTACCATGGCGAACGGCAAACCCATCGTGAATGCTACGGCCCATATTATCAATCAACAAGGGGAACGTATTCCCATTCGCCTATCGACCGCCCTGCTGAAAGACAATGCCGGCAGCATCATTGGGGGCGTGGAAACTTTCCAGGACCTGACCCTGGTGGAGCAGCTGCGCAAGGAGTTGCAGGGACGCTTCACGTTCGAAGATATCGTCGGGCGCAGCCCGGCGATGTTACGCCTGTTCGAACTGCTGCCGCCGATTGCCGAGAGTCACAGTACGGTACTCATCGAGGGTCCCAGTGGCACGGGAAAAGAGCTGTTCGCCCGGGCGATCCATAATCTTTCCTCACGGAGGAAGAAGCCTTTTGTAGCCTTCAATTGCGCAGCCTTGCCGGATACGCTGCTGGAGAGCGAACTCTTCGGGTACAAGGCCGGGGCCTTTACCGATGCCCGGCGAGATAAACCCGGGCGTTTTGCTCGGGCGGAAGGCGGAACCCTGTTCCTGGATGAAATCGGGGACATCTCTCCCGCCATGCAGGTTCGCTTGCTGCGTGTGCTGCAGGAGAAGGTTTTCGACCCCCTGGGCAGCATGAAAGCGGTGCCAATGGACGTGCGCATAATCGCCGCCACGAATAAAAAGCTACTCGATGAGGTGCGCGCCGGCCGCTTTCGAGAGGATCTTTATTATCGCATCCGCGTAGTGTCTATGGTACTTCCGGCACTGAAGCAGCGACGCGAAGATATCCCGTTGCTGGTGAAATACCTCATCGACAGGTTCAATCGACTCCAGGGGAAAGATATCGCCGGAGTTTCCGATCAGGTCATGGCCCGGTTGATGGAGCATGACTTTCCCGGCAATGTGCGGGAATTGGAGAACATCATCGAACAGGCCTTTGTCCTTTGCCGAGAGGGAGTCATCGATTGGAACCACTTACCTACGGAACTGCTCTCGATCCCTGTTCAAGGAATAGAACGCAGCCGACCGATGCGTCTGGAATCGCTGGAGAAGATCTTCATCCGGGAGGCCCTGGAACGTAACCGGGGCAACCGCAAACGGACGGCCATGGAACTCGGCATCGATACAAGCACTCTTTTTCGCAAAATCAAGGCGCTGGCCATAGAATTGCCCGAAAAGGACGGGCGAACAGGCCGCTCCCGATGATTTGTGATACAAGTATGTGGTGACCTAATTTTCGGGATGATAGAATAAGGCTTTATGGTATGGCGATTTTGGACCGATTGATGCAACGTTCTTGCTTCCATCCTCAATAAGCCGTAATCTTTTTATGACAGACATACGATCTAGTTTCTGCTGATGGCGACGGAATTGGACATCCTCTACTAAACGATGGTCAGAATCTTCAGTCGGCTGAGATCCGGGATGCAGCTTGTCCTGATCGGCATCCTGATTTGGATGATCCGAAGTACGGATACCCTTTCGAGCGGGCGGTTTTTAACTTCTACCCCGGAATACCTCATCCATGTGTGGGAGACCGAGGATGGTCTACCGGAAAATTCCGCCACCTGTATGACCCAAACCCCCGACGGTTATCTCTGGTTCGGCACCTTCAATGGATTGGTGCGCTTTAATGGTCAGGAGATGAAGGTCTACGATACCGCCAATACTCCCGGTTTCTCGAGCACTGCCGTCATTATCCTCTATTCGGATTCCAAGGGACGGTTGTGGATCAGTGCCGACAGGGGAGGATTGATCGTTCATCAGGGAGAGGTCTGGAAGCGGATAGACGAAAAACAAGGATGGCATTCCCGCCATGCAAGATGCATTTCGGAAGACTCCCGGGGCCATATCGTTGTCGTCGGGAACGACAGTCGCATCTACCGGATCGAGGACGGCCGAGCGGAGGAGATCGTCCGCCCTCCAGGGTTGGGAGAGAAACATGTTTTCTGCCTGTACGATTCCAAGGATATTCTCTGGCTTGGGAGCGACGGATATCTGGCACGGCAGGATGCGGATGGGAAATGGAACCGATCGGGCGATCAGCCTAAGATCGTTTATGGTACCGTTCTGTCGAACCGCAAAGACGGCATCTGGGTTGTAGAAGATCGTTTTCTTAAAAAGCTGGTGGATGGCAGGGAAGTCATTCGCCGGGACATGGGATCCATTCTTGCCGTTTGGAGTATGCTTGAGGATCGCTCGGGAAATGTTTGGATCAGTACTTACAACCGTGGCATCGTTCGAGTGAGCCCCGATGGCACCCAGACCCGTTTTTCTGCGGAAAACGGTCTGACATACGATGCCGGTCGGTTTGTCTTTGAAGATACCGAGGGGGTCCTATGGGTGGGAACCAGCGGCGGCGGTTTACATCGTTTCAAACCGAGGCGCATCCAATCCTACTCTTTTCCGAATTCCAAGTATGGGAGGGTTCTGAAATCCGTTCTGGAGACGGCCGACGGCGAATTTTGGGTGGGAACCTATGGTGTCGGTTTGGCGGCTCTGAGCCGAGGTTTTCTGACGGTGGACCGGTTTCCTAAAACAATATACTTAGAGGGAAGAGATGCCGGTTTTCCCACTGCGTATCTGGGTTCCATCCTCCAGGATGCCCGAGGACGCACCTGGATCGGTCGGACGAGCGGGCTTGGAATCTGGGATGGGAAGGAGACGGTGATCTCCCCTCCGGAGCTGAACGGATGGGAAATTTTCGCCTTGTTCAAAGATAGCCGGGAGAGGATCTGGATCGGCGGCGATCGAGGTCTGGCGAGCAGTACGGATGGGCTCGCCTTTCAAATCTTCGGCGAGCCGGAGGGGATACCTTCAAAGGATATCCGTTGTTTTGCCGAGGATCGGAAAGAGAATCGCTTGTGGGTAGGTACTTTGGATCAGGGTCTGTTCTGCCGAGAGGGAGATCGTTTTCGAAGGTTTACGACCGCGGAGGGCCTGAATTCCGAGCAGATTCATTGTCTGTATCTCGATCCGGAAGGGAAGCTATGGGTGGGAATGAAGAATGGCGCCGTCGCCGTCTCTCAGCAAGGACGCTTTCTCACAGTCGATGAGCGGCATGGTCTGCCGACGAGAAACATAAATTCGATCCTGGAGGACGATCAGGGCATCCTCTGGATGGGAACCAATCGCGGCATCCTGAGAGTGCCTCGAAGGGATATGGAAGCGGCGGCGAAAGGGCTGCTCACGGAAATCAAGGGGATTTTACTGGATATTACCGATGGCATGGATAGCGTCGAAGTCATCGGCGGATATCAAAACGGCAGCATTCGCGATCGTCAGGGACGCCTCTGGTTCTGTACGATGAAGGGGCTGTCGATGATCGATCCGCGAAGTTTTCGTATGAATGGCGTCGCTCCTCGTATCCATATCGAGGAGGTTTCCTATTACCAACAATCCGAGAAACCGGTCGATTCCCAATCCAATCTCTTGTCGGAAACAGAAGTAATCAGGAGAATTATACCTCCCTTCTCGTCGCCGCTGGAACTGCCTGCCGGTAGCAAACGAGTGGAGTTTCATTACACCGCTCTTAGCTATGGATCTCCGGAAAAAACCAGATATCGGGTAATGCTGGAGGGACACGATCCTTCCTGGATCCGGACAGAGAATCGACGGATTGCCTTTTATCATAATCTGTCTCCGGGGGAGTACCGCTTCCGGGTCCGTGGAACAAATGACGATGGAATAGAGAGCCGGGAGGAAGCCGGTGTCCGGCTGATAGTGGCTCCTTTCTATTGGCAAACCGCCTGGTTCCGTCTGCTTCTGTCTTTTGGCCTCATCGCCACCGTAGTGGTTATCGCACTGGTTGTACAGCGCAGTCGACTTCGCATCCGGGAGGAACGTCTGCGGCAGCAGGAGATCCTGAACCGGGAACGTATCCGTTTCGCCACCCTGATGCAGCATGCTTCGGACGTCATCCTGCTGCAGAATAAAGACGGAAGGTTCGTTTATGAAAGCCTGTCCGCCTCGCGGATGTTCGGCTACCCACAAGGCTTTTTTCTCGGCAAGAGGAAGGCGGATCTAGAAGAATCGGATCTATGGAAATTGATTCCCTCGGAGGATATCAAAGATCTTGGTCAGCTTCTGCAACGGATGAGAGAAAACAGGGACGGAGGCTTGCTCTACCATGTTCGATTTCGCCATGCTGCCGGGAATTGGCTCGATTTGGAGGTGCTGGCGACCAATCTTCTGCATCAGCCGGATGTAGAAGGTATCCTGATCACGATCCGGGATGTATCCGAACGGCGGCGGGCGGAACAGATACAAAAACAGCTGGAGAGTCAGCTGCGTCAGGCCCAGAAGATGGAGGCCCTGGGAACGTTGGCCGGAGGTATCGCTCACGACTTCAATAACATTTTGGGAGCCATTGTCGGGTTTACCTGGCTGGCCCGAAGCGACCTGCAGTCGCCATCGATGGTGGAGGAGAGTCTGGAACAGATTTCTCAGGCCAGCGATCGGGCGATCGGTCTGGTCAAACAGATCCTGACCTTCAGCCGTCAAGGCAAGCAGGAACGCATGAAGATGATCTTGCAGCCGGTGATTAAAGAGTGTTTGAAATTGTTACGATCGACTCTGCCCGCAGCCATCGAGATTCGTTCGGAAATCGAGGAAGAACCTCTGATGGTAATGGCCGACCCCACACAGATACATCAGGTGATGATGAATCTGTGTACTAATGCCGCTCATGCCATGAAGCAGAAATCCGGGTTTCTACTCGTCGGTCTCCAATGCATCTTCTGGAAAGGGGAAGAAGAATCCACTTCTACGGAGCTGGAACCGGGCACCTATGCCCTGATTACCGTGCGGGATACAGGCCATGGTATGGACGAAAATACATTAAAGCGGATCTTTGATCCCTTCTTTACCACCAAGGCCCCCGGTGAAGGCACCGGCCTGGGGTTGGCTGTCGTGCATGGCATCGTGAAAGATCACCGGGGGGCTATCGAAGTCAAGAGCGAACCCGGGGTGGGAACCGCCTTCCAAATTTATTTGCCGCTGGCGGAAGCGAGCGATACGACCAGAGAAAAGCAAGCGACGAAAATATATCCGGGAAGGGGCGAAAGAATTCTCTATGTGGACGACGAACCCGCGCTATGCCGCAGCCATCGGATCATGCTGCAAAAGATCGGTTATGAGGTAACCGCCTATTCATCTCCTGTCGAGGTGTTGTCCCATCTGCGGAAGGATTCGAAGGCTTATAATCTGGTGATCACCGATTTCAATATGCCGGGTATGAGCGGACTGGAACTGGCCGTCGCGATCGGTAAGATGAACCCCGATCTTCCGATGATTTTGGTGAGCGGACATCTGGGGGTGGCTACCCGCGAGCTGGCCCTGAAATCCGGCATCTGCGAAGTCCTCGCCAAACCCCTGCTTCCCGAAGAGGTCAGTGTCGTCCTGGATCGCATCCTGCACGCCTCCCCCTCCCGAGAAACGGAGTAGCAACGTCTCCACAACCTCAGCATCTAATCCTTGCTTTGCAGGAAGGGATCGATCTTTTCCAGCAATTCATCGAGACACTCTTCGATCGTTCGGCCGGCGGTATCGATGACGATACGTTTTCTGGTCCAGTCGTGATATTCACGTTCTTGTACCTCTTTCCAGGTCGGAAGACGCAGACCGGAAATTTCCGGTATCCTGTTTTCGATACGCGTCTGGTGTTCTCCCGGATCGGAACAAAGGATTTCGATGTTGAGCGATAAAGCATTATTGGCCAGGGCTACTGATTCCCATTCCGAGCGTGTCAGCTCCAGGGGATTACAGGAGTCCGCGACAACATCGATACCATTTTGCAGATTATCGGCAGCCACCCGGTAAGCCAGCCGATAACCTTCTCCCCGCACCTCCCAGCAGCAGAGATCCCGCAGACCTTGTTCGACGGTATCGATGCGTAGATAAACGGCCCTTTTCTTTCCGGCCAGTCTTCGGCCGAGTGCGGATTTTCCCGTGCCGGGCAATCCGGCGAATAGGTAGAGGATCGGTTTCCTACAATTACGAATTATGTCCTCCATTTCACTTTTCGAACACTTCTCGATGAGGTGTTAAGCGTATCATACAACTCTTACCAGACGAATGAAGATATCCTCCAGACTCTCCTGCGCCTTAAGGGAATATCTTTCATGCAGTTCCACCAGTCATGTGGGTGTGACTTCCGGGATTACTCCAGGGAAACTTCTGAGGTGCATCAGTGTATGATGAAGTAGCAATAAGTCCTGGGAGCGCCGGCGTCCCGCTGGCAAAATCTTTCGAATCAATACGGAATAAACACGGAATAACGGAAAATCGATTTTTTGCGACTTCAGTGTGTGACAAAGCGTTAAAAAGTCGGAAATAATACTGTGTAATTTTCCCAAATATGCCCATGGGAACGCACGTTTCAGTCACAGACAAGAATGTCTGTGCCACTTTATACCAATTCGTTAGTGTATAATACAAACTTATCTTAAGGATCGGAGTATGAAAACAACCCTGGACTGTATACCCTGTTTTGCCCGCCAGGCTCTGGAGGCGGCGCGGTACGTAACCGAGGATGCCGCAATCCATGAACGGATCTTGCGCAGCATGCTTCGAGAAGTAGCGGAGATGGATCTTTCACAAAGTCCACCCGCCATCGCTCAGAGAGTGCACCGCAATTTGCGCGGGATTACCGGCGTTGAGGATCCCTATCGGGCGGCTAAGGATCGGTATAACGAGATGGCAATGCGGATGATACCGGGCCTTATCGCTCAGATGGAGAGATGCGCGGATCCTCTGTTCTTTGCCTTACGCTTTGCTATCGCCGGAAATGTCATCGACCTGGGAGTCAAGGGAGGAATTGGGGAGCATGAGATCCGCGCGGCTCTCGAAAACACTCTGAGTGAGCCATTTCACGGAGATCGGGAGGATTTCAGCAAGGCAGTGGACCAGGCAAAAAACATCCTGTATTTGGCCGATAATGCCGGCGAAATCGTCTTCGATCGGCTTCTGATCGAGCAACTATTGCCCAAACAGATTACTCTCGCCGTTCGCGGTGTGCCTGTGTTGAACGATGCCACCCGCACGGATGCCGAGTCAGTCGGCCTACCCGACCTGGTCGAGGTTATCGATAACGGTTCCGATGCTCCCGGTACCATCCTGGAAGACTGCAGCGACGATTTCCGTTCCTGTTTTGATGTTGCAGATCTGATTATCGCCAAAGGGCAGGGAAACTACGAGACGCTCAGCGAAGCGGAGGCGGATATCTATTTTCTGTTTAAGGCTAAGTGTCCCGTGCTGGCCGACCATGTAGGTTTGCCGGTAGGAACCCATGTTGCCATCCGCCGCCATCCTTTCGTGATCGAATGAGACGGGAGAGAAACAATATGGGAGATAAGTCATTTCAGGATTACTATCCGGAGGAACTGAGTCATTGTTTCGGGTGTGGAAGATTGAACGAACACGGACATCACCTGAAAAGCCGTTGGGATGGAGCAGAAAGCGTAGCCGAATTTTTACCATCTCACTATCATATCGCTGTACCGGGATATGTATACGGCGGACTTCTCGCCTCCTTGATTGATTGTCATGGAACCGGTACGGCCGCCGCTGCGGCCTATCGGGAGGCAGGCCGCGATATGGGATCGGAACCGGCCTTCCGGTTTATCACCGCATCGCTTCATGTCGATTACCTGCGTCCGACTCCTTTAGGCGTGCCACTGGAAATCAGAGGGCGGGTAGAAGAGGTCAAGGGGCGAAAAGTGACGGTTCTGGTCACCGTTGCCGCCGATAGTCGGCTCTGTGTCCAAGGCCGGGTTGTAGCCGTTGAGATGCCGGAAGGCATGCGCAGGGAATCGACTTCCCGCTCCTGATTAAAAGTTCAGAGTGAGCCGTCGAACCATACTTATAGATCTGATTTTGTATTTCGGGTGCGACCGTCCGATTCGGGCAGGGGAATCTGCAGTTTTTTCATTTTTCGGAATAGAGTAGTCTTGTGAATGCCCAGGTCTCTGGCGGCGGCCAGGCGGTTGAAAGAGTTCCGCTCCAGTGCGGCACGAATGGACTGGGCATCGAGAATGTCATGGGCGGATTGAATGGGTAAATCCATTCCTGAACTTGCCTCATGGACGGTCAGCTCCCGGGGCAGGTGGGGAAGGTCGATGTGTCCATCCCGGCAAAGAATGAAAGCCCGTTCGATGGTGTTCTCCAGTTCCCGAATGTTACCCGGCCAGTCATGGGCGATCAGCAGGGACAATGCCTGGGCCGTGATTCCCTCAACCGATTTTTGCTGCAAACGGTTGAAACGGGCGATGAACTGATCGATCAGCAGAGGAATGTCCTCTTTCCGGCGGCGAAGCGGAGGCAGTTCGATGCGTACGATGTTGATTCGATAATAGAGATCTTCCCGAAATAGGCCCCGCCTGACCAATTCTGCCGGATCCTTGTTGGTGGCGACAATCACTCGCACTTCGGCCCGTTCGGAACGGATGGCCCCCAAAGGTTCGTAAACACGTTCCTGCAATACGCGGAGAAGACGCACTTGCAACGCCGGGCTGACATCGCCGATTTCATCCAGGAATATGGTGCCTCCCTTAGCCAGGGCAAACCGCCCCGGCTTGTCCTTGTTGGCCCCGGTAAAAGCGCCAGCCTTGTAGCCAAACAACTCCGATTCCAGCAAGGTATCGGGCAGAGCCCCGCAGTTGACGGCGACAAACGGCCCGCGATTCAGGGGACTTAACGAGTGGAGGGTACGGGCTACCAGCTCCTTACCGGTTCCGGTTTCTCCAAGCAGAAGAACGGTACTGGAGCTGGACGCAATGGCCGGCAGAACCTCAAAGATACGATGCATCAGCGGGCTGCGGCTGGTCAATTCTCCGACCTGGAACCTTCCTTCCAGTTCCCTTCGCAGGGCTTCGATATCGGAAAGGTCGCGAAAGGTCTCCGCCCCGCCGATGATCTGCCCATGGCCGTCCTGTAGCACGGCGGTGGAGATGCTGATGGGAATGCGATTTCCTTTGGCGTTGATGATGTACCCGGATTTTCCAATTACCGGTCTCTTCGTCTCCAGGGTATGATGCAGGGCACAGGATGGACCGCACATACTGGAGCGGAATACCTCCGAACAGAGCCGGCCGATAGCTTCCCTGCGGGGGATGGAGGTGATCTTTTCTGCGGCCCGATTGAAGGAAGTCACCTTCCAGTCCATATCCACGGTGAATACGCCATCGGATATGCTTTCCAGTATCGCTTCCGTCGGTGTCAGCGTCGGAGGGAAGAATTTCTTATTTGGCCGGCCCAAACGATTCTCTCCTGTGGGAGAAGGGATTATCGGTCGTTGAATGAAAAAGTCATACCGGCGGCTCCGAAAAGAACTCGTTCCTTCATGGATTGCTGAAGCAGGATCATGGCAGATTCTCCGGTACAATGACAGGCGACCAAACGATCAAAATCCAGTCCCTGTAGAAACCCGATCGTTTCCCGCATGCGTTCCTCGCCGGCATTCACCAGATGGAATCCACCTATAATCGTCAGCAGCTTGTGAGGTCCCAGCAGAAGCCGAATGTACTGCAAGGTGTTCACCAGACCAGAATGACAGCATCCGGTGCACAGAATCACACCCCGGTTGGTACGAATCCAGAGGGAAAGGTCATCCTGAATCGGGTCGGGTGAAGCTCCCTCCGGATCGAGATAGAAGGCTCCGCCGCAATCCTCAAAACTGGTGTCGCGTGGTATGGGGCCTGTCAGGCCGACCTGATCTGTCAGCGAGATTGGTTTTTGCACCCAGACCAGAGACTCTGCATCCAGTCTGTCCAGGGCGCTCAAGGCGGAGGATGGCATAGAAATGGAGCGGGATTCATGCTCCGTGACTACATACCGCGGAAGAACGATCGACGGGTGGGCATACACCCGAACGTTACGAGCCAGTTCCAGAACCGCAGGGATTCCGCCGGTGTGATCATAATGGCCGTGACTGAGTGCGAGGACATCCACCTCGTTGAGATCAATTCCCAGTTGCCGGGCGTTAGGTACGAGACAGCCACCCTGACCGGTATCGAAAAGGATCTTTTTCCCCTGAGTCTCAATCCATAGAGAAAAACCGTGTTCGGTGTCAAGATCGTTACCGGCCCGGTTATCGACCAGTATGGTTATCTTTACGTCTGTGGTTGACATGACTGGATTCTACCTTAAGACCTGCTTTCCTGCCCTGGAGTGCCGTTGTTTTCGGCAATGAGAGGGCGGATGATGTCCTGTATGATCTTGGCCGTCGGCGAGGAGGCGAATTGATGAAGAAAAGCCTCGCCGCTGTCGCCGGATTCCGAAATCTGAGGGTCCATGGGGATAGAACCCAGGAAGGGAACCTGCATCTCATTGGCCATCTTTTTGCCATGACCGGACGGTAAAATGTGTGTAGTCTCGCCACATTTGGGACAAACGAAGCCACACATGTTTTCAATAACTCCAAGCACCGGTACCTGCAGCTGGCGGCAGAAAGTGATCGATTTCCGTACATCGACGGCCGCCACTTTTTGCGGTGTGGTGACGATCACCGCACCTGTCAATCGGCCGATCAGCTGGCAAACCGAAAGCGGCTCGTCTCCGGTCCCCGGTGGGGAATCGATGATCAGGTAATCCAGATCGCCCCAGATACCATCTTTCAGAAACTGCTTGATCACGTTCATCTTCATCGGGCCGCGCCAGATCACGGCATCGTTTTGATTTCGCAGGAGAAAGCCCAGCGAAATGACCTTCAGACCGTTCATTTCTATTGGCAACAGTCCCTCTTCGCATCCGAGAAGGGTTTCTTTTTCTAGTCCCAGCATGGTCGGGATGCTGGGTCCGTGAATGTCGACATCCAGAAGCCCCACTCGTTTTCCGGCCATCGATAATGCCGTGGCCAGGTTCACGGCGACCGTGCTCTTGCCCACTCCTCCTTTTCCGGAAAGGATAACGATTTTATGTCGTATGCGGCAGAGGCGGGATTGCAGCTTCTGACGGTCAAGGAATTCCTCTTCGCTCTCTCCTTTCATTCGGGAGGTTGCGGAGCAATCCTTTTGATCGCAGGTGGTACAGGTTTTCCGGTCGTTCGGTGAATTCTGGACGGCAGGTTGTTTTCTGATCAGGTAATCCTGACACGCAGCCTTAAGTGTATTGGAGGCCAGAAGAGCGCAGTGCTCATATTCCTTGGGGAACCCCCCAAAAGCTTCCAGAATATCCCTTTGGCTGATAGCTGTCGCCTTCTGTACCGATTCGCCAAGAGCCAGAGTGGTTGCCATACTTCCACAGGCCAGAGAAGAACCGCATCCGTCGGTAACAAAAGAGATCTGGCAGACGACATTCCTGTCGGCGATCAGCCAGAACTCCATGGTGTCGCCGCAGGGGCCTGTGATTCTGGCATGCCCATTGGCATTGCTTAAAGGGCCGAGATTTCTGGGTTTTTGTGCATGATCGCGGGCGACGGCGGAAAAACCTTGTTGCTCGATACAATCCATAATGAACCGATATCTCCCTGTAGAAATTAGGTTGTGAAAGAACGCCGAAGGGATCTTCTCATTGGTAGGAACGATTTCTTCTCCCGGATTTCATTTCCCGACGGGGACATTTCCTCTTTGGTTCCTGTTAAAATTTATCTGATTGCTAAAAATTCCATGCCTGGATCAGCAATAAATGATCCAATCCCTATTTCGCAATGCAAAGAACGTACCTAACATCATGGAAACATTTCGGATAGGATAAGAATGCGTTGAAAAAGATCGATGCGAAGAGTAGCCGGAATGCAACCCTGGATAGGGGGAGGTGCTGTAAACCGGCTACCGATGGAAAAGGGGGGGCGGCAGGGGTACCCAATCCCCACCGACAGATTGGGCACCTCACTTATGCTTATGGATGCCGGACCGCCATCCCGATGAGAATGGGAAAAAGATCTCCGGTAATTTTAGCGAAATAGTTATTTCTACCATACAAGACCTAACGTAATATAACACGTCGAACGCTTTCAATTGCTCCTATGGACCCGCTCAACTATTTGCTATGCCCTTAGGCGGGAAAATACGTCGATTTTTCCGCCTGTCGCCTGTGATAAACTCAAAGAAAAGAATGCTGGAAGATGTCAACTTATTGAGGCAAATATCTAATCCGGGATCCGCATGTTTTCTCCAAATAAGCTTTCAGACGGTCATGTAAATCCTACTCAAGTCGATATCACGGAAGAATCCGACGAATCGATTCCAACGTCCGGATTTTCCAATCAGGACTCAACAGATGGCAATGCGACTGCAATGGAAGTCCCATCCTATTCTATTCTGCAGGATGCCTTGTCGGGTTACGAGATAGGTTCTTTGATTCATCATGGGGCACAGGGAGCAGTATACGAGGCGATACAAAAGACAACCCGACGTAAGGTTGCCGTTAAGGTAATGAAGGGAAATTGGGATCTAGAGGGTCGTTCACGGATCCGTTTCGAGCAGGAAGTCCGTCTTATGGCCACCCTGAAACATCCCAATATCGTTACCATCCATGAAAGCGGACAAACGGCTGACCACCTCCATTACTATATTATGGAATATGTCTCCGGAAAGTCTCTGGACCTCTATTTGACTCAGGGGAAATCCGCCAACGAACGGTACGAAGAAAAAGAGATGGGGATTCGGTTATCCATCCGGCATGTTGTATTGCTATTTGCTAAAATCTGCGATGCCGTTAATGCGGCTCATCTTCGGGGGATCATTCACCGCGATTTGAAACCCAGTAATATTCTTATCGATTCTCAAGGCGAACCGTTTATACTGGATTTCGGTCTTGCCAAGGTTGCTGCCGGGCTGGAAACAGACTCTATCCAGACACAATCCCTTACTTTTACCGGGCAATTTGTCGGCAGTATTCCCTGGGCCAGTCCCGAACAGGTGCAGGGAGTGCCCGAAGATATAGACGTTCGGACCGATATCTATAGTATGGGTGTCCTTCTGTATCAGATGTTGACCGGATGCTTCCCCTATCCCGTGCATTGCGGGGTGAGGGAAGTTCTAGACCATATCCTGACGACAGAACCTATGCCTCCCAGTGCCCGGCGAAACGATATCGACGACGAGTTGGAAACCATCATCCTGAAGTGTTTACAAAAACAACCGAATCGACGATACCAGGATGCTGGTCAACTCTATGCGGACATCAAGCGATATCTCACCGGAGAGGCCATTGAAGCCAAGCGGGATAGCATCCTTTATCTATTGCAGAAAGGTTTCCGCCGGTACCGGTTGCCCCTGATCATATGGATGGGCTTTATGGGTTTAATGGCAACGTCGCTGGCGGTTTCCATATTTCTCTGGCGCCAGGCCGCTGATGAACGAGAGATTGCTCGAGAGGCACAATTAGAAGAACACAGACAACGTCAAGCCGCCGAAACAGCCAGGCAATTGCTGCAGGCGGAAAAGGACAAGGCCGATCATGCCGTTTATCTTACCTCCATCGGTTTAGCTCAGAAATACATGCAGGAAGGCCGTTTTGCCGATGTTCTAAAGCTATTAATCGGCTGCCCATCCCAATTCCGCAATTGGGAATGGGGTTATCTGATAGCACTCTGTAATCCGGATTTGATGACTTTTACCGGACATGGAAATCAGGTGTGGAGTGTGCTGTTTACTCCGGATGGCCGCCACTTGGTCTCGGCTGGATTCGACGGAACAGTCAGACTCTGGGATGTCAGAAATGGGATGGAGGTGTCTCGACTACAAGGGAGTTTTTCTCCACTATATTGTCTTACCATAAGTCCGGATGGACAAAAAATCGCTACGGCAGGGAAAGATGGAGTGATCTGGATCTGGAATAAAAATACAGGCGAGCGACTTCTTGAAATAAAGGGACATAACGAGAGGATCATGTCATTGACCTTCAGTCCGGACGGCAAGTCTATCGGATCCGCCGGCGGCAACTATCGCAACAGCCGGGACAATTCCATAAGATTATGGGATGCGGATTCAGGACGTCCGATCTGGCGCTCTCCAGATTTTGACCGATGCTTCTATGATATGGAATACAGTCCTGATGGGCGGACTTTAGCGGTTGTTGCGGAAAATGTCATCCGACTCTTCGATACCTCTACTCGAAAGATGACTGTCTGGGATGGAGCGAACTCCCTCGGGGCTCGTTATTCGGTAGCTTTTTCACCCGATGGACTGCGGTTGGCAGCCGGTGCTACCGATTTTTTCCGTATTTACGATCTCAAGAGCGGAAAAAGTCTGCTAAAGGTAAACCTACCCGGATCCGGCGCGATATGGTCGATTGCTTTTCATCCTGGTGGAAGACGGGTAGCCACGGCATGTGAAGACACTACTGTTCGTATCGTCGATCTCACCCAACCTTCTTCCCATAAGGTTTTAAGAGGACACTCCGGTCGCGTGGTCGGTATCGCTTTCCATCCAGACGGCTCAAGACTGGCTAGCGCCGGATCGGACCATCAGGTGAAAATCTGGGCTGCGGATAAAACGTTGAACCAGACCTTACTCACAGGTCATAGCGGTCCGGTGAACTCTCTTGCTTTCAATCGAAGCGGAGAATTGCTGGTAACTGGCGGACAGGACGGAGCCATCCACTTATGGAACGAGGGTACCGGACGGTCCATGGGAATCATCACTGCAGTAGATCGTCCGATCAAGACGGTTGCTCTGAACGGATCGGGCTCTCGACTGGCAGTCGGACATTCTCAAGGTGTAAGTCTATTCGATACGCATTCAGGCTCCACAATACGCCTTCCCGATCCGATTGATTGTTCTGTCGGTTCGATTGCCATGAACTCCGATGGGAATCTTTTAGCAGCGGCCTGTTGGGAGAAACAGACTTATATTTGGAACCTGGATAAATCCAAGCGAATCTCTCTCCAGGGAGTGCCGAAAATGCAATCTTGGGGAGTAGCCATCAGTCCCGACAATCAATTCTTGGCAACAGCAGGAATATCACCCTGGGTTGCCTTATGGGACATTACCCTCGGGGAAAAAGTAAAAGATTATGGCCCACGTGAACGTACAGTGCACCATGTTGCGTTTTCAATAAATGGTCGATGGCTGGCTGCTGCCGGCTATGACAATATGATAAAGATCTATGATTTAATCCGTGGATCGGTAACAGGTGAACTTAAGGGTTTCCCCTGGGCTCCTTTAGTCGCGGTATTCAGCTCTGACGGTTCGCGTCTGGCTACCGTTACCGGAGATGAAAAAGCTAGGGACGTGAAACTTTGGGAGACGGAAACCGGAACGGATGTCTTTTCACTCTCGTTGTCCAATATTTCCCAATCCTTGGCTTTTCGTCCCAACGGCCTGACATTGGCAATAGCTTTAAATAACGGTAATACCGTATTATTTCGAGCTTTTCCCTGGAAAAACGAAGATTATCCCGGAACATCCGAAACGCCGGTAGAAAAACGAATCGAACTTTACAAGCGGCAAAACTGGCTTTTACGTTTTCAACAGTAATTTGCTTGAATAGTGTCCTATCTGATTTCTGCCGATTGTACGTCTCGAATCACCGGGATCATTCGATCAGTTCTGCATCGACTGTTTCCGTAACCGAGACTATCTGTACGCGAACAAACACAGCTCCTCCTAAACCAATTCGATCTCCTGGATGTAAAGTTGTCGGCTGATGGATACGATTCCCGTTCACGGATGTTCCATTCCGACTTCCTAGATCCTTCAGCAGGAAATCATTCCCAAAACGCTCGATAAGTGCATGCCGACGGCTGACCCGCAAATCCGCAAAGACCATGCTCGCCCCGGCATCTCTACCCAAAATCATCCGAGAACCACCCATCACTCTTGTGGGGCTGCTCTCCTGTTCCGAGATGATTTTTAAGCACGGCTCCACAGTGGCCCTCTCTTTTTCGGACACTGTTACGGTGGAAATAGATGCTGTCGATAAATCCGTTACGCCATCTGGGAGGCTATTATCATTCCTACACCCGGCATGATTATGTTGTTTGTGTAACCAGTGGTCTAACTCGTCCGAGTAGGCGTATACCCGTGATTGATTGAAGTCGGCGATATGGTAAACAGGCATTCCCTTTTTTTTATAACGTTGTGCCTGGCGCTCGGAACAATGCAGATAGTCAGCTATCTGTTTCCAAGATTCTATGCAGGTATTGGAGGGAGATGGAAACGGCACTACATTTGTGTGCTGATCCGGAATAAAAGTTGATGGTCGCGGTGGTACACAATTGACTTTTTTTCCAAATACTTTCATGCAACCATTCTAATATAACCAAAATGGTAAGGGCAAGAAACCTTGATCTGTTTTTTTCAAGTTTTTTTATGCCGTTGATCTAATTGAAAGGGAATCTGGTCATCAACGGCTACTACGAAATAGATATTACTGATGTGGTCATGGCATTCGCTCTCCGTTTAAAGCAGTTTGTAATGGCGGGCCATCCAATAGGGCAGAATAAAGTCGACACCGGCACGTTCGATCGTCCCTTTGCCGCCTCCGTACAGCAGGAACGGGCTGCGCTGCCAGAGGAAATCGGTCCGCACCCGAGAAGCATCGGGAATGACGACACAGGATCGATCCGGTTTGGCACACATGGGATATTTTTGAGTCAAATCAACATAGTCGTCGCGCAAAGGTCGCTGCAACCACTCCGAAAGATACCTGAGGGTGTTGGCGTCACGTTGCGGATCCAGATCGGTGATGCCGCAGTCCAGCATATTGAAGTGTGCATTTTGGTGTCCAACCGTTGTCCGGCGTAGCAGTTTATAAGCATTACGGTAGATATTTCGATAATACCTTTCCGGTTCCAGGCGGATCAGGTTAAACAGGTTAATGGAATCCAGGTTGAATTTGAAATAGGAGTGGTGGTCGTCCAGAACCTCCCATCCGATAGGGATGACGGTAAAAAGAGCCCAACGGTTCCGCATGGTTTGGTAAGCATGTTCGAATGCTTCGGGATGGATATGACGTCCGATCTGCAGGAGGGCAAGCTGCTGATCGGGGCGTCCGATGAAAACGGTGCTGATCCTGCCGTCAGGCATGAGCACCACCCAGTGGTGATTCAGAAGAAACTGTAAAAGCTGAGTGACCAGATCCTGTATGTCCTCGCGGATGTTGCCAAGGTCGACAAGATCGTAAGCGGCGGCCAGTCCAAAAAAGACGCCCGAATACTGGTCGCGGGATGTCCCCCCGATCCAGGTACACGATTGACCTTGCCAGGTGCCTTGGTAGATTCCATGTCCTCCTTCTTCGTGAAGGATCGCCGGCAGGTAGGGGGAATCCTTAGGCAGGGCAATTCTGGCCAACAAGCCCGTCCCGGTTACTTCCAATAGACCCCGCAGTCCGAACAAGACCTTTTGAATATGATCCAATGCCTCCGGAGAACGGGTAACCTGGAATCGGTATGCCTCCGCGGCAAGATAATGTCCGGTCCAGATACCGGAGTCTGCACCGTGTGTGTAGCTGACGATCTTTTCACTGTCGGGAGCGGCAAACATCGGATCGAGCAGCGTCCAATGCGGCCAATGACGGCCCTGATCGTGAATTTGACGTGAAATCTTTATGGCTGCGTCTTCCCAACCGCTGGTATCGATGTTTCCCGGTGGGACCTCGTAAGGAGTGGGACTCGTCCCTTGCGATTCGAGCCAGGCATTCATCTGTTCCGCCAATGGTCGAATCAGTTCATTGTCGGAGGGATAAAAACCGACGGAGCGAATTTCTTTCTCCTGTAGTAGTTCCTGCATAAACCTTTCCTCAAGCTGAAAATGAATGTATTTTCATCCAGGTAAACTTAGGGGAATATACAAGCATAAAAAACCAATGAATGCATTGGATGTCAGACAGGATGACTGGTGATTTCCTCCTTCTCCCGATCCCAGTATAATTTCTTTCCCTCGCGATAGCTGCGTGTGGCCAGGATGGCTCCTACCGAATGCCAGAATCCGGTATGGATATTTCCGTTGGTGTTGGGATTCCGGCTGCGCATACAATCGATCCAGTTATCCATATGGAATTTGCTGTCGTCACTCAGACTGACCGGCAGTAGTTTCTCGCCATATTCCGGGGCGGTAATCATCTCCGCTTTACCCGCACGGACGGCCTCTTGCAGGCCTTCATAGAAATCGAACCCGCCGGGAAGGTCCTGGTGCTCTCGTAGGAAAAACCAGCGGGGACTGCCTTCTCCTCCATGAGCGAACAGAGTCCCGTCTTTCCCTCGGATACAGGTGTAATCGCCGAACTTATTGGCATAGCTGGAAGCATACGAGTAGAGCATCTTGGATTGGTCAAATACAGCCAGGGCCTGGAACGTGTCCGGATTCTGCCGGATATCGGGCCATCCGAAAATGCCGCCATGAGCGACCATGGAGTCGGGAATGGCCGTGTCGGTATAGAAATGGACCAGTCCAATCGCGTGACTCATCCATTGCGAGGTGATCCCGCCGGAATACTCGCGAAAGATGCGGAATTCAAAATATTTCCAGGGATCGAATGGTTCGTAGGGCTTTCCCAGCAGCCACCGGTTCCAATCCGTATCTTCTTCCCTGATAGCGGCAACATCCGGATCCTTGGGGTCATGCCATCGGTGATTGTTGTCGTTCCAGACCTGTTCGATTTTGGTGATCTGTCCCAACTTTCCGGAACGGACCAGGTCCCGAATTTTTCTCTGTATGGGATCGCTCAGCCACTGCGAACCCATCTGGGCCACCTGCCTGGAGCCCAGCACCGCTTTGCGGGCCAGTTTGGCGTCTTCCAGACTGGTAGCCATCGGTTTTTCGCAATAGCAGTCCTTTCCGGCTTGAACAACCTCGGCCAGAAGCCTGGCATGCTGAAAATCCCCGGTGGCGATCATCACCCCATCGAGATCGGGAAGCTGCAGCATCTCTTCCGAATATTTAAATTTCTGTACCTCCGTGCCGAACATCTGCCGGCATCGGGCGGCGGTCTTCTCGCGGTTTTTCGTCCACAGATCGCAAACGGCAAGGACCCCCAGGTTTTTTTCTTTCATCGACATCTGCACCATGTTCTGATGCCCATGACTCCTGGAGCCACAACCGAGAAACCCGATTTGAATACGGTCGTTAGCGCCGAGGATACGTCCATAGGAGACGGCACACATCGAAGAGGTGGTGCCGGCAGCGAGGGTGGCTCCCGTCAACCGGGAGGTTGTCGTCTCTAAAAAATTCCTGCGATTAACCTGTCTTTCCTTCATAGTGCCTGGCCTCCAAATTCAAAAAGAAGTTTTGACATCATGATAAGAACAGCCTGTTTGTTTCGTCAACTGTTTGCGGTATAAAATCAAAAGATATCGCATGGTCACTCTGAAAGTATTTGTATGGATGTGGTGGTTCGGATGGCTGCTGGCTTTTGGTTCGGTCGGATCGGCTGTGGCACAGGATACTGGAGACGCATCCCGCCCGACAGGACGCGATTGGCCTCCGGTGATAGGCGCCTGGTTCTGGTCTCAGGAAACCCTGGAAGCCGGCGGATACCGGCCGTTTCTGGATAAGGTCGCCGAGCGTTCGCCCTATACCTTGCTGTCGACTTCCTGCCGCAGGAAAGAGATCGTGGACCCGCTGTTGCACACATCCATGGATCAGGCTGTGCGCTACGCCCGTTCGCGGGGATTGAAAATCGCCCTGGAACTCGATATCCGTCTTGCCCGGCAGGCTTTCCGCTCCCGCTATCCGGAGGAACTGCAGGAAGAGCTTGTACTCCGGACGATCGAATTTACCGCAGACGGTTCTCCCGGCGAAGTGGTATTCCAGGGAAGCGATACGACCGACCACATGATCGGGAGTCTGCCCAAATATGAATGCCTGAAGACTCGCCTGGTACGGATCTATTCTTTCCGGAAGGGCGAGAAGGGCCTCGACCCCAAGACGTTGAGAGAGATTACCAAGGAGGGGATCCTACCGGCAGATGAAGGCCCGCGCAGGCTCACCGTTCGCGTGCCGGCACAGTCGGGACGGGCCGTCTGCGTGATCGCCGCGCATACCCTGCTCACTCCCGACGTCTTCGCTCCTCATCTCCTTGCCTATCAGAGGGAGATCCTGCGGCAGTATGCAGATGTGCCATTGGCGGGCATCATGAAGGACGAATGGGGATTTCCGCCGGATCACACCGGAAATCCCGACCATGACCGCTACTGGTATTCCCGCGCGATGGCGGCGAAGTATGCCGAAGTTTCGAACGGCGGGGATCTGGTTCGGGACGCGCTGCTGATGTATGCCGGAGAACAGGGGCGCGAACGCGACCGGCAGGCGGCCATCAACCGTTACCGGAAGCTTTGCCGCCTGCGCAACGTGGAAATCGAGAATGAATTCTATCGAGCCGGCAAGGAGCTCTTCGGACCGGATGCCTATATCGTAACTCACCCGACATGGGTCCCGTATCCGGGAGCCCAGGAGTTTCGTAAAAACGGACTTTCCTGGTGGGAGGCGACCAGAGACATGGGACAGACCGACGAATCCACCCCCTACCCATGCCGCACTTCGCTGTCCAAGCGGTGGGGGTTCCCGCTCTGGTACAACCAATATTACGCCAAAGAAACGGATTCCTATCTGGAAGAGATGTGGGCCGGGGCGCTCGCCGGAGGGCGCCTGAACGTTCACCCGCTCTATCCCCGGCCGGATCTGAAGGGAGAGGAAGCTTCCCTCCGTTTGTTGCAGAGCGGCCTGATGGCCGGCATGACACGCCTGCGCCTACTCGACTTCATCACCCGGGCTCCACTGGAGTGTCCTGTGGCCGTGGTTTTCGGACACACCTGCGCCATGAACTGGACGCAGCCTACGTATAATTCCGTAGGTCTGGAGATCGCCTCCGCTCTTTGCGCCGAGGGCTATCCGACGGACCTGATCCCGTCGAGCCTGATAGCCGCCCAGGCCTTAAAAATCGACTCCGACGGTTATATCTGTCTCGGGCCGCAACGTTACCGGGCGGTTGTGCTCTATCAGCCCGAATATGGAGACCGGCAGGAATTGGCTTTTTTCCGGCGGGCAGCAAAGGGCAGGAGCCGATTGTTTCTGGTCGGCCGCTGGACAATGGATTATGAGGCACGTCCGCTCGACACCAGGAATCTTTTGCAGTCGAACGTCCTGACCGGTTTGGAAGAAGATGCCTGCCTTGGTGCCGTCACCCGCTGGCTTGAGGATCAGGGTGTGGCGCGAGTGACGCAATGGTCTCCAGATACCGCAAGGTGGGGGCATGCGGGCGGAAAATTAGCCACTCCTCCAAGGGAAGGGTATTCCTTCCTGACCGACGGAACGTACCTTCGGATTGCCGGTGCGAAAAATCCTTCCGGCGACCCGATACGTGAAACCTTTACCTGGCAGGGACATTCTCTGACAGTGGATGCCGTCGGCCTGGTGGCCGTCCGCTTCGCTGTCGACGGCAGGATTGCTGCTTTTGCCGCAGGAGGACTACGTCATCTTCGAACGGACCGGATGGAAATCGCCCTGCCGGAACCGGCGGATCTCGCCTTTTGCCTGCAAAAGGACGGCCGGATGCAGGGCCTGTTGCAGGGATGGCAGGGTTCCTTGCCTGAATCCCTGAGGGCCATAACCGGCGAATGGCAGAGGCTGAAGTAACGTACTCCTTCCAGGGAGTGCTAAAGCGGCAAAAACGGTTCTAACGTTGCTTTTTCTGTAGTCCTATACGATCGGAGTTTCCGACACAGGCCCTCACCAGGCGAGCTGACCGTGAAAGCGGAAGGTTCGGCCGTCGTTCAGCGTGTTGGTGATCTGTCCAAAATTCTGGTTGGCCAGCTCGACCCCAGGCTCGGCAAACTGCGGGGTGTTGAACAGGTTCACCGACTCCGCCTTGAACAGCAACTGCAGCTTTTTTGGCAGCTGAAAGGTGCGCGACAGCATGGCGTTGACATTCCGGATCGGGCCTTTACGGAATACGTTCCGACCGATAGTCCCACCGTCCTCCGTAGGTTCGATAAAGGAAAAGGCGGTACGCGGCAGCATTTGCCGGGATGTATCCGGATCGCCTACCGTTCGTCCAAGAATGGAGACATCTTCCAGGTTCGGCCGGTCGTTGCCGTTTCCGTCGACATTGCCATATCCGGGGGCATCGGATCCGGTTACTACGGTGAATGGCGTGCCCGATTTCAGCAACACGACGGCGGACAGATTCCACCCGCGCAGGATTTCGGAAAAAAAGCCAAGGCGGTGCCCGGCGGCCGGCAGCTGGTAGGACCAGTGCCATAGGAAGGCGTGGGTCTGATCGAAGGAGCTGAGCCCCTTCATGTCGCGGTGGGTCTCGTACTCCGACTGGCTGCGGCTGATTCGTGTATCGGCATCGGCGGCGGTATTGGTATAGCTGGCCCCTAAATCCAGCGCCTTGCTGAACCAATAGGAGGCATCCATGGTGAAGCGGTGCCACGGCCGGAGTACCAGGGAGGCGCGAGCCGCGTCGTAGTATCCTCGCGATCCGTTCTGTACCCAGCGGATTTCCGCAAAGCCGGGATTGGGACGGCGGTCATTGATCGTGGCTGTGGTCTGGGGAATGCCGGGAACCGCGTGTCCACGGTTCTTGTACCACATGATCAGCAGTTTGTGGGACCGGCTCCCGACATAACCCAGCTGCAGTTTCCAGTTGGAACTCCAGTCCGGTTCCCAACTCAGGTTGTACTGGTGCGAGTAGGGAGAGGCGAGCTCGGGATCGAGCAGATACAGATTTCCCAAAGTCCGCGGCAGTTTCCCCTCGGCGGTGGGCGAGGTGAGCGGGTCGATCAGGTTCGGTGTCATGGCCACCAGCTTCACGCTCCCCGGCGGGCTGAAACGTATCTGCCCGTAGGTTACCGGAAAAATTTCGCCATACTGCAGGCCATAGCCGGCACGCAGGACGCCGAGCCGACCCGGCAGCGAAAAAGCAAAACCGAACTGCGGGGCGACATTATTGCAGTCACAGCCGTAAGCTATGGTATTGCGATGGTTGGCTTCGCCTGGCCGCAAGGCAAGCTGGTAGCGAACCCCGTAACGCATGGTCATCCGACTCGCCGCCCTCCACACGTCCCCCAGAAAGAACTGTAAATCCGTAGAACGGAAGGCCCGGTTAACATCTCCGACCGAGAGAATGTATTGCGAAGGGATGCCCATACGGAGGTTGGTGATGCCGCTGCGTCCGAAATCGTTGGCGAAGGAATAGTAACCTCGATGCGTATCCGATTCCACCCCGTTGAACTGGCGCCGCAGAAGCCCTCCTCCGGTATACCAGGAATGGCGTCCCATGGAGCTGCGCATCTGGCCGGCGTATCGAAAGAGGTTTTGCGTGCGGTCGATGGGGATACTCCCCTGGGGTCCCAGCGTTTCCAAACCGGAGGTGGAGATCATCGGGCCCACGGCGTTCGGTTCCGGCCGAAGGTAGGATCGGATTCGATCATAGCCTATGGTAACTTCGCTCACCGTCGAGGGATTCCACTCCCGGACCCAAAACATGCGGCTCTTGAGTGCACGGGTATCGGTATCCGGATTCTGACCGGCTACGAACTGAAAAGCGTCTATTTTCTGCGTGATCACGCCATAGTCGAGCGCCAGTCGGTCCCGCGTGCCAAACTTCTGATCCAGGCGTGCACGGATGTTACTGCCGTCGATGGTTTGAGGGGCATTGGTATTGAGAGCCCGCGGATTGACGTCGGTACGATTGGGAGTCTCCTTGGGATAGGCCGAAAGAAACCGCTGCACCAGGGTGCGAACCGCGGGATTGTCGGTCAACACCGTGCGTTCGTCGGCCCGCGGAACCAGCACATTGCCGTTGACGCTTCCACGCTGTCTGTTCTGAGCCGCTTCGAGGAACAATTGGGTGTGTGCCGTAACCGGTATGCCGGCCGTGAAACCGTATTCGTTGTCGCGGGAGGGTTTTACGTTTCCGACCTGGAAAAAGGATCTGGCACTGGTGGCCGAATTCAAATGCGAAGCATGGAGAGTGCCATGAAATCCGTGCCGTAAGGATACGATGGGGGTAAACAGGGACCCGGGCGCGTTGCCGAACTCCGCCCCGAAATAGCCGCTCGAAACCCGGAACTCCTGGATAATGGTCGCTGTGGTGCCGAGTCGTATGTTGAGCTCCTTGAGGGCATTGTTGTCCACCAGATTGAAGGGGATATTCTCGTTGCGACGGCTTTCGCCGGAGGAGGCGTCTGTCTTGCCGAGCAGATTCAGTTCGATGCGCCGGTTCGACTCAGGTGTCTTGGAATCGACGGTCTGTCTGGAAACATCTTCTTTCTGTGGTTCAGGTATCGTCTGGGC
>CAZTVS010000054.1:0-8086 GCA_964617125.1 uncultured Acidobacteriota bacterium
TGCGTGGAACTGCTGGAGGAGCTTGAGGTGACGGTAGTGGGCGGATACGTACTCGGCACCATGCTCAAGGAAGTTGAAAAAGCAAAGTCGCCGGAAACCGCCAGATTACCGGCAGAATCTTTCGATTTCACGCGGTAGTGGTACAGTGTGCCACCGAACAGCCCGGTTAGCAAAACACTATGCGAGGTAGTCTTTGCCGAAAGTAAATCCGTCGTTGTACCATAAGACGACGTCAATCCGAAATCGACTTGGCTATCCGAGGCCTCATTGGTAGTCCAGGTGATCTGTACCGATGTCGGGGTCAGACTCACGGCGGTTATATCGCCGATGATCGGCGCTGTGCTGTCGGCCACCTGTACCTCCCCGACTACCTCATTGGAAGGCATGCTTTCGACTCCCTGGCCATTGTAAGCCTTGACCACGAAATAGTAGGTCCCCGGCAACAATCCGGTGATGGTCAATGTGGTTTGTTTTCCGGCATCCTTAAAGGCGGTGTAAACGCCGGCAGCAGTACCATAATAAACTTTATACCCGGCCAAATCGGTATCGGAAACCGGGTCCCAGGCAAGTTTGATCTCCTCGGCCATCGAAAGGCCCCAAACGCCCCAAAGGCTTAGCAGAACGGGAGACAGCAGGCGAAATAAAAAAAGCCGATAGTAGGCATGCGTTCGAGTACGATTCGGCATTTTGCACCCCTATAAAAAAAACAGTCTTCTATCCCTGTGCGATACTGCCCGGAAACACTGTCTGCCCAAAAATTTTGGCCTCCATTTCCATTTCCGTACCGTCAGGAGGTAAAGGATCGTCACCTAATCGATACGGCCGGCTAGGAAACGACCACCCAATGGCTGCGTCCCAGCAAGTAATAACTGTTGTTGGCATAGAACCGGAATTCATAAATACCCGGACTGGGGACGGTAAAAGCAAGCGTGGCGCCGGTCAATCCGCTGAGGGGAGGGGTTTTGGCTCCGTTGAGATACAGCCATTTACCGACTACAAAGTTATAATCCGGGCTACCGCTTAAGGCCAGCCCAACCCAATCCGTCCGATTTCCGGGCCCATTGGCAACCGTCACAAAAACCGTCTGGCCTGCCGTCAGATAGTATGTGTTCACATTTACCGTCGGATTGCCTCCGGAGATCAGCGTGGTAGTCGTCGAACTGGTTGTCGTGGTGGAAGTGATGGTCCCGGCGGCAACTGTGACAACCTGGCTTCGGGCCAGCAGGGTGTAGGAGTTGTTGGAGAACAGGCGAAATTCATAACTGCCCGCAGTCGGTATGGTGAACGTCAGAGTGGCCGACTTCAATCCCGTTGCCGGTGGAGTTTTGGTACCATTCAAATATTGCCATTGTCCTGGTATATAGCTGTTAGTGGCACTCCCGTAGAATGCGAGCCCCACCCAGTCCGTCTTATTGCCGGGGCCATTGGCTATAGTAACCGTAATGGACTGACCAGCCGCGGCTGTAAGCGGATTCACGGTAACGGTCGGGTTTCCTCCGGATATCAGCGTCGTACTGGTCGTAGAACTGCTGGTGGTGCTGATCGTACTGGTGGTGGTTAGGATAGTACTGGTGGTGGTTAGGATAGTGCTGGTGGTTACCGCGCTGACAGTAATGGCTTGGCTGCGCGCCAGCATGGTAGTGGAGTTGTTGGAGAACAGACGAAATTCATAACTGCCCGCACTCGGTATGGTAAATGTCAGAGTGGCCGACTTCGATCCCGTTGCCGGCGGAGTTTTGGTCCCATTCAAATATTGCCATTGTCCGGCTAAAAAGCTGCTGGTGGCGCTCCCATACGTGGCAAGCCCTACCCAGTCGGTAGGATTTCCCGGGCCATTATTCACCGTAACCGTGACCGATTGTCCGGCGGTGATGCTGGTGGCATTTACAGTTACGGTAGCCGGCAGGGTAGTGGTGGTCGTAGTAGTAACGCCTGTGATTGCCAGGGCGTTATCGATATCGATGCGCGGCTTGCTAATGCTGTTCCGGGAATCCAATATGGATTTGCCGGTAGTCTGGAAGGCACTCAGAATCTCGCTCACCGTGGCACTGGGCTTTTTTTGTTTGAGTACGGCCCAGGCTCCGGCCACATGGGGAGTAGCCATGGAGGTTCCGCTATAATAGGCATAAGAATTCGTCAGGACCGAGGAATAGATCGAAGAGCCGGGAGCCAGCAGCGACAGGAAAGAAGCGCTGTTGGAGTAGGAGGCGATACCATCCGATTTGGTCGTAGCTCCGACGCTGACGGCCGTGGAGATACAACCCGGCTCGCTGAGCCCATCCGAATAATAACTGTTTCCGGAGGCAATGATCGTGGCGATATTGGCGGCTCGAAGGTTGTCGATCGCCGCCTTGGTGGCATAATTCGAAGAATCGCAACTGCTCTGGCTGGTATATTTCCCTCCGCCCAGACTCATATTTACCGAGGCAATATTGTAAGTGGATCGCAAAGAATATACGTACTGCAGGCCGGCGATATAATCCGATTCCCAGGACATCACACAGGGGGAGGAACTGCCGCAATTGGAGCTACCGCTGAACTGGGAAAAAACCTGCACGGCAATAAGATTGGCGTCCTTGGCCACTCCGCTGAAACTGGTCCCTCGCCCGGCGACGATTCCGGCCACATGGGTACCATGACTGCAACCACTGATGGAAGCGTTGCAGTTCACTCCGGATCCGGGCCCAACCTGGCTGGATTGTCCGTTAGGACAGACGGAGGTAGAACCGTACGAAGTGCTGTTCCAGGAATAACATGCCTCCGCCACGACCTTACCGCTCAGGAAGGGATGACTGCTTTGAACCCCCGTATCCAGGATGGCTACTGTTTGACCGGCCCCCGAATAACCGGAACTCCAGGCCGTATCCCCATCGATCAGCGGCACACTATCAGAAAGGTCCGGAGGAATGGGACGATCTTCCTGAATATAGGTTACAGACGGATGGTTTATTAGGGCTTCCAGTCCGGCTGCGTCTGCTTCCACCGCGAGAAACGGGATATAGGGGTATCGATGAGTCGCCGTCACATGGACGGAATCCATCCCATGGAGAATGTTTTGCTGCTGTTGGGCAATCTCGCCGCGCTGAGCTTCGATCCATTCCACCTCGCTGACTCTTCCTTCCGTACGAAGGGGGGCATTCGGCAGAGTAAAACCGACAATCAACCGGAGTTTCCCTTGCCGTAAGGTCTTGTCCAATAAAGTGGCTCTTGTTCGTTGCAGTGTTATGAACGCAGAAGGATCCCTCTGATCCATGGCAAGAACCGGTTTTATCCTCTCTTCCGCCTTCAACGCATTCGGAAAGAAAGTAAGAAAATAGAACCATATGGCAACCATAAATGATACGGTCGTTATGGATCGATTTCGTGTAAACTTTATGCTGTTCATGACACTCCCTCGCATATCCAACACTTTGATTTGTATTTCGACTCCAAATCGAGCACTGGAGAATCCCCCTGGGCCCCAACGTGTTATGCCAGCATTATGTATGCCTAATTATTCTTTACCATACATTTTGGAATAGACTAACCACTCAATCCCCATTTTTTTGATAATTTTGTTAGGAAGGTCACTTTTTTCTCACCCCCCAGCGCCCCCTCAGTACACTTCGATTCGGCGAATTTGACTGATAAAGAATGCCAATTGACAAACTATGTCAATTATCAATTAACAAAATTTGTCAATTTATCGTTTAATAGATCCCCATTACCATCGCTGCAGTAAGGCGTCAGAAATGAGGGATATTGCGCCTCGCCATAGATCAAAACCTTGATCGCATGTACTCGGATACTATATTGAGGTAGAAGCGGTCGTAGCTGTCGAGACATTTCGCCAGGGAAAATTGTGTTCGGACACGTTCTTGGGCGGCTCTCCCCATTTTGTGGCGCAAATCTGCATCCCCGGCAAGATGAAGAATCGCCTGGCTTAACTTTTCTACATTTTTAGGAGGCACCAACAGGCCACAGGCGCTATCCTCACCAATGATCTCGGCATTTCCGCCGACATCGGTAACGATCAGAGGCAAGCCGGATGACATACCTTCCAGAATGGCATTGGAAAAACCTTCTTCATGAGAAGGGAGCAGGGCGATATCGGATCCGGCCAGGATATTTTCTATATCTCCGCGGCTGCCCATCCAACGGACCTTTTCTCCCATTCCATTTTCCCGGGCCCTGGTGCGTAATGCAGGACCCAAACCTGTATCCAGACCGACACACAGGAGCAACCAGTCGGCCGGAAGATACGGAGCTGCCAGGGCCAATGCATCCAGAAGATCGGCATGACCTTTATAGGGATGCAGGTTGGCAACCATGGTCAATACAAGAGTATTTTCTGCAATCCCCAGTTCCGGCCGAATGCTGCGTGCTTTCTCGAAGTGTCCGGTTTCAATACCGTTATAAATGAGATGGATGCGATTTTCCGGAATTCCCTCCGATCGAAGCTGTTTTACAACAGCTTTGGAATTTCCCAGTGCTGCCGATATGTAGCGATGAAAAAAATACTCAAGACGTGTTCTGATCGGAACCGCTCTTTGATACTCATTCAGCGAACGGCGCGACATGATGCGCGGACCGCGGTGAAAAGTAAGCATACACGTCGTCATGCCAATTAGGTAAGATCCGGGAAGGTAGAAATGAAAAACGGCGGTCCGGTTTCTCCACGCCTGCCATAAAAAGTGGAAAAACAATTCGAATAACCATACCCACCCCAGGCGAGAGCGGCGACGAACCGGAGGCACGATTTCGATACCGGCCTTTTCCAGAACGGCCGCAAACTCCCCGGGGCCACCGATGGGAATCACCCGGAATAGGTAGCCTTTTTTGCTCAGACCGGGAAGGATCTGGCTGAGATGCCTCTCCGTTCCTCCTCGATCCAATGATCCGATAATAATATTGATAGGTAGGCAGTTACGGTTACACTCACTATCCACTTCCATCATAAGGATTTTCGGTTCGGCGTTCAAATATCGTATGGAAAACCGTCGGGCTTGGCTATGTCATGTAATATTCCCGATACCACTGCACCAGTTTGTGTATTCCTTCCTTGAGGGGAGTGCTTGGGCGAAAGCCGACGGCCTTGAACAGATCGTCTATATCGGCACACGTTGCCGGAACGTCTCCGGGTTGTATCGGAAGAAAAACCTTGACGGCTTGCTGTCCAATTTCTTTTTCAATCAATCGGATCATTTCGAGAAGCTCGATCGGCCGGTTGTTCCCGACATTGTAAATTCGATAGGGGGCCGAACTCGTCGCCGGATCAGAAGCCTCTGCCGACCATGCCGGATTGGGTTCTGGCGGTAAATCTGCTATCCTCAGAATACCCTCTACAACGTCCTCGATAAACGTAAAATCGCGTTTGTGATGACCATGATTGAACACCTCGATCGGACGTTTTTCAAGAATGGCCTTGATAAAAAGATAAGCCGACATGTCGGGTCTGCCCCAAGGACCGTAGACCGTAAAAAAACGAAGCCCCGTACACGGTATGCCGTATAAGTGAGCATAGCTGTGGGCCATCAATTCATTGGCCTTTTTGCTTGCCGCATAAAGAGATAACGGATGATCGACGTTATGATGTTCGGAAAAGGGAGTGACCGCATTGGAACCATATACGGAGCTGCTGGATGCAAAGATCAGATGGTTGACCGGATAATGCCTGCATCCTTCGAGAATATTGAGAAAGCCTTCCAGATTGGATTTCAGGTAGGTGTGCGGACATTTCAGGGAATAGCGGACCCCTGCCTGGGCAGCCATATGGATTACCCGGTCCGGCTTCTGGGTTTGGAACAAATTATTGACCGAAGAAGAGTTAGACAGATCCATCTGCTCGAAATGAAAATGGTCGAAAGGTATAAGACGATCCAGACGAGCCTGTTTTAAACGGACATCGTAATAGTCGTTGAGATTATCGAGACCGATTACCTCGACCCCCAGTTCGAGCAAACGGTGGGCAACGTGATATCCGATAAAACCGGCTGATCCGGTAACTAATACTTTCATAATCAATTCAATTCTTGAATGGCAACCTATGTAACCTTATAGGGAAGCAAGGTAAAATAGGGACGAGTTTGTGGTCGAATAATAAGGAACAAAGCCTCCGCTTCCCTGTAAGCCTTACAAATACAATATGTTAAAAAAACAAACGATATAATGATGAGTCCTGATTTTATACTACAGGAGCTATTTTTTTGCCAATCTTTTTGAATAGCCGGAGCACCATCATTGGGAAGAGAAAACTCCATCATGATTTGCCGATGGTCGACTGAGAGGCTGGATTTGAGGGCAGCCACGGCGGAACATGTCGTGGCGGAGATGGAAGCGCCGGGGCTTCTGGGACGGATGCTGCAGGCGGAGGTGGAGTGGGGGTGGCCGCCGGGGGAGTATGACCGGGGGGCACAGGAGTTTTTCCTGCAACGCCTGCAGGAAGAGGGGCCGGAGGTGGTGGGATGGTACGGATGGTACGTTGTCCTTAGAGCGGAGGAAGGGCGTCCGGCTACCCTTGTGGCTGCGGCCGGTTACTTCGGTCCACCGAATGAGCGGGGGGAGGTCGAAATTGGCTATTCCGTCATGCCCCAACACCAGAACAAGGGTTATGCCCGCGAAATCATTGGGGCACTTGTAGAGATCGCATTTTCCGATCCCAGTGTCAAGGGTGTATACGCCCGTACGTCTCCGGACAACCTGGCTTCGAAGAGGGTACTGGAACGCACCGGATTTTTTTGCCTGGGTCCGGTGGATGGAGAGAATGTCCTGCGATACGAGATCCGGCAGACGGAAGTGTCTGGAGTTTGATGTGTCACAGACAGGAATGTCTGTGTCACTCTTCCTGGAGGGCCTGGGCCAGGTCGGCCTCGAGATCTTCCGCATGTTCCAGCCCGATCGAGAGACGGAGAAGACCGGGCGGAGTAGTCGAACCGGGACCCTCGATCGAAGCCCGGTGCTCGATAAGGCTCTCCACCCCTCCCAGGCTGGTGGCCCGGATGAACAGTTTTACTTTGGCGGCTACGTTCATGGCTTCCGTCTGTCCGCCGCGGACCTCGAAAGAAAGCATGCCTCCGAAGCCCTGCATCTGCCGACACGCCAGTGCATGCCCCGTATGGCTTTCCAGCCCGGGATAGTGGACGGCTTGTACACGAGGGTGGCCGAGAAGATATTGTGCCAGTCTGCCGGCCGTTTCCGCCTGAGTGCGGACACGACCGACCAGTGTCTGTATGCCGCGCAAGGACAGCCAGCAATCGAAGGGAGAGGGCACCGCCCCTCCGGCCGTCTGCACCTGACGAAGACGCTGCCAGGCATCGTCCATTTGCCGGGCAACCACGATTCCTCCCAGGACATCGCTATGCCCGCTGAGATACTTGGTGGTGGAATGCATTACCCAGTCGGCACCCCATTCCAGTGGCCGCTGAAAGACCGGCGTCGCCCAGGTGTTGTCGCACACCAGCAGAGCCCCGGCCCGGTGAGCCAGATCGGCGGTTTTTTCCAAATCGGTAATCTTCAGCAGAGGATTGGATGGGGTTTCCACCCAAATCAGCCTGGTGGCAGGTTGCAGGGCACGGCTTATGGCCTCGATGTCCGTCATGTCGACGTAACTGGCTGCCAGTCCCCAGCGGGAGAAAATATCCCGTATAACGACTGTAGTCCCATGATAAGAATCGAGAGGAGCGATAATGTGATCTCCGGCAGATAATGTCTGCAGAATACTCATGGTAGCGGCACAACCGCTGGCAAAAGCCGCGGCGGCAGCGCCTCTCTCCAGCTCGGCGACACAGCCTTCCAGGGCACGGCGGTTGGGATTGTCCAGACGGGTATACAGATAGCCTTGCGGATAGCTGCCGTCTCCGGCACGCTCAAAGGTCGTGGACAACTGTATGCCGGGCACCAGGGCTCCGGTTCTGGAATCGGCTTCATGCCCGGAGTGTACCGCTCGAGTCTCTATACGCATTTTGTTTTCTCCCTTATGGCAAGATGATACGGCCAAGAGTCTCTGTTCTGTTTCTTAGTCCCGTTTCTTATCGTCCTTTCCGTATGGATTGGAATGAGTTTGCCGGCGGGACGCCGGCAATCCCAGGGTTTTTTACCGGGCTTCCCG
>CAZTVS010000054.1:8186-29833 GCA_964617125.1 uncultured Acidobacteriota bacterium
AATGAGTTTGCCGGCGGGACGCCGGCAATCCCAGGGTTTTTTACCGGGCTTCCCGTTCAAAACCGCCCGGTGAGAAAGTTGTGGGTCAGTATTTTGTTGGGCTGAGTGAAGACCTGCCGTGTGACACCCCATTCGATCAGCTCTCCTCGATGGAAGAAGGCGACCCGATCGGATGCCCGGGCCGCCAGTTTCAGATCGTTGGTGGTAAACAGGATGAGGTATCGCTCCTTCAATTCTTCCAGGATATCCTCCAGCATGGTTGCCGACACGTTATCCAGCCCGGAACAAAGATCGTCAAACAGGAGGACATCCGGTTCCAACGCCAGGGTCCGCGCCAGATTCAGCCGTTGAATCACCTGTGTCGGTAGATGAAGCGTATTTTCGTGCAGGCGATGTTGATACTGGTCCCAGAGCTGCACCAGCTGCAAGCCCGCTTGTACCCGCTCCCAGATCTTCTGTTTGTCATGCACGCCGGCCAGGCGCAAGGCAATGGCAATGTTTTCGAAAATGGATCCGGGGAGGGCCGGAGATTGGGCCACGATCAGGCCGATCCGCCGGCGCAAGTCACTGTTATCGATACCGGGTGCCAGTATGTCCTCACCATCCAGAAGGATTTGCCCCTGATGTCTCCACCCGGGAATCATCTCGTGCAGACGGTTCAAACTGCGCAGCAGAGTCGTTTTGCCGCTGCCCGCCTGTCCGATGACCGCCAGTCTTTCGCCGTTGAAAATCTCCAGGTTGACGTCCTGCAGCACAACGGTCTGTTCGATCCAGACGTGGTAGTGAGAGAAACAAATCCGTGGAGAACGCCCTGTCTCTGTTGTTCGCTGATGGTTCATGATTGCCTTACATCCGTAACGATTTCCATTTATCCATAACGGCCTTCGATATATTCCGCAGTCTTGGGATTTCTGGGGGTCAGGAAAAGTTCTTTGGTAGGGCTGTGTTCCACCAGTTCCCCCAGCAGCATGAAGATACACTCGCGGCTGACCCGGCGGGCCTGGGCCATATTGTGCGTAACAATCAATAGGGTATAACGCCCCGCCAGACCGAACATCAATTCTTCCACCGCCCTGGTCCCTCTGGCATCCAGGGCGGAGCAGGGTTCATCCATCAGAATCACATCCGGCTTGAGGGGGAGCAGGCGGGCGATACAGAGCTTCTGCTGCTGTTCCAGCTGCAGAGAGGTGGCCCGGCTCTTCAGCTTGTCCTTCAGATCTTCCCAAAGGAATACTTCCCGTAGGGCCTTTTCCACCGCCTCATCCTGCACCGAACGGGACAGCTCCCGGCGCCGGTGATGCACCTGCAGGCCGAACACGATGTTTTCGTAAACGGAGATGGGCAAAGGGTTGGGACGCTGAAAGACCATGCCTACCGATTTTCGCAGCTCCATGAGAGAAACATCCGGATCGTAGATGTTCTTCCCCAGAATTTTGATCTCCCCGGTGGTGGTAACGTTGCCGAAGCGTTCGTTGACCCGGTTGAAACAGCGCAGCAAGGTGGTCTTGCCGCACCCGGAAGGTCCGATCAGGGCGGTGATCGCACCGTCGGCAATGTTCACGTCTATCTTCTTCAGGGCCTGGAAATTCCCATACCAGAGGTTCAGGTCCCGGGTCTCGATACAATACTGGCGTTGGCCGTTCATCCGAAGATTCCGCTCACATATTCGTAGGTTTTCTTATGGGCCGGATGGTCGGAGAACAGCACCTCGGTCGGACCGATCTCCACCAGTTCTCCCTCGAATAGGAATGCGGTTCGGTCGGCGATACGGCGCGCCTGCTGCACCAGGTTGGTCACCAGGATGATGGTCATACGTGCCCGCAGGTCGACGAGTACATCCTCGATGCGCATGGTGGTTACCGGATCGATGGCGATGGAGAATTCGTCCAGACACAGAATCTCGGGCCGATGAGACAAGGCCCGGGCGATGGTCAAGCGCTGCTGCTGTCCTCCGGAGAGCTTGGATCCCAGTGTATCCAGACGGTCCCGCACCTCATCCCAGAGGGCAGCCTGCCGCAGACACTCTTCGACGATGGCTTCCAACTCTCGTCGATCGGAAATACCCGCCTGCTGCGGGGCGAAGGCCACATTCTCGAAGATGGACATGGGCAATCCGACCGGCAGGGGAGCGACCATACCCACCTTGCGCCGGAGATCGAATACGTTTTTATAGGCCATGATATCCTGGCCGTCGATGCGGACAGTGCCTTCCATGACCGCATCGGGGATATTCTCCAGAGTCCGGTTCAACACCCGCAGTAGTGTGGATTTGCCCGATTGTGCCGGTCCGATGACGGCCAGGATTTCATGGGAGGCGACATCCAGCGAGACGCCTTTCAGCGCCTCTTTTCGCCCGAAGCGAACTTTCAGATCGGCAATCTCGATTTTAGGAGGTTCAGCTACCATTTTTTTCGTGACCGTAAATATACCCTCAAAGCGATGGAGAGGGCGTTAATGCTCAGTACCGTCCCCAACAATACCACAGCCGTACCGTAAGGAAGCGCCGGCGGTACATCGGGGACCTGGGTGGAGATGGTAAAAAGGTGCATGGAAAGGGCCATGCATTGATCGAAAAGACCGTAAGCCAGAAGGTCTCCTTCCTGAATGACTTTAAAGAAGACCGCACCGGTAAACATGATTGGCGCCGTCTCTCCGGCGGCACGGGACACCTGCAGGATGATGCCGGTCAGAATACCGCTGACGGCATTCGGCAGCACCACGGCCCGAATCGTCTGCCAGCGCGTGGCCCCTACGCACCAGCAGGCCTCGCGAAAGGATTGAGGGACGGAGGCCAAAGCCTCCTTGGTCCCGGCGATGATCACCGGTAAAGTCATGATCGCCAAGGTCAGGGAGGCGGCCAGTATGGAACGGCCCATGCCGGCGAACATGACGAAGGCCCCCAAACCGAAAAGGGCATGAACGATGCTGGGTACGCCGGAGAGATTGACCACGGCCAGGTGAATCAGTCTCGTCAACCAGTTGTCGCGGGCGTATTCGTTGAGATAGACGGCGGCCATCACTCCGATCGGAGTGGCCACCACCAGGGAGAGAAATACCAGGTAGATCGTTCCCAGCAGAGGAGACCAGATTCCGCCGGAGCGCATTCCGCTGCGCGGATTGCTCAACAGAAAATCCACAGAGAGGATAGGTGCCGCCTGATAAATAAGATAACCGACGATCAGCAACAGAGGAGCGACCATCAGCAGGGTCATGAGGAGAAAAACGGCTTTGGCTGCCGTCTCGCTGTTCCTTTTCCGCCGGGAATGCCGGGTCTCGGTGAAACGGCCGGCATCCGCCGCCGGAGGGGAGGATTCCCCGATGGATGCTATTGCCGTCGGCTGTTCGGTTTCAGGTTTCATTTGTTGCGAATCCCTTTCACCACCAGATCGGCGGTCAGGTTGACTAGGAAGGTGATGGCAAAAAGGAGAATACCGATGACGAACAGCACCCGGTAATGATCGGAGTGAACCGGAGCCTCTCCCAGTTCGGCGGCGATGGTGGCCGTCAGGGTCCGGACCGAATCCAGCACGCTGGTGGGGATGTGGACTGAATGACCGGTGGCCATCAGCACGGCCATGGTTTCTCCTACGGCGCGGCCGACACCCAGGAGAACGGCGGCCAAAAGACCGTGTCTGGCAGCCGGGAGCAGGACCCGGTATATGGTCTGCCACCGTGTGGCCCCTAGAGCCAGGGCCGCTTCCCGGTAAGTGTCAGGTACGGCCTTCAGCGAATCCTCAGCGATGGAGACGATGATCGGAACGCTCATCAGCGCCAATATGATCCCACCGTTCAACACATTGAGACCGATGGGGGCGTTACAAAGCTTGATGATCAACGGATTCATGACCGTCAGGCCGATGAATCCCCAGACTACGGAGGGGATGGCCGCCAGCAGCTCGATGATCACCTTGAGCGTTTCCTTGCCCCGCCGGTCGCAGAATTCGGAGATATAGATCGCCGCGCCCAAACCGAACGGGACGGCGATGGCCATGGCCAGGGCCGTAACACTGAAAGTCCCGGCGAGCAGGGCCAGGACACCATAGCGCACGTTGCTTTGCGATGTGGGATACCATTCCACACTGGTAAAAAACTGCTTGAAATCGAGCCGGAAGAAGAGAGAGGAACCTTCCCGGAAAACGAAAAAGAAGATGCCGAAGACAAATACGACGGCACTGATACCACATATCCGTATCAGTATTTCGATCAGCCCCTCGAAGGCGATCGCCTTCTTGCTGCGAGTTTTCATGGGTGTGTCCGAGAAAAGGAATTATGGTTTTTTCGGCAGAGCGACATAGCCGCATTGCGTGAGAATCGCTTGACCGGCATCGGAATGCAGCCAATCCAGATATTTCTGTACCCAGGGAGCAGGGTCTCCGATGGAGTACATCAGCAGGGGACGAGAAATCGGGTACGAGCCGTTCAATGTATTTTCCGCATTGGAATCGAATGCCTGCTCTCCGGCTTTTTTGGCAACACGAAGCTTCTTCACCTCGGCGGTGGCGTAACCCATGCCGCTGTAGCCGATGGCCCCCGGCGTGTGGGAAACCAGCTCCACCACATCCTTCGACCCGTGCATGTCGCGCGATCCCAGCTTGAAATCCATTCCCTTGCCGAGAATGGCCTCGCGAAAGTAGGCATAGGTTCCCGAATTGGATTGACGGCTGATGCGGATGATCTCATTGGCCGATGACTCCGGTATCTTCACTCCCAGATCCGACCATCGGGTGTAAGTCCCTTTCTCGCCGTAGATCTGCGCCAGCTGATCGATGGTGATCTCTTCCAGCGGATTGCTCTTATGCACATAGATAGCCAGAGCGTCATAGCCGACCAGATACTCCTTCATCTCCTTGTGGGAATTCTGCCGGGCCTTCTCTATTTCTTCCGGTTCCATCTTGCGGCTGCAATTGGCTATGTCCACCGTTCCGCTGATCAGGGCGGCAATCCCGGTCCCGGAACCGCCCCCGGACACCTCCACCGAAACCGACGGATCGACCTTGGCGTATTCCTCCGCCCAGGCCTGGGCCACATTCACCATGGTATCCGAACCGGTATTCTGTATGACCTTTTTGCCGGAAACCGGGGCCTCATCGTTCTTCTCCCCTCTTCCACATCCGGCGAGGCATAATCCTAAACCGAGGCAGATCAGTCCGCCTGTCATCCAACGCGACAACCGTTTATTCCTTTTCATATCCTTGATCCTTTTCCTTTCCTGTCAGACGCATGTATTATCCATAACTCATGTGGCATGGGAGTTACGCGAATGTTACAATCGTGTTACGAAAGAGGAATGTTTCCATATCGTCACCCGGCCGTCACGGAAATGTAACATGGCTGCAGTATCCTGGGGGCGAAAGATCATCATACGAGGATAAGTTATGCAAAGACATTTTGACCAGGATCTGGTGGAATTGAAGGAAAAGCTGCTCACCATGGCCAGCTTTGCCGAAACGGCCGTAGTGCAGGCCATGAAAGCCCTCGAACAAAGGGATGCCGAGCTGGCGCTTCAGGTCAAAGACGCCGATACCACTCTAGATCAGTTCGAAATCGATCTGGATGAACTGTGCATCAGTTTGCTGGCCTTGAAAGCTCCGATCTCTTCCGATCTCCGCCTGATCACCGTGGCCATGAAAATCAACCAAAACCTGGAACGGGTCGGAGACGAAGCGGTAAAAATCGCCAAACGTGCCATGGCCATCAGCCACATGGACACTCCTTCCACCGGCTTGATGGATATCCCGAGATTGTCTTCGATCGTCATCGGGACCCTCCATTCTTCCTTGGACGCTTTTGTTCAGGCGGATACTTCTCTGGCGCGGACCACCATATTGAAGGATACCGAAATCGACAATCTGAACAAACGCATTCAAAGCGAACTGGCGGACATCATGGTCAAGACGCCTCACATGATCAGTCACTGTCTGCATCTGATGATTGTCGCCAAAAGCCTGGAACGGATCGCCGACCATGCCACCAATATCGCCGAAGAAACTGTTTTTCTTTATGAAGGGAAAGACATACGGCATGTTCCACGGGAATGGAAATGACGGGAGAAGAACCAACACATATCCTCTCACGCTATGAAACCAACCATACTTATTGTCGATGACGAACCGGACGTCATTGAAATTCTCCGGTTTCACCTGAACGGCGCGGGATTCGAGGTGACCGCCTCGGAGAATGGAAAGGACGCACTGCAGAAAGCCCGGCGGCTCAAACCGGATTTGATTGTTCTCGACCTGATGCTCCCGGAAATGGACGGGCTGGAAGTCTGCAAATGTCTCCGGCGCGACCCGACCACTGAAAACATCCCCGTTCTCATGCTGACCGCCAGGGCTGGAGAAATCGACCGCGTCCTCGGTTTGGAAATCGGTGCCGATGACTATGTCGTCAAACCTTTCAGCCCCCGGGAGCTGGTACTTCGTATCAAGAAACTGCTGCAGCGCTCCCCTGCAGCCGAAGAATCCCCTTCCAGTTATCGATACCAGGCACTTCTTGTGGATTTATCCAGGCACCGGGTGACTGTGGATGGAGTTGCGGTCGAACTGACGGCAACGGAATTCAAGCTCCTGTCCATGTTGATACGCAATCGGGGACGGGTGCAGACCCGCGATCGATTGTTGCAGGAAGTATGGGGCTACCTCTCGGATGTCGACACACGTACGGTCGACACTCATATGCGCCGCCTCAGGGAAAAGCTCGGCAAAGCCGCCTCCTACCTGGAAACGGTGCGCCATGTGGGCTATCGTTTCATCGACGATTGATTCCATGCCATGTGGTCCCATTTTCTATTCCTTCTGGTACCCCTTCTTGCAGCCCTCGTCTTTTATTATAGAAAAAGAGGAAACCGGCTGCAGTGGGAATCTGCTCAAAGACAAACACAAATCAACCACCTGCGATCGGAACTCCAGCGAGCCCTGGATGATGCCCACGCCCGGCAGGAAGCACTCTTCGACAGCATGATGGAAGGTGTGCTCATCCTTGATTTGCAGCAACGCATAGTACTGGTGAATCAAACCCTGTCGCAATGGTTCGGCCTGAAAGAAAAGATCGACGGACTCTCCCTGATGGAGGTTTTCCGCAGTCACGAGCTTCAGGATCTGATCCAGAAGACCGCAGCTTCCGCCGAAGCAACGGAAAAGAAATATGAGTTGCTGGAATCCCTGCCTCATCGAATCCTGCGGGTGCAGTCATCCGCCATACGAAGCCAGGAAGGGACGGCGCAAGGTACCATCGTCGTCTTTCATGATCTGACCCAACTCAAACGCCTGGAAAAGATCCGGCAGGAATTCGTTGCCAATGTCAGCCACGAACTGCGCACTCCCCTGCATATCATTCAGGGAAGCCTGGAAACGCTGCAAAATCTCCCTGATCACGATAGCACCTCGCGGCACCGTTTCCTGGAGATCATTGGAAAACATACCGATCGCCTTACCCATCTGATCGAAGATCTGCTCATTCTCTCTCAACTCGACTCCGGGCATATCTCCCTGCACCTGCAGCGGGAAGAGCTCCTCGCATCCGTGCAGCGGGTGATTGGCGATCTACAGCCAAGGGCCTCAAAGCGCGAAATAGAATTATGTAACCAGATCGCTCCCGATATCTACGTTCGGGCCGATGGGCGAAGGCTGCAGCAGATTCTCTTCAATCTGGTGGATAATGCCATCAAATATAGTAACCCGCAGAGCCGGGTGGAAATCGGCGCCCGTTCGGCCGGGCCGCAAATGGTGGAAGTCTGGGTCCGGAACAATGGCCCCGGCATTCCCGCAGAAGCCGCCGAACGAGTATTCGAACGTTTCTTTCGTCTGGATCAGGCCCGTTCCCGCGATCAGGGAGGTACGGGACTGGGACTCTCCATCGTCAAGAACCTGGTGCAGGCCCAGGGCGGCAAGGTCTGGATCGACACCCAGGTGCAAGACGGGGCCTCGTTCCATTTCACTTTACCGAAGTATTCTTGATGGCATCGCAAAAAATCATGTCATAGAAAATTGAATCTGCTTTTGTAGGGGCACGGCGTGCCGTGCCCAAAGAGAGCCCTCATCCTACGGTCGCCAGGGCACGGCACGCCGTGCCCCTACTCTAAAGATTTGGAGTCAGTTAAGAAACGCCTGAAAATAAATTTTTTTCCGACGTCGTCATTCCTGATGAAGCCGCAAAAAGTCGATTTTTCGTTCTTCTGTGTTTATTCCGTATTGATTCGAAAGATTTTGCCGGCAGGATGCCGGCGCTCCCGGCATTTTTTGCGGCTTAGTCATTCTTGAGCAAGCTTTTTCTTCGGTTGCGCTCAAGCCTGATTGTTGGAATCCAGGGCGTTCCTGACGGCACCGGTCAGGAGTTCCGGGGTAAAAGGCTTCTGCAGGTAACCTCCCTCCTCCAGCCGGATCCCCCGTCGGCTGAACACGCTCTGAGAATATCCCGACATGAACAGCACTTTAAGGGTCGATCGCCTGGATTCCAGGATGTCGGCCAGTTCCTTGCCGCTCATCCCCGGCAGGACCACATCGGTCAGCAGGAGGTGTATCTTCTCCGCATACCGGTCACTCAGCTTCAACGCCTCTTCGGCGGAAGCCGCTTCCAGTATCTTATATCCGCCCAAGGAAAGAATCTCGCGGGTCAGTTTACGAACATTCTCCTGATCCTCCACGACCAGAATAGTTTCGGATCCGGAAGGGCTCAAGTTCCAGGTTCTGTCAGGCATGGAAGCGGTCAGGGCTTCCTCGGTCTGCGGCAGATAGACATGGAAAGCCGATCCCTTTCCCGATTCGCTGTGCACCACGATACTTCCGCCGTTCTGAGTGACAATGCCATAAACGGTGGCCAGTCCGAGACCGGTCCCACATCCCTCTTCCTTGGTGGTATAGAAGGGCTCGAATAGGCGTTTTTGCGTCTCTTCATCCATCCCCATTCCGGTATCGGCGACCGTCAACAGGGCATAGTCTCCCGGTTTCAGATCCAAATAATCGTCCGCACGGCCCTCCTTCCAAGTCACATGGGATGTCTCCAGAGTCAATCGCCCTCCCGACGGCATGGCATCCCGGGCGTTGACAGCCAGATTGATCAAAATTTGTTCCATCTGGCTGGGATCCATTTTTACATGTCCGGGATCCGTATCCAGAAGGAGAACCAGCTCGATATCCTCTCCGAGGAGACGATGCAGAATTTTTTCGATATTCCGGATTACCGTATTCCATTCGAGTATCACCGGACGAACGTCCTGCTTGCGGCTGAAAGCCAGCAGTTGCTGGGTGAGAGCGCTTGCCTTCTCACCGGCGCTTCGGATGCCGACCATCGCCTCCCATAACGGATCGTTTTCCTTCATCGTTTGCAGAACCAATCCGCTATATCCGCTGATCACCGTCAGCAGATTATTGAAATCATGGGCTATACCGCCGGCCAGACGTCCGATGCTCTGCATCTTTTCCGCCTGTTGCGACCGCTCTTCCCATCGCTTGCGATCGGTTATGTCCAGAATGGTCCCCATCAGGCGAGGCGTCGGGGTACCATTCTGTTTTACCCGAGCGCCCTGCAGGAATACCCAGCGGACGGACCCGTCGCCATGCAGCAGACGGCATTCCGGAAGCTGCCAGGGATCGTTATCCCGGTAAAGAACATGAAAAGCCTCGATCAAGGAAGGCAGGTCTTCTTTATGGAACAGTTCCTTCCAGGGAACCGAATCCTTTGGACGGTATCCGAGCATGGAGTGGAAATTTTGATCCAGGTGAAATTCTTCCGAGACCGGATCATAGTCCCAAATACCGATGCGGGCGGCATCGACCGCCATGGTCAATTTCCTCTGTGTCTCCAGCAAAACCGTGGAGGTATACCGGTGGTGTTCCGCTTCCTGCTGTAAGGATTGGTTGGCATGTTCCAGATCGCTGTTGACCTGAGTCAGTTCCTGGGCTTTCTGCAGAAGCTCGGCCCTGGCTCGCCTGCGTTGGGTGATATTGAAAACCAGGAAAAAGATGATGACCGTCTGCAACAGGATAAAGAACCCGCCCCAGAGGATGATCGATCGATTCGTTTCGAAAAAAGAAGGACGGTGATTGAGCAGAATGCAATTGGCCGGAAGCGTATCCGGGGAGAGGCCCCATTTCAGGAGAGCCTGTTCGTCGATGACAAACCGCATCAACCGGTCGTATTCCCAAGGTATCGATCCAGGCCGGTTGCCGTCGAGTACCCTGATGGCCAAATTGCCGGCCAGCACTCCATGATAACGTCCGCCGTTCTCGGTGCCGCCGATGATTCCCTGCCCGAGATTGCTGATGGAGGGTCCATAGACCGGAAAGGGCGATCGACTGGCCAGGATCTCGTGGGCCTGCTCCCGCGGTATGTAATTCCCGCCTTTTTCCCGAGTGAAGGAGGTGGTGATCACTACTCCTCCCGGAGGAGCGCTGCGCAAGGAATCCAGTATCTCCTGCAGACTGAGGAGGCGGCCATCCAGTAAAACGAATTCACGATCTTTATACCGGTCTTTTTCCAGAATCAGATCCTGATACAGGGATAGTGAGGTAGGGCTGTTGTCGGTGACGATGTAGATGCGCGACGCCTTGGGATGAAGACGCGTCACCAAGTCCAGAATGGCCCTGGAATCGAAAACCTCGATCACTCCGGTATAAAACTGTGGAGGCGCCCTCTTGGCTAACTCCACATCATTAACACCGCAAAAAACAACCGGCACCGCCCCGAACAACTCCTCGCGATACTGCAGTAAAAACTGCAGCGCTGGATCGTCGGTGGAGAGGATGAGGTCGATCCTCTTCTGTTGGTACTTGAACCGGTACAGCCTGGCGAGTTGCTGGAAGTAGTCCGCGCCGGAATACCGTTTCGTATCCATGAACTCGACCCATATTTCCAGATCGTATTTATTTCGCAGTGTGGAACGGACGGAACGAATCAGCTCCTCCGTCCATTCGTAATTGGCATGATAGGAATTGAGCATCAGAACATGCCGCACGTCCTGCGCCTGGGCGGACATCCGGGGAAGAAAGACCATTGCCAGGACCATCGTCTGCAGGATGGCCATGGCCCATAGGCCAGGCGTGCGGAAGGAGTACATGCGTCGATTACCAGTAATTCTTTCCATGACCCAGCGACCTGAAGTCCCAGACTGCCGTCCACAACCGGGGGTAATAGATCCGATTATAGCAGATAAAGACGGCCGATTCGAGAACTCAGGGAAGTCAGCACTTCATAGGAGATGGAGCCGATCTGGCCGGCCAGTCGATCGGCGCTCAGGGCCGAACCGTTTTCTTTTCCCAATAAAAGGACCTCCGTATCGACCGTCGCTTCAGGGATAGAACCTATATCGACGGTGATTGCATCCATACTGACCCGACCCACAATCGGGACCAGCTGTCCGGCGATGGAAATCTGACCGCGGTTGGAGAAGAGCCGGGAAAATCCGTCGCCATAGCCAACCGGAACTACGGCCACTCTGGTTGCCCGGGGGAAACGGAAAGTCGCTCCATAACCTATGGAACTCCCGGCATCGACATGGCGCACCAGAGCTATCCGGCTCTTCCAGGCCAGGACCGGCTGCAGATCGTTTCGAATTCCATCCTCTTCACTGCGCGGATCGTAACCATAGAGCGAGATTCCCGGCCGGACCAGATTGAAATGGGATCCCGGATGATACAGGATGCCTGCACTGTTGGCCGCATGAATCCAGTCGAGGCACATCCCTTCCTTTTGCATACGATTCAGGACACTCCGGAAGGATGCCAGTTGATTTTGGGTGAAAGCAGGATCGGTCTCTTCGGCACAGGCGAGATGAGTCATAAGCCCACGGCAGCGCAGGTGAGGCCAGGATTTTCGTTTTACCAGGAAGGAATCAAGATCCCCATGCGCCAATCCCCAGCGCTGCATGCCGCTATCCAATTTCAGATGAAAGGTAATCGATTGTCCTCTCGTTTGCGCGATCTTTTGCAAAGCCTCCATGGCGGACAGATCAGATAACGCAGGAATAATATCGCCATGCAAAAATTCTTCTTCCTGCCCCTGCCATACTCCATTCAGCACCAGAATAGGACATTGGATTCCCGCCTGGCGCAACAACAGAGCCTCTTCCAGGATGGCTACCGCCAGCCATTCCACCCGGGATTGCAAAAAACGGGCAACCGGAACAAGGCCGTGCCCGTAGGCATTGTCCTTCACCACCGCGGCCACGGCACAGCCGGCAGGCAGGCGGGAACGAAGAACCTTCAGATTGTGATCCAGGGCCTTCAGATCCACTTCCATCCAGGTCGAGCGATAACCGGCGGGCCAATTCGCCGGGGCCGGCTTCTCAAAGGTTTCCCAGGGGGGAAGCCAGTAAGCCGCCCGGTCTGTACGGCAGGATTTCCGGCATAAATCGTTCATAGATGCAGAAATGGGAAAGCAGTCTGTCGGCGATTCCGTCATTTACAGGAGGTTCCGAACGCCTGAACATCCAGAACAACCTTGATTGTTTCCGGATCGTCCCGATCGACCTTGGCAAAGGCCGCCGTCACTTCTCCGAGAGGGGCCTTTTCGGTAATCAGCAACTCGGGATGCAGCAGTCCCTTGGACATCTGCCGCAGTGCCCGGGGAAATTCGCCACGGGTGACACGGGAAGCGATCAGTTCCGCCTCCTTGATCACCAGTGTCTTGAAATGGACCGGAGTCAGTTGTTCCCCCAAACCGCAGGTCACGATTCGTCCGCCGGTGCGGATCATTCGGACGGCCTGCTGCAACGGCGCTTCCCGTCCCTCGATCTCGTGATAGTGTCCGATACATTCGATGACACAATCGGCTCCTATACCCCCCGTAACGTCCAGAACGCGATCCAGAGGATCTTCCTGCTCGATGTCGATGGCGTAATCCGCACCGAGCTTGCGGGCCGTTTGCAGACGGAACGGCAGACGGTCCGTGATCAGGGTCAATCCCGGATTCACGCTATGGCACAGGACATCGAGCACGGAGAGGCCCAGCTTTCCGGCACCAAGAATGACGACGGTTTCCCCCGGCTGAAATTGGCCCCGACTGAGAATATGGTGTCCGAGCCCATACATCTCCACCATAGGCACATGCTCCATGGGCAGGTTTTCCGGCAGCGGATAAAGATGACTCGCCGGCGCAGCCACATACTGTCCGAGGCCTCCGTTCAGGTCGACCCCCAGAAGTTTCAGGGTGCGGCAGGCGTTAATATGCCCGGTGCGGCAGGCCGGACACTGGTGACAGGAGATCACCGGATCGACGACCACCCGGTCGCCGGGGCGATAGCCGTGGACGTCCTTCCCTATTTCCCGGACGATGCCGCCGAATTCATGTCCCAGGATGGCCGGAAAGGCAACACGCCCATGAAACTCACCGCGGTAGATGTGAACATCCGTACCGCAGATACCGGCAAAGCCCGATTCGATGAGAACTTCTTCGGGACGGATCTTGGGCTCCGGGGCGTCGCCGATACGTATTTGCCGATCTTCGTATATGATTCCCGCTTTCATAACAGCGATTCCTCCATGCTGATTCGAAAAATTGAGTTACCGGCGGAACGCCGGCCGCCCTATGGTCTTGGTCGGTCCGCTTTATTCCTCATCTTCCAGGTAGGTGTATCCGCGCAGTCCTTCTTCATAAAATTTCACGAGCCTGCCCAACTCCTCCATGCATATCTTCCCTTCCCGCATGGCCGCTTCGGCATCTTTGCGAAAACGGTTGATCAGGCTCTCGGCATTGAACTGAACATAATGCAGCACCTCCTCGACGGTATCCCCTTTGATGACTGCCTCCACCACCACCTCCCCGTTGGCATCCAGGTTTACGTGAACGGCGTTGGTGTCTCCGAACAGGTTGTGCAGATCGCCTAGTATCTCCTGATAGGCACCTACCAGGAAAATCCCCATGTGATAGTAATCGTCGTTCAAAGAGTGCAGGCGAATGGTCCGCTTGACATCCCGCCGGTCGATGAACTGATCGATCTTCCCGTCCGAATCGCAGGAAACGTCACCCAGGACCGCCTGCCGCAGAGGTTTTTCCCCCAAGCGATGAATCGGCATGATGGGAAACAGCTGATTGATGGCCCAGCTGTCGGGAATGCTCTGAAAGAGGGAAAAATTACAGTAATAGGTGTCGGCCAGAATGGATTCCAGGACTTCCAGTTCTTCGGGAAAATAAGTCAATTCTCCCGCCATGCGATGGATACGGCGGCAGATGGAAAAGAAAAGATGTTCCGCCCGGCAGCGCTGTTCCAGGGTCAGGTATCCTAGGCTGAAGAGGTTCAGCGCCTGGTCCAGGGCCTCATTGGCATCGTGGTAACTTTCCAGCAAATTCTTGGAACTGAGCCCCCGGAAGGTGTCGTTCAGGTCGTGGAGCGGCTGTTCATCCTCTTCCGTTACCTCCGGCGACACTTCGCTTGCCCCCAGGCTGCTGATTCCCAGGACATTGAACACCAGTACGCTGTGATGGGCGGCAATGGCCCGTCCGCTTTCGGAAAAGATGGTCGGATGGGCGACCTTGGCCTCGTCGCAAACGTTGCGTACGTGATAAATCACGTCGCTGGCGTACTCCTCCAGGGTGTAATTCACGCTGGATTCGAAATCCGTCTGCGACCCGTCATAGTCGACCCCCAGACCGCCGCCCACATCCAGATAACGTAATCCGGCCCCGGCCTTGACCAGTTCGGCGTAAACCCGCGCGGCCTCCGTGACTCCCGTCTTGATGCGGCGTATATTGGTAATCTGGCTGCCCAGGTGGAAATGGATCAACTGGAAGCTGTCTTCCATCCCATGCTCTTTCAACAGCGATACGGTGCGAAGGGCCTCATCCACCGTACATCCGAACTTGGAGCGGTATCCGCCGGATGACTTCCAGCGACCGGCCCCCCGGCTGGCCAGTTTCACCCGCAGCCCGATGGCCGGTTTCACCTTCAGGCGGGCGGAGGTAGCAATGATCATCTCCAGTTCTTTGAATCGCTCTACCACTGGAATGATGTTCCGTCCGATTTTCTTGGCATAGAGGACCATGTCGATGAATTCCTGGTCCTTGAAACCATTGCAGATGATAGGGGTTTCATTGTCGGTGATGGCCAGGACCGCCAGCAGTTCCGGTTTGGAACCGGCCTCCAGTCCGAAATGGAAAGGCCGGCCGAAACGCAGCACCTCATCCACGACCTGTTTTTGCTGGTTGACCTTGATGGGGAAAACGCATCGGTACTCTCCCTGGTACCCGTTTTCCTGGATGGCATTCTGAAAGGCATGGGCGATTTCTTCCAGCCTGTGCTTCAGAATTCCGGAAAACCGGACCAGCACCGGGGCAGGAATACCGCGTAAAAGAAGGGTATCCATGACCTGTTTCAGATCGATGGAGCGGAACGGATCTTTGGTCGGATGAACGAGCAGATTTCCATTCTCGGCGATGGAAAAATATCCTTTTCCCCAACTGCTTACGTCATACAGATCGGCGGAATCCTGAACCGTCCAGCGATCCGCCGGTTCGCGGGGGATCGGGATCTCCATATTTTTTGCGTTTGCCATCACTCCTCCTGGGGAAATCGTTATATCCAAACGGGTTGTCGAAAAACCTCTATCCTCTCTACCGGATTTTGGGGAGGCGTTAGCTTTTATCATAATCCGCGATGAATTTCCAGAAGGACAGGGAAAAACGACCGACATAAAAAAGATTACACTTTTTTCCGTTTTGGCCGATCTGGGATAGACGTGTTAAAATTCAGATGGCACTTGGGGGGAAGGCAAAGAATCCTGACGAAGGTGTGAAATCGTAGTGTCGGATGGTGGCTTTTCCCACGGATATATAGAGAGGGTTATGGCTTTCGGTTACGAACTATTATTGGATCTGTATGAGGTTAAGAAAGGGGTATGCGACGACCTCGATCTATGTTACCGCTTCCTGGACGAGATCGTACCCTACCTGGGATTGGAGAAACAGTCACCTCCCTTCCTTTTCCGGAGCGATGACCGGCGGTTTCCCGACAAGGCCGGACTGTCGGGCTGGGTGCCGTTGATCGAAAGTTCGGTGGTCATACACACCCTATCCCCGCGCGATTTTATCAGCATCGATATCTACTGCTGCCGGATTTTCGACAAGGAAAAAGCCATCGCCTTCACCGCCGACTTCTTTCACCCCCAAAAACTCGACTCTCAATTTCTGGAACGCGGTTCCGCTTATTAGCGGCAAGGACCCTATCGCCTAAGCCGGCGCTCTAGCAGGGCCGGTTATATCTCAGGTTCAGGATGGTGATATCGTCCGATTGTTCCGCTCCGGTCGAGTAGCGGGTGAGGTCCTCCATGATGGCCTGTACCAGGCCGACCGTGTTTCCGGCACCGACCCCTTCCACCAGTTCTTTCAACCTTTGCTCATTGTAGAGAACGCCCCGAACATCCATGGCCTCGGTAACTCCGTCGGTATACAACAGAAGGGAATCGTTACTCCCCAGCGTCAGGGTCTCGGTCTGATATACGGCTTCCTCGAAGACGCCGGCGGCAATGCCCGGCTTCAGCTTCAGGTATTCCGGCCATACCTTATCGCGCATGAGGATCGGCGGATTATGGCCGGCATTGGCAAACTGAATCTCTCCGGTCCGTATATCCAGAATGCCGAGCAACAGGGTGACGAACATGCTCTGATCGTTTTCCCGACAGAGTTCCCGATTGATGTTTTCCATGATCAGGGAAGGGGACAGCGAGCCTTGAGACAGGGCCTTCAGCAGGGTGTTGGTGATGGCCATAAAGAGGGCCGCCGGCACGCCTTTCCCCGAGACGTCCCCGATGGTAAAACAGAGATGTCGGTCGTCGATGAAGAAGTAATTGTAGAGATCTCCACCCACCATCTTGGCCGGCTTCATGGTGGCGAAGATATCGAATTCCTTCTTATCGGGAAAGGGAGGAAACTCGCGGGGGACCATGTTCAGCTGAATCTGGCTGGCAATCTGGATCTCGCTTTCGATACGCTCCTTGATGGCCGTCGTCTCCTGCAGTTCCTTCAGGTATTTCTGCAGGGAACGCTGCATGGTTAAAAAGGCCCCGGACAACTCTCCGACCTCATCCTTAAAATCGGTGGAGAACTTCACCAGGTAATTCTGGGTCTGATCGGACAGGGAAAAATCATTGGTAACCAGTTCATGCGTGGTTTCCGCCAGTTTATTGATCGGCTCCGACAGTTTGACGATCAGGAGGTAGGCGACCAGGATGGCACCCAGAAAGATGGCCACTCCAATCAGGATGAAAAAATTCCGTACGTTGTTCAGACGGGTCTCGACATAACCGATGGAGTAATCGACGGCCACGATGTAAGCTTTACCGCTTTTAGTTCGGAAAGGAATGAATATCGATCGTACCGGGCCATAGAAATCCCGGTATTCCGCATAGTGGGGCTGGCCGGTGCGGAAGGGAACATAATACTGGTTCTGCACCAGCAGGGGATCTTCACTGTCGTTATAACGGAAAAAGAAGGGATCGACCTTGTTGTTCTTGATATCGTCCTCGTTCAGACTGGAAGAGGTAAAATGCATCTCTCCCCGGTATTCGACATAGGAGTAAACGTATTTGGCGTTGACCCGATGGGCGTAATCCGTCAGCTTGTGGGCGTAAACCGCGTACTCTTCCTGGGTCAAAGAAGAGGCATCGGTGATTCGCTCGTGATACTCTTCCCCTACCAGATTATTGGTACCGTTGCCTATCGCCAGCAAAAGGCTGTCGATCTGCTTCATCTCCGCTTCGCGGGAAAACTTGTAGCTGTAGGTGGTGTAGACACCCACGCTCGCCGAGGTGATGATGAAAACCAGGATTAGGATCTTATATTTGATCTTCAGCTTGCGCAGCATAAGTCCGCCCCCTTCAGACGGTTGAATTATCCGCCTTGTTTTCCAAGAGCAAGGCCAGTTTTCGTATCAACCAGACCATTCGTTCAAACTGTTCGGTAATGAACAGAAGGACATGTTTTTCGTCGGCGTTGATCTTCTCCTGAATGGAGAGATACTTGAGTCGCATATTGTCCATGACGTCCCCTTTGTCGGATGTAATGACCAGCAACATCTGCAGATCCTCATCGGATCCCGATCCGAAGGCGTCGCCGGCCGACAGCAAGATGGTATCGGAGGCTTCCACGATGTTGTGGATCAAGGTATCCATATCGGCCGACCACTGGGACCGGTTCAAACTGCCGATCAACTGATAGAGATTTTCACCCAGGGATAGAAGCAGGTTTTGCCGGTTGATGGCATGTACCAGTTTCTGATTGTTTTCCTTGTCGAGTCCCTTGTCCATCAGCTCGCTGGTAGCGAATTCGATCTTTTTGGACAGGTTGATATAGGATTGATACTGGATGTCCAGTTCGCCCGAGTCTCCTCTTCCCTCCCATCGTCCACGCAGAAATTCGATAAAGGCAGGCAGGCGCTGGACCAGCCTCCCCTGTTCCTTGTCGACCATGATTACGGCAACGGCCGGATCCTTCATCGTGTTCTCATCCAGAAAACGCAGGGAGGAATCGTCTTCCTCCTTGGTTTGCGGCCAGTGCCGCTCCAGTAGTTTCTGGATGGGAGCGGAGAAGAGCGAGAGGAGGAGGGCAACGACGACGTTGTAGAACAAAAGCAGATAGGCCATCTGCTGCTCCACACGCAAGGGATTGGAGGTAAACCAGGATTTTACCAGCGGTATCTGGGTATTGATTTCCAGGAAAAACAGGGGCAGAAAAATGAGAACGCCGATCACATTGAATAAAACCTGAAACATGGCCAGCTGCTTGGCCACACCCTTCAAACCGTAGGAGATCACCCAATTGAGAATGCTGTCGCCCATGGTAATGGCGTACAGAATCACGATGGTCTGATTGATGTCCAGCAATCCCACCTTGACCATGGTGAGGATCACGATCAGAAATCCGTCCGTCGATTGCAGCGCTGCGGCCAAAATCGCGGAAACGGCAAACAGGAAAAGATAGGAATCCCGGGCACCCATGATCACCGATTGGAACCATTCCATCTCCTTTAACGGCGAGGCCCCCTGAGACATCAGATCGACCCCGTAAAAGATCAACCCGAGACCGAACAGAGCGGTAATCAACGGCAGATAGCGCCGGGGCTTCTCCATGGAAAAGGAAATGCCGGCGAAGCCTATAAGAAACAGGATGAAAAGTTTGATATTTAGAAAGGCGACAACAAACAATAGACAGGATCCCGGATTGGCCCAGGCGACCAGCGGGATGGCCCGTCGCAAGGTAAGCAATCCGGTGGAGAGGAAGCTGATGGTAGTAAAGGTGATGGCGGAAGTACTGAGGGCCACGGCCCCGAAACTGCCTCCCCAGAAAGCAGTCAGAAACGGGCTCTCGGTCACCTTGCCGACGATCTTGCGCAGCTTGCGACCGGTCAGTTTATTTACGTGATCGGTAACCAGCCTGACACCGGCCAGGAAGATCCCCAGACCGGCCATGATAGTTAAAATGATCTCCAACATATACCTTGATGATGTGCGGTAGCTCTCTGGTCCGACGATGGAGCACCCGAATTACCCGGCAGCGTTTCTGGCCGTACCCAACCAGCCGATTGTAAATGGAGATCGAAAGGAATGTCAAGAAACATCGATTGAACCCATCCCCAGGATTCTTCGTCGTATCCCTGTGCGCATCCTCCGTTACCGGATATATTGTTGCTATGAAAAGGAAGGGCAGATATTCCTGGCGTTCGCTGGCAATCATTGCCGTTCTCCTTCTTATTCTGATCGTTCTGGCCGTACTGCAATACCGCTGGAGCGGCCGAGTCAGCGAGGCGGAAGGAGAGCGTATGCAAACCGGTTTGCGCATGGCCGTCTACCAGTTCCAACGGGAGTTCCATATGGATTTACAGCGTATCTGTACTGCCTTTCAGGACAACCCCAACGATTTTGCGGACAAGGGTTGGATGCAGTATGCGACGAAGTACGAAAACTGGCTCTGGAACACCACCAACACCCGGCTGATCGAGAACATTTATATATGGAACCGGAAGGCGCAACCAACCCCGCAGCTCTTACGCTTACACTGGCAGGCCAACGCATTTGAACCCGTTTCCTGGCCAAGTCACATGGAGAAGTTGCCCGGTCATCGTTACTTTTCAACCGGAAATCGCCCGCCGGAGGAATTTCAAGCCAATGTCTGGAAGCTGATGGAAGACGTACCTCTTCTGGTTCATGCCCTCGAATCCCGGGAAACGGGGGACAGACCATCGGGAGCAAAACCTTCTCCTGTCGATTATCTGATTTTGGAATTGAACCGGGAAGTTCTGCAAAAAGAGATCATCCCGGACATCGCCCAGAAGTGTTTTACCGACCAACAGGGATTTCTATACCATATCGCTATTCGGGACAGTTCCGATCCCGGCAACGTCTTATACCGATCGGATCCTTCCCTGCCACAGGACCTTTTTTCCAAGGCAGACATTACGACCAGCCTTTTCCCGTCCATGATAGAGCTTTTCCCCCGGATAGGACCAGTAGGAGGTCCGCCGGAGGCAAGACGGGAGGTTCGCCCGGCAAATCCCGATTTGCATCAGCCGAACGAAGAAAGGCCAAGGCCGGACGGCAGGCAAAGCAATCCTGAATTCCATCGGCACGCCGGAGAACGCCGGGATCGTGATGGCCAGGCGGCCGACACGGGCTTCCGGCCGCCACTGGAGCTACAGCCTCCGAGTGATATTCTACGGCGACGACCTCCCTACCGCAGCCGCATCCCGATCCTTGTTACGCACCAACCGGAGGAAAACCATTGGCTCTTCTTTGCCCGGCATCGAGAGGGGACCTTGAAGGAAGTGGTTCAAAATCAGCGTCGCCGCAATCTGGCGATCGGTTTCGGTATCCTGCTGCTGTTGGGATCCAGCATGACGATGATTCTGGTCTCCACCCAGCGGGCACAAAAACTGGCCAAACTGCAGATGGATTTTGTCGCCGGAGTGTCCCACGAACTCCGTACCCCTCTGGCGGTGATTCGGGCCGCAGGTGATAACCTGGCCGCAGGTATAGTTACCGATTCTCCTGAGCAGGTGATGCAATACGGCCGGCTGGTCCGTCAGGAAGGCGAAAGATTGACGGAGATGGTGGAACAGATCCTTCAATTTGTCGGTGCCCAGGCAGGCAATCGCCGCCTGGATCTTCGCACCCTGCAGATTCCTGAGATCATCGAATCAGTTCTGATGAAGCTGCAGCCGGTGTTCGCTTCCTCGGACATTCGGGTGGAAAAACAAATCGAAGACAACCTGCCTGTGGTCAAAGCCGATGCCAAGATCGTGGAACGATGTCTGGAAAACCTGATCAACAATGCCGTTAAGTATGGAGGGGACAGTCGTTGGGTGGGAATCCGTGCCCGGTGCCTGCCGACGAAAAAAGGATCGGAGATACAAATCTCGGTTGAAGACAAAGGAATCGGGATGGAAAAGGCCGACATGCTCCATATCTTCGAACCCTTTTATCGAAGTCAGACAGTCATAGACGCCCAGATCCATGGAAACGGACTGGGCCTCAGCCTGGCGAAAGAAGGCATCGCCGCCATGGCAGGCCACATCAGCCTGAAGAGCAAACCCGGCATGGGCAGTACCTTTACGGTTCATCTTCCCGTTGCGACAGATCCACCGGCCGCCCACGCGGCCTCCATCTAAGGAGAAGACACGAGATTTATGAAGAAGAGAATTCTTTTGGTCGAAGACGAACTGGGAC
>CAZTVS010000055.1:0-3160 GCA_964617125.1 uncultured Acidobacteriota bacterium
TCGAGATCTGTTTCCAATTCGCGAAAGCGTGACTGTGACAGAGGATCGGATGGACTATCATAGGGTTTCATTTCCATCCACCCTCTTTTCGCCGCCCCCAGATTATGCCAGTCCACCGCCTGCAGGGGCTGTAAGGCTTTGATGCGCTCCGTCGTCTCGCACACCTTCTGTATCGAATCCATGGCCAGGTTGCGCCAGTCGGGCAACGCCGACTGATCGTGATACCAGATGGAAAAGGCGCGGATGCGCCAGGCGGTGGCCAGATCCCGTAATGCCTCGACATCCCGAGAATTCTTTGCCGATGCCCGCTGGGCCTGAGCGGTGACTTCCTCCAATTCCTCCCGGGCATGGTATCCCCGAGCATACTGCCATTGGGCATAGAGTAGGCGTACCTGACGATCCAGGCGCAGCGCCTTGGCGCTTTCCGGCATCACACGAAGATAATCTCTCACCGATTCCAGCGAATCGCGATAGGACGTTTCGATTTCCCTCCCCAGCAGAGTCGCCAAATTCAACCGCGAAAGGAAAAGAGCGCAGGCCGCCTCTTTCTTCTCCGGATAGGATGCCGCCGTTTCTCCGTGCTCCTGCAGGTATTGCCGGACGCGTTCATACCCGCTGCGGGCCTGCTCATACCGCCCCTGTTCCTGATCCAGTTCCGCCTGCCGGGTCTCCAGCCGGATCCGCATCGCCTCCTCCTCCAACGGCCATCGCAGCTGCTCTCTGCTCCGCTGCAGAAGCTCCAGAGCCCGCCCATACTCCCGGGTCTGGACTGCCCGCAACATCTCTATGGGAATCTCGCCCTCAGCCGATTGGGCCGCCTCCATATATAGGCGGATTTCTGCATCGTACCGGCGATCGAGCTCGGCCAGCCGCGTTTTTCGCAGTTGATCGTCCGCTTCCAGCCGGACCTGTACTTGCCTCAGCTGCCTTTCGCTCATCAAGGCCCGGACCAGATGGTACGCCACCTCCGGCCGCTGGTAGCCGGCTGTCCAGGCCGAACGCAGACGTCTGAGCGCCGCTTCGGCATCCCCCACGAGCAGCTCTCCACGCCCCAGTACATAGTTGCCGGGGCCCTCCGCCTCTTCACCCTCCCCCCGCATCGAGGACTCGATCCGGCCCAGCAGACGCCGGGCTGCGGCCAGATCCTCGCCGACATCGTGAGCCGGCTGCAGGTAGGCGTACAGCAATAGCATCTCTATGCGCCCCAGGATGCCGACGTATCGCTCCGCCGCCATTCCCATACGGTTCTGCCGCGCCCGCTCGAAGGCCCGCTCCGCCGCCAGTCCTCCCAGCAGAAGCAGCAGTGCCAGAACCGCCAATGCCGCCCAGCGATACCTTTTCATCCGGCGCCAGGCCCGGCGGATGGGTGTCAGATGGCAAGCCGTAACCGGTTGGCCATCCAGATATTTTTGCAGATCCTCCGCCACCGCCCAGGCCGAGCTGTAGCGATCCTCCATCCTGGTCTCCAGACACTTCAGCAGCACCGCCTCCAGATCGGCAGGCAGGTCTCGCTTCCATCGGATGGGTGGCGGCAACTCTCCCCTGGCCATGGCCAGGGATAAAGCCCCCGGATCCTGTTGCCCGTAGGGCGTGTGCCCGGTAAAGAGTTCGTACAGCAGCGCCCCCAGGCCGTACACGTCCGTGCGGCGGTCGATGGCTCGCACATCCCCGCGCACCTGCTCCGGGGCCATGTACTCCCAGGTGCCCAGGATCACTCCGGTCTGGGTTCCCTGCTCCTCGGCCAGGTCCCGTACCAGTCCGAAATCGGTCATGTAGGCCCGCAGCGACTGGTCCTCCCGCTGTTCGACCAGGATATTGGCGGGCTTTACGTCCCGGTGGATCAGCCCTTCGCGGTGGGCGGCATGCAGTGCCCCGGCCACCTGCCGGCCGATCTCCACCTTCTGCTGCAGATTGAGCCTCGCGGCCAGCTGTGACAGAGGGACGCCGTTGATACATTGCATGGCGATATAGGGTTCCCCTTCGAATTCTCCGGCTTCATAAATGCGGCAGATGTTGGCATGATCCAGGCGGGCCTGGGCCCGGGCCTCGCGCAACAGCCGCACCTTCTGCTGCGGACTATCGCGGCGCAGCAGCTTCAGGGCCACCTCCCGGCAGAGCTGCATGTCCCAGGCGCGATACACCACCCCGATGCCCCCCTCTCCTAGCACATCGAGTATACGGTATCGCCCAAACTCCGTTCGCTTGGGAATAGTCGCAGGAATGGTTGATGCGTCGACTGGTGGTAGATCTGCGTTTTGCGGAAGGGGAGATCGGGGCTCTATGGGTGCTCCAGCGCCCGTAGAAGTGGCGTCGATTGTGGCAGGATCAGTTTTATGGATCGTAGATTCGGACATCCGTTTCACGATATCACGATAAATGGAGTTTGGGCGGCGTTTCTTTGGTTACGCGGATGGGCGCGGATTTCACGGATTCCCGCAGATCCGATCTGCGTAGATCCGTTTCATCCGCGATCATCCGCGTAACTTTTCCGAGATGTTTCTTCTGTTTTCTCGGGCATTGGTGCCCAGTCGGAATCTCATCCGCCGGCTTCGATGGTCTCGCCGGCGGAGATCAGGCAGATCTGTATGATAACCGCCCCGCCCAGTACAATCCGATCGTTATGCCGAAGAACTGCCGGCAAGAGGACCGGTTTTCCATTAAGGGCGGTGCCATTCCTGCTTCCCAGATCTTCCAGCAGAAATTCGTTTCCCTGCCGCCGTATCTGAGCGTGCCGACGGCTGATGCGCAGATCGCTCAGGATGAAGGAGGCGGTTCCTTCCCGTCCGAAAACGATCGAGGGCGAGCGCATCAGATAGCTGTTGCCACGGTCCTGTCCCTCGATGACCTGCAGCCGGAGCTGCGTTTCCGAGCTTGAACCGGCGGGCTTCTCCGGTGCGGGAAGAGGACCAGGATCGGATCCGGCTGCCGCCTTCCGGTTGGCCATCTGCAGGGATTCTTCTTCTATGGACGGCAGAACGGTCTGGCCTTCGTGGAGCCAGTGGTCTAGTTCGTCGGCATAGGCGAACACCCGCTGATGATCGAGAGCGGCTATGCGGTAAAGGGGCATCCCTTTGTCCAGATAGCGACGGGCGGTGCGCTCGGAGCAGTGCAGATAATCGGCGATCTGTTTCCACGATTCCAGGCGCACCCGGGAAGGGGG
>CAZTVS010000055.1:3260-28821 GCA_964617125.1 uncultured Acidobacteriota bacterium
ACCTCGTCCGCCGGGTAGATGGCCGGATTCTTGCGGTCCTCCTCGTTGATCATCGGCAGGCTGGCCTGATTGGGCGTCGGATAGCGGTTGAAGTTGGAAAGCCGGGCGCCGTTCTTGGCATCGAGGATGAAATCGATGAACTGGTGTGCCCCCTCCTTATTCGGCGCTTTGGCGGGAATCACCATGGCATCGACCCAGATGATGGTGCCTTCGCGCGGAATGAGGAAGGCCGTATTCGGATCCAGCTCGCGGACCGCATCGCCGTTGTAAACGATCGCGGCCACCGCCTCGCCGGCCAGGACCTTCTTGACCCCGCCGACACCTCCTTCGAAGCCCAGAACCTTTCCCTGCTTGGCCTTGAGAATCAGATCGCCGGCCGCCTTGAGCTCTTCTGCCTTGCGGGAGTTGGCCGAACACCCTTTCAGATACAGGGCTGCGGCCAGCAGATCGCGCATGGAATCGATGAGCACCACCGGTCCCGGTTGCCGGGCCGGATCGAGGACCGCTCCCCAGGAAGGATCCAGCTGCGGAACCTTGTCCTTGCGATACATCAAACCCATGGTGCCCCATTGATAGGGGATGCTGTAACGGTTTTCCGGATCATAGGGCGGATTCTGAAACTTGGCGGCGACATTCGCCCGGTTGGAAATCCGGCCAGCATCGAGCGGCTGCAGCATATTCAACTTCGCCATCACCGGTATGATGTGGTCGGAAACGACCACCACATCGTACTGGTCGCCGCTCTGCTGCATCTTGGCCATCATGTCCTCGGTGGATTCGTACACATCCAGCCGCACCTTCTTGCCCGTCGTTTTCTCAAAATCGGTCAACATCTCCGGATCGATATACTCCGAATACATGAAGACGGTGACGGTCTGCGGGGCAGGCGGCGGCGGAACCTCCGTGGTTGCCGTTTGTGGCGGCTGGGATGGGGAACAGGCGGCATAGCACAGGCAGACAGCGAAAAATAAAATGGCCGAATAACGCATGGATCAAACCTCCTCCGGTTTACGGATTATAAACTGTACGGTCAGTACCAAAACGATTGTGGCGAGAAAGATCAGAGTGGAAAGGGCATGTATCTCCGGGGTTACGCCTCGACGGAGCGAGGCATAGATGAAGATCGGCAGCGTGACCGATTCCGGCCCGGCGGTAAAGAAGCTGATGACGAAATCGTCGAGCGACAGGGTGAAGGCCATCAGGGCGCCGGCGGCGATGCCCGGCATAAGCAGCGGCAGGGTGACATGGCGCATGGCATACCAGGCATCGGCATAGAGATCGCGGGCGGCCTCTTCCACGCTCCGTCCGATGGTCGCCAGTCGGCTGGCCACCACCAGCTCCACGAAGGCGATCTGAAAGGCCACATGGGCACAGATCATGGTGAACAGGCCCGGTTCGAACAAAGGAATGGTTACTCGCAGCAGGGCAAAGCTGACCACAGCGGCCACGGCGAAGATGATGTCGGGAGTGACCACCGGCAGATAGACGCAGAAGTCCAGCACACGGCGCACCCAGCCGGGCCAGGGGAACCGGTGCATCCCCAGGGCCATAAGCGTCCCCAGGGCCGTGGAGATCACGGTCGAGACCAGGGCCAGAACCAGCGTGTTCCTTGCCGCCTCCAGCACATAGGGGTTGTGAAACAGGCGCACATACCAATCCATGGTAAAGCCGCGCCAGACCAGGCCATAGCGGGATGTATTCACGGAAAAGACCGCAACCGCCAGCATGGGCAGGTAGAGCAGAACCAGCGAGAAACCGGCGGCGGCACCGATCCATGGGGAGAGTCTGCGAGTCATAGGGGATGACCTCGCAAAAAAACCAAGGTTTGTAGTTCCGCGTTTACGCGGCAGAAGGCGAACGCGGAAAGCTCAGGATGCAAGAAGCACCGGCTATAAGGCGGAACTACGAACCCGATCCGTTTTTCTATCAGGATCGACTCTTTTGCACGTCCTCTTGCATAGGGATCTCTGGTACAACCCATATGCCACCCTACCCATTCTGCATTCTGGCTTCTGGCTCCTGACTTCAGTCTTACGCGGCACCGCCTAAAGGCGGAACTACAAACCCGTCCCGTTTTTGCTCGAATTCCGATGATTTGCGAGGCTGTCATAGAGGGTGGCCCGGTAAATAGTCTTAGTTCCGTTTCTTTTCGTAAATTTCGTGTAGATGCCATTGCTTTTGCCGGCGGGACGCCGGCGCTCCCAGGGTTTTTACGACTCCATCATAGGTCCTGCGGTTCGATTTCCAGACGGCGGAGGAAAAAGAGACCGGCCAGAGTCAATACCATCAAGCCCAGACTGACGGCCGCTCCAAAGGGCCAGTCGCGGCTCGGTCCGAACTGTTGTTGGATCAGATTCCCCACCAGCCAGGCCCGGGCACCCCCCAGCAGATCGGGGACCACGAACGATCCCATGGCCGGAATGAAGGTCAGGATGATGCCCGCCAGCAGACCGGGCCTGGTCTGCGGCAGGATGGCATGCTGAAAGACGGTCCATTTGCCGGCGTACAGGTCCTGGGCCGCTTCCAGGATCGACCAGTCCAGGCGTTCCACATTGGTATAGATCGGCAGAACGGCAAAGGGCAGAGAGCTGGCCACCATGCCCAGATAGACGGCCAGTATTCCCGGATAGAGGGCCGTATCCGGGGCAATCCAGCCCAACCATTGACACAGCCGGGCGGGAGGCATCTGATTGGAGAGGATCAGCATCCAGGCATAGGTACGGATCACCAGGTTGGTGCAGAAAGGGATCATGACCAGAGCCAGCCACAGATAACGTGTCCGCGGAGAACGGGCCGCCAGAAAAAAGGCCAGAGGATAGGCCAGGAGAACGGAGAAAACCGTGGTCCAGGAGGCCATCCACAGGCTGCGGGCCAGAATCCACAGGTAATCGGAGGTCCAGCCGAAGGTGCCATAGCCCAGCAGGCGGTAAAAGTTCTCCAGGCTCAGATTCCAGACGATCTCGCCATAGGGGCTGCGGCCGGCGAAGGCCATTCCCACCAGTACCAACATGGGGGCCATGAGACAAACCGTCAGCCAGAGGACCGATCCGATCAGGTAAAAAAGGCCGTGAGTACGCAAACGCCCGGGACGGGTCAGATCCCCGTACCAGACGGTGGGTCTAATCACGGAGAACCTCCAGGTGTTCTCCGGGCAGTTCCAGCCAGATCTTCTCCCCCGGTTCCACCCGGGTCCCGGCCATCACCCGCAGGCGCAGCGGTTTGGGTTCGACAAAGACATCCAGGTGGGTGCCGTGATGGATGACCTCCGTGACCCGGGCGCGCACTCCGTTTTGTTCCGGTTTGCTTGCCCGGATTTGGATACGCTCCGGACGTATGGCCAGGGTACCATGTTCCCAGGCAGGTCTTTGCAGCGAAACCAGAGGACCAATATGGCTCTGCAGCCCCCCGTTCTGATGCCAGACGGGGATCAGGATGGCCAGGCCGAGGAATTCGGCCACGAAGCGATTCGAAGGGTGTTCATAGACCTCGGTGGGAGAACCGGACTGTTCGATACGACCATCTTTCATAACGAAGAGGCGATCGCTGACGGTCATGGCCTCGTTCTGATCGTGGGTCACCAGGAGGAAGGTGCGTCCCAGACGTCGCTGCAGGCGGCGCAGTTCGATCTGCACCTCGGCCCTCAGTTTGGCATCGAGCGCGGACATGGGTTCGTCGAGAAGCAGGACCTCCGGTTCATTGACCAGTGCCCGGGCCAGTGCCACCCGCTGTTTTTGCCCTCCGGAAAGCTGATGGACATTTCTCTTTTCGAATCCGTCCAATTGAAGCATGGATAAGGCGTCCGCAACCCGCCGCTGGATGTCCTCTGGAGAGGTACGGCGGGCCCGTAGCCCGAAAGCGACATTGTCGAAGACGTTGAGATGGGGAAAAAGCGCGTAATTCTGAAAGACGGTGTTGACGGGACGGCGATTGGCAGGGAGGCCGGTCAGATCGTGCTCGCCCAGCTGGATACGTCCACTGTCGGCTGTTTCCAGTCCGGCCAGGATTCGCAACAGCGTGGTCTTGCCGCAACCGGAAGGGCCAAGCAGGGTGATGAATTCGCCGCTTCGGACATCGAGGGAAACACCATGTAAAACCGGCATCGCTCCGAAGCTTTTATGGATATCCGTAGCCCGTAAATTGCGGCCGGAGAGGCGAGAGTCGGATACAACGACCTCGGCAGCGTCGTCCGTTACCGGAAGAGTTTCCGTCCAGGGCTCGGAGATGATGGTCGAGATCGGTTCGTTCAATTTTTTTCTTCTTTATCCGCAAAACCGAACAGAGGAATTGCGGCGACAGCCTTCCTTAGGTTTTATTTTAAGAGGTGAGATTAAGAAAAATATCCCCCCATGTCAAGGAAAAATTCGTTCCAATTTCCAAGTATTTACAGGCTGGCAAAACCCCAATGGAATGAGCGATCCAGGCGGCGATGGAGTGACTTCCACTACCCTGTTTATGATACTATTTCACAATCACAAGAATGGACTGCTTCGATTCGATCAATTTTTGATGGGGACGTGCATCATGCGCAAAATATCCACAGGTTTCCATTCCATGAAATGTCTGCTTCTGCTGCTGTTTTTCGTCTCGTTCACTCTCGTATCTGCCAAACTGCCGGCGGACGATCTGGACCAGGGCTGGGAACAGCCGCCGCGCGATGCCCGCGTGCGTGCCTACTGGTGGTGGCTCAACGGCAATGTGACCAGGGAGGCCATCAGCCGCGACCTGGAAGAGATGAAGGCCAAGGGATTCGGCGGGGCTTTGATCTGCGATGCCGGCGGGGCGGAACAACGCGGCAACGACCGGGTCCCGCACGGTCCCACCTTCGGCACACCGGAGTGGCGCCAGCTCTTCAAGCACACCATGAGGGAGGCCGAACGCCTGGATATGGAGCTGAGTCTGAGCATCATGAGCGGCTGGAACCTGGGCGGGCCGATGGTCAAGCCGGAAGATGCCTCCAAAAAGCTGGTCTGGTCGGAAACCGTCGTCCAGGGCCCGGTCCGATGGGAGAAGGCCCTGCCGGCACCGAAGGCACGAGATGGTTTTTACCGGGATCTCTTCGTTCTGGCATGGCGCAGCAAGTCCCCCGATCGGGCCACGAACCGGTCGCGTCCGCTGCAGAGGTGGGAACAGAAGGCCTTGCACAAGGCCATGAGTTTTTCCGCTCCGGACACGTCCCCTCTGCTGCAGGATGTTCCGGCCGAGCCGGGTGAAGAAGACACGGATTCTGCCGCTGTGCTCGATTTAAGTGCCCGGCTCGGCCAGGATGGCACGCTCCTATGGGAAGTCCCGGAAGGCCGTTGGGAAATCCTGCGTTTCGGCAGTACGATCGGCGATCACGCTTACGTCTCCACCTGCAGCGACGGATGGCAGGGTTATGCCGTTGATGCCTTGGATCAACCGGCGTTTCAGCGTTACTGGGACGCGGTGGTGGAGCCATTACTCACCGACGCCAAACCGTGGATCGGGCGTACCCTGAAGTATCTGCACACCGACAGCTGGGAAGTGGAGGCCGTCAACTGGACACCCACCCTGCGGGAGGAATTCCGACGACGACGCGGATATGACATGTTGCCCTACTTTCCGGTCATCGCTGGCCGTATCGTGAACAGCCGGTCGGCCAGCAACCGTTTCCTGCACGATTTCCGGCGCACCATCGGAGATATGGCCGCCGAAAATCACTACGGTTCCTTTCTGCGCAATGCCCGCAGGCACAATCTGCTGATCCATCCCGAATCGGGCGGCCCGCATGCCGTGCCGATCGACGCCCAGCAGTGCCTGGGAGCGGTCGATGCGCCCATGTCCGAGTTCTGGGCCTGGTCCTGGGAACACCGCATAGGGGATACCAACCGGTTTTTCATGAAACAACCCGCCTCGGCCGCCCATGTTTACGGACGCAAATTCATTGCCGGCGAAGGCTTCACCACCATCGGGCCCCACTGGCAGGAGACCATCTGGGACAACCTAAAACCGGCCTTCGACAAGGCCCTCACCGAAGGGCTGAACCGCCTTGTCTGGCACGCCATGGTATGCAATCCAAAAGAAATGGGTATGCCCGGGCAGCAATATTTCGCCGGGACGCACTTCAATCCGGATACCACCTGGTGGTCCAGATCCGCACCCTTCCTGAGCTACATCAATCGCAGCCAGTGGATGCTGCAGCAGGGTCTGTTTGTGGCCGACGTGGCTTACTACTATGGCGACCATGTCCCCAATTTTACCCAGCTGAAGAGCTCCGATCCCGCCAAAATCCTGCCGGGATACGACTATGACGTGATGACCGCCGAGGCCATCTTACAGCGCCTGAGCGTCCAGGATGGCCGTCTGGTGCTGCCCGACGGCATGAGCTACCGATTGCTGGTGCTGCCGGATCGAACCATCATCTCTCTGCCGGTCCTGCGCCGTCTCAAAGAGCTGGCGGCCGCGGGGGCCATCATTCTGGGTCCGAAGCCAACAGAGGCATCGGGACTCTCCGGTTATCCGCAAAGCGATTCCGAGGTGGCAAACCTGGCCGATGAGTTATGGGGATCGGACAGCGGGAATGCCTTACAAGAGCGCCCCTTCGGTAAGGGCTTGATCGTGTCCGGCCTGCCGGCCCGCAGATATCTGAAGGAAAAAGGCATCCAGCCCGATTTCGATTTCAGCGGGGCCAAACCGAACGCCTCCATCGACTATATCCATCGCAGGTGGGACGAAACGGAGATTTATTTTATTGCCAACCGGTCCGATCGGACGGAAGATCTGGACTGTCATTTCCGGGTAACAGGCAAAGCCCCGGAGCTATGGGATGCAGTCAGCGGGAAACGAAGTTTTGCCCCCGCTTACCGACAGACGGACGGACAAACCATCGTACCGCTGGAGTTCTCTCCCAACGGATCCTGGTTTGTGGTATTCCGCGAGGCAGCGGAGAAACATCCGGCCACGAAGCGAAGCAATTCACCTTTGTTTCAACCGGGTATGGAAATCGGAGGAGCATGGGACGTGCACTTCGATCCGAAATGGGGCGGCCCGGCAGAGGCGAGGTTCGACGACCTGATCGCCTGGAATGCGCATGCGGAGCCGGGGATCAAGTATTATTCCGGAACCGCCGTTTACCGGAAATCTTTCCCGGCCCCGGCCGAGCAGCAAAGGAAAGGACAACGAATCTGGCTCGATCTGGGCAACCTGCGCGAACTGGCCGAGGTGCGTTTGAATGGAAAAGATCTGGGCATCGTCTGGATGCCGCCGTTCCGCGTCGACATCACCGCCGCCCTACAAGCGGGCACCAACCGTCTGGAGGTGGAGGTGGTCAATTTCTGGCCGAATCGAATCATCGGGGACCAGTTTCTTCCGGAAGACAAACGGTATACGCGCACCAACATACGCAAGCTGACTCGGGAAAGCAAACTGATGGAATCGGGACTCCTGGGCCCGGTGCGCCTGGTGTACGGTCGCGAGGAATGAGACCAGATACGACGAAGTCGCCAAAAACCCAAGACCTGTAGTTCCGCGTTTACGCGGCATCTCATGGATCTGTGAAAGCCCGTATTTACTCGGCACGGCCTTAAGACGAACTCCCATGAAACTTCCCCATCGAAAGGCTGCGCGCCCATCAGTCTCGAAGAGACAATGTTTGATAGCCTCAGGTTTCAACCTGGGGAAGGCATTGCCCTCACAGGCAAGTCCCGAAAGGGACGACGTTAAAACAAGATAGCGTTGTATTCTCGTTTCTGGCAGTCGACCTAACGTCGTCCCTCACGGGACTCTTTCGATTGTCAACATCTGTCCCCCAGGTTGAAACCTGGGGCTAAATGAACACCGCCCGCTTCGCAGGCTTTTCTTCTTGTCTTTTCCATCACTCTGGTGAAGTTTCTCGCGAATTTTCGTTATTCTGTGTTTATTCCGTATTGATTCGAAAGATTTTGCCGGCAGGATGCCGGCGCTCCCGGCATTTTCTTGCGGCTTCATCTTCACTGGATTTGTTTTTCACAGACAGGAATGTCTGTGTCACCCTAACCTTGCCAGAGGCCCCGGGATTGGTGAATATGACGGACTAACAAACCTTTGGTGATTTCCCGGTTGATACGGCACCGCAGACCGAAGCGCAGGTGGCTGCCGCCTTTCCCCGTGATGGTCTTGGCCGGACAGTCGCCGGCACAATGCCAGTAACAGAAGCATCCGCGGCAAAGCCTGCGGCGCTCCCGTCTCATCTCCCGCAGCCCGATTCTCTTCTTCTCATCGAATGCGATCTGACCCGACGGATCCACCTCTCCGATGAAAAAATGAGGCGCAGATTCCAACGAGGAATGAAAGATTTCATAGCAGGCCGTCAGCTTCCCTTCGTTGTTCACGATCAGGGCGGTTTCGGGAGCCTGGCAGAAAGTCGAGGTCAAAACCTGGGGGCGCGCCCCGGAATAAAATAGGTAGCGGCGACGATCTGCGGCGATATCGTAGGCGGAAAGAAAAGCCCTGGCAAATCTTCGGCCGCTCTTGACCGACCGGCCTCCGGTCCGGGCACGCCCGTGATCGAAAGCCGGCTCCGCCTGCATGGTGCCGCACAGGGTCTCCTGACAGAGGAACTCGATGCTTTGCGGCAAGGTATCGATTGTCTCTTCGGTCACCGTCAGACGCAGACCATAGGAAACACGGCGGCGATCCATCTCCTGCAGGTTGGCAAAGATCCGGGCAAAAGAGCCTTCCCCGGAAAAATGCGGACGCTGGCGGTCATGGACCTCCGGTAGTCCGTCGCACGATATGCCGAGATCGTCTATATTCTCCAGGATCCAGTCCCTTTCCGCCTCCTCCCAAAAACCGTTGGAAGAGAGATGAATGCGCACCGGAAGGTCTTTCCCCCGGGCATATTCCGTCAGTCGCCGCAACAGAGGAAACGCCGCTACCGGTTCCCCGCCTCCATGAAAACTGAGAGAATACTCTCTCTCCCCTTTCTCCCGGGCATTCCGGCAGACCATATCAATGGCGGCCTGGCCCGCCTCCAGCGGGAGTAGGGTGTCCGGCATCCTGTGCTTCGCCTCCCCGGCAGAGGCATAACAGTAGGAGCAGCGCAGGTTGCAGGAGGTGGTCAGCAGCAATACGGCGATGGAAGGCCGGTATTGTTTTGCTTCACCTTCATCGACTACGGGTGCCGCAGGGGAAACAAAGAATCCGATCCGGTTCAGGAACTCCATGGCCTGAGATGAATCCAGTCCCGGAGAAGGTTTATCGGATGAGGAGTGGTCGGCGGCCAGCTCGGCCAGGGCCCGGTTGGCCAGAAAAGCCAACGGCAATTGGGGGCGATAGAGGATCAGGTGCCTCCCGAAAGGGAGGGCGTAAAAATCGGCATCGCCCTTCGGGGAGGGGAAAAAATCGTGAAAAGGCATTCTCTTGTGGCAGTACCATTCCGGAACCCGATCAGGTCGGATACCAGTAATGGCCCCCTCCTCCGACCGACTGACAGGTGCAGATCGTGTTGCAGGTACAGACCGTATTACAGGTACAGACGCTGCCGTTCATTTGTATCTCATGTCCCTTGGGAACTCGTGTGGTGACGGTATTGCAGACGCAGACCATGCCGGCGGGAAGCCTGCCCCCGGGAACGGAGATGGTGTCACAGACGCAGACCATATGCGTTCCGGGAAAGGCGACGGATCCGGCCACACAATTACACAAACAGGTGGAACCCGAGGGCAGGGGCGAACCGCAGGGCATGGTGCTGGTTGCGGCCATCATCTTGCGATAGGTGGACACCTCTTCTCCATCCTTGGGAACGGCATCGAAAAGGCACCCGATCGCCTGTCCGTCCGGGAGAGACCAAAGACGGATCGTCTTGTCCGGACCTGCCGACGCCAGCATCTTTCCGTCCGGACTCACGGCCAGTACACTCACACTGTCCTGATGTCCCTGCAATGTCTTTACCGGATCGCCATCGGGAAGGGTCCACAGCCTTATGCTCTTGTCGAAACTGCCCGAAGCCAGCATCCTTCCATTGGGAGAAACGGCCAGGGCGCTCACCCGGTTTTGGTGTCCATCCAGAATTTTTCCCGCAGACATCTCCGGCGAGGTCCAAAACCTTATCCTCCGGTCGGAACTGCCGGAGATCAACAGGTTCTCTCCAGGAACGTCAACCAGAGCATAGACATAATGGCTGCGTCCGCCCAGAGCCCTCAGCAACGAGTTGGCCGGAAGCGGGCCAGCCGTATTTCCGTCCTGGCCCGCCTCCCCTGTCGAGGCGTTACTGTCTCTTTCAGCCGCAGGAGAAGACGCCGTCCCCGGATGGACCTGAACGGTCGTCTTCAGCTCTCCTTCCGGAAAAGACCACAGCCGTATGGTCTGATCGGCCCCGGCTGACGCCAGCAGGGTTCCCTCCCGGTTCAAGGCCAGGCTGTTCACCCGGAAGACGTGCCCTTCCAGCGTTTTATAGAGCGTTCCTTCGGCAAAGGACCATATCTTGATGGTTTTGTCCATACTTCCGCTGATCAGATAGCGTCCGTCCGGTGTAAAGGCAAGGGTCTGAATTGGACCGCCGTGCCCTTCCAGAGTCTTGATCATCGTGGCATCGGGGATCGACCATAAGCGGATGGCATGGTTGTATCCGGCGGCCAAAATCCGGCCATCCCGGCTGACGGCCAATCCTTGCGCCGAACCCAGTCCTTCGGCATTTTTATAAGGGAGCCTGTCCCTTAAAGACCAGAATTTGATTTCGGCCCGACAGGCGGAGATCAGGAAATCACTATCCGGCAGAAAAACAAGGGAAACGATGCTCTCCTTATGGGCAGGAAGGGCACTGCAGCTGTCTCCCCGAGCCCGGCCGGCGGCGGAGGCCTGAGCCAGATCCGGAGGAGCGGCCGTTCCACCTTCCTTTTTGATTCTGCCCGCCTCCTGCGGGCCTCCGCCGATCAAGCCGGCAGAACCGAGCAGTCCGCGCCGGGAAATTTTGTACCCTTCTCCGTCCTTGACCAGGGCATAGATTTCCGGTTTTTCCGATGGCTCCGCAGCGGTTCCTCTGTTATCCGACGGTTTTTCTTTCTTTTTCATGGTTCATTCCTGCGTGAAACAGGTGTATATAGTATTTGACTTATGGTTCGAAAAGCCCTTGTAGATTCGATAAGGGTTGCTGACGAAACGCCGGCGCTCCCGGGGCTTTTTGCCAAGATGTCCCGTTGATTCGATCGGTCAAAAAGAAGTCGGCCATCTCCCGGGACCCCCGTGCCAGCAGGTCTCGGAACATCTCTTCACTGACATCCATCGGTTCCTGCACCGTGGCCGGACCGCCGCCGATTTGATGCGGCATCAGGGAGAATCCGCGTATATAGTGCTCCAGGACCTTGCGGTAGCTTTCCGGCTCCTGTAGCGTGACCCGGCCGGCCAGTTTCAATTCATCGAAAAGGCCCTGATAGAAAGGAAGGTGTTGGGGCAGAATCCAGGCCCCCAGCAGGCGCAGCTCCGGATGGCGATCGAGAAATTCCTCGCAAAGGGACCGAGGATAGTCCGTGCCGGCACCCATTTCGTAGAAGTGCTGCACACGAAAGATGCAGCCGGGGAGGCACCCTTCATTAACGATCAAGCGGATGGCACCCGGAAACGTCCGCCGGACCTGCCGCAAGGAAGCCAGATCCCGCACGATACGACTGGAGGGGACCAGGACATCGAAAACATCCCCCAACATGGAAACCTGTATCGGGGTGGAGATATCAAGCAAAATGGAAGCCGTCAACCGCAGCGAGGGAAAAGCCTCCCGTATAGCCGCCGCCAGAGGCACGCTGCTGACGGTTGCCCCGGCCAGCCTTCGGGTGTCCATCAATTGCCACAGGCCCTGCAGCACATGGGGAATCATTTTCTCCGCCGGTCGTCGCAAGAGGATGGGGTTGATGAGTACCGACATCGGGAGAGGCGAATGGCGAAGAAAATCGCTGAGATGATTTTGCGGTTGAACCGGACGTCCGGATTCGACCTGCAAATTCTCGGGGAACGGGAAATAGACTTCACGAATCCAGGGTCCAAAATCGTCGGCGAGCTCTTCCCAGAAATCGATGGGTTGATCGATGTAGGGAATGGACCAGCCGCCGGCATTCCGGTCTTCCGTCATGCCGGCGGAACCGGCACCGATACTGTCCTCCTTTTGCCAACGGCCGGAGAGGACACTCTTGATTGTTTTCGTACCGGCTGACTTACCGGTCCTGCGGTCCCGCATTTCCGATCCGCTGCGACTTTCGACTCGCAGGAGTGCCGCTGCCCTGCAACCTCCCAGGCATCGCCCTTGACTCCGATGCGCACAATGGCGGCAATAAGGATAGATACCTATGTCACGCCACGGCTGGAGTCTTTCACACATCCGTTCCCGCACTTCGTCCAGATTCACTCCCTCCGGCCAGGAGGGAAGGGACAGGTCACAGGCCAGCGGATAACACGGGACCAGAGACCCATCCGGCAGGATATCGGGTAAAGGATTGCACCGGAGTCCCAGATCCTCGGGGATACAATTGCAGGTATGCGGGCCTTTGGTTTCGAACATGCAGGGGACAAAACCACAATCGAACAGACATTCCACTTCTCTTTCTGCGGCCTTGCTGAGGAATTCCAGTATCCAGAGACCGGTCTCTCGATAGAATTTCGGGTGCAGGAAACGGTTTTTCCTACCTCCGGCCGGGTGGGCCAGGCCCAGGCGTACGGATCGGACCAGTCCGAAATCATCTATCATATCCAGTATGGGAACCAGCGGTTGCCGGCGGTCCGAGATTGTCACTCCCGGCATGGATTGGGCGGAAAAACAATCCAGAAAAGTCACCAGACGTTGCGGCAGTTCCCTATCCATGGCCCAGTCGCCGGGATTGACAACGAACAAGGTCTCTCTCTTTTGCAGCTTCTGTCTCTGATCGAACAGGGTGGAAGCAGTCATACCATTGGTGAATACGACCGATCTCCACCCTCGTTCGCCGGCCATTTCGATCATCTCCGGGAGCTCAGGATGCAGGGTGGGTTCCCCTCCTAAAAACCGTATCTCTTTTTTCCCCTCCTGTTCGCCTTCCGGCAGGCGGCGGAGGAAGTCCGCAAACATGGTCAGATCCATTTTCGTATCGCCGGGCAGGAGGCCTCGGGAAAAACAAAACTCACAGCGGCGGTTGCAGCGGGAAAGGATGGAAAGATTAACCATGTTGGGTACCGTCCTTGATAAGTCCCGATCCTTTCCATTCGAGGACCCAGCGGTGGAGCTGCTCTGCGGCATGGTGTCCATCCCAGGTGCACAGGATACCTATCATCTGCGTCGTTCGCTCCAGGGAATATCCCTGCATCAGCAGGTCCCAGGCGGCAGCCTGCGGATAGGCGAGAAAACACGTCTTCCGGTCGCCGGCGGCAAGAACAGAGATTCCTTCCTGTTCGACCACCCAAAAGACACCTTCTTCCGGAACCAGCTCCGGCGGGGATACAGAATCGGTTTGCCTGTCATCCCTGTTCATAGAAAGGTATGCTCCAGGCGGTCGGAGGCCTGCTCGGCCATATGTTCCATTTCTGCAGTATCTGCGAGAAAACGTTCCACCCAGGAATCGAAACCCAGGCGAGTAAGGAGGTTGGCGGCGGTAATGACCCTGGTCTGCAGGCAGAAAGGACTGTAATCCAGAGAACAATCGGGATAGGTCTGATTCACATGACAGCCTCCGGCGCAAGACCAACGGCAGAAACAGCGCCGACAACGCTGTTTCCGATGAATCAGTCCCCGCAAACGTTCCGCCTGCGGCATCGATATGCGTATGTTCCCTTGGCCGACGCAGCCGATGGCACAATCCTGACCTTGGGTTTGACAGTGCTCCGCCGGCAGATAACAACTGCTGAGAACGCCATCCGGTGCGACAATGACCGCATCGCGGCCCACCGGGCAACTGGTAGCCCGAGTCCCTTGTACGGGGGCAGTGGAGTAAAGGGCTTCTCCTCCCGCCCGATACAACGCGGCTTGGAGACGATGATATTTGGCGGCAAACTCGTAGGGATCCGGGGCCAGGATCCCGGCTCCGGCCGAATCGACTGTCGTCGCCACCGTCTCCAGATCGATGACGGCAGGATGGAACTCCTTCTGCATCCACAACACGGTCTCTTCCAGATTGTCGATGTTGCGGTTGGAAATACAACATCGGAGACACAGATCGGCGGAGGAATCCGACAACCGGCGAGCGGCGGCGTGGGCGTAGGTCCAACTGCCGCGGCCGTCGCGTAGAGGACGGTGAACATCGTGTGCCTTCTGGGAACCGTCCAGGGAAAGCACCACCGTGTTGAAATGCTCGCCGATCCAACGGATACGCTCTTCTGCCATCACCCCGTTGGTTGTGATTTCCAGATGGGGTCGAAGATACAATTCGGCAGCGACAAAGCGGGTTTTGTGCACGATAAAATCAACTGCCTCTTTGGCCAGGGAAGGTTCTCCACCGAAAAGATGAACTTCCAGAATTTCCCGATCGAGGTCCCTGGCCGTCTGGCCCATCCATTCGATCATCTGGGCACAAAGGCCCAGATCGATGTTCCCATCGGCAGAGGCCTCCGGCTGAAATCCGCAATAACGACAGGCACCCTGGCAGGAACGGGTGGTGATCAAGCCCAAAAAAGCGGGCTGCAGGCATTCGGAAGCAGAAACCGGATCGGAAACCGGAGTGGTCCGAATGGTGCGGACGATCTCCTGCACTTCCGGATGCAGGCGGTCCTGACTGGGATCGGCCACGATCGCTTCCCGGATTTTGCGGGCCGCACTCCGGTTGAGAAGAGCTGTGATACCCTGGAGGGGCGAAAGAAAGAGAATACGATCGAAGACGGGTAGAAGGAAGAGGTCCGGTTCCATCATTATTTCTCTCGTCCGGAATCAGGCTGAGGCGGTAATCGCGGATCCCCCATCCGTATCGGGCGGAGATCCCGGCAGAAAAACCCCATAGCCGGTCATCTCGCTGAATAACGATTTGACCAGTCGGAAGGCATCTTTCGGATTCAGCAGATAGTGATAGGCCAGTTCTTCGGCAATCTGCTCCAGGGAATGCCGTCCATCGAACAGATGCAGGGCCTGATTCTCGACTTCATGAAACCGTCGAACCAGGACATCCGGACGCCCTTCCCCACTGGACTTGATCAAAGTATCTTCCGACAGGCGATAGGCCCCTCGTCCGGCGGCGATGGGAATCATTTTCCCTATGGAGCTGTCGGGCAGCTTCGTTATTTCGCCCAGATCGCACTGTCGAATACCCCGGATTTCTTCCATGGTCCCTATGGTTTCCGAAAGCAAGTCTCGAAAAAAATAGCGACGAGAGCCGGATCTGTTCGTACTTTTCATGGCCAGGTTGTGGGAAAAAAGAAAAGATTGTAACCGCAGGTCACGGATCAGGTCAACTCGTTCAGGGCCGAGATACGTTACAATTGTTCCGGGTCCGATGACAGCGGAAATGTAGCGGAGAGAAAATCAGGAATGCATAAGCACACACTGGATCGGTGGCAACATTCTCATGACTTTGTTGCCGACTCTCACCACGCCGAAAAAAACACGGTTCGGGTCGTGGTCCTGACGGCGACCATGATGATCGTGGAGATCTTTGCCGGCGTACTTTTCGGCTCCATGGCCCTGCTCGCCGACGGGTGGCATATGGCCACCCATGTGGCCGCCTTCGGTATCACCCTCTTTGCCTATCGTTACGCACGTTTCCATGCCGACAATCCACGTTTCACCTTCGGCACAGGCAAGGTCAGCGTCCTGGGAGGATTCGCCAGCGCCGTAGCCCTGGCGGTAGTCGCTCTGTTCATGGCCTCAGAATCGATTGTGAGACTTTTACAGCCGCAGCTGATTCATTTCGATAATGCCATCGCCGTAGCTTTGGCGGGACTGATCGTGAATCTAATTTGCGGCTGGATGTTACGGGAATCCCACGATCACATCCATGAGGAGCACGAAGAAGATCATCCTCACGACCACAATCTGAGGGCCGCCTATCTTCACGTTCTGGCAGATGCCTTGACCTCCGTCTTCGCCATCATCGCCCTGATAGCCGGTAAATACCTCGGCTGGACATGGCTCGACCCCATAATGGGTCTGGTGGGCACGGCCGTCATAAGCCGGTGGTCCTACGGCCTCATAAGCGACACCAGCCGTATCCTGCTTGATGGTGCGGCCGAAGAAGAGATTCGGACCGCCATTCAACGGGCCATAGAGCACGATGCCGACAATCGCATCGCCGATCTGCATGTATGGAATGTCGGCCCGAATCACTATTCCGCCGGCTTGTCCGTTGTCACTCATCACCCGCACCCCCCGGAACATTACAAGGAGCTGCTTCGGGACATCCCCCATCTCTCTCATCTATTGATCGAGGTGAACGAGTGTTGCCGTGCGCTGCCGGCGGAGGACCATCCCGCAGAAACAAGGACCACCTCGCGCTGAAGGCGGAACTGCAAACACGATCCGTATATCTATGACGAGGTCGAAAAAAAAGCATTTCCGGGAGCGCCGCACCCCAGTGCGGCAGGCGAACATGGATTATGCGAAATTCCTTTCTGCATCATACAATCCGGCGATGCAAGAAAGAGGACAGGTATACACATTCTTTCCCTTGCCGCACTGGGGTGCGGCGTTCCCGGTATTTTTTGCGACTTCATCCAAATTGCCTTCCACAGACAGGAATATCTGTGTCACTCTGGCTACCTTGTTTCTTTTCGTCTGGCGGGAGTGCGGGTATTTCTCTTTTTCTTGACCTTGGCTGGTTTGACGGCGGATACCGGTTTGGCGTCAGGTGTCGATTCCGCAATTACGACTGATTCGGTCGAGACCACAGGTGCCGCCCATTCCTTTTCTGCCGCCCCCTTGGCCATATCGGCTTCTGACGATACTCCTTTGGAAGGCAGGGTAACTGGGCCATTCGCTACGATCCGGACCGGGGTGCCGTCGGCGATGTAACGATGCAGTTCCCGTATGTCCGGGTTGAAGAGAGCAACACAGCCGGCGGTCCAGTCGAAATAGGTCGAATAACGGCTGGGATCGGCATCGCCGGCCTGCAATCCGCTTTTCAGCTTAATCTGACCCTTGCGCTGGGCACGACGCAGCTGCCGGGTCAAGGAGGGCTGCTGGCCGTGGATCAGTATGTCACCGCCCAACCTCGTATTCTGCGGTGGACATTTGCCTTGAGAAAGGGCCTCCAGGATACGTTCGTGGAGATTGCCGTCGATGCGTTTCTCCTTCAGGGCGCGATCGGCATCATCGATATTGGGATAATTGAGCCAAAGCGCCCGGTAGTAGCGTCCCCCCGCGTGCCCGCAAACGGCATACTCTCCTTCGGGCGTCTTCTGATCGCGGCGTTTCTGTTTGGTACCTCGCGAACGCTGGCTGAGTTGAATCCGGTAAGCCTTGACCATCTGGTCGCCGGCCCAAAGTTCCAGTCGCCGTTGGTCTTTGATCACCAGGATGCGGGCCTGATCGAGCCGGCCATCGGGGCGCACGGGAAGATGCAGTTTCTCGATCAAGGCGCCCAGAGGCTGGTCGGGACCGAAGAGATGCGCCTGGTAATGAGAATAATAAACTCCCCAGGATCCGATCCCATAGGCCACATGCCTTACCTGCGCAGGAGGAGCGGCACCCAGCGAAAGCGCCAGCCCCAGGAGGACAGACGGTAACCATCGCAGGCTCCGTAAAGAAATGCACGATTCTTTCCTGTAGCCATACGGTTCGACCACAGGGATAGATAATTGTTTTTTATGCCTTGACAACACGCGGTGATTTTAAAAGGTACCGCGGGAGCCTGTCAATGGATGTCCCTTACACCCGCCTGGCAACTCTGTACTGGAGGTCGTAGGTCGCGTCGATCTCCCGGGTTTTCCTCCAGGAAAACCTATGGGTGTAGGTTCGGGAAAAATCATAATCCGCACCGATACGGAGCAGAAATTCGCCGAACAAATCATTTCTGCTGGCATCGTCCTGTTCCCACAATGCTATGGAGGCATTGCCGGAAATGGCAATGGGCTCCCCTTCGATGGTGGCGTGCCTCGCATCTCCTCTGTCGCGCATCCGCCGAGGGCCCCAGACCGTCTGACCGTCTACCTTAATAAAAACATAATCCTTCCATTCCTGGGCATCCACGCATTCGATCGAAACCAGATCCAATAGATACGGCCTGGCAGGCAGCTGTTCGTTCTCCTCCTCGGTCACATCATAGTAGACGACATATTGCCTCACCCGGGCCCCGCCGTGCATCCCCTCTTCTTGCGGCAATAGTACGTTGTAGGATCCCATGGGCTGATTGTAGTTCACATGGAAAGATCCGATGGTGTCTTCTATGGTCCCGTCCATGTCGATGAGAGTGACCCGAATTCCCCATCCCGTCAGTTCGAACGATCGATTGATTAGTCTTGTTTGCCCATCATGCATTGCACCCGGATCGATGCGGGTGCTGGTTCTCGCCGTGCCTACGGCCGGGCCCGTATGGATAAGTTCTAAAATTGGTTCTTCGGTCCGTTCTCCGGTTTTGGTGCTTACACATTGGATGGTTTTCAGTTTTAACCACATTTGTTTTACCTCCTTCGTGGACGGTCAAATGCTGTTTAAGGTTAACCGAGATAGATCAAGTTTAAAGTGAATGGATCGAAGGGACAAGCCGGACAAGAAGAAAATTCATTCCGTACTCTTACTATTCCGCACGGAGTATGGTCATCGGATTGGTTCTTGCCGCTCGGCGGGCGGGTATCCAGGCGGAGAGCATGGCGACGGCGATCAGCAGGAGGATACCCGAAATCAGGGTGATCGGATCACTGGGAGTGACGCCATACAGACGGCTGGCCATAAGTCTGGTGAGCATGAGCGCAACCGGCACGCCCACCGCCAGGCCGATGGCCACCAGCATACCGGCTTCGACCAGGATCTTCTTCAGGACCGCGGCCGGAGTGGCACCCAGGGCCATACGGATACCGATCTCCCGCGAGCGGCGAATCTGGTTATAGGACATCAGGCCATACAGACCGATACAGGAGAGCAGTACGGCCAAAGCGGCCATGGCGCCTCCAAGAACGGCAAAGAGCCTGTCGGCCACCAGAGATTGCTCCACTTGCCGGGCCTGGGTCTTAACCTCGGAAAGCGGAATGTCGCGATCGAGGGCGGCCATTGTCTTCTGCACGGTCGGAAGCAGGGAAAGAGGCGGAACGGCGGAACGAAGTTCGAAATAGACTCCGCTCTGCGGCCGCTGGCGCTGGGAATAGTAAAGGAGTGGTGGAACCTCGTCACGGACTTCGTTGTATTTCGAATCCCGGACGAGTCCGACAACCTGATAGGTGAGGTCCGTCGTGTCCTGAAGCTTGATGTATTGTCCGATCGGATTCTCATTGGGGAAAAAGCGGCGGGCGAAGGTTTCGTTGACGATGGCCACCGGTTGGCTTTTCGCCGTATCGGAGGTTTGAAACATGCGACCGGTGAGGAGCGGAATCGCCATCGTGCGGAAGAAGTTTTCGCTGATGCCGAGGAGGGCGGTATCCGGACCTTTGTCAGCCCCTTTTTCCTTGCCGGGAAATTCGATGCCTGTAGTCGTGGAAGATCCGCCGGTAAGTGCCAGACCGGAGAAGGCAACGGATTGAACTCCGGGGATGGCCGCCAGGGCGGCTTGTGTCCGATCGAAGAAATCGATAAGCCGTTGATCTTTGTAATCCGCCTTTCCCGGATCGATCCGGAACAGAAGAATGTTCTGGGGATCGAATCCGAGGCGAACGAGGCTGAGGTTGTTGAAGGTGCGAATCATCAAACCGGCCCCCAGGATGATGAGCATGGAAAGGCCGACCTGCAGGATCACCAGTACTTTTCCCATATGCAGCCGGGACAACTTCCTGGCCGAGCTGTTTTTCAGCGCCGTCAAAGGATCTGCATGCGACGCCTGCAGGGCAGGTAGGATACCGAAGAGGATGGTAATCCCGACGGAGGTGCAAAGGGCAAACCATAGTACGTTGGAATCAAGTCTGAGATCGAAATGAAAGCTATCCGGAAAGAAGGAAAGAAAACCGAGCAATGCCTGATTGATCCAGTAGGCCAGCAACAGGCCCAGGCCGGCCCCGAGAAGGGACAACACCAGGCTTTCCGTCAGGGATTGGCGGATGAGCTGCCCGCGGCCGGCCCCGATGGCGATGCGCACGGCCATCTCCCGTTCGCGTACCCCGCCCCGCACCAGCAGCAATCCGGCCAGGTTGGCACAAACGATCCCTAAGACCATCCCGGTCACAACCAGGAGGAGGTAGAACGGCCGGGCTGCCTTTTGGCGCAAAACCAGCTGCCCACGGCTTCCATCCTGCAACAGGATTCCCGGACGCTCCATCTTGGAATCGGACCGGCCCAGCGCCTCGCGAAAAAGACCCCCCAGAGATTCCTGAATCTGCTCTTCCCTGGCCCCCGGTGCCAAACGGCCCATGATCTGCACCCACCAGCGATTGGTGGAATCAAGCGGACGGTTGGGCATGAGATGCGGCTGGGCCGACATGGGCACATAGATATCGAAGGGATCGCCCAGAACCGGTCCGACATAATCGCCGGGCAGGACACCGATGATCTGGTAGCTTGCCTTATTCAAGGTCACCGTCTGGCCTAACACTTCCGGATCGAGTCCGTAACGCCGCTCCCACCAGCGATAGGTGATTACCGCCACCGGCGGGGCATCCGGACGATCATCCTCGGGAAGGATGGAACGCCCGATCAGGGCCCGGGTCCCATATCCCCGAAAATAGTTACCCGATACCAGCATGGTTGCGGCAACGGCCGCCTGACCGCGGGCGACAGCCGTAACCCGGCTAACGGAAGTAAAGGCGAATACATCTGTAAAACCCGTACCATGATCGCGGAAATCGCGGTAGGCGGGATAAGGAAACGATGTCCCCATCTCCATTCCACCGGCGAGGCGGCTCGATCCGTTGCTGGTGTAGTTGTTCATCTGCGGATGCAGTCCAACCCAGTTGATCAGGCGTAGTTCCTGTGGATTCGATACCGGCAGGGAACGCAGAAGAACGGCATGGAGGGCCGAAAAGATGGCCGTGTTGGCCCCGATTCCCAGGGCTAAGGTAAGGATTGCTATGGCGGCAAAAATGGGATTCTTGATCAGTTGACGAAAAGTAAAACGGAGGTTTTTCATATCAGGGCTTCTCTCGTTCCGGCGGTGTATTCTTCTTCCTTCTTCAACATAATACTCGTGAATGCAGAAGGCGTGCCACTCCGGAAGCTTTGACCGATCCAGGCTCGGAATAGAGGAGCGGGTCGCATAGAAACCTGTATCTATGTGAACTATAAAGACATGAGAGGCACATTCCCTATTTTGGATCCATTTGCCTGTCGGGGATTAGGAAAAGGGATAAACTATCCGATGGAATGGAGGCTGTTCGAAGATGGAACAGAACTGTCCGCATTCGAACAATCCCTAGCCTCGAATCGCGATACTGCCAAAAGTCACACATCGTGGAAAATGGATCTAGTTTGGAGTTCCACCTCAAGGTGGTTTCCCATCACTCCCAGTGCTCCCATTTTTCCCATCTGTCGGGTATGGAAAAGTTTCGTAGGGGCGAGCGGCGCTCGCCCGGCAGCCTTTGTGGAGATACCTCCCGGGCGACCGCGAGGGTCGCCCCTACGCTTCCCAGAATGTGGCCGGAGCTTCCAGCTCCGGGAGGCGAATCCGGAGCCGGAGGCTCCGGCCACGCCGGCATGTTTCATAGGAGTTCCGCGTTTACGCGGCATCCCATGGATCCATGAAAGCCTGTATTTACGCGGGACCGCCTAAAGGCGGAACTACAAACACGATCCGTTTTTCTATCATAATTGCTTTATTGCGGCTTCGTCAGGAAGGACGAAGTGGTAAAAAGTGCCAAATCATTCTGTGTAGTTTTCCCAGATGCCCATTGGGCGCACGTTTCAGTCACAGACAAGAATGTCTGTGCCACTTTTTACCGCTTCATCAGGAATAGCCAACTCCATATTTGTTATACTCGGTGGAAATGATTCTCCTGGAAGGACGATGCTTATGCCGCTAAAACAAACTTGTCGATTGTATTTCCTCCTGCTATGCCTGAGTTTGGGAATGTTCGTATGCTGCCTTTACGGGGCCGAAACGGCCGCGGTAAAGGTGTGGGAAGAAAGTATCGTCATTCCTACCTACCTTGCCGGGGCGCCGGAAGCGAATCCCATGTTCTATTTCGGCCGGCAATCGCAGGGCGCCGAAGGAAGAATTTATCCTTACCCGTTCTATGACAGCCTCACCGGCGAAAAGGTCGATAAGAGCTACACCCTCGTCTACCTGGAAAATGAGTATCTGCGCATCGGCATCCTGCCGGAGATCGGCGGGCGCCTCTTGGAAGGGATTGACAAGACCAACGGATATCACTTCTTCTACCGGCAGCATGTCATCAAGCCGGCGTTGATCGGACTTATCGGGGCCTGGATTTCCGGGGGAATCGAATGGAACATCCCCCATCACCATCGGGCTTCCACCTTCCTTCCGGTACAGTACCAGGTGGAAGAGTCCGTCGATGGCAGCAAAACCGTATGGGTGGGAGAACTGGAGATACGACACCGCATGCGCTGGGCCGTCGGTTATACCCTTCGGCCGGGAAAAGCCTACCTGGAAGCAAAACTACGCATCCTGAACCGCACGCCGCTGATCAACACCATGCTCTGCTTCGCCAACGTGGCCGTGCATGCCAACGACACCTACCAGGTGATCTTCCCGCCCGGCACCGCCTATGCCACCTTTCATGCCAAGCGGGAGTTCACCGCCTGGCCCTTCTCCACCACCCGTTTCGCCGGAGCGGACTTCAGCCGGGGTGTCGACATCAGCTGGTACAAGAACAACACCTCTTCCAATTCCTTCTTTGCCTGGAACTACGAGGACGATTTCTTCGCCGGTTATGACCATGGTAAACAGGCCGGGGTGATGAGTGTCGCCGATCATCATATCGTCCCCGGCAAGAAGCTATGGACCTGGGGGACCGGCCCGCGCGGACGTAGCTGGGAAAAGATACTTACCGACCGGGATGGTCCGTATATCGAATTGATGGTGGGGGCCTATTCCGACAACCAGCCGGATTACAGCTGGCTGCAACCCTTCGAAACGAAGTCCTTTTCCATGAACTGGTATCCTTTCCGGGACATCGGCGGGGTGAAGCAGGCCAACCTGGAGGCCGCCGTAAACCTTGAGGTGGCCGATGCAAAGGCCAGAGTGGGACTCTATACCACTTCTTATCATTCGGCAGCCAGGGTGATACTGACGGCGAAAGGACAGACCCTGCTCCAGGAGACGATCTCCATTCACCCGGGCAAACCTTACGTACGTACCTTACCTCTTCCCTCCGGGGTGACGGAGCAGGAGCTTGCTATCTCTCTTTCTGCAGAAGATAAGGAATTGATATCCTACCGGCCTGTCCGCCATGAGGCCGGACCGATGCCTAAGCCCGTTGCCCGTCCGGATCCTCCCGCAGCGATAAAGACCAATGAAGAGCTGTTTCTGATCGGACAGCGCATCGACCAGTTTCACGATCCCAATCTCGATCCGGATCCCTACTGGCAGGAAGCGCTTCGGCGCGATCCGCAGGATGTACGGGTCAACACCGCCATGGGTATTCTGTACCTGAAGAAGGCCCGCTACGCGGAGGCGGAAAACTGCCTTCGTACGGCCCTGCAGCGTCTCACCGCCGATTACACCAGCCCCAAGGATGGAGAAGCTACGTACTATCTTGGCCTGGCTTTGCAGGCGCAGGCAAAGGATCAGGAAGCCTTCGCTACGCTATACCGGGCCACCTGGAGTCTGGCCTGGCGGGCTCCGGCCTACTACCTTCTGGCCGAACTGGCCACCAGGCGAGGATCCTGGGAGGAGGCCCTGCAATATACCCTACAATCGCTGGGAAGCAATGCCCTGAATCTACGCGCCTGGAATCTGCAGGCGGCCCTGCTTCGTCACCTGGGAAAGCGGGAAGCGGCCCAGGCGGTGCTGGCAGATGGAGGGATACGATTGGATCCTTTGGATGTCCGATCGCTGGCGGAAAAGTGGCTGGCCACGGGGAACGAAGAGACAAAAAAGAAACTGGTGTCCACCTGCCTGAGATTTCCGGCAGCGGCACAGGAGACCGCCGCCGAATACCTGCAAGCCGGACTATGGCAGGATGGGTACCGACTACTGGAACAGTTGATCGGATCGGCCCCTGATACGGATTCTCTTTCTCCCATGATCTGGTATTACCAGGCTTATTTCGCGGAAAAGCTTGGAGAAAATACCCGGGCCCAAGACTGTCGCCGCCGAGCGGCCCAGCTGTCGCAGGACTATGTTTTTCCCTTTCAGACCGAGGCCATCGAAGTGCTGCAGTCGGCCAGTCGGGCAGAACCTGCCGATGCCCGGGCCCCTCATTACCTGGGAAATTTCCTCTATGATCTCCAGCCGGAAAAGGCCATAACCCTTTGGGAGACATCCCGCGATCTGGATCCCACTTCGGCTTTGGTCCACAGGAACCTGGCCCAGGCATACCTCCATCAGAAAGGAAGCGGAGGGCAATCCAAGGCCATCGCATCTCTGGAAAAGGCCGTCGCCTGCGAACGCAAGTATGCCCTTCATTTTGCCGAGCTCGATGAGCTCTATGAGCAGGCCAGGGAATCCGTCGAAAAGCGTCTGGCTGTCCTGGACAAGTATGCGGATGTCGTCCGCCGACGGGACGATGCGGCCAATCGCCTGATCGCTCTGCAAATTTTGGCCGGACGCTACGAAGAGGCCATCCAGGAACTGTCCCGGCGGAAGTTCGCCATTGCCGAGGGTGTCAATCTAAATGCCGCCGATCCCTGGAGGGATGCCCACCTGCTCCGCGGTCAAATGCACCTCGCCTCCGGACTGGCGAAGGAGGCCCTCCTCGACTTTCAGGCCGCAACCGACATCCCGGAAAACATTCCCGTAGAAAATATTTTCCTGGAAAATCGGGAGGCAGAGATCGGTTACTGGAAAGGTCTCGCTTGTGCCGCCCTGATGGATAAGGCGGGTGCGGAAGCCAACTGGAAGCAGGGTGCGACCCCCGTCGCCTTGCAGCGTTTCCGTCCATCCGGGGAGAAGGACACCCCCCTGGATTCCGGCGATCAGCTTTATTTTCGGGCCCTCTGCCTGAAAAGTCTGGGGCAGACAGAGAAGGCCGGGGAAATCTTCCGGATTCTTCTCCAGGCGGCCCAATCGGCCTTGCAGCAGGATGAAGCTGCGCTAACCCCATCCGCGGACACCGTAAACCGCAGGCGATCGCGGAAAGCGGGACCGGCGCAACTGCATTACCTGGCCGGCCTGGGCCATCTGGGCTTGGGTGCAACGGAGAAAGCCAAAGAGGAGTTCTCTCGGGCGCTCAGCCTGAAGCCGGACCTCCTGGGCGCACTGACGGCCTTTCGCTCTATGAAGGAGATGGGATCCGATAAATAATCCCTAATTCCTACGACAGGAGCGGCCAGCGGAAATCCGGCTCGCTTTTTGCCAGACCATCCATCCTGATGACGCCGCAAATAATATCATTTTCAAGGTGTTTCTTAACTGACTCCAAAAAATATGGAATAGGGGTAGGGAGGGCCGATTGGATTCGGCTCCCCCTCCCTCCGAACCGGACA
>CAZTVS010000056.1:0-28370 GCA_964617125.1 uncultured Acidobacteriota bacterium
TGGGAAAAACGATCTGTCTTCCGGCAAAATCGGACGGTTTGCGGTCTGTCCCTTTGCAAAGAGAGTGACTGCCTGGAATCCCGACCGACGATATCAGGAAACCGGCGTGCGTTTGGTCCCGATGTTTTCGATGCCAATTTTTGTGTGAAGGAAAGAAATATTTTCTAAACCGGGGGGAACCATTTTTTCCCGATGGTGTCCAAAATAATAGAACGATGATAAATATGGCTGCTACAAGTCAGGAGCCGAAATCATGAAGATCATTCCTTTCCAGGATCTGTCGGATCGGCCTGGCGGAGTCGCTCTGGGCGACGATCGGCCATTGCCGCCGGTGCGACTCCGCGCCCGATCCCTCTAGAGCGCACCTCCCGGTCGCCCTCCGGCGGCTTGGGCAACACATTCCGTTCGATTCCACATACCGGGCCTAAGGTTTGCCTCTCCACCATGAGGAGCGACTTCCGGAAACCGGGAGTCGCCGGAATAGAAATTGGACTGTCCGCCGTTTCCCTTCTTTTCCGGGGCGGCCGACAAAGAAAGGAGAAAGCCATGTTCTATACCATGCAAAGCTTTTCCAGGAAAGAAAGACTCCGGACCGCGGGAAAACAATCGCTGATTGCGTTGACTTCCCTGCTGCTGCATTTTCTGGCCATTCTGGCGCTGATCCTGGGTCCCCTGGTATGGTGGCAGGTACTGCCGGAGAACGATATCCTTACCTTCCTGGTCGCTGCGGCGCCGCCGACGCCGGTTCCGGTTCCCCCGTTGCCGCCCGTCTCCTCCCCGCCGGCAACACCCCGTCAGCCGCAGATCCTGACAAATATCGGCTTATTTACGGCCCCCAGGGAGATACCCCAGGAGATTCTCCCTCCGGCGGAGGACCCCGAATGGTGGGCGCAGGCGGGTAACACCGTCGGGTTTCCGGGTAGTATGCCCGGCGAAATCCCCAGGGGAGAAGGACTCGGCAAAATCCTGAACTTCAGCCGGGGACTGATCGCCGATCAGACTCCACCTCCGGTTCCCCCCAAGCCCCGATTAAAGCGGGAGATACAACGGATCGGCGGAGACGTCCTGGAAGGGAAGCTGCTGCGACGGATCACGCCGGTTTATCCCGAACTGGCAAGGCGGGCCGGTGTCTCCGGAACGGTGATCCTGGAGATCCTGGTCGACGAAACCGGTTACGTCCGTGAGATCACCTTGTTGAAAGGTCCTCACCTGCTGGTGAACGCCGCCAAAGAGGCCGTAAGCCAGTGGCTCTATTCCCCGACCGTTCTCAATGGAGAGCCGGTCGCGGTCAAGGCCCTGGTCACCGTTATTTTCACCCTGCAATAAGAATCGTTTCAGATCGGCAATAAAATTTGCGGGGAAACGTCGTTGTAAAGGAGGTCCTATGGAAAACGACGCCTTCCCCGCAGGCCCGAGAAAAATCGGCTCTTACTCTGAGAAAATTTCTCCCGGGGAGCCATCCCTTTGCTTGATTTTCCCCCAAAAGCACTGTAATTTCTTTTCATGCGTGCAACGTCGATTACGAGGAGTGTCCCTACATTCTAATCCGCTACCCTCCTGGTGTAATACATTCATGGTTCAAGAACAATTTCAATTCTCTATTATTGTCCCGACTTACAATCGACCGGACCGACTGTCAGGTTTTCTGGAGCAATTGACCCGGATGGACTACCCGCGGGAAAGCTTTGAGGTGGTCCTGGTGGATGACGGCAGCGAGCCGCCGCTGCAAAGCATAGCCGAACGTTTCCGCAGCCGTCTCCGGATCACTTATCTGCGGCAAAATCATGGCGGGGTTGCCCGAGGTCGTCAAGCGGGAGCCGAGGCGGCCAAGGGCAGATTTCTGGCCTTTACCGATGATGACTGCCTGCCTGCAACCGATTGGCTGACAAGGCTGGAGGAGTCCTTGACTGCCGTCGCCGATTCGGCCGCCGGCGGACGGACGCTGAATGGTTTGCCGGATAATGGCTTTGCCTCGGCCTCGCAGGCGTTGATCGGGTATCTTTATGCACATTTGAACTGCGATCCGCAACACGCCAGGTTTTTTGCCAATAACAACATGGCCATGCCTCGCGCCCTATATCTGAAGATCGGCGGACTAGACACCACATGGCCTATGTGTGGCGAAGACCGCGATCTGTGCGACCGTTGGCTCACCCACGGATACCCGATGATTTACGTTCCGGGTGCCATCGTACATCATTTCCATGACCTGAACTTGCGGAGGTTCTGGCGGCAGCATTTCAATTACGGCCGCGGCGCTTACCGCTTTCACAAGACCGCCGCAAGTCGTAAAAAAACCGGTATCCGGCTGGAAGGTCTATGGTTTTACCTGCGGCTTCCGTTTGCCGCCTTCGGGGAGCAAGCCGGGCCACGCGCTTTCTGGGTTGCCATGCTGCTGGTCCTGTCTCAGGTAGCCAACACGGTGGGTTTCTTCACCGAAAGCATCCATCCGAAAAAAGCCCCTTCGACATGAGGAAACCCCTGGACACATTGAGAATCGGTTTCGTCGGTTGCGGCGAAGTGACCCGCTGCAAGCATTTAGTCGTTCTCCGGGAAGCGCCGGGCCTGGAAGTCGTCGCCCTGGCCGATTCCGACCCGCAAAGCCTGGGTGATGTCGCCCGAAGGTTCGGCATACGGCATTGCTATCCGGATATCACCGCACTTCTGCGCCACCCCGGCCTGGACATTATAGCCGTTTGCGTACCGGTGCAATCCCACGCCCAGGTGGCCTTATCCGTTCTGGAAGCCGGCAAGCATCTGTTCCTGGAAAAGCCGCTATGCCTGACCCTCGACGAAGCCGACTTGCTGCAGGATCGTGCCTCCCGGTCTCCGGGCAAGGTGCTGGTCGGCCATCACATGCGTTGGCATCGTCTCGTTCGGAAAGCGCGAACCTTCATCCAACAGGGTGGGTTGGGCACTCTGGAATCCGTCCGCACCTTATGGAACAGCCCGCGTATCGGTCGCCATAATCCACCCTGGAGGACACGGCGCCAGGATGGCGGCGGTGTGCTGGTGGAGATTGCCGTTCACTGCTTCGATCTTTGGCGATACCTGCTCCACAGTGAGGTGGAAGTAATCCATGCCTTCACATCCAACGGCGATCGCGATGACGAAACGTTGGCGGTAAACGCACGTATGGCCAATGGAATGCTGGCGTCGGGATTATGCTCCGAACGGGCACCCAACGAAATCGAAGTGGAGATCTCCGGAACCGGCGGACGACTCCGGCTCGGCTGCCTGCGGTTCGAGGGTTTCGAGTTTCACCCCGCCGGCACTGCCCCCGGCAAGATGGGTCCACGCCTCCGCTCCCTTAAAAATCTCTTTGCCGAATTGCCCGTCGGTCTTGCCGGAAGAAAGAAAGGCGGCGATTACTTCGGTTCCTATCGGGCGGAATGGCTTCACTTCCGAGAAGTAATCCATCAGGGAACCGATCCCGGATGCACACTGGAGGACGGGCGGCGCAGCCTGGAGATTGTCCTGGCCGCTGCCGAATCCGCTTCCGTCGGACAGCCGGTAAGCCTTGCCTGTGCTCCTCGCATCCTCTCCCCTGCGGTGCCATGATGTCTCCGGCGATACTGTTCCTCGCCTTTACCGTTCTTGGCGCGATGGCTTGGTTGTTCTGGACTTATTACCCTTTCCGCCTTTTCCTGCTGGTTGCCTTGAGACGCAATCATTGCCCAATTCGCCAGATTTGGTCCGCACCGGATTATCGCGCCCGGAAACGAAGACTGCAGTCCCGTCTGGCTCAATCCGCACGAATTATCGAAGAGGATGGAGAAGTTGTCCTGTGGGAGATAGAGGGAGAACGATATTGGCTGCCACGAGGCAGTCGAATTCTTCCCGGTATGCTGGCCGACCAGAAACTCCAGATTTACGAGTCCGCCGGCGGAGGTGTGCGGGCGGGGGATATGGTATTGGACTGTGGTGCCAACATTGGTCTGTATACCCTGCACGCTTTGCAAATGGGCGCAAGCCATGTAGTGGCCATCGAACCGTCGCCGCGAAACCTGGAATGTCTCCGGCGCAATCTTTCCACCGTGCAGCCGTCAGGTCGGGTGACCATCGTCCCCAAAGGACTATGGAACAAGGACGATACGTTGCCGCTTCGGCTCCAGGCGGAAAATTCCGCCTCCGACAGTGTGGCCCTGAGCTATCGAGGAAGCCGGGAGGGTCCCAGGGTGCCGGTTACCGCTTTGGATTCTCTGGTCCGCGATCGAAGTTTGCCGCGAGTGGATTACATCAAAATGGACATCGAAGGTGCGGAGTGCGAGGCACTGCGTGGCGCAGCCGAGACCCTGGAACAATTTCATCCCCGCCTCACGATTGCCATGGAACACCGGTTTCAGGATCCCCGCGATATTCCGAAGGTCATCGCGCAAGTCTGCCCCGGCTATCGAGTCCGCGGCGGGCCTTGTGTGGACGTAGGCCATGCCTTGCGTCCGCTGGTCATGGAGTTCGAATGGAAGCCACCGGTATCGGCCCGATGACCCACAGGCCATCAGATCCAGTAAGCGGACCCCTTCTCCTTCGGCGTTAGAGAACGCCACCAGTCGGCACATCTGGCGATTCCCTGGGTAAGTGTCGTACCTGGCTCCCAGCCAAGTTCCTGTTTCGCCGATTTATTGAGAATCCGTTTCGGATTCGGCTCAGGGCGCTGTTGCGGTACGTATTCGATTTTTGCCGGAAAATGTTTGGCGACCTCGCAGGCCAGCTCCTCCACCAGTATCGGCCTGTCCCCTACCAGGTTATAGACCTTGTTTGCGGCGATATCCTTCAGGGTCAATACCAGTCCGTCGCACAGATTATCCACATAAACGAACTCCCGGTATTGTTTACCGTCGCCCATGATGGTAATTACGCCCTTTGATTCGGCATCGGACATGAAGGCCCGAACCGCTAATCCGTTCCACATACCCTCACCATAGGAGGTACCAAAACGGAGGATGGTATAGGCAGGTCCCTTTGCCTCGCCCATACTGGAGTAACAAGCCATCTCCTGTCCTATTTTACTGGCGGTATAATTCGTGTTTATACTCTCGATATCGAACGGATTCCGCTCTTCAACGGCAATACCCGTCTGAGCGGAAGCCACCCATGCACTGGAAGCCACGATTACCCGGCCGACATTTTCGCGGCGCGCCGCGCGCAAAACGTTCACGGTCCCAAGTACATTGATTTGGTGGCACAGCCAGGGATCTTCCGCACAACGCCTTGCGTTGGAAAGCGCAGCAAGATGAAACACGGCGTCGCATCCCTGCAATCGTATGTCTTCCCCTTCACGAACATCGGCACGAATCCACTCGACATCGCCGGCAGGCCGGCGCAAATCGAGAACGGCGACCTGATGGCCGTGTTGCAGCAGTTTCCGGGTGAGACGGGATCCGATAAAACCGGCACCGCCGGTAACGATACATTTCATTTAGTCATAGCTCCACACTGGTTGAATTTCGAAGGTCTGCGCGACTCGCACATGCATCTTCAGGCGGTTATCTCCTCATAACAGGAGTGATCCGTGTTCACGTTCCAGACATCTTGTTTTTCGCCGAGTACGTTCCTGGCTGCCAGCAATCCGGTCAACATGGAGTGATCCTGGTTGTTGTACCGGTGCAAACCACCCCGCCCCAGGGTTTGCAGATTTTCAAACCCTGCCAGATAATCGCGCAGCAATGCCAGACGCTGTCGATAACCGGCATCATACACTGGGTAGGCGTTGAGCTGCCGGATGACAACGCCGTCCTCGACTTCCTGCTCCGCCGCCAAACCGAGCCGGACGATCTCTTCGGTTGCCAGGCGTATCAACTGCTCATCCGATCGATTCCACAGCGGGTCTCCCCGCGAACAGAAATATTCCACTCCCAGGCTGGTTTTATCGCTGTCGGAAACCATGGCCGGACTCCAGTTCTTGAAATTCTGAATCCGGCCGGCCTTTACTTCAGGACTATGTAAATATAGCCAGTTGTCGGGGAAAAGATCCGTTCGGCGAACGATCAATCCCACCAACATGAAATCTCTTTGTTTAAGCCCCTGGGCGGCTTCCAGGATATTCCCGGGAGGCGGCGGATCGAGAGAAGCGATCAATTCGGCCAGGGGCATGGTGGAGAGGAAATGATCGGCGGTCACTTGCAAGTGTTCCTTGCCCCTTCGGACAAACATCTGCGTCACTTGCCGTCCATCATGTTCCAACCTCGAGGTTTCGGTCTCCAGGAGCACTTCGCCCCCTTGTTGTTCCAATGTCTCCCGGAACCGCTCCCACATCATACCCGGTCCCAGCAGCGGATAATCGAATCCCCGGATCAGAGAATGGATGTGCCCGGCGCCGAAAATGGCACTGGCCACCGCCGCCGGCAGCGAAAGGCCGCGAATGCGCTGCGATGCCCAATCGGCACGAATCTGCCGGCATGGCATTCCCCATACTTTCTCGGTATATGCCTTGAAAAACGTCCGATACAACCGGGTACCGAACCGGTTGATTACCCAATCCTCGAAGGTCTCTTCGGATCGTCTCGGCCGTATCTTGCTCCCTAAGTAACTCAGCCCTATCCTCAAGCTCTCGAATCCACCGAGGTTGACCAGAGTATTCCACGGTTCCAAAGGGTAATGGAATAATTTGTTCCGGTAGCAGATCCTCGATAGCCGCTGAGTCCGCCGGAAATCCGCTCCCAGCATCTGCCGCCATAAGGCATCCACTGCACCGATTTTGGTGTAGAACCGGTGGCCGCCGATATCGAAGCGATAACCTTTATAAACCTCGGTGCGTGCCAGACCACCTACCTTATCCGATTTTTCAACCACCAGGACCTGCATTTTCGATCCGGCAAGAAAATGGGCGGCCGTCAAACCGGCAGGCCCTGCTCCGATAATGGCTACGGTTGCGAACCTCTTCTGTGCGTGGGGATTCGCTCTATCGCCGGCCATAAAAGGAAAATACCCAACCTTGCAGCAGCCACTGAAATATCCCCACGGCAAAAGCTAAGCCGCTATAGAGAAAATACAACCAGTGCCATGGAATGGCAGTAAGAGTGAATCGCAGGCCACGCTTCTGTCGGAAAAACCGATAGAGAGATAAGTTTAGAATCCAGAGTGCCAGTCCGGTAACGGCAAGCGGCACCAGCCAACCAGGTTGGATGATGGAAAAGACGCAAAAACAGGCCATGATCCAGGCGAGGAACACACTGGCTCTCCCCGAGAAGCGTACGTTCAGGTCGTTCGGTAAACGCCGCTCCCGCAGAATCAACCGCGTCCAAGGCAAGCCACGCTGCAGGAAATCCGTCCTGATCAGCGAAACCGGGGTCCAGTGTTTGAGATGTTTGACCTGTAGATCCCGGCAAAGTCTTATGTGGAAGCCGGCCTTCGTCAAGCGATACCCTAACTCGATGTCCTCGATCGATGGCCACCGGTAACTCTCGTCAAACCCTCCGACTTTCAGAAAGGTCTCCCGCCGAATAGCCCCGCAGCCGCTCCAGAAGGTAGAGGCCTCTTCCCGCGATGTCTGATGAATATAATGGTGCAGCAAATTTTTATATTGAGACAGGAAATTCGTCGATCCGGGAGAGTCGTCATAGGATCCGATAACTCCGGTGAGATCGGGCCGCTGCGCGAAAATGTCCGCCACTCTTCCGATGATATCGGGAACGACTTGGACATCCGCATCCAGGAAGAAAAGAATATCTCCGCGAGCCATGGCGGCAGCCGTATTTCGGGCCTTTGCAGGGCCGCTCCGCACCGGCAGTCGCACTACTTCCACACCAAACCAGTCGGCTATTTCCGCCGATCCATCCGTAGCCCCATCAATGGCCACAAGGATCTGGGCCGGCCGCGGATTTGTTTCGACCAGACTCTGCAGACACTTCCGGAAGTTCTCGCCGCCTTGATACACGGGGACCAGGACCGATATAGTCGGCCGCGGGACAACACCGGCTTCTTGCCTTAGCTTACAGGGAACCATGACGTCGAGATCCAAATTGCTTTATTTTGCTCTCGTCTGGATTTCAAGGAGAGAGAGCATTAAACTCATAGACCGGTAATTATAACCCTGAGAGCTCCATGACTCTTCGAAATCGTATTCTTGACCTCTGCAATTTTATAGTCTATTGGGGAATCGTCCTTATTCCGCCGGCAGCCGCGGTACACCCTACAACATCGCTTGGTTTGATGGCCGTGGTCGGCACCGCTTTCCTGACGAAAAAAACGGTAAACGGCGACGCCTCGATCCCTGCCACGCCGGCCAACCTGCCGCTGCTCTGTCTCTCGATCATTGCCTTCTTGTCCTTGCTGAACACGCCTTACCTCCGTTCGGGTCTGCAGGGAATGGTAAAGCTTCTGGTTTACGGGAGCCTTGTACTCATTGTGGCCTCCGAGTTGAACGGTCGGAGACACCTGAAAAGGATCGTGTTATCGATCATCTGCGGTTTGTTCCTGGCTTCGGCCGATGGATTTTCCTCCCTGATTTTCGGTCGCGACCTCTTCAGCGGAGCGGCCTACCAGTCGACAATCGGACTCCCCAGAATCCGAGCCGCCTTTGCCCATACCAATCTTTTCGCCGGCTATCTCACTCTATTCCTGGCCCTGCCCGTATCCCTGGCTTTATATCATCTCAAGGGAAAAAGGAGGCTTCTGCTGACGCTGGTCTCCGTTTTCCTGCTGCTGGCATTGATCAACACCTATTCACGCAGCGCGATATTCGGAGCCTGGGTGGCGATTTTATTCATGGCAATCTGTAAAAAGGATAAGATCCTGATGCTACTGCTGGCAGGCTCTCTGCTGCTGGTACCTTTGCTGGTTCCTCCTAATATTCGCCAGTGGGCGAACCGCAATCATTCCCTGGAGAAAATCCTGTTCGACCGCGATAGACTCGAGATCTACCGCGGAACCCTGAACATGATCCGTCATCATCCGGTGATCGGTGTAGGCATAAACACCTTTCGCCTCGAGTTTCCCGGATACAAAGTCCATGAAACGAAGCCCTACAGCGTCAAAGGAGACTGGTACGCGCATAACATCTTCCTGCACACAGCCGGAGAAATCGGGTTGACAGGAATGCTGGTCTTTCTCTGGCTTTTGTTCCGGATTTTCAGATACTGGGCGCTTGGCGATCGCCATGGTAGCGGCGATGCTTTTACAGGCACCTGCAGCCTGGGTATCCAGGCAGGAATTCTTGCCTTTCTGGTGAATGGTATAACCGAATCCAACCTCTACTACACACAGATAGCCCACTTTTTCTGGTTTGCCATGGGATTATCGATCGGCGTGATCGGACAAAGCCGTAAGACTGCCGAAAGCATATAGAGAGCGAAGATTCGGCAAAAAAAGATCCGGGACATGCCGTCAAGGAGGCCGCAAGCCAGTGGCTCTATTCCCCGACCGTTCTCAATGGAGAACCGGTCTCGGCCAAGGCCCTGGTCACGGTCATTTTCACCCTGCAATAGGAATCGCAGGAAGAGACATACGGCTTCTCGTGGGAGCCGATATTTTCTTTCGCTTCTCACGCTTGCTTATTTTTAAAATTTGCTTTAGACTTGCGCCAACAAGGAAATTCTTAAAAAGCATTCATCTATCAGATCATCCCATTTCGGCTTTTATATAACAAACACCTATTAACCCTACAGGAGGATTCCATGAAACCGAGCGAGAGGATGTGTGGTAGATTTGTTTTGGCATTATTTATATGGCTGGGAATAACAGCGCTTGTTTTGCAAGGGCAAGCCGCAGATACCCAGACCCGTTATTTTACCCAGATGGCGGATGGCGGCGGCTACATCACTCAAATCGTACTGGCCAATTCCGGAACCAAGGATGTAACCGTATCTTTGGATTTCTTCAAATCGGACGGTTCCCCTTTCACCCTTACCTTGAACGAAGCGACCGACAACAGATTCTTCTTTCGAATCCCGTCTCTTGGATCGCTGTTTCTGACGAGCTCAGGCGCCGGAACGCAGATGAATATCGGTTGGATTCGGGTAAAGTCGAGCGGAGCTTTAGGGGCATCTATGATTTATCGCCGTATGGATAGCTCTGTGGCCGGAGATATCGCTGTTTCTGAGGCTGGAATCACTCCTTCGGTACCGGCGACACAATTCTTCTTCACGGTGGACACCCGGAAGAATTATTCTACCGGGCTGGTGGTGGTCAATCCCAACCAGGCCGCTCTGGCCGTTCGTTACGCTCTCTACGACAATAACGGCAAGCTAAGGGCAAAAGTCAGTCATAAACTAAATGGATTCAATCACTCTAGCAGGATGATCGGTGAGATATTCCCGGACCAGGACCTTGCCGATTTTACCGGTATGGTCACAGCCTTCTCCTCGGGCGAAACCATGGTGGCGACAACATTACGTTCCAATGAAAATGCGACCACCCTTGCCGGTATTCTGGTTACCACAGAGTTCCCCATGGCGGGTGGTGAGTATGCCGCCGGAGATCTATATACCGTGGATAGTATCGTTGAAAACCTGCGTTACATACCGGCAGGCACTTTTTTCCAGGGTGCCTACAGCTACGAGCTCGGCCAGTTTTGGGACGAAACTCCCCGGTTCCAGCACACATTGACCAAAAATCTGGTAGTGATGGAAACGGAGGTAACCCGGCAGATGTGGAAAAATCTGCGAACGTTACAGTCCAGTTTGCCGGCCGACCCCACGGTTCAGATTTTTGGAGCCGGGATGAGCCATCCTGTGCAAAATATAAGTTGGTACGAAGCGGTACTCTTTGCCAACCTGCTGTCGCTACAACAAGGGTTGACGCGGGTTTACTATTTGGATGGTACTTTTACCGTACCCCTCAATTACGGCAATTACAGGACCGGCGAGATCCATGCTGACTGGAATGCGAATGGGTATAGGTTGCCGACGGAAGGTGAGTGGGAGTACTTTGCCCGCGCCGGCACTATCAGACCCTTTTCCGTGAACGAGCCGGGTTATTTTCACTGGACCCAGGGAAGCTGCAATGCGGAGGTATTGCCTGTATTGGCGGGTGTGGCTTGGTACTGTGCCAATGCCGATAAGGCCACACACCCGGTAGGGAGCAAGGCGGCTAATTCCTGGGGATTGAAGGATGTTCATGGAAATGTACAGGAATTCTGCTGGGATTGGTATTCGTTCTACTACCCCTTTGAGACACGGACGGATTACCGTGGACCTTCCAGCGGATCCTACCGCACACTCAGGGGCGGCAGCTACGACACCCTCCCGTTCTTATTGCGTTCGGCAACTAGAAACTACCTGCCTCCGGAATATTATTACTCCATGGCGGGTTTCCGCCTGGTGAGGTCGTTAAATTAGACACTTGGGAGCGCATCTGATGCCATCCGGGCATTTTTATGGAGTGCGGTGCCTTGGCACCGCTTTATGCAGCGAGCCTCGGCTCGCGGGGTTCGGGCCACCGAGGTGGCCCGGAGAAAAGCGGCGTCGAGCCGCCGCACTCCAAATACATCGTACGTTGCCTCGAGATTGCCACCCTGTCATAGGATCCGCCATGGGACGCCGCGTAAACGCGGAACTACAAACCTCCTGATTTTTTGCGACCTCATCAAAGGGTGACGAGGCGGTAAAAAGTTTTGGTTCCGTTTCTTCTCGAAAATTCCGTATTGATTCCCTTGCTTTTACCGGCAGGATGCCGGCGCTCCCGGCATTTTTTGCCGCTTCATCAGGATTGGTCGGACTCAAGTCCTCGACCGTGGTAAACTAAGGTTCAGAGCAATTCCCATGACTCCCTTAGACTTTCTGGAAAGTCGACCATGATTGAGGAACGGTCCGAGAAGGAAAAGTACCGGCTGGAACACAGCGAACAGTTACTGCTGGCCGCCATGGAATCCATCGATGAAGGGTTACTCATCGTTTCCAAGGCTCGCCGGGTGCTGCATTCCAATACCCGTTTTCTGGAGATTTGGAATATTCCCGAGGAAATCGCCGCCTCAAGGGACGATCAAGCCATGATTGATTCTATCGTCCCGCAATTGACAGATCCGGAGACGTTCAAGACCAGGATCGGGCAAATATACCAATCTTCCGAAAAAACGGAAGATTGGGCCTATTTCCAGGACGGTCGAATCGTTGCCTTTTCTTCGTATCCCGTTTTTCAGCACGGAGAGGATATCGGGCGTGTTTGGATTTCCCGGGATGTGACCACCAAAAAACGGTCAGAGGATCGAGTGATCCAGTATGCCAAAGAGCAGCGTGCCATCCTGGAAGCGCTCCAGATCGGGCTTTGCCTGGTCATGAACCGATACATCCAGTGGATCAATCCGGCTTTCACGAAGATGTTCGGCTACGAGGGAGAAGAATTATGCGGGGTGGAAACCTCGGTATTTTATTCGAACCTTGAGGATTACCGACGGGTCGGAGAAGGATATGCACAACTGGCAGGCGGAAAGGTGTTCGGCACGGAAGCGCTCATGAAGAAAAAAGACGGTACATCCTTCTGGTGCGCGATCTGGGGCCAGGCCCTGAACCCGGCCGATTTGGCGGAAGGTTCCATCTGGGTGTTGGCGGATATTACCGAGCGAAAACGGGTGGTACAGGAACTTCGGGAACGTGAAGAACGTTATCGCACGATTGTGGAAACCTCCGCCGAGTGGATTTGGGAGATCGACCTGCAGGGAATTCACACCTTTTCGAACCAGGGAGTCAGAGATGTTTTAGGGTATCGACCGGAAGAGATCCTGGGGATGGATGCGGCCCTGTTGATACATGAGGACGATCGAAAAATCGTGGAAACGGAGTTGCCGCGGCTTGTCGCCGCCAGGCAAGGCTGGCGGGGATGGATTCTGCGTTGGCGACACAAGAATGGAACCTTCCGCTACCTGGAAAGCAATGCCAGCCCGGTCATCAATACCAAAGGCGAATTGCTGGGATATCTGGGAGCGGACCGGGACGTCACCGAGCGTCATCGGGCGGAACAAGTCCTGCTTGAAAGCGAACAGCGATTCAAACGCTTGGTGCAAAACTCCAACGATATTATCTGTACCATTAATACCGATGGCGTCTTTACCTCTATGAGCGGCCCGGTGGAAAAAACCCTCGGCTACAGCCCCGAAGAATTAATCGGTAAAAATGAGTCGGCCTTTATTCATCCGGACGACCAATCGCTCTGCCAAGCCGTTATGGACGAGATCCTGGCTCGACCCGGCCGGCCTCAAGTTCTGGAATTCCGATTTCTTCATAAAAACGGGAGTTGGGCTTTCCTGGAGGCGGCAGGAACAAACCTCTTAGACGACTCCATCGTGAATGGAATCGTGATGAATATCCGGAATATCGCCGAAAGAAAAACCGCCGAACTGGAGAAAATGAAACTTCAGGAACAGCTGCAGCAAGCCATGAAAATGGAGGCCATAGGACGCCTGGCCGGAGGTATCGCTCACGACTTCAACAATCTGCTTACGGCCATTTCCGGGAATGTGGAATTGGCTCGCATCGATCTATCGCCTTCCGATCCCCTGACTTCCCATCTGGAGGAAATCCACAAAGCGGCCGGCAGTGCCGCTTCATTGACCCGCCAACTTTTGGCCTTTTCCCGCCGGCAAATCATCGAACCCAAAGTAGTAAGCCTGAACGATCTGATCGGGACGCTGCAAAAAATGCTTGTCCGCATCATCGGTGAAGACATCGAGCTGCAGACCCGGCTGAGTGAAGATTTGGGATCGGTCCGGGTCGATCCCGGACAGTTTGAACAGGTTTTGATCAACCTGGCAGTGAATGCCCGCGATGCCATGCCCAACGGCGGCAAGTTGTATATGGAAACCGCCAATAGGGATCTTGAAGATAATTACATTTCGCAACACTTCTCCGTACAGCCGGGAAAATACGTGCTACTGGCGATCAGTGATACGGGGCATGGCATGAGCGAGGAAGTCAAGGAGCACCTCTTTGAACCGTTCTTCACAACCAAGCCGAAAGGACGGGGAACCGGTTTGGGACTGGCCACCATCTTCGGTGCCGTCAAGCAATCGGGAGGTTCCGTGGAGGTCTATTCCGAGGTGGGTACAGGAACCACTTTTAAAATCTATCTGCCGCGAATCGAAAAGCAGGCGGAGAAAATCAGCAGAGAAAATCCTTCCTTGGCTTTGGCCCATGACAACGAGACGGTGCTGGTCGTGGAAGATAACGACAGTGTGCGTGAGCTGGCCACCATCATGCTGAAGCGTCTGGGATATAAGGTGCTGCAGGCTTCCAATGGAGAAGAAGCGTTTTTGTCGGCCGAAAAGTATAAGGGAAAGATCGATCTATTGATGACGGATGTGGTCATGCCGGAAATGAACGGGCGGGAACTGGCCGAACGCATGCATGCCTTTCAACCGGGAGTGAAGGTGTTGTTCACTTCCGGCTACACGGAAGACGTGATCGTTCACCATGGTGTCTTGGAAGGAGATCTGCAGTTCATTGCCAAACCGTATTCCTTGAGTGCTTTAGCCCAAAAAATCAGAGAAATTCTGGATCATCCGAACCGCTGAAAAAAAATGTACTACATTCCTATGCTTGTTCTCTTCTCTTCTCCTGCGGGGATGTGCAGGTCGGCGCAGTCCGGACGGGTGTGGATGGTGCGATTGCAGGTGATGCACCACATCTCCCAGGCGCCGTCGATGTAGTTGTCGCCGGTCGGTTTCCCGCAGGCCTGGGCATAGAGGTACCACTTGTTATCGATCCGGTAGAGGGCCGGGGTGGCGACGTGATACAGAGTGCGGTCGTCGTAGAGTCCATGCCACTTCGTCTGCAGCATGGTATCCACGTCAAGCTGTGTCCAGCCCCGCAGGGGGTCTTTACTTACGGCCAGTACGGGACGCCAGCGGGCTCCGCGGTTTGTGCCGACCTCGATCGACAGCACGTATGTCTCGCCCACCTTGAAGGCCTGATGCCACTCGTAGTAGGCATCCGGCGTGGACGGGAAAATCTGTCCCATGCCCCGCGGATCGGCAGGGTTGAAATGTCTGGTCCAATGTTTGCCATCGTGCGATGTCGCCAGCCGAATGCCCGGCAGGATTCCGTCTTTCCCCCGGTAGGAGTAATACATATACCAATCCCACTGGTGGGTCTTGGGGTTCCACTCACGCAGCACGGCGGCTTGGGAGGCCATCTTCTCGTGGAATGGCGCGGCCGGTTCGGGAGCGAGAACCGGCGCCGTTCCGTAGCGGGTGATCGAAGCGGCCTTTACGCCCGAGTAGCCGTCGGCTCCCGTGGGACAGATAGCCAACCCGATCCGGTCATGCACCGTGCCGCTGGTTCCCGAATAATAGATATAGTAAGCATCTTCCTCCGGAACGTACAGCACTGTATCCAGGCGGATCGTGGTGCGGTCCCAGCCGCTTGCGGAAGGTCGGAAGATCGGATTCGCCTCGTCCTGATGCCAGCGAAACGGATCCCGTTTGTCCGCCCAGGCTTTGCCGATCGCCGCCACAACCCGGTCCGATGACGATATGGCGGAATAGAACATAATCAGGCGTTCCGGAGATTTCGGGTTGGGCAAGATGCATGGTTCCTCGATTTGTTGGGACATCCAGGCGTGGCTGGAACGGGTGAGGATCATTTCACCGCGGATTGCGGCAGGATTTGTCCGCGAAGATGGTGCCTGAGCGCAGGTCGAAAGAGACAGCGCCGCCGTCACGGCAAGCGCTGACGGGAGCAGCCACAAAATACGAATGGATCGGTTGAGGATTCTCATGTTCGGTTCTCCGAAGGATCATTGTTTCCGGCCCATATCACCAGGACCGGCATCCCCAACCGGGGACAGCCGTTGATTTGTGATTTCGGCCGGCATTGCCGCAGAAATAATATTCCTTTCCGGTAAAAAAATGTATAATTAGTTTTGTTCACGATTTCTATCCTGCAACTCTTCTACGAAATGCTTTGGCATTACATTGAAGTTGACGTGGTATGTCGGTCTGTGCATATTTAAATCAGGCAGCCGGATCGTGGCCCAAGGCACCGGGGGTGGCCGAGGCCATGTGGGAAAGTCTGCAATCCTGTCCGGAACATCCCGGAAGAAGCGGACGGGACAGCGGTGATTTCACCGCCCGCTGCCGACAAGCGCTTGCCGAACTCCTGCAGATCACCGATCCCTGCCGGATCGTGCTCACGCAAAATGCAACCGCCGCTCTGAATCTGGCTATCGCCGGATTGGGACATCGTCTGCAGCGAATCCTCACCAGCGTTCTGGAACATAACTCCGTCCTGCGTCCCTTACGTCACCTTAGCCATAGATCGGGCGCCCGACTTGATATCCTGCCGATCGATGGACAGGGAATGATTTCCCTGGAACATTACGATCGGTTTCTGGATCCTAAGCCGGATCTGGTAGTCCTGAGCCATGCCTCGAATGTGACCGGAAGGATCCAGGAAATCGGACAACTGTTTCGTAAGGCTCATCAAGCCGGAGCCATCACTCTGTTGGATGCCAGTCAAACGATAGGGCAAATCCCGGTGCATGCGGAAGAATTGGAGGCCGACATGGTCGCCTTCTCCGGCCACAAGTATCTCCTGGGACCGGCCGGCACCGGCGCGCTTTATGTCGCCCCCGGGATCGAGCTGGAACCTCTGCTGGTCGGAGGGACCGGGATTCGCAGCGATTTGGAATTCCAGCCGGAGGAAATGCCGCTCCGCCTGGAGGCCGGTACTCCCAACATTCATGGGATCGCCGGACTGGCGGCCGCCTTGCAATGGGGGGAAAAAAACCGACAGCAGCACATCGAAAGGGGACGTGAAGTGTTTTCCTTGCTTTGTGCCGAGCTGCCCACCATCCCCGGATTGGAGCCGGTGGGCTCCGGTCCGAGCGAATGCTGTCTGGGTATCCTGTCGACACGCCTTACCCGCTGGACCCCAGAAGAGGCCGGTTATGTGTTGCGGGAAAGCTTCGGAATCGTCTGTCGTACCGGATTGCATTGCGCTCCGCTTATGGCCAAGGCAATAGGCTGTTATCCGGAAGGAACCATTCGATTCAGTGTATCCGGACAAAACAGCGAAAAAGAGGTGGAGGCCTTGCTGGAGGCTTTGCGAAAGATGCAGCGATGAAGATTCTGGAGAAACGCAAGCTGGAAGATTGCATCGACGGCAGTCAGATTTTCCGGTACCGGCTGGACCAGGCCTGGTCCAGATCCTCGATCCATGAACTGAAGAAGATGGGCCGGTTGGACTATTATCCGGATTTTCCCCGGCCTTTTTTTCGTCTCCGCACCGCTCATGGTCTCGAGATAAAAGGAGTAGAGGGCGAAAGAGATTGTCAGATCTTCTTTCCACTGCAGAACTGCGAACAAGCGGAGGCAGAGATCGAAAAATTCTTCGAAGTCACGGAAACCTGCAGCTGAATCCTTTGGGCAACTCCAAGCATCCGCCGATCATTCCATGGAACATCTCTATCGATATCTTTTCTCGGTTGTAGTTTTTGTCATTTCGTTCACGATCCATTTATTAACCACATCATAACTAAGGAGTCCTATATGGGGCAAAAGATCATCCAGATCTATGATTTCGTAAACAAAAACGGAGGGTTGCAGGCGCAGATGCGTCTGGCCATGAAAACCGGCTGTCCGTCCTCCAAGGCGGCCACCGTAGCCGACACTCCGGATCTGATCCAAAAATTCAAAGTAGCGGTGAAAGAAATCACCGGTAAAGATGTACCCAACGTTTAAAGGAGGAATACCCATGGCCATTTTTTCTAAAGTAGAACTGAAGCTGGATCATCAATTTGATCCCCAATCTTGTCGCCATACCTTGAACGGTCAAAACATCGCCCTTCATTGTCATCATTTTGCGACACTGTACACACAGCTGGCGGATGATTGTGCGATGTTTGACGCCAAAAAGCTTTTGGCGGAATCCACCGAAGACGCATTCTATCCCATGCTCAAACAATACTTTGACGACAACCAAATGACCTGCATCGCCAAGAGAATACAGATCGCCGAACAGATGTACGCTGCCGTCGGTCTGGGACAGATGAAGGTCATCGGTGCCGGACCGGATTCCGGACTGGTAGAGTTGATCCATTCCCATGTCGACAGCGGCTGGATACGTAAATGGGGAAATCGTGACCAGCCGGTGAATTTCATCACCTGCGGTTACATCGCCGGTGCCTTTTCGGCCGTCTTCGGCCGTTCGAGACGTGCCTACGACGTAATCGAAACCTTAAGCATTGTTTCGGGATCGCCGATTTCCCGTTTCAAAATAATCGCCCGCTAGAGTAAGGAGAACACATATATGGCTATCGACAGGAAAAAAATTATCGAATCGATGTCGAAAATCGAGTTGGTCGGAAACGAGGAGGGATTGATCCCCGCCTGTAACGTACTGGTCAATCAGTTACCCACATCCCTGTGGAACAGTTTCGCCGAAAAGCTGACCATGCATGTCGAGGAAGATATGCTGGAAGCAGCCGAAACCCTTCTGGTCAATGCCGCCCAAGAATGCGGTTACCACACCGGCTACGGCATCATCACCTCAGAGGAATGGAAGGCGATTGTCGCTCCCATGGTAGAAGCCGTTCCGGAAGATATTCTCCGAGGGGCCTATGCCGTTTTCAGCGCCTGGGGTTGGGCTAAAAGCGAAATCGTAGAACTGATCCCCAACGAAAAAATGATCGTTCGCGCATACGACTATTACGAATCGGATGTGGTCAGCTATGGAGCCGGTCAAAAAATGAGCGCCTACATGATTCGCGGAGTCAGTGCCGCTTTTATGGATCTGGCCTACGGTGGACCCTACGATCCCACCGGCCAGACTGGCCTGCATACCTTCCAGTGTGTGCAAACCAAAGGAATCGAATGTAAGGATGACTATGGAGAATTTCTGATCACCCGAGCCTAGACTCCTTGAAAGACAACTGATGGAAGGGCTGAACGCATCGTCGAGATCGGTGATCCCTGCTGGATCGCCGCCCGATGAGCATGGAACACACCTGTAGCTTGAGGAGCGGGTTTGATCCGCTCCTACAAGTTTTTTTTTAAGATGATGACGATAGACGGATCGGCGCATCACGGCAGAATGGTTTTCCTGCCCGATCACAAAAGAAATAATTCTCCCATCTGACAAAGGCATTTTGTATGAATGAAAGAATTCAACGGACTCTTGGCAGTAAGCTGGCGATCGCTTTCGGTGTCCTCATTCTTTTTCTTTTTATTTTGACATGGAACAGTTTTTTTCCGATCGGCGGCATTTTTTTTACTCAAATTCTCTCTCTTTTGACCCTGGCTGCTTTGTTTGTAACGGCTATCTTTTTCTATCGCACCATCGCATCGCCGATGGAAAAGATGGCTTACCTGGCGGAAAGAATCTCCTTGGGAGACACGCACGCATCCATCCGCCATTCGTCCACGGATGAAATCGGCTCCCTGGCCAAATCTTTGCATGCCATAGCCGAATATATCCAGAATACGGGTGAAGCCGCTCAGGCGATCGGCCAAGGCGATATGACGATTCGCTTGACACCCAAATCGGAACAGGATCAACTTTCCCAATCTCTTCTACAAATACGGGACACAGTCCGAACCGCGATCCGGGACACCATTCTCGTCGCCCAAAACTTCGGCGATGGGAATCGACCGCCTGGAGCCAACGGCAGCAAGCACCCTGGAGAATTCGGAAAGATGTTGGAAGGGATTCATCGGGCTCTGGATTCGGCAGCGGAACCGCTGAACCTCGCAACCCGATCTCTGGACCAGATATCCAATGGCGACATCCCGCCCAAGATTGGCGAAAAGTATCCGGGAAACTGGAACGCCCTGATCTGCAACCTCAACTCCTGTATCGATTCCCTGCAAGCCTTGACGACCGACTTCCAGGGCCTCTCCTGCGCGATAGCCGGGGGCAAATATGCCGTTTGCCTGGAAGAGGGCAAGCACCGAGGTTTTTATCGACAGATCACCCGTACGACCAAGGAAAGTCTGAGCATCCTGACCGATAAGATACATTGGTTCGAAGACATGCTGGACAACATTCCTTTTCCCATTTCCGTCACCGACAACCAGATGAAATGGACGTTCATCAACCGGCCGGTGGAAAACTTCCTGGGCGTCAAAAGGGCCGATGTTTTAGGCCGGGATTGTCACCAATGGAAAGCCAACATCTGCCAGACGGAAAATTGCGGAATCAGAAAGCTCCGCCAGAACATCCCGCAAACCTATTTTGAACAACAGGGGAGAAACTTTCAGGTCGATACCGCTTATCTCAAGGATGGAAAAGGAGAACGTATCGGCCATATCGAGGTCGTTCAGGATCTTACCGCCCTTATGAAAGTTCGGGATTTTCTGCAGAAGGAGGTGGATCGACTGGGGGATAATCTGCAAAGACTGGCCAATGGAAACCTCGACCTGGATTTCCGGTTGAATCCAGCGGAGAAGCATACCGAAGAGGTACATGGCAACTTCCGGCAGATCCTGCAGAACCTGGAGACAGCCAAAGGTGCCATCCATCGAATGATCGAGGATGTTCTGATGCTGGCGCAATCCGCTCTTCAAGGCCGTCTGCAGGTAAGAGCCGATATCACCAAGCATGAGGGGGATTATCGCCGCATCGTGGAGGGGATCAACCGGACTCTGGATGCTGTTGTCGGCCCGATTCATGAGGCAACCCAGGTATTGGAGGACGTAGCCAATAAGGATCTTTCGGTTCGAATCACCGGCGACTATCCCGGTGACTACACCAAGATAAAGTATGCGGTGAATACTGCCGTCGAAAATATCGATCAAGGTCTGCAACAGTTGGCACTAGGTATCGATCAGGTGAGCAACGCGGCCGGAGAGATCAGCACGGGAAGCCAGTCTCTGGCTCAGAACAGTTCGGAACAGGCAGGCAGCATCCAAGAACTTTCCGCCGGCTTGCAGGAAATGTCCTCCATGAGCCGCCAGAATGCTACCGGTTCCCAGCAGGCCAAGGATCTGGCCGATCTGGCCCGGCTGAATTCGGACAAAGGCCTGGCCAACATGCAAAAGCTTTCCGAATCCATTCTGCAGATCAAAACCTCCGCCGACAAGACGGCCAAGATCGTCAAGACGATCGACGAAATCGCCTTCCAGACCAATCTGCTGGCGTTGAATGCCGCCGTGGAAGCGGCACGGGCGGGTGAAGCAGGTAAAGGTTTTGCCGTGGTGGCCGAGGAGGTACGCAACCTGGCCATGCGCAGTGCGGAGGCGGCGAAAAATACGGCCATGCTTATCGAAGAATCGGTACAAAATTCGGAGAGCGGGGTGATTCTGAATCAGGAGGTGGTCAACAATCTGGAAGAGATCGATCGACAAATCCGTCGGGTAAGCGAGGTCATGACGGAAATTGCTACCTCCTCCGAACAGCAGACCATGGGTATCGACCAGTTGAGCTATGCAGTCGAACAGATGAATCAGGTCATACAGCAGGTGGCCGCCAATTCGGAAGAGTCGGCCAGCGCCTCCCAGGAGCTCTCCGGGCAGGCGGCCGAAATGAAAAATATGGTCTTTGATTTTAAACTGAGTCTGTGAAGCCAGGCCATGAGCGTGAACTCGCTTCGTAAACTGAGTTCACGCTCATGGCGCAAGCGAAGGGGATCGTCGGGTCGAAATTGGCGATCGGCTTGAGTCCGGAATCGTCTTTCTCTCTATTCCAACTTTTCCAGGATCTTGCCTAAGGTTGTTTTTGCATCCCCCAGAAGCATGATGGTGTTGGCATTCCCATAGAGGGAATTCTCTACGCCGGAGTAGCCGGGCCGGGCATCCAGATTGCATACCGCAACCCTCTTGGCCTCGTGGGCCAGCAGGATGGGCATCCCCGAGATGGGGGTTCCCTCTACCTGGATGGCCGCCGGATTCACCACGTCACTGGCACCGACCACAAAGACCAGGTCGGTTTGGGAAAATTCCGGATTCACCTCGTCCATCTCCCGCAGCAGTTCGTAATCCACATCCGCTTCAGCCAGCAGTACGTTCATGTGGCCTGGCATCCTGCCGGCGACCGGGTGGATGGCGAATTTTACATCCTTGCCCATCTTGAGGAGACTTACGGCAAGGGTAACCACTTCGGACTGGGCCTGGGCAAGGGCCATTCCGTAACCGGGAACGATAACGATCCGTTGGGCATGCTTCACCGCGTCAAGAACCGCAGCCAGCGGATCTTGCACCGCTTCTTCCGCTGGCGCCGCTTTGGTAGTCACGGCCGGGGCAGGTTCGTCAGGATTCCGAACCGGTAAAGACGTTTTGAGGGGTCGCCGCCCCGCCAGCAGCAGAACCTGCGGCAGAGAACGGTTCATCGCCCGGCACATGACATGGGTCAGGATCGAGCCGGAGGCGGCGACACAGGCGCCGCAGGCGATCAGAAGCCGGTTGGCGATGACGATACCGCAGAAGGCCGCCGCCAGGCCGGCGGTGGCATTGAGAAAAGAGATCAGGACCGGCATGTCCGCACCGCCGATTCGGATGGAAAAGAGTATGCCAAAGGAGACGGACAGGGCGATGAGTGCCAGCAGGTCATAGCGGATGGCCAGGACCTCCGGCTCCATGCACATAACGACCAGGGCTGAAACCAGGATGGCGACGCCGTTTGTCAGCATCCACCACGAATGGCCGGCGATCGTCTGAGGCGTCTGCCGAATCCAGTTGGCAAGCTTGCCGGCAGCGATCATACTGCCGCTGAAGGTGGCGGCTCCTATGATTATTCCTACAACGCCCGAGATCTGGTTGAGCATGGACATCTGCCCGGCCCCCCGGGCCACTTCCACAGAGGAAACCAGAAAGGCCGCAATACCGCCGGCCCCATGCTGGAAGGCAATCATGGCGGGAATCTGAATCATGTTGACCCGCAGAGCTACAAACAGACCGCAAGCTCCCCCGGCAACGATCGCAACGACGACAATCATGGGGTGGAAGACAGGCTGCCGCAGGAGGACCAAAACCAGGGCCAGGGCCAGAGCGGCTCCGGCGGTCAGGTTCCCCCGCCTCGCCCCTTCGGGGGTACGGAACTGCTGAAAAGCGGCCAGCAGGATCAGGACGATGACCAGATCCAGGAGAAGATCGTAAGGGAAGTTCATGGCTCAGATCCCGACCCTTTCTTCCGGAAAAGCAGAAGCATCCTGCCGGTGATCACAAAACCGCCGATGACGTTGAAGGCCGCCGTCAGCAAGGCGGCGGCGCCAAGCACGATCTCAAGAGGACCGGACTCGACGGCAAACAGCAGCAGTGCCCCCAGGATCGTCACGGCGGAGACGGCGTTGGTCACCGACATCAGCGGCGTGTGCAGAAGCGGTGGAACCCGGGAGATCAGCAGATATCCGATTCCGAAGGAAAAACCGAACACCCCGAGAAGCAGAATCAGATTGCTCATTACATACCTCCCGCTCCTGCGGCCGGAAACTCTCCCAGCGCTTTCCGCGTGCCCCTATGGACAATTCTGCCTTCCTGCGTAATGAGTGATTCTCTTACGATCTCGTCGCTCATATCGAATCCGTCGCCCTTTTTCAGGAGATTCTCGACGTAGAAATACATGTTGTTGGCGTAAAGCCAGGAAGCATGCACCGGCACAGAACCCGGGATATTCTTGATGCCACATAGGAAAACGTTGTGCCGCATGGTTTCGATCCCCGGTTCGGTCAGGGCGCAATTTCCGCCCTGGTCGATGGAGACATCAACAATTGCGGAACCGGGCTTCATGGCGGCCACCATCGCATCGGTGAGCAGGATCGGCGCTTTTTCGCCGGGCACCAGGGCGCTCAGCACGACGATGTCCGCTTCCGCCACGGCGCCGGCGATCGCCTCCCGCTCCTTTACCAGCCATTCCTCGGAGAGGGCGTTGGCATATCCTCCCTCGGCTACAGCAATTTCAGTGGGAATATCGAAGCCTGCTGCCTTCGCTCCGAGACTCTCCGCTTCCTGCCGGGCATTCGGCCGAATATCGACGATCTTCACCACACCTCCTAACCTTTTGGCGGTGGCGATTGCCTGTAGCCCAACGACACCCGTTCCGATAACCAGAAAATTGGCCGGTTTGATCATGCCGATGGCGGTACCGATCATGGGAATGATCCGGGGAAAATGGTTGGCGGCGATGAGAACCGACTTGTAACCGGTGAGCGTACTCATGGATGTCAGACCATCCATCCGCTGCGCCCGCGATATGCGGGGGATAGCGTCCATGGAAAAGGCGGTGACCTTCTTATCTCTGAGTGTCCTGACCATGGTGTGGTTGGCGGGGGAGGCGGGATGAAGAAAAGTGATCAGTGTCTGTTTCTCCCTCAACAGATCCATCTCATGGATACCGCGCTTTTCGTTGAAGATGGGTTCCTTGACCTTCAGAACGATGTCGGCCTTTGCATAAACCGTCTCGGCATCGGGTGCGATCCGGGCTCCCGCCTTTTCGTAATCGGCATCGCTGAAATAGATTCCCGCACCGGCGTTGGACTCAACAAGCACATCCAGGCCCAACTTTACAAATTTGGCTATAGTTTCCGGTATGGCGGCCACCCGCTTTTCTCCGGGCATGATTTCCTTCGGTATTCCGATAACCATTGTAGTATCTCCTCCTATTTTTGCTTAAGCCTCAAGATCGATTGATCATGGAAATAAAAACATTAGCCGTTGACGATCCTCTCCCTGGACTCACGTAAAACCCTGGCAAGGATTGGGGGTTGAGGATTGTCAAGCAGTCGCCGGATCCCATCGAGGACTCTTCCGATGGCCTCCTTTGTTTTTTCGCAGCTGCGACGAGCGGCTGAGGAATCCTTGCAGAGGATTTTACTCAAGGCGTCGGCAGCCAGAATGCGGACATCGTAGTCGAGGTCGTTGCGCATCATGATCGCCAGGACCTCATCCATGAGGGCAGGTGTCGGTTCCTGAATTTTCGGCAGGGCCAACAGGACCGCTTCCCGTAAGCGCCAGTTGTCGTTGAAACGCAGGACTCGGATCAGTTCCTCCTGGTAGTCTCCCAGTTCCCCCGACCGGATAAGTGCCTCTAATTTCTTTAAAACCTCGCCCCAATTTCTAAGATTTCCAAAACTTTTATCGCCCATAGTTCTCTCCCTTAGTAAAGCGGTATTGGATCGGTCGGTCTTCATAGAGCATGGGATGTGCCAGTCCGCCTAGACGTCGAGGGCGACGATTTAAATGATTGAAGGAAGGAACCTTGCACGAACCGGCCACTAGGCCGGTTCGTATCGGGAGAGCCGGGACTCGTTGTATTTTGCAACCGGCGTTGCTTTCTGCAACGGAGATTATTTCGACAGGAACTCCGTGTCTTTGATTTTAAACTTCTGCATCATGCGCCAGAGAGTGGTCCTGTTGATGCCGAGGATGGCGGAAGCTTTGGCCTTGTTTCCGTTGGTGGAGTGAAGCACCTCGATGATGTGGCTTCTTCCCATCTGTTCAAGGGATCCTTCGGATTCCCTTTCCTCCGTTTCCGGTGTGTGGGGATGTTGCAGATGGCGGGGGAGGTTTCCTGATGTGATTTCATCAGCTTCCGCCAGGAGCACAGCCCGCTCGATTACATTTTCCAACTCCCGGACGTTTCCGGGCCAGGGAGCCGCTTCCAGCAGCGCCAGTGCCTCGGGGGAGACGTGGCGGAGCGTTTTGCCGTTTTCCGCCGCATATTTGTCGAGAAAAAAGCGCGCCAGAACGCCGATGTCCTCCCGGCGTTCCCGCAGCGGTGGAAGTCGAATCGCCACCACATTGATACGGTAGTAGAGGTCTTCCCGGAACTTCTCTTCCTGCACCAGCTGCTCGAGATTCCGGTTCGTGGCGGCTATGATCCGGACCGACACCATCTTTCTCTCGGCGGAGCCGATGGGTTGAATTTCACCATTTTCCAGCACCCGGAGGAAGACTTGTTGTAACCCCGGGTTCATGTCCGCAATTTCGTCGAGAAAAATGGTGCCGCCTTCGGCCATTTCAAAGACACCCCGTCTGTCCCGGAGAGCTCCCGTGAAGGAACCCTTCACATGACCGAAAAGTTCGCTTCCGGCCAGGTTTTCGTTCAGGGCGGCGCAATTGAGGGGAATAAAAGGGTTGGCCGCCCGTACGCTATTGAAGTGGATGGCTCTGGCGACCAGTTCCTTGCCGGTGCCGGTTTCGCCACGGATCAGCACGGTGGTTCTGGAATTCTTAACCTGTTCGATCAGCCGATAGACGGCGATCATGGCCTCACTGCCGCCGATCATATTGTCGAAACAATATTTTTTTCGCAACTGGCTTTCCAGGAGGGCGTTTCGGGCCGACAACTCCCTTTTTTCCAGCGCCTTTTTCACCACCAGACGAATGTGATCGAGGTTGAACGGTTTGGTGATGTAATCCTCGGCCCCTGATTTCATGGCCACTACCGCCGAGTCGATGGTTCCATAGGCAGTGATGACGATGACACTGACGTCGGGCCGGTAAGCTTTGGCTGCCCGCAGCACATCCATGCCGTCCATCCCGGGAAGTTTCAGATCGGAGATGATCAGCTCGAAATCCTCAGCCTTAAGCTTCTCCAGTCCATCTTCTCCCGTTTCGGCAACGTCGACGAGATGGCCCTCTTTCCCTATGATGTGCCGGAGCGCTTCCCTCATCTTCGGGTCGTCTTCAATGATCAATATTCCATATCTCTGCATAAATTCACTCCCGGATGGCCCCGGTAAGATCGACCGGCAGTTCCACGGTGAAGATCGTCTCTCCCCTGCCCATTTCCCCTTGTCTGCTGATCACCTTCATCCTGCCGCCCAGTCTTCTGGTCATCTCATGGCTGAGGAAGAGCCCCAGACCCATGCCCTCACCCGAGGGTTTGGTGGTGAAAAAAGGATCGAAAACCTGCCCGAGCAGATGATTGGGTATCCCCTGTCCCGTATCGGCTACGTCTATCCGGACTTTCTCCAGGATCGGGAGAAATCGGACCGACAGTTTCAGGGAACCGCCCCGCGGCATTGCCTCGATCGCATTGGCAACGAGATTGGTCAGAATCTCCTGCACGATGCCTGGTTCGGCCTTCACGGTAGGCATCCGTGGCTCGATATCCTTAATGACTTTGATTTTCTTGGAATCGCAGTGTGGTTCGACCAGGTTCAACAATTTTTCCAGGGTCTCCGAGATATTCGTGGTCTTTTTCCCGTTTTGTGTATGACGCGTGTATTCCAGCAGGTTTTTGACAACGCCGGAACCGTGCTTGATGGCTTCTTCGATGGTGGCCAGCCTTTCGAGAATCAGCGTTTTGTCGCTTATGTCGATCTCTTCCTGAATCATCTGCGTATAAAGCAGGGCGTTCGCCAGGGGGGTATTGAGTTCGTGCGCCAGCCCTGCGGACAACAGCCCAAGTGCCGCCAGTTTGTCCTTCTGCGTTATCTTGAATTCCAGTTCTTTCTCCCGTCGGTAGTTTGTCTTCAGGCGGCGGACCAAGATACCGGCAATGCCGTAAGCCAAGCCGAAAGCGACGATGGCCGTAGCTGTCATGTAGATGATAAGGAATTTCCGAAATTGGAACAACTCGGAGAGCGCTTCTTCGCGATCCTGTTCGGCTATGACATACCAGTTGAAGTCGGGAATTTTCCGGTAGGCATGTAAGACGTTTTTCCCACGATAGTCGATCGGTTCGTCGATCCCTGCGACTTGATCCGCCGTTTTTTGCAGCGAAGGCGGGATCCTGTCCTTGAGAACCTCCACGCCGAAACGGGAGGAGGAGATGAAATAGCCCTTTTGATTGACCAGATACACTTCCCCGGTTTTTCCTATGGCGGTGTTCCATGTGTCCGTCGTATCGCGAAAATCGACAACGGCATAAAGAGTTGTCGACGGCCGCCCGCTCGGATCAGGAACCGGTGTCGACATGAGGATGACCGGAATCTCCCGATCTTCGACTTTCAGGAGAAACACGTCGCTTGCCGCATCCCCGCTCTCGGAGAGTCGGATATCGGTTTTGTAACCGGGCAGTTCCTCCGCCCGAATCCTTGAGCTGGAACCGGCGAATGGAATTCTGCCTTTTGCATCCGCGAGGAAGAAATCGATATAAACCCGATACTGTTCCTTCATCTTGGCAAAGTAGTCCTTCCGCGTCGCTTCTGCCCGGGTATTTCCGTTAAAGACGGCATGAGAAAGCATCTTGAGGTCGTTCCGCCGTTCCAGAATGAAACGGGAAATCTCCTCCGCGCTTTTTTTCGACAGGCCCTGCAGGTGGGAGGAGACCTTCTCCTTGATCAGTCGTTCGCCCTCGGTCTGGATCAGGTACACCAGTCCCGAAAGGGGAATCATGGTCACGAGCAGGAAGGCCGCGATCAGAGAAATCTTTAATTTTTCAAATTGCACGGGATAACCACCTCATGGACTCCGAAATGGTACGGATCCATAGGAGACGTTGTTGGGCCGCCTACACGGATCCAGTTTGTTTCTCGTCACGCAGAGATCGAAGTAATGAGATGCGGCAACCGGTTCCTTTATTGGCTTCTTCCAGCATGGATCGAGTTTACAGCGTCCTCCC
>CAZTVS010000057.1:0-28265 GCA_964617125.1 uncultured Acidobacteriota bacterium
AAGAAAAATACCGGTGTGTTTTCATGGCAGGATCATCCTATCAGGTTCGGTAACTCGGTTAGAAACTGTGGGGGGCGGCGGACACAGGTGGATTTCTCGAAGGCATAGGCAAACTGGAATAACTTCGCTTCGCTCCAGGGGCGACCGAAAAAGCTCAGTCCGACGGGCAATCCGAAGATAAACCCGGCGGGAACGGTAATATGAGGGTAACCGGCGACGGCGGCCGGCGTGGAGCAGGAAATTCCCGGAGAATTGCCGTTGACCAGATCGGTGACGGGAGCGGGTCTCCCGCTGGGAGAGGCGATCGCCTCCAGCCGATGCTTCTCCATCAGGGCATCGATCCCTTCTTTGCGGGAGAGCCGGCGGCAGGTCTCGAGCGCTTCCCGATATTTTTGGTCGCTCAACGGGCCCTTATTTTCCGCCCGAAGGAAGATCTCCTGGCCGAAATAGGGCATTTCTTCCGTGCGATGTTTTTCATTAAAATCGATCAGTGCTGCCAAATCCTTCATCGGACCGCCGCGGCGGCCGAGGTAAGAGTTCAAATCCGATCTGAATTCATAGAGCAGCACCTCCATCTCCGCGTCTTCATAGGGTCGGCTTTGATGCTCGATCTCGACGAGAACCGCACCGGCTTCGCGCATGGCATTCATGCTGTCTTCCATGATCTTATCCACATGAGGATGTTTCCCCAGTTTGTTCTGCAGAAATCCGATCCGGGCACCCTTCAGGCCTTCGGGAACAAGGTATTTTGAATAATCCGGCAAAGATCGTTTCGAGCAGGGAAGGGTCGCCGGGTCGTTGGAATCATATCCCGCCATGATCGTCAGCAGAATAGCTGCATCCCGTACGTTCCGGGACATCGGTCCGGCGGTGTCCTGGGAATGAGCGATCGGAATGATGCCGGAGCGGCTTACCAGTCCGACGGTGGGTTTGATTCCGACAATTCCGCAGTTGTTCGATGGACTGATAATCGATCCGTCCGTTTCCGTGCCGATGGCAGCCGCACATAGATTGGCGGAAACGGCGACGGCCGACCCGGAAGACGATCCCGAGGGATTCCGGTCCAGGAGGTAGGGATTGCGAGTCAGTCCGCCGCGACCGCTCCAGGCGCTGGTGCTGCGGTCGGATCGGAAGTTGGCCCACTCGCTCAGGTTGGTCTTTCCCAGCAGTATCGCCCCTGCCTGGCGCAACCGGCCGGCGACAAAAGAGTCTGTCATGGGGATGGGAGCTGTCATCAAGGCCAGGGATCCGGCGGTGGTCTTCATGTGGTCCGCCGTGTCCAGATTGTCCTTCAACAAAAGAGGGATCCCGTGGAGCGGGCCCCGTCGCTTGCCCGATATCCGTTCCTTATCGAGCCTGTCGGCAATTTCCAGGGCGTCCGCATTGATCTCCAGAACGCTGCGCAAGGTGGGTCCGGATTGATCGAATCTCCGTATGCGATCGATATAGGCCTGGACCAGGTCCCGTGAAGTCCACTGACCGGTTTCCAGACCCTTCATCATTTTGGAAATCGTAGTCTCAACCAGCAGAGACGAATCCTTACAGGAATGGGAATCTCTATGTCGGCTTAACATACGGACAGTTTCTATCAGGGAGCCGGATTGGAAAAAGGCCCTACGATCCATGGCACTGACCCTCCAAGAGTGTAACGGAATAGGCGATGGATGGGTTGCCCGCGTCTAAGGATAAGGCGGGAAATGGGCCGAGGCCATGCGCCGGATATTAGCCAGATCTTCCAGAACCGGTACCGTCGGACCGTACTCCGGAGAAACAAAACCGGAATATCCGGAATTGCGTATCACCTGGAAGATTTTGGGATAATGGATCTCTCCGGTACCCGGCTGATGCCGTCCCGGAACATCGCCTATGTGTATGTGACCGATTCGGTGCAGATTTTGGGTGAAATTTTGAATCAAGTTTCCTTCTGTGACCTGCACGTGATAAAAATCGAACAGCAGTTTCACATTCGGACTGCCAACGGCATCTACCAGCCTTGCCCCATCGCGGCAAAAGGAGAGAAAGTAACCCGGATGGTTGACCAGGGTATTCAGTATTTCAACCACGGCGGTAATCCCCGCCTTTTCCAGCCGGGGAGATATGGCTTTCAGGCCGGCGATGGCGCTCTCCATCATGGCCTCGCGAGACATCCCTTCTACCTCGTTCCCCGTCAAAACCACCAGTCGTTTGGTCCCGATTTGACCGGCAACCTCGATGGCCTTTTCCATTTCCTGCAGGAAGGAATCTCTTTCTTGAGGCGAAACCAGTCCGCATCCGGGAGCACGGACCCCTTTATTGGCGGTGATACAGGCACACTCCAGAGGGTGCTTTTTGCTCTCCAGAAGCATGATGTCGAGGATTTCTTTCCGCCTCCAGTCGAACATCTCATAACCTTGGTATCCCAGGCGTACCAGGGCGGAGAAAGCTTCCGCGACCGGCATTTTGCTCACCATTCCCCAGGTTACGGAGAGACGCAACGGGGGCGCCGGAGACGGGTTGGATAAGAGATAGAATGGGGATCCGTTTTTCGCAAGCAGCGAACCGGTCCCGGCAGCGAGACAACCAAGGAACGATCGGCGATTCATGAGGATATTGCCTCCCTGAAGGTTCTATTTTCTTGCAAGTCTTCTAGTTGTAGTTTCGATCCTTTTAGGATGGCCTAATTGTAATCCATATCGCTGTAGAAAAAAACGTATACATGTCGACACAGGCAGGATTCAGGAAAAAGAAGAAGGTTGGTTGACATGCAGATGGATTTGCATTAATTTGTGCACGGGTTTTTTCAGGATTCCCAGCTGTTTAATTTATTCTTGCAGAAATCGTTACGGTTGCTTTCTATGTGTTTGGAGCAGCTTATAATGGAGTTGTCTTTCCTCTAGGTTCAAATCCCTGGAATGACGAGAACAATGGATTACCTTTCAAGGAGTTTTTTATGTCAAAGAGATCAATGGTGACCCTTGACGGTAACGAGGCAGCCGCCTCGGTAGCTTACCGTTTGAGCGAGGTTATCGCCATCTATCCTATTACCCCCTCCTCCCCGATGGGAGAGTTTTCGGATGAATGGGCCGCCTACAAAAAGAAGAATATCTGGGGAACCATTCCTCAAGTCACCGAAATGCAATCGGAAGGCGGCGCGGCCGGTGCCGTCCATGGTGCCGTTCAGGCGGGAGCCTTATCGACCACCTTCACCGCTTCGCAGGGACTTCTGCTGATGATCCCCAACATGTACAAGATTGCCGGAGAACTGACCCCCTTCTGCATGCACGTCACGGCACGAACCCTGGCCACTCACGCCCTCTCCATCTTCGGTGACCAATCCGACGTAATGGCCTGCCGCCAGACGGGTTTTGCCATGGTCGCATCCGGCTCCGTACAGGAAGCCCATGACCTGGCCTTGATTTGTCACTCCGCCACCTTGAAATCCCGGGTACCCTTCCTCCATTTCTTCGACGGATTTCGCACCTCTCACGAGGTTTCCAAGATTGAATTGATGAACGACGAAGACCTGCGGGCCATGATCGACGACCGGCTGGTCGAAGAACATCGCGCCAGGTGTCTGTGTCCCGATCATCCGGTACTCAGAGGAACGGCCCAGAATCCGGATGCCTTCTTCCAAAGCCGCGAGGCCTGCAACAAGTTTTATGACGCCTGTCCCGATTTCGTAAAGGAATCGATGGACCAGTTCGCCCAGGTGACGGGGCGCCGCTATCGTTTGTTCGATTACTTCGGACATCCCGAGGCCGAAAGGATCATCATCATCATGGGGTCCGGGGCCGAAACCACTCATGAAACGGTGGATTACCTGCTAGGCCAGGGGGAAAAGGTCGGAGTGTTGAAGGTACGCCTGTATCGTCCTTTCTCCGTACAATCTTTTGTCGCTGCCATTCCCAAATCGGTAAAGAGCATCGCCGTGCTGGATAGGACCAAGGAGCCCGGCGCTCTGGGTGAGCCTCTCTACCTGGATGTGGTTTCCGCTCTGGTGGAAGCCAATACCGGCGGTGCCGCCATGCCCAAGGTCGTCGGCGGACGCTATGGTCTGTCGTCCAAGGAATTCACGCCGGCCATGGTGAAGGCGGTATACGATGAACTGAAGAAAGCCGATCCCAAGAACCATTTCACCGTCGGCATCCACGATGACGTCACTCACCTGTCACTTCCGTATGACGAGGCTTTCGATATCGAACCCGATAGCGTGAGCCGTTCGGTCTTCTTCGGGTTGGGCGCCGACGGTACGGTGGGTGCCAATAAGAACTCCATCAAGATCATCGGAGAAGAGACCAGCAATTGGGCTCAGGGCTACTTCGTATACGACTCCAAGAAATCGGGAGCCGTTACCATTTCTCATTTGCGCTTCGGGCCCAAGCCTATCCAATCCGCTTATCTCATCAAGCAGGCCCAGTTTGTCGGATGTCACCAATACAGCTTCATCGAGCGCTATGAGATGCTGGAATATGCCGCTCCCGGTTCCGTTTTCCTTTTGAACGCGCCCTTTGGACCGGATTCGATCTGGGACGAACTGCCGATGGAAGTGCAGAAGCAGATCGTCGATAAAAAACTGAAATTCTATGTGATCGATGCCTATAAGGTGGCCGAAGAAACCGGTATGGGGCAGAGGATCAATACCATCATGCAAACCTGCTTTTTCGCCATCTCCGGTGTCCTGCCGCGCGAAGAGGCTATCGCCGAGATCAAGAAGACGATCAAAAAGACTTACGGCCGTAAGGGTGACGAGGTGGTGAAGAAGAATTACGAGGCCGTGGACCAGACCCTGGCCAGCCTCTTCGAGGTAAAGATCCCGGACAAGCCGGTCACTACCCGCAAGCGGCCGCCTCTGGTTGCCGACGAGGCCCCGGAATTCGTCAAGAACGTTACTACCACCATGCTGGCCAACAAGGGAGATCAGCTGCCGGTGAGTGCTTTCCCGGTCGATGGCACCTGGCCGCTCAGCACCACCCAGTGGGAGAAGAGGAATATCGCTCTGAAAATACCGGTGTGGGATCCGACCGCTTGTCTGCAGTGCAACAAGTGCGGAATGACCTGTCCTCATGCCGCCATCCGCGGAAAGATTTACGATCCCGCCCTGCTAGCCGATGCTCCCCCGACCTTCAAGAGCGTCGACTTCCGCTCCCAGCAGCTCAAGGGGCTGAAATTCACCATTCAGGTGGCACCGGAGGATTGTACCGGATGCGCTCTCTGCGTCATGGCCTGCCCGGGCCGCAACAAGGCCAACAAGGAACTGCGGGCGATCAATATGGAGCCGCAGCCGCCGCTCAGGGCCCAGGAGAAAGACAATTACGCCTTTTTCCTGGAAAAGATACCCGACTTCGACCGTTCCAAACTGGATATCAGCGTCAAGGGCGTACAGTTCTTCCAGCCGCTCTTCGAGTATTCCGGAGCCTGTTCCGGATGCGGAGAGACGCAATACGTCAAGCTGCTCACGCAGATGTTCGGAGATCGTGCCCTGATTTCCAATGCGACAGGCTGCTCCTCGATTTACGGCGGGAACCTGCCCAACACCCCCTATCGCACCAATAAGGACGGTCGCGGACCGGCCTGGTCGAACTCTCTCTTTGAGGACAATGCGGAATTCGGATTGGGATACCGCCTGGCCATCGACAAGCACAAAGAGCAGGCATTGGAACTCTGTCAGCAGCTCGCCGGTTCCATCGGTGAAACCCTGGTCAATGAGATCGCCGGTGCGGATCAGTCTACCGAGGCAGGTATCGCCGCCCAGCGGCAGAGGATCGTGGCTCTGCGCCAGAAACTGGAGACCATCTCATCGCCGGAAGCCAAGCGTTTGCACATCCTGGCGGACTACCTGGTGAAGAAGTGCGTCTGGATACTCGGTGGAGACGGATGGGCTTACGACATCGGTTATGGAGGTCTGGATCACGTCCTTTCTCTGGGACGGGACATCAACATCCTCGTGCTCGATACGGAAGTCTATTCCAATACCGGCGGACAGCAATCCAAAGCGACCCCGATCGGGGCTGCCGCCAAGTTCGCCGCTGCCGGTAAGTCGATCCCGAAGAAGGACCTGGCCCTGATGGCCATGAGCTACGGCAGTGTCTATGTTGCCAAGGTGGCCTTCGGCGCCAAGGATCTGCAGACGGTGCAGGCCTTCCAGGAAGCGGAGAGCTATCCCGGACCTTCGATCATCATCGCCTACAGCCATTGTATCGCTCACGGATACGATCTGGCCACCGGCATCGAACAGCAGAAGATCGCCGTGGATTCCGGTTATTGGCCGCTTTTCCGTTTCGATCCCCGCCGTCAGGCAGCCGGAGAGAGCCCGTTGAAACTGGACGCCCTTTCCCAGAAGAGCGACATCGCCCAGTTCATGAGCCATGAAACCCGGTTCCGGCAGGTGGAACGACAGAATCCCGAACGCTACAAGGAACTGGTGGAGAAGGCGCGGAAAGAGGTACAAAACCGTTTCACCATCTATGAATCCCTGTCCAAGGGTCTGGCTCCGGCCAAGCCGGAAGCAAAGTAACAATCAACTCACCTGGAGAGGAGGGGGCTTTCCCAGCTTGCCTCCTCTCCGCCTCTACTCTGCCGGGAAATCGATAAACAGCAACGGTTTCAAGAAGCAAGGAGAAATTCGATCATGATGAGGTTGACTCGCGCTGCCGACTATGCCATTCGAGTGATGATGGTTCTTGCCGAACTGCCTCCGGGAAAAGTATGCTCCAAAAGCGAACTGGCCAAATCGCAGCTGGTTCCAGGCAGCTTTTTATCCAAAATTCTGCAGCAGCTGGTGGCTGCGGAATTGATCGTGTCCCACCGGGGCGTTCATGGCGGATTTGCCTTGAATAAGACCGCTTCCGATATCTCGGTTCTGGACATAATGACCGCGGTGGAAGGTCCGCTGGAGATCAACTACTGTGTCATCCCGGAAAAGAAGGGATGCGACCGGGTGGATAATTGTCCGGGGATGAGGGTTTGGGTCAGGGTACAGGCCGAACTGAGCAAGCTGCTCTCCGGGGTTTCGCTGCGCAGCATGATCAAGGACCAGGCCGGGCGCCCCGTCGAACCGTGCAAATAGACGGGCGAATCCTGCCGTCCCATCACTTGTGAAAGAAAGGATATGGAAGACTTATGGATCTGAATCGCAGAGGATTTGCTGCACTCTCCTTTACCGCATTTACCACAGCTGCCGGAATGTCGATATCTGTCCCGGCTAAGGACAACGCCTCCAAGAAAAACAAGGGGCGCTTGAAGCTATCCTGTCAGGAAGGACGCATCCCGGGCAAGACCCTGCCGGAGAAACTGGATTTTCTGGAAAAGCACGGATTCGAAGGTATCGAACCCAGCGGAAGGGATCTGCCCAAACGGGTGGAAGAATACCGGAAGGCCCTTTCCGGCCGGAAGGTTCGGGTGAGCGCGGTCTGCGCTGGATTCAAGGGTGTGCCCTGTTCCGAAAAGGAAGAGGTCCGGCAGGAAGCGATGACCACCATCAAGGAAATTTTAACCGCGGCCGGGGCATTGGGCTCTACCGGAATGATTGTCGTACCGGCCTTCAATAAACAAACCCAACTCGGACATAAAGAATGCAGGGAATTGTGCCTTCAGATCCTTCCGGATCTGGGAGAGCATGCCCGCAAAGCAGGAACTCGGCTGTTGTTGGAACCGTTGAACCGCAAGGAAGCCTATTTTCTTCGTCAGGTCGCCGATGCGGCCGCCATCTGCCGGGATGTCAACCATGAAGGGATTGCCTGCATGGGCGATTTCTGGCATATGACCTGGGAAGAAACCAGCGATATGGGGGCGTTTCTCTCTGCCGGGAAATACCTGCGCCATGTCCATATCGCCAGTCGTAAAAATCGCAAGGTGCCGGGTGAGGATGCCGGCGATAATTACGTGGACGGTTTTCGCGGTTTGAAATACATCGGCTATCAGGATTATGTCAGTTTCGAATGCGGTGTGGCCGGCGATCCGCTGGTCGTGATTCCCAAAGCCGTCGAACTGATACGCAGACAGTGGAAGGAAGCCTAAGACTGACGAAGCGGTAAAAGTCTTTGTTCCGTTTCTTTTTGTAAATTCCGTGTTGATTCCATTGCTTTTGCCGGCGGGACACTGGTGCTCCCAGGACTTTTTGCCGCTTCATCAAGACTTATTCCATCTCCAAATGCGGAAATGCAGGCGAAAACGCCTCTCTTCCAGCAGTGTTTTCCAGTCGATAAAAACGAACAACAGGAAGACCAGGGATGTCAGGAAAAGGGGTAGGATATTTTGCCAGGAAAAGCCCTGCTCGCCTAGTTCCGATGCCTCCTTGAACAGTACATTCGCCGATAATCCCAATAAGGTGTAGGTAATGGTTCGTCCCAGGGCAAAACCGAGAAGTACCATTTTGATTTTGACCTCGGCGACTCCCACGGCCACGAATAGCGCCGTTGTCGAGAGAGGTGTCAGGGAATAGGCGAGGGTAAAGAGAAAATTGAGCAACTGCGTCTTTCCCAACCGCCCCCCAAGGTAGCCGATGTTCCTCATCTGTTCCGGATTGAAAAGCCATTTGACGGCCAGATGAATGTATCGGGACAGGAGGTAGCGACCAAGGGTAGCGCCGATGACGCCTATCGTAACGACCAACGGCAGCAGCAGATCGTGTCGCACCAGGAAATAGATCAATACGGTCCATGTGGGCGGAACAAAGGCAGGTACCACGTTGACCAATAAAACAGCCAGAAAAAGTCGTATATAAACCGACATGTCGATTTCCAGGGACGCGGTTGATGGTCCAGGAACAATATCCCATCGATCTTGCCCCTCTAAGTCATATCAAAAAGGAGTCCCGGGAACAAGGAAAGGTTCACCAGCCTGTCTCCCGCCTAAACAGAGAAATAAAAATATATGATACAAGCAAAACCTAATCATTATGCCGTCCTGTTCGATATGGACGGAGTTCTGGTCGACAGTTATGAGCCTCACTACCTTTCCTGGGCGGAAACCTGCGGCAAGCGCGGAGTGAACATGTCACGGGAACAATATGCCGGGCTGTTCGGGCGTTCTTTTCTGGCCTTTACCGAGGCACTGTGCCATTCCCCGCTGACCGAGGAGCAAAAGCAGGAATGGTACGAAGAAAAAGAGGCCCGTTACCGGGAGATCATCGAGGCGCAGTTTCCGGAAACGCCCGGAGCCGGCGACCTGATTCGCGATCTCCATCGGGACGGGATACGGATGGGGGTCGCTTCTTCCGGTCCCAGGGGGAACGTGGATTGCCTGCTGAGGCATCTGACGCATGCGGAGTTTCTGTCCTGCACCATATCCGGGAACGACACGACCCAGGCCAAGCCCCATCCCGAACCCTTCCTGCTGTGCGCCGGGAAACTGGGTGTGCCTCCGGAAAAATGCCTGGTGGTAGAGGATTCCATCCATGGTCTGCAGGCGGCGCAGGCGGCCGGGATGACCGCTGTCGGCCTGGTCGGGACCGCCGCCAGGGAGGAGCTTTCCCTATATGCCGATCACGTAGTCGACTCCCTGACCGAACTCCATCCCGAAATGGTAAAAAAGCTGATCGATCAAAGGAGATGAGGTCGCAAAAAAGCAGGAGGTTTGTAGTTCCGCGTTTACGCGGCATCCCATGGATCCATGAAAGCCTGTATTTACGCGGTACCGCCTAAAGGCGGAACTACAAACACGATCCGTTTTTCTATCATAATTGCTTTATTGCGGCTTCGTCAAAGGAGATGACCTCGCAAAAAATCATGCCATAGAAAATTGTATCAGCTGTTGTAGGGGTACGGCGTGCCGTGCCCCTACTCCAAAATTTTTGCAGTCAGTTGAAAAACGCCTGAAAATGGAATTTTTACAACTTCCCTTATTCTATTTCATCACTGATGGGAAGTTACATGCGAATTCAGGCTCCAGTTTTTACAGTGTAGTCGCCACGAACACCGGACTTTCTGCGAGGCCATCACTTCAGGTGCAGGGTGTAGTGCCAGGGGGTGAGGCCGGTCAGATAGATGCGAATTCCTTCTGCTTGCATGCTGCCTCCGGTCCAGGTGATCATCTCGCTCTCCATGCGCCGGACGGGTTGGTTGTAGCTTCCCGGTCCGAATGTCAATCGGTCAGGGCCGACAGTATAGGAGCCCCAACCTTCTTTCAATAGAAAGGTCTCCATCTCCCCGGTTCGTTCCGCGCCGGTTAGGGAGCCGCCGGGACGGAAGATCAATTCCAGGGTCAACGGAACGCCGGGATATCCGTCCACTTGGAATTCCAGTTCGAACCCGCCGTCCTTTTCTCGAACCCGTATCTCCGTCCGCAGGGTGACATAATGACCGGGGCGATCGGCAAACGACATCTTGCTATAGTAGCGGCCGGGCAGGTGCTGTTTGCCCATATCGGCCGATAATTCATAGTCGCCCTGGCGATTGCGTTTTTCTTTCGGCAGGGGCAGGTGATAAGGGACACGCAGGTTCTGGGAGAGAAGACAGTCCTCTCCTTCCCTACGGAGACCTTGACTGTAGAAGAAACCGGTTCCGAAAAAAGCGGGAGAAAGGCGTATCGATTCCAGTACGGCTTTTCCTTTGCGCATCTTAAAAAAGGTCGGATTGGTAGCCAGTCCGGAACCATGTCCCAGACCGGCGTACCAGTCGCTTCCGCCATAGATGGTTGCCGTAGTATCCTGACGCCGTACCCGTACCATCGAGGTCTGGGGAAAGATCCGGAGGTAGTTCTCCGGCAGAGGCACGGAATCCGGCATGGGCTCGGTCATCTCCGGGTACTCCAGCATGCAGGTCAGGGCGGAACTCATCTGATAGGAGCGGGCGCCCAGTTCTTTCAGGAAATCTCTTTCGATCCTTCGCGCCACCGCGGCATAGGTTCCATTCTTGTCGTGAATCGCCATATAGCGGTAAGGAAAATAGTATTCGTATATGTACTTATGCACTTTGCCGTTCTGGTCCTGACGCCGCGAGGCCACGGTTTCCATTTCCCCATCGACCTCCATGTGGTACAGGCTCATGTCCAGATTTTTCCGGACGGGGTCGAGCAGGGCGGAACGATGGAGCAGAACCGCCAGGTCGATCATGGCGGGATTGTTGACATCGGCCGTATAGTTCGGACTGCGCTCCGACCATTGGCCATCCTCATCCATATCGATACCTTCACCCAGCCACTCGTCGATGCGCTCCACCCATTTTTTATCCGGGTACAGGGCGTTGACATGGGCCAGGGAGGAGCAAATAACCCACCGGTGGTTTGGCGTGTGAACCCCACCAGACCGGACCCCTTCGGCAATTCCCAGCAGCAGGTTCTTCAGGCGGTCCCGCAATGCAGCGGTCTTCTTTTGCCCGTCCTTTTCCAGGAAGAGTTGTCCTTTACAGAGGGTCTTGAGGATAAAGGAAGAATCGGGCGCCGAATCCAGGTTGCCCAGGTCGAAGAGTCCGTCGGGAAGTTGTTCCTTTTGCAGTGTAGCCGTGCATTGTTCCATCTCCCGGATCATGCGATCGGAATGATGATGCCGCGATAGAGGTTGGGAGTAGGCCGCGGCAAACATCATGACCTGGGCCCCGATTCCCCGGATCCCGCGAAAACCGCCGGGAGGAGAAGAGTAGGTTTTGTTCAGGATGGCATCGATGACTTCGTCATTGGCCTGAATCAGGGCGGTAAGGATTTCCCGGCTTTCCTTGTTTTCCGGTAGGGAGGCCAATCCGATGGAAAAGCAGGATTTCCAGAAGAAGACAAGGAAAATTACCGTGAGTACCTTTCCCATCCGAATCTGTCCCGGAGTGCCTGCCATGATGGCTTCTGAATCAGATGGAAGATCCCGGACCGGGTTCGGCTGTCAAAGAAATGAGCTTTTCCAAGCGATCCATGGCCCGGCCGCTATCGATGGCTTCGGTCGCCAGCCCAATGCCTTCCTGGGGTGTAGGCACACGATAAGCCGCCAGCAGGCTGTAAGCGGCATTGAGCAGAACGATATTGCGTCTGGGGCCTCTCTCGCCGGCAAGGATGCTGCGGATGATGGCGGCATTCTCCCGTGCGCTTCCACCGCGGAGTTCATCCAGAGAGCAGGAAGTCAATCCGAACATCTCCGGGGTGATGATCGCCGGGAGTATCTTTTCCGGCAGGACTTCCGCCATATAGGTGGGGCCGGTCAGGGTAATTTCATCCATGCCATCCGATCCGTGTACCACGAACCCGTGCTGGCAACCCAGGTTCTGCAACACCCGGGCCAGGGTTTCCACCTGTTCCCGCCGATAAACCCCCATTACCTGATACTCGGCTCCGGCGGGATTGGTCAGCGGGCCGAGTATATTGAAGATGGTGCGGATACCGATCTCCCGGCGCGGGCCGATGGCGTATTTCATGGCGCCATGTAAGGCGGGGGCGAAAAGAAATCCGATGCCGATCTCGCCAAGGCAGCGGCCAACGGTCTCCGGAGTCACATTCAGATTGACGCCGAGCGCCTCCAGCACATCGGCGCTGCCACAGATGGAGGAGACTGAACGATTGCCATGTTTGGCCACTTTGACTCCACAGGCGGAGACGACAATAGAAACGGTAGTGGAGATGTTGAAGGTGTTGGTACCGTCTCCTCCAGTGCCGACCACATCCAGCTGGGGTTCGTATTCCATCGGGCGGTCGGCCCGGTCCATATCCAGGGTCTGATCACCGACAGGTATACGCGTTGCCTTCTGGCGCATGACCCGGGCGGCACCGGTAATCTCTTCCACCGTTTCCCCCTTCATGCGCAGAGCGGTAATGAACGCCCCCAGCTGTGCGGCAGTCGCGCCTCCGGACATGATCTGGTCCATGACCACGATCATCTCCCCCTCGGTTAGATTTTCCCCTTCTACAATGCGGGCTATGGCTTTTTGTATCATGGAAGCCGGTCAGCGTATCTGCGTGATGGGTGCTGCATCCATGTCGCCGAATTCCTGGTTTTCACCACCCATGGCCCAAATAAAGGTATAGTTCTGCGATCCTGCGCCCGCGTGGATCGACCAGCTCGGTGAAAGAACCGCCTGTCCTTCGCGGACAATCAGATGTCTTGTTTCGTCAGGTGCCCCCATGCAGTGTACGACCATCGCGTCCGGAGGGAAATCGAAATAGCAATAAACCTCGGAGCGTCGGGCATGCGTGTGCGGAGGCAGGGTGTTCCACACGCTTCCGACTTCCAGTTCGGTGAAACCCATGACCAGCTGGCAGCTCTTGATGCCGGCGGGATGGATGTATTTGTAGATGGTACGCACGTTGGCCTGGGCCTGGCATCCCAGGCGGGAAGGTTCCGCTTCGGCCTTTTTTGCGTGCTGGGTCGGATATTGCGTGTGGGCCGGATAGCTGACCATATAAAACCTGGCCGGATGACCGGGATCCTTACTTTGGAAGCTGATCTCCCTGTTTCCCCGTCCGATATAGAGGGCGTCCCGATTGGCCAAAACGTAGTCACGGCCTTCCACCCGAACGATACCCTCCTGCCCGATGTTCATGATTCCGATTTCCCGTCGCATGGTGAAATAGTCGGCGGCCAGCTCCTTACACGTCGGCAGGGGCAAGGTTTCGGCCGTCGGTACGGCTCCACCCACGATGGCTCGATCGATATGGGAATAGATCAACTGAAGCGCACCGACGGTAAACAGGTTTTCTATGAGCAGTGATTCTCGCAGTTCCTGGGTGTTCATTCGCATGAAGCGCACCGGATCGGGTGCATGGCGGACTTCCATATTCATAAATTCCTCTCTTTCTTTGTTACTCTTCAGGTAGTCATTATCTGCCGGGCGGTGCAGGTGTCGGTTTAGGAATTCTGCCCGGATTTTTATAACGTAACAGGGCTTCCATGAAGTAATAATCCCCGTAGATGATACCGACATCCACTTCCGACTCTTTTGGCTTATGGCCAGTGGCATGTTGCAGCAGGCTGCTGAGTTTGGTCCCTTCCGCCAGGTAGGCCGGCGAACAGAGGGAGCCGAGGATGCTCTCGGCCGCTTTTCTGAATTCCTTCTTCTCCGTCTTTGCCGGGGCCAGGGCACTCAACTCCAAAAGGCCGGAGGCGGCTATGGCCGCAGCCGAGGAATCCCTGGGAGCATTGGGAATTCCAGGCGCCTGAAAATCCCAGTAAGGAACATAATCCTTGGGAAGCCTCTGGATGAAATAGCGGGCCAGTTTCTCGGCTGCCTCCAGAAAACGCCGGTCGCCGGTTTCACGATACGCCACAGTAAAGCCATAAATACCCCAAGCCTGCCCGCGGGCCCAGGTGGAATCGTCCTTATATCCCTGATGGGTCACTCTCTCGTTGACCGCTCCGGTTTCCGGATTGTAGTCGACCACGTGGAAAGAGCCGCCGTCGGGACGCAAATGGTTCTTCCTTGTCGTTTCTGCGTGTTTGGCCGCCATGTCATACCATGCCGGATCTCCGCCGTTTTTCGAGGCCCAAAAGAGCAACTCGAGGTTCATCATATTGTCGATAATGACCGGAAAGGTCCATTTACCGTTGCTCCAGGACCAGGAACGGGTGCATCCCACCTTGGGATTGAAACGGGTGGCAAGCGATTTGGCGGTGGTCAATATCACCTGCCGGTATTCCTTGGAACCATGCAAACGATAGCCGTTTCCGTAACTGCAGAAGATACGGAATCCTACGTCATGGTCCCGGGTGTTGTTCTTCTGGTCTTCCAGAAGGGCAGTCCATCCTTCGGCCCATTTCCTGAATTCGGGCTCCTTGGTATACTCGGAGGCCATCCACAGCAGCCCCGGGAAAAACCCGCTGGTCCAGTCACCGGCCTTGATCGTGCCCCAGCTGCCGTCGGGATTGGTAGTACGCACCAGGAGAGAAGGATCTTTGATCTGGGAAACGGTCTTTTTCAGCTGCTCCTGGGAAAATTGCAGGGCATGCTCCACCTTTTTATCCAAGCCGGCCGCGAAAAGTGTGTCAGCAATTCCCAGGAAAAACAAACCTAGTAGTGGAATATAGAAAATTCTTTTCATAAAATCCCCTCCGGGACCGCCGCACCCCAGTGCGGCAAGGGTCAGACGTTTAAAAGTAGCAACTGATCGGATACTGCCGATCAGTTGTAGCTCCAAACCCAAACCGTTTTTCTTCGAGGATCGACAGTAAGTCAGGTCGTCGCTTCCTTATACCTAGCGGGCCAGCCAGCCGCCGTCGACCGCCAGAATGTGGCCGTGGACATAGTCCGAGGCGGAGGATGCCAGAAATACGACGGCACCTTTCAGATCGGAATTTTCTCCCCATCGCCCCGCCGGTATGCGATCGAGAATAGCGCTCGATCGGGCCGCATCGGCCCGCAGAGCGGCTGTGTTATCGGTGGCCATGTAGCCGGGAGCAACGGCATTGACGTTGATGCCGAGTTTCGACCACTCGTTGGCCAGGGCCCGCGTCAGTCCAGCCACGGCGCTTTTGCTCGAGGTGTAGGAAGGCACGGTGATTCCACCCTGATAGGACAGCATGGAGGCCACATTGATGATTTTTCCGCCGCTCTTCTGCTGCAGGAAGATACGGGCCACTGCCTGGGACAGGAAAAATACGGATCGCAGGTTCAACTGCAGGACATCGTCCCAATCCTTTTCGGAAAAATCGATGGCCGGTGTTCGCCGTATGATACCGGCATTGTTGATAAGGATATCGATGCGTCCCAGATGTTCCACGGAAGACCGAACGAACCGCTCGATGCAACCCGACTGGGTCAGATCACCCTGCATGCCGAAGAATCGCCGCCCCAGGCCTTCGATCCTGTTCTTGGCCTCGGAGGGATCACCGATGTCGATTCCGGCAATGTCTGCCCCGGCTTCAGCCAGGGCCTCTGCCATACCGAATCCCAGGCCGTTCAGGCGGGCGCATCCGGTGACCATCGCTACTTTTCCATCCAACCGAAAACTATCCAATATGCTCATAATTCCGTTGCCTTTCCCATAGAAGATGTTAGAACCTGGTGCGATAATAAAGAAGATACCGGGGGAAGTCAAGTTGCAGCCGTGAAGCAATTATTGACAGAACAGGGTCGGACCTGTTAAAAACAAGGCTTTCCAGGAGACGAGAATGAACGAAATATCTGGGGCGGAGAAGCCGTCCAATTTTATCAGGGATATCATTGATGAGCAAAATGCCGCCGGCAAACATGCCGGCCGGGTGCATACCCGGTTTCCTCCAGAACCCAACGGGTATCTGCACATCGGACACGCCAAATCCATCTGTCTGAATTTCGGACTGGCCGCCTACTATGGCGGTCTGTGCAACCTTCGTTTCGATGATACCAATCCGACAAAAGAGGATGTGGAATACGTCGATTCCATTCAGGAGGATGTCCGCTGGCTGGGCTTCGATTGGGGCGATCGTCTTTATTATGCTTCCGGCTATTTTGAACAGCTCTACCGCTATGCCGAGGACCTGATCCGTTCGGGACTGGCTTATGTCTGCGATCTGTCGGCCGACGAGGTCAGGCAGATGCGGGGTACATTGACCGAACCGGGTCTGGAAAGCCCCTATCGCAAGCGCTCGGTGGAAGAGAATCTCGATCTGTTCCGCCGCATGCGGGCCGGCGAGTTTGCCGACGGCACCCGCACCTTACGGGCAAAAATCGACATGTCGTCTCCCAATCTCAACATGCGCGATCCGGTCCTGTATCGAATCCTCAAGGCCGAGCATCATCGGACCGGAAACGACTGGTGTATCTATCCGATGTACGATTATGCTCACCCGATTTCGGATGCGCTGGAGAAGATCACGCACTCCGTCTGTACCCTGGAATTCGAAGCCCACCGGCCGTTGTACGACTGGTGCCTGGATCATCTGGACGTTCCTTATAAGAGTCAGCAGATCGAATTCGCTCGTCTCAACATGACCTACACGGTGATGAGTAAACGCAAATTGCTACGACTGGTCCAGGAAGGATTCGTCACAGGATGGGACGATCCGCGTATGCCGACCATCGCCGGTATGCGTCGTCGAGGGTATCCGCCGGAGGCCATACGCAACTTCTGTGAAAGGATAGGGGTAGCCAAGGCCGCTTCCAACGTCGACTTCGCCCTTCTGGAACACTGCGTGCGCGAATACCTCAATCGCTATGCCCCGCGGGTTATGGGCGTGTTGCATCCTCTCAGGATCGTTCTGACCAATTATCCGGAAGGCAAGGAAGAGTGGTTTGAGGCGGAAAACAATCCGGAAGATCCTTCCGCCGGTAAGCGAAAGATTCCCTTTACCCGCGAACTCTACATCGAACAGGACGATTTCCGTGAGGATCCGCCGAAAAAATTCTTCCGTCTGGCCCCGGGCAAGGAGATACGCCTGAAGCATGCCTTTATCATTCGCTGCGATGAAGTGGTCAAGGATGCGGCCAGCGGCCGGATCGTCGAACTGCGATGTACGGCCGACCTGGATTCGCGCGGTTCGGATCGCTCCGTAAAAGTAACCTGTCATTGGGTTTCCGCTGCCCATGCCGTCCCTGCCGAGGTCCGCCTCTATGACAAGCTCTTTGTCAAAGAGAATCCGGAAGCCACGGAAGGAGAGGATTTTATCGTCCATCTGAATGAAAACTCTCTGGAGGTGTTGACTGGCTGCCTGGTTGAGCCAAATCTGCAGGGGGCTAAAAAGGGCGAGCGATTTCAGTTCATGCGTCAGGGCTACTATACGGTCGATGCCGACAGCACACCCGGTCGGTTGGTCTTCAATCGTACCGTTTCGCTGAAAGACACCTGGGCCAAGATTGTCCAGAAAGAGGAACCAAAGAAATAATCCGGATCGAGAATAAGGATATTCATGGATGTAATACGAGTTCGTTTTGCCCCTTCGCCTACCGGGAATCTCCATGTGGGGAGCGCCCGGACGGCCATCTTTAACTGGCTTTTCGCCCGCCACCATCAGGGTGCCTTTGTATTGCGCATCGAGGACACCGATCAGGAGCGGAACCGGGAGGAATACACCCGGTCTATTCTCGACGGACTGAGATGGCTTGGCCTGGATTGGGATGAAGGCCCGGATGTCGGTGGTCCCTTCGGTCCTTACTACCAGAGCCAACGCCGGGAAAGCTATCGCCAGGCCGCGCAGCAGCTGCGTGAGAGCGGCATGGCCTATCCCTGTTTCTGTTCCGTTGAGCGGCTGGAAGCCATGAGAGAAGAACAGTCCAAAGCCGGACTGCAGACGCGCTACGACGGATGCTGTCGCTCCCTCCCCAGCGAAGAGGCCGATCGGCGGATCGCTTCGGGGGAGAAGTTCTCCCTGCGCCTGCGGCTGATGGTAGAGCCGGGAGATATCCTTTCCTGGAACGATCTCTGCAAGGGGGAAATAAAGATTACTACCGACCTGCTGGACGATCTGGTTCTGGTGAAATCGGATGGCTTTCCCACCTATAACTTTGCCGTGGTAGTGGACGATTCCACCATGCGGATCTCCCATGTGATTCGCGGAGAAGACCATATTTCCAATACCCCCAAACAGATACTGATTTATCGTGCCCTGGGCCTGGAAACGCCTCAGTTCGGACATATCCCCATGATTCTGGGACCGGACCGTTCCAAGATGAGCAAACGTCATGGGGCTACCAGCGTGATCGAGTATCAGAACCAGGGATTCCTTCCCGATGCCTTCCTCAACTTTATGGCCCTGCTGGGCTGGAGTCCGCCGGATGAGCGGGAACTCTTCAGTGACAAGGAATTGATCCTGCTCTTTGGCCTGGACCGGGTTGCCTCCCATGGAGCCATCTTCGACAGCGGCAAGCTGAAGTGGATGAATCAGCAGTACATCAAGATCCTCTCCGCCGAGAAACTGCTGGAGGCCTGTTCTCCCTTTCTGCAACAGGTGCTGGGTTATCCCGGAACCTATCCCCCGGATCGGCTCGTCGAAATGATCGGTCTGTTCAGGGAACGATTGGAGGTGTTGTCGGACATCACCTCCAAGGTGACCTATTTCTTTGCCCGGCCGGCCGGCTTCGATGAGAAAGGGCTGAAAAATTGTCTGAAGACACCGAACCTGGAAGCGGTCCTGCAGGAGCTGATCGATGACTTCGAAGCCATCGATTGTTTTGAGAAAGAAGCCATCGAAAATGTGGTCCGGCGGATAGCCGAAACCAGGGCGCTGGGGGCAGGGAAGATCATCCATCCCACGCGACTGGCCGTCAGCGGAAGAACCGACGGACCCGGGCTCTTCGAGATGATGCATATCCTGGGGAAAGAGGAATGCCTGGCCCGACTGCGCTTCTTCCAGGAAAAACGATTCTGGTTGCCCTGAAATGAGATCGATGGGAGTTCTGGGAATGATAGGAGTTATAGGATAGAAAAGCTCATTCCCATAACTCCCATCCCTCCCATAGGTCCCAGAATTCCCATTACTCCCATTCTTCCCATAGAACTCCCTGCCATTTATCCCTGGATTCCAGCTTTCTGTCCCTGGAATCGCGGTGGTAATCCCATTGTTCTTATTCTTTCTCCCTCAGTCTGACTAACATTGCATTATCAGAATGGGAAATCTGTTTGTCCTCCCATGCTGTGTGGCAGTTGTGTACTTGTGTCAGTTATAGAAAGGATAGAGGGGTGACATGAAAGAAAAAAAGATCTTTTGGGTTGGAATCTTTCTTTTGTTGTTTTCTACCGTCACGCTGCAGGCACTGCAGACCACCTCGCGCGTGGACGGGAATGTCAAGGATCCCAGCGGGGCCATGGTGCCGCTGGCGGAGGTGACCTTGACCAATATCGATACGAACGTAACTATGAAGACGACCGCCAACGAAAACGGATTCTTCCTTTTTCCCCTGGTCCCATCCGGAAACTACAACCTTTCCGTAGAGAAGACCGGTTTCCGCCGTTCGATGGTAGGGAATATCAAGGTGGATGTATCCGTGCCGTTGACCGTCAATGTGAGCCTGGAGATCGGCCAACTGGCGGAGGAAGTGGTGATCGTATCGGATCAGGGACAGTTGCTGGTCAATACCATCAATGCGGAAGTGAACACGGTAGTAGAGCGCCAGCAGATACAGGATTTGCCGTTGGCCGGCCGGAGTCCGACGGAACTGGCCCTGTTGCAGGCCGGCGTGACTTCCCGCTCCGGAACACGCGAAGCTTCGGTAAACGGGATGCGAGGGACTTTCAATAATTTCACCCTGGATGGCATCAACAACCAGGATACCTATATCCGCTCCGATGCCTTTTTCGGCACCATTCCCCTGAAGGAGAGCTTCATTCAGGAATTCGACATGACCACCTCCAATTCCAATGCCGATGGCGGGATCGGGGCTTCCCAAACCAAGATGATCACCCGCTCGGGAACCAATCAGTACCGCGGGTCGGTCTTCTATCACCACCAGAATACGGCGCTGGATGCCAACGACTTTTTCAACAATGCCTCCGGCATTCCCAGACCCACCAATCTGGATCATCAGTTCGGTGGAAACATCGGCGGGCGGGTCATCAAGGACAAGCTCTTTTTCTTCTTCGATTATGAGAAACAGAAGAGCCCGGGTGCGGCTTCGGTGGTGAGAACGGTCTTCACGGACACGGCCCGGAATGGACTTTTCCGCTATACCGGGACCAACGGTCAGGCCGGCTCCGTCAATCTGCTGCAACTCGGAGGAGTGGCCGCCGATCCGATCATCAAGAAACTGATCGACATGACTCCCGCGGGAAACGACAATTCGGCCGGAGACGGACTGAACACCACCGGGTTCCGTTTCAATTCACCGTTGAAAACCGATTCCGAATGGGTGGTCACCAAGATCGACTATATACCTTCGGCGCGGCACTCCTTCGAAGGTGTATTTCACCAGTTCCGCTACGAAAATCCCAACGACGTCAACAATGGCAACGATTCGGTATTTCCGGGACTGCCGGGAGCCGGCCAGAAGTCCATCCGAAGGTTGGCAACCATAGCCTGGCGTTCTCCTTTGACGCAGACACTCTCCAATGAACTGCGTTGGGGATTGCAGTATTATGACGTGCCATTTTACACCGAGGAAGCATTCGCCAGTGGTTACCGGCTGACGATTCCCCTGATCGATAATCCGGTGCAGAATTTTCTTCCCCAAGGTCGCAGAGCACCGGTTTACGAGCTGTTCGACAATGCCACCTGGATCAAGGGAAATCACATCCTCCGGTTCGGTGGCGGGGCACGTTACACGACCGTCGACAGTTATGCCGACAACGGAAGCATGCCTACCTACGATGTTGAATTTAACGATACCGGGAATGTCAATCCGCTGGAAACAACGATGTTTCCCGGTGGGATCGGCAGCAACGATTTCACCACTGCCGGCAGCATGCTGGCCCTGCTCGGTGGGTATGTGAACACGGCTACCCAGTTTTTCGATGTCGAGAGCCAGACTTCCGGTTTCGTGAAGGGTGCGATCGAACGGCGCATTCTGAAGCAGAGATTCTACAACTGGTATTTTACCGACAACTGGCGCATACGGCCGAATCTTTCCCTCACGGCCGGAGTCCGATGGGAATACCACGGTTTACCCTATGAGAAAAACGGGTTGGCCCTTCTGCCGGAGGGAGGAATCGATTCGGTACTCAATCCCAATGCGGTGATCAATTTTGTAGGGGGAAAAACGGGCCGGCGGATCTTCGATCGCGACCTGAACAACTTTGCCCCGAACGTCGGTTTCGCCTGGCAGCCGTTCCGAAGCGACAAAACCGTCATCCGCGGCGGTTACTCCATGAATTACGTCAATGACAGCTATTTCACTTCCGTCACCAATGCCTTTATAGGAAATGACGGTCTGTCGCAGCAGGTAACGGAGGATGGAATCTCCGGAACCCTCAGCAGCGGCGGACGGGTTGCGGTTACCGTTCCCACGTTCAAGGTGCCACGAACGGCCAGGGATAATATCCTCCTGGATACTACCGCCGCTCTGTATACCATCGATCCCAAGCTGGACGTACCTTATGTGCAGCAATGGAATTTTGGCATACAGCACCAGTTGTCTCCCAACCTGGCCCTGGAAGTCCGCTATGTGGGCAATCGCGGGGTGAAGCTGCTTCGGGCCATCGACATCAACCAGATGGGTTTTCCGGCTGCGTTTGTGGAGGACTTCAAGCGGGCCCAGAGGAATCTGGCTGCCAACGGGAATCCGCGGGTCGGAGAAACCCTCACAGTGATTCCTAATCTCGGATATGGTTCCGGTTATGTGACCAGTTCCACCGTACGGACCTACCTGGCCCAGAATGAGATAGCGGAATACGTCAGTTTTCTGGCGCAGAATCGCTCTTTCTTCTTTGCCGGTGAGGGAGGAGAGGATTTTGGGGCCACCATCCCGGTGAGCTATTTTTACAAGAATCCCAATGCCTATGTGGGGGATTACCTCGGCAACAACTCTTATTCCTCCTATCATGGGCTCCAGGCGGAGATCCGCAGGCGCTTCACCAACGGTCTGTCCTTCCAGGCCAATTATACCTTCGGTAAAGTGCTGACCGATTTTGCCGGTACCACCAACAATTTTTCCGGTCTGATGGACAACGCCCAGCCGCAGCTGGAAAAGATGCGGCCGGATTACGATGTCACCCACACCTTCAACATTAATTATGTGTATCAGCTGCCGTTCGGTTCCGGACAGCGTTTCCTGTCCGGCCACAGCGTCCTTAGCCAGGTAATCGGAGGTTGGGCCGCCAACGGCATCGTTCGGGTGCGCTCCGGGGAAGTGGTCAACATCGTTTCCCAGCGCGGTACCATCAATCGGCGTGGGCGATCCTCGAAAAACACCGTCGACCTTCTCGGTATGAGTATCGGTCAGCTTCAGGAGAAGACGGGGGTTTACAAGACCAGTGCGGGGCGCGTCATGCTTTTCGCTCCGGAACTGATCGGTTCGAATGGCCGGGCCAGCACCACCTATTTCCAGAATCCCGGACTGTTAAAGGCCGGAACGCTGGGGCTCAGCCCGATAAGCGGTCCCTGGTTTTCTCAGTTCGATTTCGGGCTCTTCAAGAATACCAACCTCGTGGGCGAGAAGGTCAAGTTGCAGATCCGGTTGGAAGTCTTCAACATCTTCAACAAGACCAACTTCAATGTCACCAGACAGGGAGCCTCCGATACTGATAGTCTCGGTCTGTTCAACACCCACAGCATCAACAGCACCACCTTCGGTTTGATCAATGACACCTTCATGGCCCGCAACATGCAGGTCGGAGTGAAGCTGTTGTTCTGATCCACGGAAGGATATAAGAAAGAAGGCAGGAGCGAGGCACGCCTCGCTTCTGCCTTCTTTAATCCGGCACGGTTACCCTGCCTTTCCGCTCCCGCCAACCTCAGACACGCCTGCCCGCCGAGTCTGCAATTATCTTTTCTAACGTCGGACGGATATTCGGAAAAAGTTAGAACCGTAAACGCCAGACGGCTATTCCAAACAGGGTCATGCCGAAGACAGCCAACCCCCACAGGTTCAGTGCCGGGGCGGTAATGGCCGAATAACTGCTATTAAAATCGGCCCGGCAATAGATGGTGCCTCCGTTGGTGATACTGCCGGCCAGATTGGGATTCGTGCCGGAGCAGTTGAAGGGAGGGACCTGCTGTAGGTCGTCCAGCCGTTCGGTCCGAAGGGCCGGTGAGGTATTAACCCATCTGACAAAAACAGATCCCGGATTAGGAACCGCTGTCAGGTTGACCAGGGCCGTTCCGGCAAAATTTACCGTACAGGTCGTCCCACAATCGATCGGTGCCGTAATCATAGGCGCAGTTTCCACCAGGCTCTGGGTGGGCATATTGTACATGACCGTACCGGTAACCTTGCCTCCACCCGTGCCTCCCAGCTGAATAGTGAGGCTGTAGCCGATGAAGGAGTAGATCGATGCTGCCATTAAGGTTAAAAAAAGAAATGTGGAGACGGCCATACGGCCCTTTTTGGAAATAGTCTTCATCCTCGCCCCCTTCGCTTTGCCGTTTGCCGGCAATAACCACTGGTCCGGTCATCCGGTCCATCGGTCGATGTTGTCATGGAACGAATCGCCCGCTGTCGATCCTGCGGGAATAAGTTACCAAGCAATATAAAGAAAATCGTTCGGCATTGCAAGATAGCTCACAAAATTTCTCGCTGGGACGGTGTCCTCTACGTTACCTGACATTACTCCCGCCTTAGGGGACAGGCGGGAGGGAATGGGGAAGAACGGGGCAGAGGAAGCGCTGCTGTTCGGCATCTCCAATCAGTTCCATGGCAGATATGGTGCCGCCTTCACTGCGGAGCCGCAGGTAGCCTCCGATTTGTCCGATGGCCATAGGTATTAACTGACCGATAGTCTGGGAAAAGCGGGCGCCTGCAGCCAGGGGACGTCGATGTGTGCCGACCGGCTTTCCCTGAGCGCTGTAAACCTCCAGGATCACCTCTACCGGTTCGGTTCCCGGATTGAAGGCGGCAATACCGGTGAAGTAGCGCACCGGATCGGCCCCGGAGACCCCTTCGGCCACATGGGGAAAAAGTATATCGGAGGAATATTCCGCCTGCAACGGCAGGGCGGCGAGAAGGTTTCGCTGCAAGGCATTGCCGAAGATCGCATCGCCTACCACCAGGCCGCCACGGATTTCGATTTGCAGTGACCCGGTGCGCGCCTTGCGATCCGTTTCGGCCGGCGGCAGTCCGAAGAGATGATCGGCCCGCCCGGTCAGGGTGTGCTTCGGTTCCAGGGTATAGTAGAGCGGATTGTTCGGTGCGGGAAGGAGCTTTCCATCTCCGTCGATCAACCGAAGGGTAAGAATGGCCGCGCTTCTCGAGTCGACATTGCTCAGTGTCAAATCGGTAAAGTAGGGAATCGGGAAGAATCCCCATCCGCCGGAAGCGAACTGGGCGGAGGTGAGCCGGTCGACCGGTTTGGCCGCCTGGGCCGGCAATCCGAAGCGGGAGAAAAGGGTTTGTGTCCGTTGATAGCCGGCGATGGGACATCCGGCTTTCACCTCCAGGTAGCCACCATAGAAGGGGGAGGTGCGTTGCGGGAAGAGTTCCGAAAGGGTCGTTTGATACCGGCCATGAGCCGGCAGCCGTTCCTGTACTGCAGGGGTGGATCGGCCAGCCTCGTCGAACAGCGTCAGGGTCAAAGGGCAGTCTTCTTCTCCGGGATTGAGCAGATCGATGTTCGTTCGCACCATCCCGCTCAAGGCGGGAGAAAAGCCTTCCATCGGGCGGGTGAAAATCAGCCGGTTTTGCGGTGAGGATTCCGCCAAACCTCCGTTCAGATAGCTCTGGGCGATATCGCCGAGGAGGAAGGAGGCCGAAACCTTCTCGCTGCTGCTCTCGACGCGTATCGATCCCAGGCGGCTTTCTTCCATAGGGAAATCGAAGACCTGGAAATCGATCCGGGCCTGCTGTTGTCCCGGCATCATGGTCGTCAGGACCGGATTGGTCATTCCGGGAAGGGCGAGCCGCCGGCCATCGCTGCCGAAAGCCGTCAGGCGCACCGATTGTGCCGTTGCCTCCGGATTGGCCAAGGCAATGCCGGTGTAGCGATTCGCATCCCCCTCCAGCACGGGGATCCAGGAAACATACGGCCTCTCCCGCCATTCGGCGATACCGTAGGAAGATTTTCCACCTGCTTTCCTGAAATTTCCGGTTACAAAGATGCTTCCGGTATCTCCGGCTGCCAAGGAATGGATTTTGACCGCATTGTCGGAGTCCTTTTGAAAAGGATCATTAGGATTATAAGGATCGGATAATCCGGAACCGAAAGAGGACCAGGAATCTCCATCCCAGCGGGCCACAGAACTGGCTTGTCTGTTGTCGGCGGTAAGGAAACTGCCGCCGGCCACGAGGTGATCCTGATGGTCGAATACCATCGCGGTTACCGGTCCGTCGAAGCCATTTCCCAGCGGCATCCATCGGCTGCCGTCCCATCGGGCAATACGGTTTGCTTCCACTCCGGCTATTTCGGTAAAAGACCCTCCTACAATCAGACGATTTTGCCGATCGAAAACCATTTGCTGGATAATGCCATTTTTCAAGGCCAGGTCCGATCTGACCGGCGACCAGCGATCCCCCTCCAACTGCCACAGACCGGTGAAAGAAAAATATACAAAGGGGTGAGGAGAGGTGTGATTCGGGATACGATAATGAAAGCTCAAAAACAGACTTCCGCGATGGTCGATGGCTAACAGCATATTGTCGATCAGGTGATAGTTTTCCGCGGCAAATGTATTCAGATTGTAATCCAGGCTGATCCAGGTTTTTCCATCCCAGCAGGAGACATATGCCGACGACTCACCGTTTTGTTTCTCACGGAAACCGGCAAGGTACAGACGGCCGTTCAAATCGCTCTTCACCGAGGCGATGTTTCCGGTGAATTCCACTCCTGAGTCATGCCAGACGGATCCGTTCCATTGCAGGAGACGATGGGCTTGAAAGTATTGTCCATCGAATCTCTGTTCCGTGGAAATACCGATGAGATGGGAAAAACGGTTTTTGCCCAGACTGACCGGATGCACATACAGATCTTTGGGTATTTCAGGGCAAAGGACATTCCATGATTCCTGGCTCCACATGGAGAAAACGGTCGTTACCACTCCATTTGCACGGTTTTGCCGGAGAGAATACAGATTCCCCCAATCATCGGAGCGGTAGGTGATGGAGGCATTTCCCGGAATCAGAGAAGGACAATAGGCGCCTTTTGCATTTTTCGCGCTATCGGTGAAGGCACCCCAGGCGTTATTCTTGCAGCGGCTCAGATTGTAGTTGTTGGGGTTACTCTCCTGGGTAAAATACCCTCCATAGTAATAAGTATCTTTGCCGTCCCAGGCAATCGACTCGGAATACCCATTTGAAATGTCCTGCTTCTTCCATCGGCCGGAGACAGCGACCCATCCCGATTCCGTCAACCGGATCAACCGGAGCTCGGCCCCTTCCGCGGCGGAAACAAAGGAGAAGGAATGGCCCCGGTTGTCGACGATCCCCGGAAAGAGGGCTTTTCCTTCCCACTGAGGCGGATCGCACCATTGTTTGCCGTCCCACTTCCTCATCGCCGAGCATTTTTCCCCCCAATCCCCGGCACGATAGGTACAATGATACTCGTAAATATTGCCGAAATAATCGGAAAGGAGGACCATTCGCCCCTGGTTTTCACGTCCAGTGAGGGTCTCGTTCAGAACAGAAATCCATTGTCGTCCATCCCACTTGGAAAGAGTGAGTTGTTGGTAAGTATTATCTTGTACCCATCTTTTTCCGGCGACCCATAAATTTCCCTCCCTGTCGAGTTTCATGGTAAAAAAACTGCCCTTTTCCAAGGATTCTCCTGCGGCTGACCATTCGGAACCATTCCAACGGGCCAGAGGACCGGTCTCGGTATCGTTCACCCTGGAGAAATAGCCGCCTACGTAGAGGTTGTTTTCCAGGTCCAGGATCATCTCCCGAATGCCCCCATCTCCGGGGACGGTTCCTAACAACTTCCAGGACTTGCCGTTCCATGTATGAAGATTGGTCGAGACAAGAGATCCTGTCCCAGGAGCGCAAACGGTTTCTTCGGCATAAAGTATTTTGTTTTGGGACAACAGCATCTGTTCGACCCGGTTTGCCAGACCGGGACCGAGCGAATCCCAGGCGGAGCCGTTCCAATGGGCAATGTTACGCACGGGGATGCCTCCCGCCTCCGTGAACTGACCGCCCACATAAATGCCGCCTTGCCCATCGCTGATCATCGTCTGGATAGAACCGTTTTGAATTCCACCCTGGAGCCAAGACCACGTTTTGCCGTTCCAGCAGGCCAGTCGGTTGGCGGGCAACGTCCCCACTCGGGTGAAGGCGCCACGCACATAGAGATTTCCGAAATCGTCATGCAGCAGCTGCTTCACCGGCCCGTCGGTGCCGGTGCCGGGGAAGTCATAGTCGCCGGACCAGTGACGGTCCTCCGGCAAGGATTGAGCAGGAAGGCAAAGGGCGAACGGGAGGATGGAAAAGAGAGAGAATAATAGCAATAAGCTTATTCGGATCCGGCGAGTGCAGCCGGGCCGAGGCAAACACACCTCGACTCCATACGATACGATGATCATTTTGTTTCCGTCAGGAATTCAGTTTTTGTCTGTACCGGCCGAAAACGGGACCGGTAGTATTTTTATATCGACATAGTGCTTGATGAGAAAAACGGGGGAAAGTTTCTTCCTTTTACGAAAAAAAGTTGTAATGCGTGTCGTCGGATGCTGGGGGGTACTGCTCAAACCCGTCGAGGATCGGCGTCCTCGTAAAAAAGTTCTGGGAGCACCGGCGTCCCGCCGGCATCCCCTTTCGAATCAATATAGAATGGACACGAAATCACAGAAAATCGATTCTATACAGCTCCATCCGGGAGGATAATCTAGCAAAAAAAATCAGGAGGTTTGTAGTTCCGCGTTTACGGTGTGCCAGGAGAAGCCTGGT
>CAZTVS010000058.1:0-3615 GCA_964617125.1 uncultured Acidobacteriota bacterium
TCTTCTCCGACGAGGACCGGCGGATGTATCTCGACCTGCTCCGTAAATACTCGGAGCAACAAGGGATGGATGTCCTCGCGTATAGCCTGATGACGGATCCTGTGCATTGGGTCGTGCTGCCGCACGCAGCGGATTTTCCGGCCAGAACGTTGAAACCTCTCCCCCTGCGGTAGGCGAAGCACATGAACCGGACACATGGCCTTGGCGAGGCGTCCCGATAGTTGCCGTATTTTTCGTTGACATAGTCAATGATATATGCAATTATATTCGGATGAAATACCCAAAACACGATCCCTCCGGTCGGCTGCCGTCGCATTCCGGGGAGGAGATCCATCTTTTACGCGAGATCCTGCGCATTCACCAGGGTCTGATGAACGTCTTTTCCCGGGAGGTGGGCCTTCCGGCAGCGAAGCTCTCTTTGCTCCGGCTGCTGGCCGTCTCTCATCCCGAAGAACCGGGCATCCTGGAAATCGCCCGTCAGCTTTCGATCGATGCGGCGGCGGTCACCCGTCAAATCAAGGAGTTGGAGGCCGGGAAGCTGGTCATTCGGCGCCCCGATCCGAGAGATAAAAGGCGCACGCGCCTCCGGCTCACGCCCAAAGGTCAAACCACGTTTCGCATCTTGCATGACAAGGCGCATCAGTTCGAAGAGGCACTCGGTTCCCGATTGGATAAGAAGGAATTGGAGACCGCCGTCAAAGTCCTTTCCCATCTGAGGATCACCTTGGAGAGCTGGAAATAAGCTCCGGAGAATCACCATGATCGAGAATCGTCCGAAATCTTTCAACCGGCGCGCCTTTGTGGCGCTGACCATCACCCTGGCCGGCATGGGATTGCCCCTGACCGGCTATATGAATCACTACTACCAGATGGCTCCGATGACCGTCGGCCGGCACGCCTGGATGACCGCCCATAACATTCTCGGCGTCATCTTTACGGTTTTCACTCTGTGGCACGTGATCATGAACCGCCGGGCTCTTTCTCTTTATCTGCAAAGCGGCTGGGCGAATTGTAAAGGATACAATCGGGAGGCCATTGCCGCCTTTTCCCTGGTAGCTTTGTTGCTTCTTTTATTCGTCGGACACGCATTCCATGTCCATTAAAGATATACGGGATTCCAGGATCCACAAGCCATCTTTTCCTTTGATTGGGACCACCCTGCTGACTTGTTATCTCCCCGCCCGCCTGGCCGCCAAAGCCTATCCCAGGAAGTTTGCTTAAGTTCTGAAAAATATTTGCCGTCCGCTGGCCGGTCGCCGGCAAAAGCAGTAGACTTTCGCCAGGAAAGGGCCAAATCGCAGCAGCTGCGCCGTACGGGTGGAATCGCTCGACTGGAATTTGCCGCGGTGGGTTCAAATCACAGATGGATGACTCTACGACCAAAAAGCTATTCATGGAAAAATACCTCACGTCGTTATCCGAATCGGAAAAGGCGTGGATGAACAGGATGACAGCATGGTGAACGTCATGAAGCAAGTTCTACTGATTCTGGCACTGGGTATACCCCTGGCGGCACAGCCCGCCGATCCAGCGGAAGGCAACGCCCGACAGGCATCCGCGGCCTTGTGGCAGGCGGATCGGGTGCTGCACGCCTGGATGCAGCGCGTCGATCCGGCAACCGGCCTGCTGCCTCGCACGAGCAAGGACCTCAACTGGGCGGTGAAGGATACCGCCGCCGACCTGTATCCTTTCCTGGTCCTGTGTTCGCGTTTCACCGCACCGGCGCTCTATGAGAGCGACATGCCGCGTATCTTACGCCAGGAATACCTGCTGACGCGCCGTTTGGGCCGGCTTTCGGACGATCTCCAACCCGGAGGAAAGGGTTTTGTTTCGGCGGAAGCCGATCCGGACCGAATCCTTTTCGGATCGAGCGAATACGCCAAGGACGGTTTACTGCCGCTGGTCGAGCTGTTGGGCGACACGCCCTGGTATCGGCGGCTGGTGGGAATCGCCGAGGACATACGGCACCATGCACCCTACGCGACACCACGCGGACAGCTGCCGGCGCGCAGCTCGGAAGTCAACGGCAATATGCTGCAGGTGTGGTCGCGCCTGGCTTGGAAAACGGGACGCGAGGATTTCCTGAATGCCGCCTTGATGCTGGCCGACTACTATCTGCTGGACATGCTGCCCTCGACGAATTATATCCCCGCTGACCAGTGGGATTTCTCGACGCGCCGGGCACTTAAGCCGGTTTTCGTACTGGCCGATCACGGCAACGAGATTGTGGGCGGGCTCTCCGAGGCCATCGTCCTGGCGGAGGAGAAGCGTCCGGAGAAAGCCCGGCAATATCGGGTACCTTTCCTCAGAATGATAGACCGGTTGCTGGAAACAGGCCGCAACCCTGATGGTGTGTGGGTCAGCCGCATCGATATAGACAGCGGCAAGGTACTCGATGCCCGTCACGCCCACTGCTGGGGCTACATGTTCAAGCCGGTCTACACCGCCTACCTGTTATCCGGCAACGACAAATACAGGCAGGCGGTGGAACAGGCTATCGCCGCCGTCACCGGCAAACCCGAGTATCTTTTCGATGAAACCGGTTCCGGGCGTAACTACCGTTCCAACGCCTACTCCGACTCGCTGGAGAGCGCGCTGGTGCTGATGAACCGCCTGCCAAGCGAGAAGACGGCCAGGGCTATCGAACAAGCGACGGAGAAGTTTCTCGCCCGGGTGCGACCGGACGGCATTGTCGAAGACTGGCACGGAGACGGCAACTTCATACGCACGGCACTGATGTATGTGCTCTGGAAGACCCAGGGGACATGGCTTTCCTCCTGGGATCGAGGGGTGCATCTCGGGGCGGATCGCCAGGGCGACCGTCTGATCCTGTATCTCACTGCGGAGACCGACTGGCACGGACGATTGCGGTTCGACTACCCGCGGCACCGCGAGCACTGGCACATGGTACGTAACTACCCCCGGCTGAACGAATGGCCGGAATGGTTCACCATCGAGCCGGAACGAGTTTACACCATGCGTGCCGAAGGCGGACCCGCGAAGCGACATGTGGGCTGGGATCTCATCGCCGGAGTTCCGATTTCGCTGAAAGCCGGAGAGTCGGTCCGGCTGGCCCTGGAACCGGCTGAGCCGGCGGCGGCGCCTGCCGAGTCGGAAGAGAAGGCCGTGCTCGCCGTAACGCAACGACTCTTCGATGTCCTGGCCACGCGCGACACCGGCACCGCTCGGGATCTGTTTCTGCCGGGAGGACGCTTCGTTGTCGTTTCGGAAAAAGACGGGAAACAGGTTATCGCCGAGCGGTCGTTCACCGAGTTCTTGGACACCTTGCCCAAAGGCAAAGAGAAGCTGCTCGAACGCATGTGGAATCCGCAGGTAACCATACACGGTCTGCTGGCCACGGTATGGACCTCCTACGACTTTCACCGCGACAACCGTTTCTCGCATTGCGGTGTGGACGCCTTCCACCTGGTAAAGACCGAAGGCGGCTGGAAGATCGCCGGGGCCATGTACTCCGTGGAGCGCGAGGGCTGCCGCAGCCCGCTGCCGCCACCCGAGCAGACGCGATAGCCGCCTTCGTCGCCGCCGGTCGCTAAAAAAAGGGGCACGGCACGCCGTGCCCCTACAACTGCTGATAATATTTTCCATGACACGATT
>CAZTVS010000058.1:3715-27863 GCA_964617125.1 uncultured Acidobacteriota bacterium
GGGCACGGCACGCCGTGCCCCTACAACTGCTGATAATATTTTCCATGACACGATTTTTGCTCCTTCGTCTTAAAGGAAGATGGCTCTGTGGAGAAAACTTCGGCTTCGTGGGGCTTGAAAAGATATTATAATAGATAGGTTTGCAACCGGGTTCGTTGATTATTAAGGAAAGGTCAGGAGGTCATTGCGCGACAGCCATGAACCATACCATTCGTAAGATTCTTTCTGTGGCCGATCGGCGGCGTTTTCTGCAGATCACCGGCAGCGTAGGCATCGGGACCAGTTTCGCTTCCGACCGGGTGACTGCCTCCGTTTCCGAATCCCTGCAAGCCACGGAACAGTCTCCTTCGGCGGGAAGATCCGATCCGAAGCGGGACCGCTTTCCGGTGATCGGCATTCTACTTGGAACCTTCCGTGAACCCACCCTGGAGGCCAGGCTGGATGCGGCAAAAGCCGCCGGCCTGGATCGCGTACAATTGAGCATGGACTGCGCCGGGTTGGACGCCATGCCCGATCGAATCCCTGCGGAACTCGCCGATCGGATCCCCCGGGAAACCGCGGATCGCGGAATAAAGATCGCAGCCTTGCAGGGCACTTTCAATATGAGTCATCCCGATGCGGAACACCGCCGTACGGGATTGATGCGGTTGCAGGTTCTGGCCGAGTCCTGTGCCGGGCTGGACACCGAGTGCATTCACCTGTGCACCGGCACACGGGATACCCGGAGCATGTGGAGGCGCCATCCCGACAACGATTTGCCGGCCACCTGGCGGGACATGGTCGCCTGTGTCGGTCAAGCCGCGGAAATCGCCCGACAGGCCAAGGTTGTCCTGGCCTTCGAGCCGGAGGTGAACAATGTCGTCGATTCGGCACGCAAAGCGCGGCGGCTGCTGGACGAGATCGGCTCTCCCCACTTGAAAGTCACCATCGACCCGGCCAATCTGTTTCACACCGGGGAACTTCCGCGTATGCAAGAGGTTCTCGAGGAAACCTTCGCACTGCTGGGCAAGGATATTGTATTGGCACACGCCAAGGACCTGGACCACGATGGCGATGCCGGTCATCTGGCCGCCGGTCAAGGCAAGCTCGATTATGATCTTTATTTGACGCTATTACGTCGTATCGGATTCCAGGGTCCCATCCTTCTTCACGGACTCAGCGAGGCACAGGTACCGGGCTGCATTGCCTTTCTGCGGGAACGATTCCGGCGCAGCGCGCGTATCGTCTGCCCGGCTTGACCATGGCGATCCCAATTACCTAAAACAAGGAGGAAACATCTATGAAAAAAGCGGTATCGATCCTTTTGCTGTTGTTATTGGTTTATTCCGGTAATAGCTATGCTCAGAACACCCAAACCGCCAAGCCGGAGAGGATGCGTCCGGCGCTCTTGGTGATTGATATTCAGAATGCATTCCTGGCCATGATGGATAAAAGCGAAAAGGAAACCGCCATGGAAAATATCCGTCAGTATATGGCGATATTCCGGCAGAAAGGTTTTCCTATTATACGAATTTATCACAGCGATCTAAAGTACGGATTCGGACCCAAGGAAGGAACCGAACCGTTCGAGTTCCCTAAGACGATACCCATACAACCGGAGGATGCCAAAGTCATCAAACATTACCCGGATGCCTTCAACAAAACCGATCTGGATAAAATTCTGAAAGAGAAAAAGATCAATACGGTTTTTCTCTGCGGACTCAGTTCCGTAGGCTGCGTTCTGGCCACATACATAGGTGCAGGCAATCACGACTACACCGCGTTTCTTGTCAAAGATGCTTTGATCAGTCATAAAACGGCCTACACGCAGAGCATAGAAAATATTTTCAATGCGCTGGGATTCGAAGCCATCGATGCGATGCTGAATAACGCGGAGAAGTAATGTCGCGATCCAACCGGGATAGAATTTTTCACAAAGCAGACTCCATTCCTTCCAGGAGGCCAGGACGGTGAAAGAAAAACCACGCACTGTATTCGCAGCATTGAGGAAATGTACCCTTCTCTTTTTGCTTTGTCTGCCATGGCTGAGCGTTGTTATGAGCCGGGCAGCGGATGGCGGCCAGGTGCCGGAACCTTCCGCCGAGGAAAGGATCGCCGGCATTTACGACCTGGTCAGCTCTCCCGGCGGGTCCCTTCCCGACTGGGAGAAAGTCCGGGACTGCTTTCTGAAAGAGGCCATCGTCGTGTTGCGGACGAGTCGTACGGCGATGAGCGTGTTCTCTCTCGACGGGTTCATCCAGGACTTCCGCGACTTTTACGAACGTCCGTATAAAACTCCCGAAGGCACGGTCCTTCCGAAAGACAAGGGATTCAGGGAAAGAGTCGTGCGCCTTCGGAGCTGGGAGTATGGGGATATCGCCCAGGTGCTGGTACTCTATGAAGCCCGCATCCTCGGAATTTCCCGCCCGCCGCAGCAAGGAATCGACAGCTGGCATCTTGTCCGGCGCAATGCTCGCTGGTACGTTTCTGCCATTACCAACGAGGTGGTGGCTCCCGGGAGGACGCTCCCTCCCGAATTGCAGTCGGACCCTCCCGCTGCCGGACAAGGTTCTTCGCAACATCCCTGAAAGACGTTCTTCGAAGGGAGCCCCCATCCTACGGTCGCCAGGGCACGGCACGCCGTGCCCCTACTCTAAATTTGTCAGAGTAAAGATAGATTCCATGGAATGCACCCGAGGGGCAGGTTTTTTGCGTATATAGATACGGAAACTCAAACCGGAAGTGCAGTATGAAGAATTTTAATTTATGGACCGTCCGGGTCGTGTGCCTGATCTGCCTGTGGATCCCGGGACATGGTGTGGCGCAGAATGCCGATCCGCCGATCGCGGAAATCATGCAGCGGGTTGCCGCCCGGCAGGACGAAGCCCGCGATTTGCGATCCTCGTTCCTCTATCGACAGGATGTGCGCGTGCGCTTCCATCGCCGTAACGGCAAGCTGGCCCGGGAAGAGGAACGCACCTATCGTGTCATTCCCGATCCCCAAACCTCCCGGAAAAACCTGGTTCGGTTTCAAGGCCGCTATGAAAAGGATGGCCGGTTCATCGGCTATTCCACGCCCGGATACACGTACAAGGATCCGGACATCGATGGAGAACTCATCGACGACCTGACCAACGACCTGATCGATGAGAAAGAATCGCGAGACGGTTTCGCTTGCGACCTGTTCCCCCTGACCGGGAAAAGCCAATCGGCCTACGAGTTCAAGCTCCAGGGCAAGGAGAACTACCGCGGACGCGAGGTGTATAAAATTCGATTCCGGCCACGCAAGCACGGATATCAGGAAGACAAGAAGGCATTATGGAAAGGGGAATTGCTGGTCGATGCCGTCGAGTATCAGCCTGTGACCATCACCACCCAACTGGCCACAGGGATACCGATCCTGGTCCGGACGTTACTGGGTACCAATCTGAAAGGCCTGGGTTTCAAGCTGGACTACGAAAAGGTGTCCGATGGCATATGGTTTCCGGTACGTTATGGGGGAGAGTTCGCGCTGAATGCGGTCTTCTTCTACAAACGGCGTATCTCCATCGGATTGCACAGCTATGACTTCCAGCGAGCCGATGTCTCCACCCGCATCGAATATCGCCCGCAACAGGAAAAGATCGGGAATTGAGGACCGTCAGCTGTATTTTTTCACGATCTCCGATTTCATTGCATTCTTTTTCCGATATAAGCCCCGCCCCTCACATCGGTTCCGGTATATTCTTCGATAACCTTCAAACCGGCGTCCTTCATGGCGGATAGATATTCTTGCCGCGAGAAAAGGCCGATTTCCATCGATTGTTTATGATAGGTGACGTTATCGTTCTTTCCCAGGAGGTGGTGAAACGTGACCTCGATCCGTTTCGGTTCCTTAAGCCGCACCTGCTCCATGCGGGCGATTTTTAAATCCGGCCTGTCGGCGGCATCGACCACAATGATGTCTCGGAAATCCTCCTCGGTGCTCCAGGGAGTGATCAAGGCCAGCCCTTCGGGCCGCAGGTGGGCGGCGATACGTTTCATGGCGGCACGCAGATTGTCTACCGTCTTGACGAATCCGATGGATCCGTAGAGGCAGACGATCGCGTCAAATTCCATATGCAGCTCGAAATCGATCAGGTTGCCCAGATGGAAGCCGAGGCCGGGGAATTTGCTTCCGGCCAGCGCAAGCATATCCTCGCTGAGGTCCAGGCCGGAAACATGGTAATGATCCTTGAAATAGGGTATATGCCCTCCTGTACCGCAGGCCAGAACGAGTAAATCGCCCTGTGCAGGAAGACCGTGCCTGGTCAGCAGTTCTTTCACCCTGGCGGCTTCCAACGAGTATTCTTCGTCGTTTACATACAGGGCGTCATAGTAAGTTGAAATGGTTTTAAAATCGGTATACACAAAATTCCTCTCTCTATATCGATTAGCCGAAATGTTCGAGTTCAATGGCAGCCCGACAAGGATGTCCGGTGAAACGAGTTATTAGCTGCCTACTACGCGAAATAACCAAATTCCTACTGCCATAACACACACAAGCCAAAGCAACACGATGACCACAGCCGCCACAATACTTCTGGGTTTCTCGATCACAGCCTCTGCCCTGGTCCGCGTCTCCAACAGCACTTCTGGCGGAATAGCCCGGACTATGAGCCAGATGCCCAGCGGTACCAACAGCAGATCATCCAGATAACCAATGACCGGGATGAAGTCCGGAATCAGATCAATGGGGCTCAGTGCATAGGCCGCAACAGCCATAGCAAACAGACGCACATAAACCGGAGTTTTCGGGTCACGGGCTGCAAAATAAACCGCTATCACATCACGCTTGATGCTACATGCCCATTCCTTCATTCGAGCGGTAAGCCTCATAGGCAGCCAACGATAAAGCTCAGTGGCGTTTGTCATAACACTTCCGTTTACACTACGTGACGACCGCGCGCGGTAAACGTCCGCTGCAGCGCATTGCTGGCTGTCTCATTGGAAATCTTCCGGATGTATTGGCAGCGTTTCGGTCAGGTGGTCAACAACGAAAGCATTTTGATTCCACTTATAAGTAAGAGCTTTTGTCCATCCTCTTTTAGGTCTTCCCTGTTCCCTGGCATACATGACATACCAACTGATTAACTTTCCATCCTTTACATCCAGTCGAGGTGTGGAACCCATGCCATCGTACTCTGGTAATGGCGGATACCTTTCCTGGTAGACACCGGCTGCCCACCCATATCATCTATTGACCTTGCGGCGGCTGCCATAGCTCGACCTTGTTTCCCTCCGGGTCCAAAACCCAACCGAAAATGCCGAATTCCGATTCCTCTACCTTTTCCAGCACCTGACAGCCTTCCTCACGAAGCAGCCTCAGAAGTCCATGAAGATCCGCCACACGGTAATTGACCATGAACGAGGCTTTGCTGGGAGCAAAGTAGGAGCCATCTCCGATGGACCAGACGGTTGTGCCATTTGTGGGAGCGCCGGCAGCGTCGACCCAGCGAAAGGCCGTGCCACCCCACTCCTGGACATCTATGCCGAGATGAGTTTTGTACCAGGTGCGAAGTTTGACGGGGTCTTTAGCGCCGATGAAGACTCCACCAATGCCCGTTACACGCTCCATAGAAAACCTCCCAAGAAAGTTCCGTTTTTCTATTGAACCTCAACGCTCATATATTGAACTGCCGTGTTATGCTTTTTTTTTGCCAGATTATCTTTCACCATAATCTGAAGGGCATAATCTCCCGGCTCCATTTCATTATTAAGCTGTAAAGAACCTCCGGCAATGATATGTTTCAGATCAAGCTGTTGAGAAGAATCGATCTTGTTGGGCTTGCCGGTAAATAATAACCGATTCCCATGATACATTCTAACGATAGCTTCCAAATTGGTTTGCTTATCGGCATTTGTTCTGGCACTGATGATCTCGTAACCATAGACCGGTATTTGACCAGGGGAGAAAATACGTGTAACAGGTACGCCTCGCTGCCTGGTTTCCAGTCTCTGTCCTTCGGCAGTGTTAACTGGTTGTCCGCCGGACTGTGGCTCCCATGAATTAAGGACGATTCCAGATAGTGGAGCCTTCCCTTAAGACAAACCGAGGACAACCAGCAGCATAAAGTAATGAACTTTATTGTTCGTATCAATCGGTTTGCCTTATGCATCGTTTTTTTTCAATGATTGATCGACATTATAGTAGCTTCGAAGTATTTATTGCCGAGGCATTAGTAAATAGCTAGTGTGATGATGATAACTAGTGAATGATGAATTTGCAAAAAAGCATGCTATAGAATATTACATCAGCTGTTGTAGGGGCACGGCGTGCCGTGCCCAAAGGGAGCCCCCATCCTACAGTCGCCAGGGCACGGCACGCCGTGCCCCTACTCTAAATTTTTTGGAGTCAGGTAGAAACGCCCGAAAATGATAATTTTTACGATTTTATTACGAAGAGGTCGTAAAAATCCCTTTCCGCCTTTAGGAGGTGGCGCTTAAATACAGGCTTTCATGGATTCAGGGGATGCCGCGTAAGCGCGGGACTACGAACCTCCTGATTTTTGCTACTTCTTTGCTGTCGATGGTGCGGGATAGCTGGGGTTTGGATACATGCGCTGGTCCAGGCACTGGTACGGAGTCCGGAGGGGCGAGGTGGTGGGCCTCGCCCCCTTTTAAGCACGGTCTATCGCTCCAAGGTGTCGTACAGCGGCTGAACCGGGCGAATCGGCAGGTCTTCGTCGGAGACGGTGAGGGCGAAGAGGCGGATGCGATCGTTATCCGGCAGAGTCAGCGTTCGAGCCCCGGCGGACAGCGGGATACTGTAGGCGTAGAGATAGGAGTAGGCATACAGATCGTTATCTCCCTCGGCGGTATGGCGGTGAGAAGCAAACCAGGCCACAGGCGAGGTCTTCACGAAGCCGGGAACCAGACCGTCGTACACGTCCACCGTTTTCGGCCGTTGCATCATCGGCATCGGCGGAAGGGCACCGGTCTCCCCGGCAGCCCGGCGGGCGGCTTCGAACTGGGCGCGACGGGCCTCTATTCTTGCCAGTTCCTCCGCCGTCGGCGGCGGGGCTGGGATCGTTTTCCAGAGCCGGTTGTCCCATTGTCCTATGTATCCGCCCCAATCCTGAACGTTGATCTCGACCACCTGACGATCGATCTGGAAGGTGGCCTTCTGATCCCCATCGGCGGCGGCCAGCAGATAGAGACGGCCGGCTTTGCCGCCAGGGAGAGAAATCGTCTGCCCCCGGGCCGTTAATGCATTCGGTTTGTCGGCCGGTGCCAAGGAAAACCGGATCCCATCGAAGGCGATTTCCGCGGGAAACATCTCCACGGAGAGGCTCCTCCCCTTGGAGTCGAATCCCGGCGCCTGTTTGGCATTGTCGACACTGGTGACCATCCGATCATAGGTCAAGGGTATCGGTTTGGACTCGGGCTTGACCGCCTTGACGGAAGGCGACGCCAGCTTCAAGGCGAAGGTCCGTGGCTGGTAAGCGGTGAAGGAAGTCACCAGTCTCCCGCCGTTCACGGTGGCCGGTCCAACGGCCTCTTCGGCGCCGTTGATTTCGCGGGCTGCGACTACCGGAGCGGAAAATCCCAGCGTGACGTTCCCCTGCGACCGGCCGTCGAGCTCCACCAGACGGACGACCACTTCTTCGCTCTGCTCGGCCTTTTTCAGCGCCAGCACCCGCACCCGGTCGCTGCTGAGTTTCAGGAAGGAATGAACCTTTCCCAGGGTTCCTGCATGTTTCGGACTCTCGAAGGCCAGCAGCGGCTGATTCAACCGTTGTCCCTGCCAATCGGTCTGTGCCTGGCGAAAATCCCTGGCATGGCCGGTCAATCCATAGACGAACTCGTGGTGTCCCCAGTCCTGGGAGGCTTGATCGGGATACTGTCCGGAGGTTCCGGGTGTGCGTACCAGAGTGAGATTCAGGGTGTGATCATCCGATTTATCGGAGGCGTTCTTGCAATCGGTCAGGATGGTGACGCCAAACGATCCGCTCCGATCGGTCAGATCGACCCACTGGTGCGAAGCCACTTCGAACTGGCGTTCCTGGGCCGTAGGACGCTCGATGGTTCCGATATCCCAATTGTAGGTGGCATTCGTATTGGACACCGTCAAGGGAAAGGACACTTTCAGATTGCTTCCTGCCGTCTTCCAATCCATTGTCTGTTGGAACTCCACGCGATCGCCCGCACCTCGGGCGGACAAACGGATCGTCTGCACAAATCGGGAACCCTCGGTTTCCCGGGCCACTTCGATGGCCACACGCGCCGGACCATTCTCGACAATACGTATCTTAGCCGGTCCCTGTACATAGGCCCGAGGCGCTTTAATCTGGTCCTCCCAATCCATATTCCAGGCCGGCCATTGTTTCGGTTTGTCCGTTTTGATGGCCAGACGGATGGGAGCAGTCAGCAATTCTTTCTGCAGGCTTCGATCATAAATACTCTCCACATCGCCGTTCGAATTCAGACGAAGGCGATAGCGGGCATTTTCCAGAGAAGACTCCGTGACCTTGAGGGGCGAGGCCGGTGCGGATGCCGCCGGTTGCAGATCATAAACGGCAAATCCGATCGAAGGCACTCTGGCCAGAAAGAGCACCTTCCCCTGGCTGATCTGGGCCGGCACCGCCTTTCCATCCGGACCGACCACCCGAACAGCGGAAGGGGTGCTTCCAGGAAAGGTCACGGAGGCCTCGACGATGTCTTCACGGGCCACATTCAGAGGATTGTAGACGACGACCGAAACGCCTTTTCCCCTGGTATCCATCACCGAGGTAACGGCTTCCGTGGCGCCGGTCAGCACGCCGGCAAATTGATTCATGGCCAGAATCTCGTCGTTCCAGGAATACTCATACGCTTTTGCGATACTGGTGCCGGGGATGATGTCGTGAAACTGTCCGCCCAGAACCAGGGTCCAGGCATCGTTGAGTCGCTGCAGGGGATAACTGCGGCCTCCCAGCCATTCGGCCATGACCGAGGCCTTCTCTGCGGCATCGGCCAGCAGTTCATTCCTGCGATTCCATATCTTCATGTACGTCTGCGAGGTGAGAGAACCTGCGGAGTGGTTGATCAATTCCAGATCGCCCTTATATCGGGGAAATTTGGCCGTCTGTTCCGGCTTGATATCCAGAAACATCTGCTCCGCCGTAGTCTGCAGTACCTGCACCGGCCCGTCGCCGACCTGTACTTCCGGTCCGGTGGCAGGTCCTTCCTCTTGCCGCGGACCCGGGCCGAAAGCCCTGGGCGGAGGCAGGATGGTTTTGCTCCGGGTCAGGATGGCTTCCATCAGACGTACGGAGGATTCCGTCGGCGCTCCTCCGGTATCGCCGGTGCCGTAGTAGTGATAATCGGCATAAACCCCGGTCAGATCGCCGTTGATTTGGATGCGGGCAGGCCAGTCTTCCTCCCGGCGCATCCGTTGCATTGGCGCAGGCATGCCGGCCGGGGGTTGGGCGACAGGCTGAGGGGCGGGACTTTTGCTGATATCGCGGGTCACGGATCCGCTGTAGCTGCCCGGATTCAGAGCGGCTATTACCGATTTGCCATCAGGGCCTTCCCATAGGCCGACATTGAAGGGGATGCCTTCCGGTGTCTTTTCCGGCGAATCGGGCCCTCCGACCTTGGGTGCAGGCTGCCAGCTGGCGGAAAGCTTCTGTGTCGAGAAGCCCTTGATCCCGGTATGGGCCAGGATGCTGGGGAGCGAGGCCGGGAAGCCAAAGCAGTCCGGCAACATATACTCGGCGCTGGTTTTGCCGAATTCACGACGGAAATATTGTTTGCCATAGAGGATTTGGCGGATATTCGATTCCGCCGAGGGCGAATTGACATCGTTTTCCTCTACCGAGGATCCGGAGGGAAACCAACGGCCGGCGGCAATATACCGTTTTACCTTCTCGTATTCCGCCGGATAATACTCCTTCATCATCCGGTAGCGGTTGGAGCCGCTGAAATTAAAGATGTAGTGCGGATATTTTTCCAATAGGTCGAAATTGATCCGCATGGTTTTCGTCAGGTAATCCCGGATGGTCGTGGGGTAATCCCATCGCCACTGGGTATCCAGATGGGCATAAGGCACTACGTAAAGAGTCAGCCCCCGGGAAAGATCGCGGGATTCCTGCGAGGAACCCTGTGCGGCACAGGTCCCTAGCGTTAAAAAACAAGCCAAGAAAAGGATAGGAAAGCGAATTGCTTTTTGCATCATAAATGCCTCATCGAGAAAGGAAATAGTAATGAATGCTCTGTTTCTCCGCCATGCTTCCTGGCGGGACCGTTGCCTAAGGATATGGCGTGTCCCGGTCACTCTTACAATATGCCGAAAAGGCGGATTTGTTTTTCTATTTTTTCCGATCCGTTTGACATCCCTTGCCATACTCACTACAATCATTACCAATCTCACAACCAATTTCCAGCCAAGGAGATATCACCATGAGTACTGCTAAGGACATCAGGCCAGGAACTCTGACCAGGCGCGATACATTGAAGGCTTCCGGATTGGCATTGGGCGGAGCCGCTCTGGGAGCGGCAAGTTCCCAGGAAGCCGCGGCCGGAGTGCCCGGCATTTACAGCGGCATCAGTCCCAGTGAAAAAAACACCTTCTTCAGCTCCCTGAAACCATATTACCCCGGAGAAGAAACGCTGGAAGCGGACGAGATGCGTATCACCTTTTTAGGAACATCCTGCATTCCGCGTCTGGTCCAGGCATGCAACAGTGTTTTTGTCGAGCTGGGCAACGGCGACAGTTTCGTATTCGACTGCGGAACGGGCGTGATCGTCAAATACTATGCCATGAAGATCGGCATGGAAAAAATCGATAGAATCTTTCTGACTCATCTCCATGCGGACCATATGGGAGACGTGGCTTTCGTTTACGGTTTTGGACCTTCGGTCAACCGCAGGTGGCCTCTCTATATTTGGGGACCTTCCCGATCCGGATTGGAATATCCCAAATCCTATGCCGATGGAACCGCCGATTTCTGCTACCATCTCCAGGAGATGATGCGCTGGCACAACGAAAGCCAGTCCTTCCTTCCCAGTGGTTACGTCCCTGACGGGAAGGAACCTCCCTATGATTTGCCTGACATGACTTGCCTTGGCGAAGGCGGCGGAACCGACGCCTATGACCTGATGTACAAGGAGCTGGATTGGCGTTTGAATCCGGGAGTTGCCTACGACCACAACGGCGTGAAGATATGGCACTTCCCGGCCGTACATTGCCGGGCGGGAAGCGTCTGTTACAAACTCGAATGGAATGGTCTCTCCATGGCCTTCAGCGGGGACAACAAACCCAACCGCTATATGATCGACAATGCCTCTGGCGTGGATGTTCTGATCCATGAGATCGTCGTGCCGACGGACGTCTGGGTAGAGAAGGGCCTGGGAGTGCCGCGGGACAGCCCCTACTGGGACAAAGCGTATGCAGGCGCCAAGGACGTTCAGGACAGCTCCCATACTCCACAAAAGGCTTATGGCTACCTGTTGGATCAAATGGCGGTTCCGCCCCGTCTGGCCATAGGCACCCATTTTCAGGCTTCGGACGACACCATACGCGCGGCCATGACCGACATTCGCAAATGGTATTCCAAGGGAGAGGTCATCATCGCCAACGATCTGATGGTCATCAACGTCACGAAGAGGAAGATCACCAAACGCCGCGCCATCGTTTCCAGCTATACCTGGCAGCCGCCTACGATCTTCCGCTCGCGCGCCCTGGCACCGGCCAAATACCCCAACTCGACCTTTCAGCTGGATCCCGAGGGGCTGGCCCATTGCATCCCGCCGGCAGTCATCGACCAGAAAGGATGAGGCAGTAAAAAGTGGCACAGACATTCTTGTCTGTGACTGAAACGTGCGTCTAATGAGCATCTGGGAAATTTACACAGTATGATTCCCGACTTTTTGCCGCTTTGTCAAAAATGACGAAGTCGCAACAAATACCGGGAGCGCCGCACCCCAGTGCGGCAAGGGAAAGGATGTGTATTCCTGTCCCCTTCCTTACCTCGCCGGATTGTATGGTATGGAAAAAATTTTCTAATAATCCACGTTCTCCTGCCGCACTGGGGTGCGGCGCTCCCGGAAATGCTTTTTTTGCGAGGTCGTCAAAAAAGATAAAGTCGTAAATATCGATACTAATAGAAAAACGTATCTTGTTTGTAGTTCCGCTTTAGGCGGTGCCGCATAAATACAGGCTTTTGCGGATCCATGGGATGCCGCGTAAACGCGGTACTACCAACCTCGGATTTTCCGTTATTCCGAATTGATTCGAAAGATTTTGCCGGCAGGATGCCGGCGCTCCCGGCAGTTTATGCCAGGTCATCGGAAAGGATCGATCCGCACCGGCTCTATCTGGAGGCGGGATTAGCCTCCGGATTGTGTCTCGCTTTTGCGATGGAAGAGGCCCTTGATGGCCGAAACGGCATAGTCACGGTTCAAACGGGCGATGTTGGCGGCACTGATTCCCTTCGGGCATACCGCTTCGCATTCGTAGAGATTGGTGCAGTTGCCGAATCCTTCGGCGTCCATCGCCGAAACCATGGCCAGCGCCCGGCGATCCCGTTCCGGTCGGCCCTGCGGCAACAGACCCAGGTGAGTCACCTTGGCGGAGACGAAGAGCATGGCGGCCGAGTTCTTGCAGGCAGCCACACAGGCCCCGCATCCGATGCAATGGGCCACGTCGAAAGCCTGTTCGGCAGTCTCCTTGCCGATCGGCAGGGCATTGGCATCCGGCGCCTGGCCGGTATTGACCGAGATGAATCCTCCGCTCTGCATGATGCGTTCCAGGGCGCTGCGGTCCACAATCAGGTCTTTGAGAATGGGAAAAGCCTTGGAACGAAAGGGTTCGATGGTGATGACGGACCCGTCACGGAAGCTGCGCATGTAGATCTGACAGCTGGTAACCCGCTCTTCCGGACCGTGGGCCTCGCCGTTGATTACCAGCGAGCACATCCCGCAAATCCCTTCCCGGCAATCGTGATCGAAGGCAATCGGCTCTTTCCCTTCCAGGGTCAGGCGTTCGTTGACCACATCCAGCATCTCCAGAATCGACATATCCGGACTGATGTCCTGTGCCGGATATTGCTCGAAGTGCCCCGCCGTACGGGTATTCTTCTGGCGCCATAGGCGCAAGGTAAAGTTCATTTGTAACTCCTTTGAGCCATGGGCAGCTCTTCATAAACCAGGGGTTCCTTGTACAGTGCCGGAGGCTTGTCCTCTCCCTGATAGCTCCAGGCGGCCACATAGGCGAATTCCTGATCGTTGCGTTGGCACTCTCCTTCCGCCGTCTGGTACTCCTCCCGAAGATGACAGCCGCAGGACTCCTCCCGGGCCAGGGCATCGGTACAGAGCAGCTCTCCCAACTCCAGAAAATCGGCCACCCGTAGGGCTTTCTCCAGCGACTGGTTTATATCCTGGTTTTCTCCGGGAACGATCACATTCTTCCAGAATTCTTCGCGGATGGAGGGGATCTGTCCCAGGGCCTCCTGCAACCCTTTGCGGTTGCGGGCCATCCCGCAGTCGGTCCAGAGCACCTTCCCCAGCTGTTTATGGAAATCGGAAACGGTCCGACGTCCGCGGATCGCCAGCAGCCTCTGAATACGTTCCTGCACCGATCCTTCCGCTTCGCGGAATTCCGCCGAGTCCGTAGAAGGCCGCTTGGTCTTCACGCTGGCCAGATAATTGCCGATGGTATAGGGCAGTATGAAATAACCGTCGGCCAGGCCCTGCATCAGGGCGCTGGCTCCCAGGCGGTTGGCGCCGTGATCGGAGAAATTGGCCTCGCCCACCACAAAGAGGCCGGGGATGGTACTCATCAGGTTGTAATCGACCCACAGACCGCCCATGGTGTAATGTATCGCCGGATAAATGCGCATGGGGGCACGGTAGGCATTCTCTCCGGTGATCTCATGATAGATGTCGAAGAGATTTCCATAGCGTTCCCGGATGGTATCCTCGCCCAGCCGACGAATGGCATCGTCGAAATCCAGGTAGACGCCGAATCCGCTGGGTCCCACACCGCGCCCCTCGTCGCACACGCGTTTGGCGGCACGCGAGGAGATATCGCGAGGCGCCAGATTCCCATAACTCGGATAAAGGCGTTCCAGATAATAATCTCTCTCCTCTTCAGGAATCGCACCAGGAGCCCTCTTGTCGCCTGCCTTCCTGGGGACCCAGCAGCGTCCGTCGTTGCGCAGCGATTCGGACATCAGAGTCAGCTTGGACTGGTAGTCCCCCGACACGGGAATGCAGGTCGGATGGATTTGCGTGAAGCAGGGATTGGCAAAGCAGGCGCCTTTTTTGTAGGCGCGCCAGATGGCTGTGGCATTGGAGCCGCGGGCATAGGTGGAGAGGTTGAACACATTTCCGTACCCGCCGGTGGCTAATACCACGGCATCCCCAGTATGAGAGGAGATCTTGCCAGTGATCAGATCGCGGACGACAATTCCTTTGGCCTGCCCCCCGACAACGACCAGATCGAGCATCTCGGTGCGGGGAAACATGCGCACCTGTTTCAGACCGATCTGGCGGCACAGGGCCTGATAGGCTCCCAGGAGCAGCTGCTGCCCGGTGGCGCCGCGGGCATAAAAGGTGCGTGACACCTGGGCCCCGCCGAAGGAGCGGTTGGCCAGCAGCCCGCCATACTCCCGGGCAAAGGGAATCCCCTGAGCGACACAGTGATCGATGATATCCACGCTGACCTGGGCCAGGCGATAGGTGTTGGCTTCGCGGGCACGGAAATCGCCCCCTTTGATGGTGTCATAGAAAAGGCGATACACGCTGTCGCCGTCGTTCTGGTAGTTCTTGGCGGCGTTGATGCCGCCCTGGGCGGCGATACTGTGCGCCCGACGGGGGCTGTCCTGAAAACAGAAGCAGCTGACCTGGTAGCCCTGTTCTCCCAGGGTGGCGGCAGCGGATGCGCCGGCCAGCCCCGAGCCTACGATAAGAATTTCATATTTCCTTTTATTGGTCGGACTGACCAGCTTGTTGTCCGCGCGATGTTTGTCCCATTTTTGCCCCAGGGGACCGGAAGGAATCTTGGCATCCAGTTGCATAACCATCACCTCATGGGAATCCAGCCCTGGGCGGCAGCATAAATCGCCAGGGGGATAAGTGTCAGACCGCAAAAAATCAACAAGGCCACCAGCCAGGCGAACCGATCGAGGCACCGGGCGATGGCGTCGTTCCTGCACCCGAGCGTCTGGAAAAGGCTGGAGACACCATGACTCAAGTGCCAGGCCAAAAGGGCGACCGCCAAAATGTAGCCAAGAGAAATGCCCGGCTGGGAAAATCCCTGGCTCATCATGCGATGGACATCGGGGACAGCTTCATCCACACCGGGAATTCTGCCGGCAAAGGCGGCGAATTCCGGATCGAACCATTGCACGGTGTAATGCAGCAGGTGGTACACGACAAAAACCAGGATAAGCAGACCGCTGTAGATCATGGTCCGGGAGGCCAGTCCGGCTTTCTGGGTCTTCTCCACTCCATAACCGACAGGTCGGGCCCGCCGGTTATCCAGGAAGAGCCAGATCCCCACCGAGATATGAGTCAGGGCCAGCAGCAGCAGAACCAGGCGAAAGGCCCACAGCACCATCCACTTGGATTTGAGCAGATGGGCATAGGCGTTGATCTGCTGCGCCCCCAGGAAAAACTGCCAGTTGCCGAGCATATGCACGGCAACAAAGGCGAGCAGCATGGCACCGGTAATCGCCATGATGTACTTCCGCCCGAGCGAAGAGGCAATCAGTTGTCTGAACATATTCGTTTTAAGTGAAGGTTGATATTGTCGTTTCGATGAAAGACGCTTCGTCCATTTTAGATGTGAATATGCGTAGCGTCAAGTCCTATGGTATCATACCAGTTCGGTGGTTTGCCGGGCAGGACAGGTGATCGCTGCGCTCTCTACCGGCTCGACCGGTGGCGGGCGGGGAGGAAAGTCCGAACTCCGCAGGGCAGTGTGCCTCGTAACGCGAGGGATTCGTAAGGGTACGGAAAGTGCCACAGAAAAGATACCGCCGGCATCCTCCTTCGGGACATGGATGCAGGTAAGGGTGAAATGGTGCGGTTCCAAGAGAACTCAATGTAAGAGCGCACCGCATCCCGGGCAACCGGGACGGCAGGGTAAACCCCACATGGAGCAAGACTAAATAGGGAGACGGTGCCGCCGTACCACGGTTGGCAGACAAACGGCCCGTTTGTTGTCTCCGGGTAAGTCGCTTGAGCGGCGGAGCGATCCGTCGCCTAGAGGAATGATCGCCACCTGATCCTCCGATCGCAAGAGAGGATGGAAAGGGTACAAAATTCGGCTTATGGCCTGCCCGGCAAATCCACCAAATGAGAATGAAGCCCTAAGTCAGAATACCTGATACTCAAAGGAATTATAGAAAACGGAGCAGGGGCATGCCGTGCCCAACGGCTGAGGTAATGTTCGATAGTATGCTTTTTTACGACCTCGTAAAAACTGGCAATGTCGCCAACGAGCATTTCCGGGAGCGCCGCACCCCAGTGCGGCAGGAGAACATGGATGATGAAAAATTCCTTTCGATATCATAACGATCCGGCGATGCAAGGAAGATGACAGGGATACACATCCTTTCCCTTGCCGCACTGGGGTGCGGCGCTCCCGGTGTCTTTAAGGCTATTCCATTCTGGATTCTGACTCCTGGATTCTGGATTCTGACTTCTGACATTGACTTCCACACTTGAAATATGAGCAGCTGGCAATTCCTCTCTCCGGCCCCCGACATCCGGCTGATCAAGTCGTTTTCGTCCCCCCTCCGCAATGCGGTGGCTACAGCCAGAACCTGTTACTCCGGCAAAGGTATTGTGGAAGAAGATCAGCTTGCACCCAACTGGAAGAGCCTGGCCATCAGCACCTATCGGGCCGGACATCATACCACCTTGCAGCATGCCCACTTCCAGTTTTTTTTTTCAAGCAGAAGACGGCATACGATATGGAGCTTCCTGCACGCACATCCCTTCTATAACTCGGAACAGATCAGCCAACGCTACATCGCCGTCAGCCGCAACGCCTTGACCGTCCCGCCTTTGCAGGGCAGCGCCCTGGAAATCTTCCGTCAAACCACGGAGCATCAGTTCCGGTCCTATCAACAGCTGACGGAGAAACTTCTGCCCCTCGTGGAAAAGGCTTATCTGGAGCGATTCCCCCAGGCCGATACAATTGCCGCGCGTACGGTTCGAGAGGTTCGTAAGCGTTCCCAGGAGATCGCCCGGTACGTTTTACCGATTTGCACTCAGGCGGATCTCTACCATACGATTTCCGCCGTAACCCTGTTGCGGTACTACCGGTGCTGTCTCCAGCCGGACAACCCTACGGAGCAGAGTTATGTGGCCGGAAAAATGATCGAGGCTTTGTTGCAGACGGACCCGGATTTTGCCTTGATTCTGGAAGAGCCGTTGCAGGAAGAGGCATTCCCCGAAAACCGGTTATGGGAAAACCACCAGGCTACTACAAGGGACTTCCTGCAGGAATTCGATCAAAGTCTGGCAGGCTATGCTTCCCGTCTGATCAGTTATGGATCCGACAATGAAACGATCCTGGCTGACTCGGTACGGGAGGTCCTGGGAATTCCGGCACGGGTATTGTCGGATGAAGAGGCGATCTCCCTGGCGCTGGATCCGTTACGGCAGCCTTTACTGGGGGAAACGCTCAACCTTACCACCCACTCCAAGCTGTCGCGGACTCTGTTTCATCCCCACTACACCTTTCGCCGCAGACTGAGCCATACGGCCGATTCCCAGGACCAGCGCCATCGCATGACTCCCGCCTCCCGCCCCATTCTGGCGGCCCATCAGACCTCCGAACCGGATTATGTGGAACCGGCGATCCTCCCCGGTTGCCGGGAGGCGCTGATCCTCTTCCGGGAGACCATGGATCGTACCTGGGAGGCCCGGGAGAAACTGCAAAAGATGGGTGTCCCCGATGAGTATTCGATGTATCTGCTGCCGAATGCGGCGGCCGTCCGCTACACCGAATCGGCCGACCTGTTGAATCTGCGCCACAAATTCGCCATGCGTCTCTGCTACAATGCCCAGGAAGAGATCTGGAAAATTTCCCGCGAGGAACTGCTGCAGATACGCAAGGTCCATCCGCGTATCGGACGTTACCTGCTCCCGCCCTGCAGCCTGCGGGATGCGGCCGGCCGGCTGCCCAAGTGCCCGGAAGGGGAGCGGTTCTGCGGCGTGCCTGTCTGGCGTCTCTCGCCGGAAGAGTACCGGCGGCTCATCTGATCGCCGGTCACCCCAGCGGTTCGAAACGGGCGGTGAAGTGTCGTAACAATTCCGGGGCCTCCAGCAGACGATAGCCTTGTAGTTTTTCCCTTTGCCCGCCGATACGGCGAAGGGTCTCCACCACATAATCCAGGTGACTCTGGGTGTAAACGCGACGGGGAATGGCAAGACGCACCAGTTCCAGCCGGGGATAAACCATTTCCCCGGTCTCGGGATGCGGATGGGCGAACATGACCGAACCGATCTCGCAGGCACGTATGCCGCCTTCGATATAGAGCGCCAATGTCAGGGCCTGTCCGGGGAATTCCTTTTGTGGGATGTGGGACAAAAATTTCCCGGCGTTGATATAGACGGCATGCCCCCCCGCCGGCTGAAGGATGGGAATGCCTATGTCCGTCAGACGCTCCGCCAGATAGGCGGTTTGTTCCAGGCGATAGGAGAGGTACGTTTCCTCCAGCCCCTCATAGAGACCAACGGCCATGGCAGCCAGATCGCGCCCGGCCAGACCGCCATAGGTGGGAAATCCTTCCCGCAGAATCAGCTCGTTGCGCAGCCTTCCGAGCAGCTGTTTGTCCCTGACCGCCAGCAGGCCGCCGATGTTGACAATGGCGTCCTTTTTGGCACTCATGGTAAAACCGTCGGCCAGAGAGAACATTTCCCTGGCTATCTCGATCGTTGTCTTCCCGGTATAAGCCGGTTCCCGTAGTTTGATGAAATAGGCGTTCTCCGCATAGCGGGCCGCATCTAAAAAGAACGGCAGACCATACCGGTGATAGGTCTCGGATACGGCGCGCAGATTTTCCATGGACACCGGTTGCCCGCCGCCGGCGTTATTGGTGACGGTCAACATACCGAAAGGGATTCGCTCGACGCCCGTCTCTTCGATAAAGGCCTTCAGGGCGGCAATATCCATGTTTCCCTTGAATGGGCTGCGATCATCCGGATCGGACGCCTCCGGGACCACCAGATTGACGGGATGTCCGCCGCGGGCGCGTATGTTGGCATCGGTGGTGTCGAAATGCATGTTCGAGGGTATGCACTGACCGGGTGCCACCAGTACGGCACAGAGGATGTTTTCCGCGGCCCGTCCCTGATGTGTAGGCAGGAAGTGTTCAAAGCCGAAGATGTCCGCGACCGCCTTCTTCAGCCGGAAATAGGACCTGGCTCCGGCATAGGATTCGTCTCCCTCCATCAAGGCCGCCCATTGGGCCTGACTCATCGCTCCGGTACCGCTATCGGTCAGGAGATCGATATATACATCTTCCGCCGGTAGATGAAAAACATTGTATCCCGCCGACTCGGCCGCAGCCAGGCGTTCCTCCCTGCCGGGCAATCGGACCGGTTCGATCATCTTGATGCGGTAGGGCTCGGGGAAATAAGACATACCATCACTCCTTGATGAGCATTCAATTGATGCGTGAAGAAGACTTCGACAGAAACGGCAGAAAATTACGGACCAGGGCTTTGCCATACTTTTTCGCCAGACGCGGATGCAGCAACCTGGGCAGCAATTTCAGAAAGCGTCCCCGACTCAGGAAAAAGCGAAGGTAGGCCTTCCGCTGCAATCTCTTCAAGGTGGCAAAATCCCAGTATTCGGAGCGTAACTGCGACAGTCCTTCTCCACCGATTCCGACCGTCTCGGCATCATAGAGGCCCATGTCATGGACCATCTGATGCAGTTGCGTCCCGGCATACGGCACCACGATACTGAACAGCGCTTCATCCAATCGGCTGGCAGCGGCATATTGAATCGTCTGCTCGATCTCCTCCACCTTTTCGAAGGGGAAGCCGATCATGAAGAAACCCAGGGTGCGGATTCCGCTCTCACGAAGCCAGCCGATGACCTCGTCGGCCGTCTCCAGGCGGACGTTCTTGCGAATCAGGTGCTGTATGCGGGGATTGGCCGATTCGATGCCGATGGCGATATGATGGGTGCCGGCGCGGGCCAGTTTCTGGGCCAGTTCCCGGTCGAAACGTTCCAGCCGCATCCCGTTTCCGAACTGCATGTAGATCTTCATTCCCGAACGTACGATCCGGTCACAAATCTCCTTGGCCCGCTGCATATCCAGATTGAAGACATCGTCCTCGATCATGAATTCCCGGACCCCGTAGCGGGCATACAGTCTCTGCATTTCCTCGAGCACATTGGCCGCAGAACGGGCGCGAAAAGCCTTCCCGAAAAGACTATGACAATAGATACAGTGCCAGGGACATCCGCGGCTGGTAAAGATTTGCATGGCCCGCGGGTGTTTCGGGGCATAACGCGCCGATTCCAGGGCAAAGTATCTCTCCAGAGCCAGAAGGTGATAGGCGGGAAGCGGAATATCATCCAGACTGGAAATCAGAGGACGAACCGGATTGGTAAAGACCTCTCCCTCCTTTTTATAGGCCAGACCGGCGATCCCTGCCGGATTTCCGAGCTGTTCGAGGCAGGAAAGCAGTTCGCGAAAGGTCTCCTCTCCTTCGCCGACTACGACGTAATCGCACCCGGAATCGCTCAAGACCTTGCCGGTATGGATGGTGGGGTGCTGTCCGCCGAAGACGATACGGCACTCCGGCTGCCTGAGTCGTACAAAATGGGAAACTTTCCTGGCGCTCTCATACTCTACGGTCATACAGGAAAGACCGACCACATCGTAACTCTGCCGGGAGAGGTGTTCTTGCAGAATTTTTTCCGCCTCTGTAATCGACGGTTCCAGGGCCAGATCGAGAATTTCCACCTGATGGTTTTGCGATTCGGCCACCGCCGCCATCAGGCTCAACCCAATGGGAATCCCCAGGATCATATCGGCGAATTCCGTTTTGGGCCGGATCAGAAGCAGACGAAGAGGCATATCTGGAACCCTCTTTTCCTTAAACACATCGACATGAAAGGCGTTTCAGAAGGGACGATCGTTGTCTTCCTCGTCTTCATCCTCATCTTCATCCTCGTGCTCTCCACCCTCAGGTCCCTCTTCCCCTTCCTCCCCCTCTTCTCCCTCTTCCGGCGGGCCCTCCATCATATGGAAATAGGCGAGATAAGCATCCAGCTTTTTCATCACCCGCTCATGCACCGATCCTTCCGGGTAGGTCCCATCCTCTTTTGCCTCTCCTGCGGCTATTCCAGTCAGCAGGCTGATGCCTTCATCGATGGTCCGTATGGCATAGATATGAAACAATCCCTGCCGCACCGCTTCGACCACCGATTCCTTGAGCATCAGATTCTGTATGTTCTGAAAAGGGATCAGCACTCCCTGATCTCCCGTCAGCCCCTTCAAACGGCAGATCTCGAAGAAACCTTCAATCTTCTGATTGATGCCCCCGATAGGCTGCACTTCCCCGTGCTGGTTCACCGAACCGGTTACGGCCAGGTTTTGTCGCAGCGGCAGATCAGCCAGGCTGGAGAGAAGGGCATAGAGTTCGGTGGAAGAGGCGCTGTCCCCATCCACTCCGTCATAGGATTGTTCAAAGCAGACAGAGGCCGCCAGGGTCAGCGGACCCTTCTGGGCATATTTCCATCCCAGATAGCCATTGAGAATCATGACTCCCTTGTTGTAGATACGACCGCTCAGTTTGGCATCCCGTTCGATATCGATCAGCCCGCTGCGGCCCATGAAGGTCTTCACGGTAATGCGCGTCGGTTTGCCGAAGCGGTAATCGCCGATATCGATGACCGCCAGGCCGTTGACCTGCCCGACCATGGCCCCGCTGACTTCCAGAAGCAGCGTGCCCTCGGCGATGTACTGGCGAAAGCGTTCTTCCAGAAGATTCGAACGATAATCCTTTTCCTCGACAGCTTGCAAAACGTGAGCCGCTCCTACCAGTTCTTTTCCCTGCGAAGCGGCGTGGTAGGAGGCCTCCCGGATGATATCGGCCAGATCGCTGAACCGGGCGGAAAGCTTATTCTGGTCTTCGACCAGACGGGCCCCGTATTCCACCACGGCGGCCACTCCGCCGGGATCGAAGTGTATCAATCCCTCCTCGTGACACCGGGTTCCGACGAAGCCGGCATAAGACTGGAGGCGCTCGTCATCATATTCCATCTGGGAATCGAAATCGGCCTTCACCTTGAAGATCTTGCGGAACTCTTCATCCATGGAATAGAGCATCTGATAGAGCATCTGACTGCCGGTCATCAGGATCTTCCCCTGGAAAGGGACCGGCTGCGGTTTCAGACCGACCACGGGAATCAGGCTGCTGTTCTCCCCCAGGTCTTCGATACGGATTTCCTTATTCTTCACCACCCGCTTCAAGGCCTCCCAGACCCCGTAATGGGCCAGAACATCCTGGGCATTGACCACCAGATAGCCGCCGTTGGCCCGGGCCAGCGTGCCGGCCTTGATCATGGTGAAATCGGTCAGGAGCGCCCCCATCCGGGCCCGACGCTCCAGGCGACCGAAAAGGTTGTAGTAGTTTGGATTCGTTTCGATGATCACCGGCGGGCTGGTGCTCTCGCTGTTATCCACAAGAACATTGATCTGATATTTCAGAAAGGGATCGGTTTCGGACTCCTCCCGCCGGGAGCTGTCCTCCGATTTGCCCTCTTCCCCGGCAGTGAGGAAATCCTGCAGATTGCCCAGGATATTCTGTTCCACTTCGTGGAGATACTGAATGACCTGCGGATGGTCGCGGAAAAGGTCCTTCAACTCGAAAAAATGGTTCTCGATGACAAAGGAACCGACACGCCGGACCGCTTCTTCGATGTGTCGGCCGGATTCCCGGTTCAGCTCGCGCACTTCCCTCAGAAAGGCGTTGACACGTAATTGCAGGTCCTGTCGCCGGCGGTTGATCTCCCGGCGTTCCTCTTCGGACAATTTTTCGAATTCTTCCTTGGCATAAGGAACATCTTTGGCATTCAGAGGGAAAAAAGTAATGCCGGCCTTGGTGACCTTGATCTGAAACCTTTGTACCAGCGCCTCTTTTTGCAGGGAAGAAAAGAGCATCTGCTCCTTCTCCTGGCCGGCAGTCAGAATGTCACTGACCTGCTGCTCATGGTCCTTGCTCTCGAAAGCCTTAGGCAATTCCGATTTCAGATGTTCGATGGATTCGTTCAGTCCCTTTTTTAACTTGCGGGCCATCCCGGCCGGCAGTCCGATCGCTATCGGCTGGTCCTGGTCCTGGAAATTGTATACATAGATCCAGTCCTGGGGAACGGCGCCTTCCTGGACGGCGTTTTGCAGAAAAGCTTTGATGGCCGTATTTTTTCCGGTACCGGTCAGCCCGGCCAGATAGATGTTGTACCCCATCCCCGTCATTCCCAGGCCGAAACGGATGGCACGGAAAGGGCGTTCCTGTTCGATCAGGCCATTGTCCGGGGCCAGTTCTTTTGTGGACTGGAAAGAAAAGTATTGGGGAGGACAGTATCGCCGTAACTGTTCCGGTTTCAACTCCAGGGGCATTTCAGTCATATCGGTTCCTTATCGAGTTCAATTTTTGAGAAGCTTAGTATATCGTTCTCCATACCGTCTTGTATAGCACCGGTCCTAACCGGGAACGCTATACCTCGATGCAGCATTAGAGTTCTGATTCCATTCCTTTCCGGAAGTTGTTTATGGATTCGATTGCTTCCAGCGAAGGGCCGTGGGCACTCCCAAGACTTTTTCCCGCTTTGCCAGGATTGATGAAGTTGCAAAAAAGCATGCCCGGGAGCGCCGCACCTCAGTGCGGCAGGAGAACATGGTTTATTAGAAATTCCTTTCTGTATCCTACCATCCGGCGATGTAAGGAAGAGGGCAGGGATACACATCCTTTCCTTTGCCGCACTGGGGTGCGGCGCTCCCGGCATTTTTTGCGGCTTCGCCGGGATTGACGAAGCGGTAAAAAGTGGCACAGACATTCTTGTCTGTGACTGAAACGTATGCCCAATGGGCATCTGGGAAAACTACACAGTATGATTTTTCACTTTTTACCGCTTCATCAGGATTGACTTCCGGCCGGGCTACGCCTACAATTTCCGCGAAATATCCTGTCA
>CAZTVS010000059.1:0-26934 GCA_964617125.1 uncultured Acidobacteriota bacterium
TGTGAAGTTTCTCGCGAATTTAGGCTCCAGTTTTTGGAGTGTAGTCGCTACAAACACGATCCGTTTTTCTATCATGATCGATTTTTCGCCGCCTTATCAAACACGACGGGGTTATAACTTCATGGCCTTTTGAAGTTCCAACGTGCCGCATTGTTCTGGGCATCGAACCTGGTCAGCGTCGGCGTGCTGAGGCCGATCGCGGTCAGGGCCAGAGATTCCTTGATACCGGGGATCGCCTTGGGCATGATACGATAGGTTCCATCCGTCAGCTGGTCGATGCGCCACAGCTGTTCGTTACTGCCTGCGAAAGCCGGGACCGCCACCACCTCACCTTCCGCGGTTGCGGCCAGAGTACGCTCGGTGCCCGTGATGGTGATCTTGAAATAAGGAGAGCCGAGATAGCCGCCAGCGTCGGCGACGGGCGTGATGGTCCACTTCTGATGAGGCCGGATCATGTAGTCGCCCATGCGAATGTCGATATTGCCGGCCGGCCAGCCGGGCGCAACCTGGGCAAGTTCCTGGAAGGGGATCGGGGTCAGCGGTACCGCCTCGGCGGGATTCCCCGTACCAGGGCCGCCGGGTGCTCCACCGGGGCCGCCAAATCCGCCACGCCTGACGTTGGGCATTCGCACGAAATCCACAGCCAGTTCCAACGTATAGCCGCTGCGTTCAGACTCGATGGCAAAGGTCCCTCCCGTGAAATTTTCGCCGGCGATAGGCCATCCGTCCTTCCAGAGGAGCGAACGAATATCCAGGATGCTACGGCCGCCGCGATCCAGGTCGGCTTCATAATGGCAGGAGAATTTCTGCACCCCATCGCCCAGGTCGATGAGCCCAAAGTGGCCGGGACCGATGTGTCGACCATTGGCGGCCACCACCAGCTTGCCGCCACCTTTCAGCATGTCCATGCCTGTGTGATCCAGGTAGGGGCCCGTCACTTTTCTGGAGCGGCCTACACGGATGTTGTAGGTCGAGTTGGTGCCGTCGCAGCATGTGCCATGAGTTCCCAAAAGGTAATACCAGCCGTCACGATAGATCAAGGCTGTGGCTTCACAATCGATGGCGATGTTTACGGGTTGGTTGCCGGAGATGCGTGTTCCTGTTTTGGGATCGAGCTCCACGATCCGTATGTAGCCAAAGTAGGTCCCGTAGGTCAGCCAAAGTCGGCCGGTCGTGGGGTCGAGCAATAAGGACGGATCGATGGCATCGCAGTCCTCGATGCCGTCGCTGGAGGCAACGACGACGGCCTCGGAATATTGGAAGTCGGGAGATTCGGGGTCGAGCGTCTTGTTCCACATGGTAAGAATGCGGCCGTTATGTCCGCCGCCCAATCCGCCGCCCGTTGCGCCATAGGCCATAAGGTAGCGATCCCCGATTTTTATGACGTCGGGAGCAGCCCCGCCGCCGGGACGCACAGCACCCCGGTTCCAGGTCCAGCCATCGCTGGAAATCAAGCCGCCCCGCCCGGTGCCGAAAGTGTAGTACTTACCATCGCACAAGATAACGGTAGAGGGATCGTGAATGAAGGGTTCTCCATCCAGTGCCGGTGCCGGCGTCGGTGCAGACAGAATAAGAAAGAGCAGGGTGGATACCACTGCTGCTCGGATACGTGATTTCATAGAAGCTCCATGTACCATTCACATAAAAACCATAATTGGATGATTCGTTACTTTCCTGTGGTCTCAAGAAGGAGGGTGATATCCTTAACCGGTCTGCCATTCTCATCCATAAAGCGAACGCAAAAATCGCTTAAACCGGGTCCATTGATAACGGCGCCGCGAAGGATGTTCCGGCCCTTGCGGAGCGTGAGGCGTTTGGAAACGCAGTCATCCATCACCATCCGCCTATCGCCGGAGAGGATGACGGCTTCCTGATCGTTGAACCACCACATGGAGGCCGAATTGGAACCCACGGCCAGGCGAACATTCTTCATCTCACGCGGGCTGTCCACAATGGTAACGGCCCAGAAAATGACGCCATACGTTTGCTTGTTCAAGCCATAGGCGAAACGAAAGAGCTTGACGTTGAAGTTGGTGGAATCCAGGGCATGCCATGCGAGTTCCTGGTCGGCGACCTTGACCTTGTCGCCGTGGCGTGGAACGACAGTGAACTGGTTGGGAAAGTATTCGGTATGAAAGGCAGTCCTTATGTAGCTGTCGGTAAATACGGTGTTGGTACGGTTCGGTTTGGAAATCGGTTCGAGAAGCAGCCAGCGCCGGAGAAAGCCATCGGTATCCGGCGCCTTGGGGGATACAGTGGCGGGTGTGAAGTAAGGGGCTATACTGCGAGGAGTCGTATCGGTCTCTTTGGCGCACACCGAACTTCCAGGCGCGTTGGAAATGATTAGAAATGCCAATACCGTCAAAACACGGAATGCCGGTATCAAGATTTTTTGAAACATGTTCATGACAGGTCTTTCTATAGCTTTTTATTTTTGCTCAAAACGGGGACAACTCTTGGTTATACCGCCGATTTCCCGGCGAGCTCGCTAACTCAGCAGGATTTTACGAACCTCACCTTCCGGGTCATCCATCATCCGACAATCATTGTCAAATACCATCGTCGGGCATCGGACCGGTTCAAACGGCGCCCAGATCAAGCCCGACTGGCTTGGGTTCCCGGTGCGGGCGAAATTGGCCCATGCCCTGGCCATCTTCTTGGCAAGTGCCTGCGCCTCCAGAGTGTTGCCGGTTCCCTGTTCACAGCGTTTCGTATTGTCGAAGCAGAAGGCGAGTTCAGCCGTGTGCCAGGCCCCGGCATCTTCGAGCATCGGCGATTGCCAGGAGAAATACCAGGCGTACACCGGAGCGCCCTTCTGATCGTATTTCAGTTTCGCCATGCGGGTAACGTTATTGCGTATGGCAATGCCGTTCAATCCGCCGCCACTGCACATATAAGACAGGGTACGAATGCTTTTCTCCGGATGCGCCTTCTTCAGCGCCGCGGCCAGCGCGGTGGCCTTGGCTTCGCCGTAACTCTTGGTCAGTGTGGCCAGCCACTCGGCTTCGGTGGGACGAAAACTCATCCGGTTCCCTTCCTCGCTGACGGAACCGATCAAAACCGGGATATTCCTGGAAATATCAGGGACGACATCGAAGAACGACCGTACGGTAATGATACGGCCATCGACGGTCGGCCCCGCACCCACGCGGGCTATGGCCCCTGGTCCCGGGCCTGCACCCGGTCCCCCTACGCCCATCGGTGGATTCATCTTCATGGCTACGGCATTGGCGGCCTGATTTAATTTGGACCATTCCATTTTCTGCAGCGCAGTGATGTCGGTGACGCCGAGTTCAGCCAGAACCCGTCTGGCATATTCCCGGGACTGTTCGGCGCCGGGCTGATTGCCGCCGCCGCCCGATTGGGCCGAGGCGCGATGGATGAGCCCTTCTGCCGAGGGCATTCCCAGCAGCGTGGTTACCTTGGAGCCGCCGCCCGACTGGCCGTAAATCATGACGGCGTTCGGATCGCCGCCAAAATGGGCGATGTTGTCCCGAACCCAGCGAAGCGCCGCCACCAGGTCGGTCATGCCGACGTTCACCGAGTCGGCATAGGCCGATCCGCCGATTTCGGAGAGATCGAAGAATCCGAGAATGTTGAGACGATGGTTGACCGTCACACTTACGACGTCATGGTGCCGGGCCATCTGGGCTCCGTCCTGGGAGGCCAGCTCATAGGACGATCCAAAGCTGTATCCGCCGCCATGGATGTAGAACATGACCGGGCGTTTGCCGGTCAGGCTGGGGGTCCATATGTTCACCTTGAGCATATCTTCGCTCTGCCAGCCGTCGGTCCACTGCTGCAGGAAAGTCTGCTCGCTGGACCAGTCATGGAGGCGCTGCGGACAATTGGCCCCATAGGTCAGGGCGGGATGCTCGCCTTCCCATGGTGTGGGAGGTTTGGCAGGGAGCCATCGGTTCTCGCCCCCGGTGCTCGCGCCATAGGGAACACCTTTAAACGTCAGGACGCCATCTTCTACATAGCCGCGCACCTTGCCGTATTGCGTTTTCGCCACGGCCGTCCTCGGAGTGCTGCAACTCCCTGCCGATCCCTGAGGCGAGGACTTCTTGGGGTTCTCCACCGCACCGGCCGTTCCTGCCAATGCGAATCCCATACCAGCTGCTGTGGATAACAGAAGGGTCTGCCGGCGATTGAGCGTGTTGTGATTCTTGGAATCGGATTTTGACATGATTTCTCCTTTTTCAGTGGACGCTTTCTATGGATAACCTGTTGACGATCGGCACACCCTGTAACTATCGGAAGATGCGCTGGGCGAAAAGAAACAGATTGTTGTCCCATTCGGTGGCGTCATGGGCGTTGGAATCCACGTGCCAGACATGGGACACACCTTTTTCTTTGAGATAGCGATGGACACCTTGGCTGACACGTATCAGACCATCCTTGTTGCCACAGGAAATCCACAGAAGCTTCAGTTTCTCCCTGGCGGCCACCGGATCGGGCAGGAAATCGGTGTCGGGATAAATCCCCCCGAACTGGTTGGTGTTCGGGGCCGAAGAAAAGCCGCCAACAAAGGCAAAGGTTTCGATGTTATACATGCCAATGTTCAGAGACTGGCCGCCGCCCATCGACAGGCCCGCCAGGGCGCGATGTTCACGATCTTTATAAACGGAATAGTGGGACTCGATATAAGGAAGTATGTCCTTGATCAAGTCATCCTCGAATGGTTTACGCCAGCTTTGGAAACGATCTCCACCGGCGACAGTTCCAGGGGCAGGCCCGGGACCCGCACCGCCGGCAGGACCACGAGCCCCAATGCCTTCCCCAGGACGTGTACTCACCGTATCTGCCGTCACACTTGCATTGCCGTTGGGAAACACGACCATCATCGGCTGAATCTTGCCGTCGGCCAGCAAATTGTCGATGACATGATCGGCATGACAGAGCTGGGTCCATTCCCGGTCGTTACCGCCGATACCGTGCAGCAAATAAAGTACCGGATATGTGCGTTGTGTTGAATAACCGGGCGGTGTGTAAACCAGCATTTTCCGACGCATTCCGAGCGTCTGGGAATCATACTCTACCGCCGTCAACTCGCCATGGGCGATATTTTCACGCTTAACATTGAACCCGGCAGAGGGATCGGGGAAGACGGGCTTGTCATCCGGGCCCAGGACGATCGGTTCATTGAATCTGCCGGGCCTGCCGCCCCTACGGGGATCAGGTGAAGTGGCAGATCCATTCTTGAACAGGAGGGGAGCGAATTCCCGCAGATCACGTCGCCAGGTCAACCATTCGTGGGCCGTCCCTTGTGATTCGTAATAGGTGTATCGGACCCCGGCCTTGTCCAGCATGGAGCGAAACGCGCCGATCGCTCCGGGAAATGGATTGGGCTCCTTCGTGCCCATACCCAGCCACAGAAGCCTGATCTGTTTGTTCAGCGCTTCGCCATCCTTGAACAGGCCGTTGAAGGCCGTGGCAGGATCGAGCGGTGCGGTGCTCAGGCCGTTCATGGTGCCGCTGAAGGCGCCGATGTAGGCGAATTTGTCGAGGTTGCGGAACGTGACCTGACAAGTCTGATTGCCGCCCATGGAGAGACCTGCCATCGCCCGGTGATCCCGGTCGGCGATGGTGCGAAGGGAACCATCGATCATCGGGATGATCTCCTTGATCATGACCTCCGCAAAAGCCGCACCGCCGCGGGCAGCGGCTGCCACCGGATTCCCGCCCTGCACGGGCGCTGCGGCAGGTCTGGAGGCGTAACCCGTATCGATCACCAGGATCATGGGAACGGCCTTCTTCTCGGCTATCAGGTTGTCGAGGATCAGATTGGCCTTGCCTTGAACCGCCCATCCTGTCTCATCTTCCCCCATGCCGTGCTGCAGGTACAGCAAGGGATAGCGGGTGTTCCAGTCGGCATCGTAATCAGGGGGAGTATAAATGAAACAACGACGCCAGGCCTGAGTGATGGTGGAAAAATAGTGGTGTTGGCGCAGCTGTCCATGGGGAACATTCCTGAGGGCGTAGAAGTCCTGATCCCAGGCAGGAACTTCAATGCCGCTGCCCCACCGGCCGGCACCATAGAAAAACAGACTGCCCGGATCCGGGACCTGGGCGCCATCGACAATGAGCTGATAATAGTGAAACCCTTCGTCCTGTGGCTTGGAGTCGCCGATCCACGCACCGTTCTCCCCCAGGGTCAATGGATATTTCACGCCGCCAATATCAAGCTGGACACTTTGGGCCTGGGGTGCGACCAGCCGGGCACGGACCCGGCCTTCGGAGTTGACCTGGGGATATTCCCGGCCGGGCTGATTGGACGAGGCGGGCTTGAAATCATTGACATCCGCTACCGGAGGGGTCTGTGCCAGGCACACGATTCCCCAAAGAAAGGAGATCGATACGATGGAAGTCAGAATCGTTTTCATCGATGAACTCCTGTTAATCTTTGAAGAGTAATGGTGCGAACTCATGCAGGCTGCGCCGCCAGGTCTGCCACTCGTGAGCGGTTTCAGGAGAGACGTAGAATGCACTGTTGATCCCGGCCGCTTTCAGTTGCTCGTGGTTGGCGCGCACATTCTCCGGTCGCTCGCGGGATCCGCAGCTCTGGAAGATCAGCTTGACCTTCTTGTTGAACTCCTTGGCATTGGCCATCACGCCGTTGTGTGCGGTGGCCGGGTCGCCCACTGTGCCTCCGCTGAAAATTCCGATATGGGAAAACACATCCAGATTTTCCATGGCAATGGCGTTTGTTTGCATACCGCCCATCGACAACCCGGCCATGGCTCGATGAGCCGGATCTGCCAAGGTACGATAGGTGGAATCGATCATCGGGATGATATCCTCAAGAAGCGTTTTTTTGAATTTGTCGGCCCAACCCGGAGGAGGCCAATTGCCTCGAGGCGCTCCCGGTGCAGGAGGACGCGGACGCGCCTGGCCGGGCGCCGGAGTCCAGGTGCCGTTATCCATGACGATCATAAAGGGTTTGGCTTTACCTTCGGCGATCAGGTTATCCATGATCAGATTGGTCTTTCCCTGCGAGGGCCAGCCGGTTTCATCCTCTCCGCCGCCGTGCTGGAGGTACAGTACGGGATAACGGGTTTCCCTATTCTTGTCGTAGTCCGGCGGGGTATAGACGAAGCAGCGCCGCATGGAATCATTCACTTTGGAGTAATAAATATTCTGTCGAATTTGACCGTGCGGGACGTTTTTGAGTGCGTAGAAGTCCTGGTCTTTGGCGGGAACTTCCACGCCGCTGCCCCAGCGGCCGGCGCCGTAGAAATAAAGGCTGCCGGGATCCGGGACCTGAGCGCTGTCGATAACGATCTGGTAGTAGTGAAAGCCCTCGTCCTGGGGCTTCGATTCGCCGATCCAGGCTCCGTCCGTTCCTTTGGTCAAGGGATATTTTACGGCGCCGATATCGAGCAGAACGCTTTGTGCTTCGGGCGCGATAACGCGGGCACGGACCCGGCCCTCGGAGTTGACCTGGGGATACTCCCTGCCGGGCTGATTCAAAGAGGATGGCTTGAAATCTTCCACCACGGAAGGCTGACTGGTCTGCGCAAGACAGAGCGAACAGAAAACCATAACCAACACGACTAAAATACCCAAACGATCTTTCATTCTTTTCTCCTTATTAAAAATTCATCCTTCTGCAAAGCTGCACTTCACACCAAAGACTTTTTACTGCTATAGAGTGCCCTTTCTATGTGGCACATTCTCAATGGGCTGTCCACCGCCGACGCTGATTTCCACCTTGGTTTGGGGAAGATCGACGGTGTCGAGCATAAACCTGACTTCCCGGCTCTCACCTGCACGGAAATGGACCCGCTGAAAGCCACGGAGGCTGCGGATCGGATCGTTGTCTCCTGAGCCGCCGGCAAGATAGAGCTGGACGACCTCGTCGCCTTCACGAGAAGAAGTGTTCTTGACCTTAACCCGGACCTCAGCCCCTTTCGAGGTACGTTTGGCCCTCAAGCCCGAGTATGCAAAGGTGGAATAGCTCAAACCGTAGCCGAAACGGTAGAGGGGATCCCCTTGGAAATAGCGATAGGTCCGATCCTTCATGTTGTAATCGGTAAAGGGCGGAAGCTGGTCGAGGCTCCTGTAGAATGTGATTGGAAGACGGCCTGCCGGATTGTTGATGCCGGCCAGCGTCTCGGCGATCGCCGTCCCGGCTTCCTCCCCGCCGTACCAGGCGACAAGCAGCGCATCAGCATGATCGGCAGCGTAATTAACGGCCAGGGCGCTGCCGGTGGTCAGCACCACGACTGTGGGTTTTCCGGTCGCGATCATGGTTTTTATCAGATTTTCCTGGGGCTCCGGCAGGTTGATCTCACTGCGGTCATGACCCTCACCTTCCAGCGAGCCGTTCAGGCCGACGAAAATCAGCACCACGTCGGACTCCTTCGCTATCTTCTCAGCCTCTGCGAGCAGGATGGGGGCCGGCGGGATCCAATTCAGTTCCGCTCCGCCTCCGCTCCCATTCTGCCGGTAATCCACCCTCACCGTGTACCTGCGTCCGCCCTCCAGATGGATGGGCGGCGGTAGGGCGCGCCAAGGTCCTTGCCCTTGTCCTGGTCCCAGCCCGGCGGGACGAGCCCCGGCAGATCCACGGGGATTGACTTCCTTGTCGTCGAGGAACAGCTGGATCTTCCCCTGACGGTTCCAGATGCCGGTCCGCGCCGACAGGACATAATCACCCGTGGCCGGTGGAATCAATGTGCCCGTCCAGCGGATCGAATACTTGTCGCCATTGGCGGCCTTGACGAAGTCGGGATCTTCCATGTTGGCGTCGAAGTATATGCGGGGTTCGGTTCGGCGTAACTTTGGCTCTCCCTGGAGATCCGGATTGTCAAAGTACTCGGCCAGCAATCCCTGCCCGTTTCCATCCGGTGGCGTCAGAACATTCGAGGACACCAGCGCTTGGGTGGTGGCCGTATAGGTAGCTCCAAGCGCATAGTTCACCTTGGCGTTGGCAAACTGCCGTGTAATGCCTTCCAAAGGGGTCACCTGCCTGGAAGAAACGCCATTGTAGTTACCGAGCAGACCGATCGGATCATCCGCGGAGGGACCAATCACGGCGATCTTGTTTACCGGGGATTTCAGCGGCAACAATCCTTCCCGGTTCTTCAACAGAACAATGGCCTCGCGCTCTGCGACTCGCGCCAGCTGCCGGTGTTCGGCCGAATCGTTCGCCGAGTAGGGGATCTTGGCAAAAGGAACACGTTCCGGAGGATCGAACATCCCCAAACGGAATCGTGCCTCGAAGAGCCGTTCCACCGATCGTGTGATTTCGGCTTCGGGAATGCGGCCGGCTTTGACCTCGTCGATGAGGGTTCGATACTCTGCGCCGCAGGTGAGGTCCGTCCCGGCCATAACGGCCGCCACGGCCGCCTGGCCCATGGTGGATGTGTATTTGTGGTTGCGGTAGATGTCGCCGATGGCGCCACAATCGCTGACAACGTAACCTTTGAAACGCCACTGCTCCCGCAGGCGTTTTTGCAGCAGGTCAGTGCTGGCGCAGCCGGGCACTCCGTCCACCCGGTTGTAGACGCACATGATGGAGCCGGCTTTCCCCTCCATGATGGTCGCCCGGAAGGCGGGCAGATAGGTATGCTGCATGTCGTACTCGCTGGGAGCGACATCAAAGGAGTGCCGCAGCGGTTCCGGACCGCTGTGCACGGCATAATGCTTGGGGGTGGCGACTACTTTCAGGTATCGAGGATCATCACCCTGCAGACCTCTAACGAAGGCGACCCCCATGCGGCTGGTCAGATAGGGATCTTCGCCGTAGGTTTCCTGTCCTCGTCCCCATCGGGGATCGCGGAAGATATTGATGTTGGGCGACCAGTAGGTCAGCCAGGCAATCCGACCCGGAGCGTTTCCGGGCGGGACTTCAGGCACCGGAGGACGGCGCATGGCTTCATGGTATTTGGCCCGCGCTTCCGTGGAAATCGCATCGGCCACCCGGTGCATCAGGCCGGTATTCCAGGTTGCCCCAAGCCCAATGGCCTGCGGAAAAACCGTGGCACGCCCCTGGGCTACGCCATGCAGTGCCTCATTCCACCAGTTGTAGACCGATACGCCGAGACGCGGAATCGCCGGAGCACTGTTTTGCATCTGCAGGACCTTCTCCTCCAGCGTCATCCGGGAAACGATATCGGCGGCCCGCTTTTCCGGGGACAAAGACGGATCACGGTAGGGAGCATTGTCCCCTCGTTGACCGAACGATGTGAGAGGCAGTATCCAGAGGATGAAAATGATGAGTTTCTGTTTCATTTCGTTCCTCTCGCGATAGGTGTCTTGTGGATGATAAGGTCGCAAAAAATCATGCTATAGTAAATAGTATCAGCTGTTGTAGGGGCACGGCGTGCCGTGCCCCTGCTATATGACGGATGGCAGACATACACTTTTACGCATTTTCTTACAACTTAGCTAGTTACGGTAATTTCACTGGGAATTCATAGATATTGACACTGAAAGGAGCAAACGTCGGATTCGCGGGAATCTGATGAATCGGTTGTTCCTCGATGACAACGCCCGGATCCTGTCCGACCGTCACGGTAGCCGTGAGGCTCTGAGGAGCCATACGACGCAACATGCCTTTTCCGGAGAGATCGACGCCGCCTATTTGCAGGTTCAGGGTTTGCGTGGATTCCGTGGGGTTGATAACCGCGACGGTGAGGGCTTTACGGTCGGCAGTCCAGGCGGCGGCTACATCCAGCGGGAAGGTATCGCTGCCGGCATGGACGACGGGTTGTTCGCCGCCGGGAGGATCCTTGGGTTTTGGCTGCGGGGAATTACCCGAAACATCCACGGGGATGGTCCCAAAACGGTCGCGGTAGAACTTGAAGAGTATGCCCGTGGGATTGAGGACAGCCTGGCCCTTGGCGGCATGGTACGTGCCCGTGATGAAGGTCAAAGTGGCCAGCTGGAAAAGGTCTGAGTGGCGAAACATCTCATGGAAATTCCAGGCATAAGCAGGGACCACCTTATAACTGCCTCTTTCCGCGTAAGCGTACTCATCCAGCGCAATGGGGACAGGCTTCTTCTTGAGGGCAGGGATGCGCTGGAGATATTCCTGATACGCCTCGTACTTGATGCGGATATGGTTTGCCGGACGCCGCATCCAGTCGACGAGAGGTTCTTTGGGATCATTCGGCACCTGTTTGGCCAGAGAGAGATCGAAATGGGAATTGTAGTTATAGTAGTGCTCGCTGATCATGTCCATGTGGTCGAGGCAGTGGAGGAACAAGTTCCCGGTCCAATCCGCCGGTCCGAGGTAATCAGGGATCAGCTTGTCACCGAGCTTCAGGGACTGCTTGGAACCGGTCATGGTATCGGGCATGGCGCCGCTGGCGATGAGGATGATGCCGGGATCGACTTTGCGCATGGCTTTGGCGAAAAGATTGTGTTTGACCTGGTACTGCGCCAGAGGCATGTAGCCATACTGCCAGTCACCCCACATCTCGTTTCCGATGTTCCAGTATTTGACGCCATAAGGATCGGGGTGACCGTTGGCGGCGCGCATCGCACCCATTCGGGTGGTGACCGGGCCGTTGGCGTATTCGACATATTCGGCGGCGGAGCGGGCATCGCCGAAACCGGAGTTGACGGTGATGTAGGGTTCGACCTCCACCAGCCGGCAAAGGGTCATGAATTCGTCCGTGCCTATATCGTTGGACTGCACCGCACGCCAGACGGGATCCCAGACGGGTGGACGCCGGTCCGGATCGCCGATTGCGTCACGCCATTCGTGAGCGGAAACGAAATTTCCGCCGGGCCAGCGGTAGAGGCCCGATCGCAGGGATTTGAGAACCCTGATGACTTCAGGTTTCCAGCCTTTTATATTGTCGGCGGTCATCAACGAGATGGCTCCGATACGCAGGATACCGGATCCGGTGGCGGTGATTTCGATCCGGCCGTCGGTGGCATCGACCGGACATTGAAATTTCAGCGGGTACGTAACATAGGCAGGGCTCAGTTTGCCGATATTCAGCGTCTGCCGTTCTGCAGGGCTGGCTCCCCATACCAGGCTGACAAACACCTGGGTGGCAGAATCACCGGAAAGGATAATACGGCCGGTGTAGCCCTTATTGCGCAGGAGCACAAGCCCTGTCTGACGGATGCCGCGCTGCTCCGAGGAACTGAGGGTGATTGCGGGGGAGTGCTCTCCGGGGAAAAAAGCGTTTCGGCCATCCATGACGATCGATTCCGCCGGACCGACCGGGTTCCAGCGCCGAACAGGGCCGCCGCGACTGCCCCGCGTTCCCGGTTGCCCCGGTGGGCCGGCGGCGGATGCGCTCTGGGCCGGGTCCTCGGCAGCGATGGGGTAATAGAATTTTCGGTCGCCGATCATTTCTGCCCACATGGCGTTGTATACCAGGCCGCCGGCATGTTCGATGAACATGCCGTAGAGGTTGGGATGAATCGGGCTGAATGTCTTGCCGGCGTCGATAACGGCATTGACGGAAGCAGCATTGGCGGCAGTCGCCTGTGGCGGAATTGCGGCGTGCAGGATCCACGAACCGGCGTCCAGGATAGCGAAGATGCAGGCGATGGAAACGATCCATTTTCGGATACTCATGGTTACTCCCAGCATATAGAACATCGTTTCGTTCTTATGAATAGAAGGACTTACTTTACGGCAAAGGATACATACGAGTGCGGCAATACCGTAAATGCAAAGGAGGTCCGGGATGCCGGGATGGGTGTGCCGGGCGCTCGAAATCCGCCGAAACCATAACTGCTCGCGGGCGCAGGTGTGATGTCTTCCTCGGTGAGCAGGTTGTGAATCTTTATTGCCGAGCCGGCGACGGAAACCGTAACCTCCGCCGCTGTGGGCAGGTAATTCTGGACGATAAAGGTGTTGTTGTCATAACGGAACAGGGCGACCTGCGCCGGAGCGCTGTCGATTCGGATGGGTTCTGCAGAACCCAGGGAAGCACGGATGACCGACAGGACGGTGGAAGGAAGCGAGTAGAGGTCGGCGGGATCGTTGGGTATGGTCAGAACGTACAATTTACCTTTGGAGTAATCGCAGGAGAGCAGGATGGGATAGGTTGTGCCTCCCGGAGAAATCCCCAGGGCATCGCCCCAGGCGTCATGAGTCAGGACGTTCAGGTACTTGATTTCCGGAATGAGGATCTCCCGCGGTGCTTCGAAAGGATCTGCTGTCCCGGCCGGCTGTGAGGTTCCAGAGCCCTGTCCGAATCCACGGCCGCCCCGGAATGGCGCCCCGGGGCCTCCGGCAAAAGTAAAACGCCGCACCGGGACAGTGGTGCCGGTGGCCTCGAGTTCACAGATGTCTTCGATGCCCTTGCCCTGCATGGCACGCACGAAACCGGAGGTAACGCAGACAGATTTGCCGGCCTCCAGCTGAGTCCGGATCTTGCGAATGATGTCGCGATCCCATTTCGCCTGCTCGGTAAGAAGAACCATGTCGGCCTCGGAGGGGAATTGCGGAAAGATGTCCATGGGCAGACCGATCATGCCCAGGTAGTCGTGGAGGAACTCTTCGCCGGTGGCATGATACGGAGTGTATGTCTTTATCCCGACAGGCTTGCCTGCAGCGGCCAGCACCTTGTCTACCTGGCGAAGAGTGTAGGCGGCAACGTCGGCAAAGGTGGGAGTGCCGCCTTCCGGGCCAAGGGTTTTCTGAACTTCTGCGAGGTTGAGGCTGGTGGGCAGGTCGGCCCATGTACGGTTGGGCGTCGCGTTTGGCCGAATGGCGCCGCGGATCATGCCGACGTAATTGAAGGCGCACACCTCCGGGGAGCGTGCAAAGGCGGTGTTCAGAAGCTGCTCGGAGTAGCGATCGATCGGATTGGCGCCGCCCTGGTCAATCCAGCCGCCTTTGTTTACGCCCGGCTTGAGGTTGTCCATGAAACGCATGATGTCATAACTGAGGTAAGGTTGAAGATGTTGCTCCTGTCCGAACCAAAGACGGGATTCCGTGCCCGAGAACATGCCGTCGACCATCAGCGGAACCTTTTCCGTGTCGTTGCCCATGCCGGCATACTGGTCATACCAGTTAGCCATCTTGACGATGATCCTGCATTTGGGATTGACGGCCTTGGCGGGTTTGAGGATGAGGTTCTCCGTGACCTCCCGCATGGTCTCGAGGCGGTATTGCCTCCAGGACTTGTTGCCTTTGGCCTTGATGTCATAATCGGTCTTGCGGTTAAAGAAATAGTAATCGTCAAGCAGGACCTCATCGAAATGGCGGGCAGCCATTTCCGCCGACTTTCGCGCGAATTCACGGTTTTCCGGATCGGCATAGTCAAAACCCTGATAGCCGTTGCTTTCGCTGATGCTGTAGGCCAATCCGCCGCAGACCTGGACCCCCTGGTCCTGGAAAAACTTTTTCAGTTTTTCCAGGCCGGCTTCCTCGACCAGAGTGTGATTGCGCATGATCTCGATGTAGACCTTGTCGATCTTGAGGTTGCGGGTGAGAACGGACCAGGATTGGGCCAGATCGAGCTTGCCGTTCATCAGGCTCTGGGCGGTTCCCTGAATCACATAGGTGGAGACGATAAAGCTTTGATAGTGGCCCTGGGACCATGCGGGCAGGGTCCATGCCCCGAAAGCCAGAAGAACAGCCAATCGTTGTATGTATTTTTTCATAATCACCTTTCAAATAGAAACGCAATGAAAAATTTCAACCCATGATTCTGGAAACGGTCAGCCACCTTTCTGGTGTGGGTGCCCGGATATACCCCGTAATCAGAGCCTCTGGCTCTGAATTCTCTCCATCCTAAAGCCCAGAGCCGGAGGCTCTGGCTAAAAATTTAATCACCGTGAGAAAATAGATTTCCTCGTGGGGGCGAGTGGCGCTCACCCTCGATATGAAAACCATTTTCATCCACAGGGCGAGCGCCGCTCGCCCCTACGACAGTTGAAAATATCTATTAGGCGACTTTTTACCGCTTCGTTCGTATTAACGGAGGCGCAATGGGTATGCACCGGCCACCTGGGCGGATTCTTTCCAGCCGAGGACACGCAGCGCTTCCTCGGGCGCGGTCAAGGATTGCATCTGGGGCAACGGCTGGGCGAGTTCGAGATGGCGCAGATAGGGGCACAGGAATACCGCTTCCTGATAGTGCAGAAAGGCACGTCCTTGTTGCTCATAGCCTCCCGGCAGCTTCTGGAATTCCTCCAGGGAGGCGAAACCTGTTTGGCAAGCATCCCCAGCCGGACTCCAGGTGATCAGCGGCTGCGAGCCGGCATCCCGGCGGATGTACAGATTTCCATCGATCCGCTTCGCCTGAGACCGGGTAAGCCTGGCGCAGAGCATCTGTGGCTGCTCAAACCGCAGCAGCGGCCGAATGAATGTTTCTTCGCCCACCATCAGATTGCCGAAAAACACATGCCCCTCACGCTGGTCCACATCGGGGCCGGTCTTGGGATGCCAGCCGAAGTGGTCCCCGCCCATACCGCGCCCGTTACGCTCGAAAGAGGCAGGCGCATTGACAAAAGTGTTGTGGTAAACACGGGCGTTGGAGCTGTTGAGGATGTATACTCCTCGATCACAGTTGACGAATACATTGCCGGCGGCGATGGCCCCTTTGGAGATCTCGAAGAAGAACCCATTGATCGTACCCTCGACCCAGTTGTTTATGAACAAGCCGTCAACATTACCCACGTCGTACCAGACCCCGTTGGAGTTCGGATGATCGATGACCAGATTGTCGCGCACCGTTACCCGGTAGGATTGATTGAAGATCTTGACCGCTGCCGGATAGTAGCCGGTCAGTTTCTCCACGTTATTCCGCCGGATGATGTTCTTCTCGATGAGGACATCAGACGATCCGATCACATAGATCCCCTCGGTACTGGTGTCGCTGATCAGCGAATGGCGGATGGTCAGCTGGTCCCCGCGAAAATATCCGGCGACGCGTGAACAGTGGCTGATGGTGACATGTTCCAGGGTTGTCCCGACAACCTCCTTGCCATACGTCGATGGATCGGAAGGCCCTATCGGGTCGTCGGTTGGTTCTTCCGAAACCAGGGCCGCCCGCCTCTTACCCTCGATATCGATGGCTCGATAGGCGTATTGCGTAAAGGTGATACCCCGGATCACCGGGCCTTTCTTATCCGGTTCCTTGCCGTTTGCCGGTCGCGTAGTCCGAAGCAGGGCGACGTCGAATGCCGTAATTTCCACGAGGCGGTTCGCCGGGTTGGTCCCGATATAGATGTAGCCTGTCTCGTAATCGATGTAGAAAGAATGCTCGTCGAGCTCGCCTTCCCAACCGGCCGAAAGCAGCTGCTCTCCGTCGAGGAACACCATGTCGTTATGAAAGCGGTGCAGCGGTGTCCGCATGCCCTCGCGGTTGCGCTGCCACCAGCCCAGAGGCTTGGCCGGAAACAAAGTCGGCCAGGACGTGCGCCAGACATTGTCGCGCAAGGTCTCCCACTTTGTCGCCACACGCGTCCCTTTCAGCACCGGTCGTTCGTCCGCATAGGGTTGCAGGAGGATGCCCTGGTTCAACACTAAATTGCCTGTCCGGTATGTCCCGCCGCGCAGGATAATCGCGTCCCCGCTGACCACCCGGGATATCGCCGATTCGATGGTGGTCGGATCCTCCAGACCGGATCCGGTGGCCTCCTGCTTGCCATCCGGCGCCACGTAATAGATGTGCATTGCCTTAGGAATGGCGTAATTTTGCGGCAGAGGCCCATAGGGACCGCCGGACGGTTGTCCCATCAACAACCATGCGGACCAAGAGGACAGTAAAAGAAACAAACTAGTATAGAGTGCGGCCCGTGAGACCGCATTTCCAGCGGATGATTTCATCATAATCAAGTCTTTCCCGGGGGTTGATCGAACATTCGGCGGGGCGATCCCTTTCTTCAGAATCCGGCATCTCGCCATGATGCTTACGCTCGCCCAGCCGGATCTTCTTGCATCGGATGAACGGTTTGAATGGTTCCATCGTGGTTATAAAACAGCTCCGTCATTTTTACCGATCGCAGATGAGTGACTCCCCGTGAGGCAATGGAATCGTGAAAAAACAAATACCATTTGCCTTTCACCTCGACAATGGAATGGTGGTTGGTCCATCCGATCACCGGATTTAAAACCCTCCCACGATAGGTAAACGGCCCGTAGGGATTGCTTCCTACGGCATAGCAAATGTAGTGGGTGTCGCCTGTCGAATAGGAAAAGTAGTATTGACCTTCGTACTTATGCATCCAGGAGGCTTCAAAAAACCGGCGGTCGTGATCCCCGGCGAGAAGCGGCTTCCCCTCCGGATCTACAATAACCACGTCTTTGGGTGTTTCGGCAAACTCGAGCATATCTCCGGTAAGACGGGCAACTTTGGCACATAAGGCCGGCTGATCATCAGCCGGCAACAGTTCATAGGGTGAGGAAACGTGTTCCACGAAGGAGCCGGTCTGCCAGCGCTGCAGCTGCCCACCCCAGAGACCGCCAAAATAGAGGTAAGCCTGGCCGTCGTCATCGACGAACGCGCAGGGATCGTTGCTGAAGCTGCCTTGGATCGCCTGTGGTTGCGCTTGAAAGGGACCTGCGGGGCTGCTGCTTACCGCCACTCCAATACGAAAGGCGCCGTCCCTGGCTTTTGCCGGAAAGTAAAAATAATAGTTCCCATTCTTGAAGGCCGCATCGGGCGCCCACATCTGCCGCTCCGCCCAGGGCACGTCCTTGATGTGCAGAGCCACCCCGTGATCGACGGCAGCAGTTTCAGCGGGAGAGCCGATGGAAAGGACGTGGTAATCCTCCATCCCAAAATGCCCGCCGAAGTCATCTTCCGGAATTCCAGCATCGATGTCATGCGAACAGTAGATGTAAATCCTTCCCTCGAAAACATGGGCGGATGGATCCGCGGTATAGATATGCTCAACGAGCGGCTGGGCGATAGCCCTCCTTTTTTGTTCCTGATAATCAAACGGTTGTTCCGACATAATGACTCCTTCCCAATGGTTACATGCAGGTACTATTCTGATTTACGAGTTGTCACTTCCTTGGAACGTCGTTCGCTCAATTCCCTCTCGATCTGGATCTCCTTATTCTTGTTGATCTCGTATAGAAATAGGCACGCCACTCCGATAAAGAAAGTAAGGGTCGGATAAACGCTTATGGAAAGCTTGATCCCCTGAAGGGTTTCAGGAGTCTGGATCAATAACTTTTCATCATAACCATACGTGGCCAGAATCGCCGCCACCAGAGAACCGCCTATGCTCAGGCCGGCTTTCAATCCGAAGATCATGGCCGAGAAAATAATGGCGGTGGCCCGACGGTTATTTTTCCATTCCGAGTAATCCGCGACATCGGCGACCATGGCCCACAGAAGCGGAATGGTAAGTCCATAGAAGAATCCATGCAAAATCTGGCTGATAAAAACGATGGCGATCGCCTGCGGCGGGTAAAAATAGAAAGCGAGCAGGCAAAGAGCCGAAAGGAACAGTCCCGTGCCGAAAACGTCCCTCTTTCCAAAGCGATCGGCCAGCCGCTTGGAGAAGGCAATCCCGACGATCATGAAGAGGATGCCGCCGGCATTAAACAGGCCAAAACCGGAAGTGACCGCGTCTTGGCCGCCGAAGCCGAGTTGATCCATCACGGAAGACAGACTGTCCTTATCGAGAAAATCCTTAAAATAATACACATACATACCGCCTTTTAAGGCCAGAGTAATAAAGACGAAAACCGTCAGGATAAGCATCACCACCCAGGGGATATTTTTTATCAGGTCCGACAGATCCTGTCGAATGCTCGTTTTCTGTTCGGGAGCCGGAGTGATTCTTTCTTGGGTGGTCAGGAAGGTGATAATAAAGAAGATTACTCCAATGACGGCGAAGATCCCCATGGTGTATTTAAAGCCGACGGTTTTATCTCCATTGCCGAGAAAAAGAACCAGCGGCAAAAGCAAAGCCTGGACGATGAATTGCGCTATCATGACGGCTACAAACCGGTAGGACGACAGGCTGTTACGTTCGGCCATGTCACCCGTCAGCACACCGCTTAAGGCAGCATAGGGAAGATTGTTGGCGGAATACACCAATACCAGAAGGATATAAGTCACCAGCGCATAGATTACTTTGCCGCTATCCCCGAAATCCGGGGTGCTGAAGGCCAGCAGAGCCATCAATCCAAAGGGAACAGCGGTCCATAGAATCCAGGGGCGAAACTTCCCCCATCGGGTGTCGGTCCGATCTGCGATGATCCCCATAACGGGATTAAAAAAGGCGCCGATCATGCCTCCGGCAAAAATGACGGCGGAGGCGGTCGCCGGTGGTATTTTATAAACATCGGTATAAAAGAAGGCCAAAAAAGTCATCAAGGTTTGAAAGATCAAATTGGCGGAAAGATCGCCGAGACTGTACCCGACCTTTTCCCTGACAGACAACTTCTGAGAAATTGAGTTCATTAGTCGCTCCATGGAGTACTTAAAGAGAGACCGGGCATTAGGAATGCCCGGTCTCTTCTGCCTTTTCCAGACTGGATCGATGGAGATCGATCCTGCCGGATTCTTCCTCCTAACTTATTTAGAAGTAGAACCGGCATACCAGCTGGAGTTGGCGAGGTGCCCGTACTCCGCTGATCGTACCGACGCCGTTCTGGTTGGTCAGCTTACCGGAGGAGTTGTAGGGCAAGTTGGTAATCGTGGAATCGGTAAGGCTGGCGAAGTTTAGGGTGCGGTTAACTCCGGAAAAGTTCACCGCGTTCAAGGCATTGAAGGCGTCGAGACGGATCTCGAAACGTTGTTTTTCCGTAAACCGGAATTGTTTGGAAAGTGAGAGATCGAGAACACTGGTCGGTGGATTGGACATCGTGTAGCGCGGCGATTCCAAACCGATACTTCCCTGTTTGGGCGCAGTAAAGGCCGCTACATTAAACTGATTGTAGGGGTCCTTACTCCAACCCTTGTCGATCTCCGCTCCGGTCAGGGCGATACGCGCCCCTTCCGTTCCGCTGCCGGTGAGGTTGATGTTCCCGATGCCGGGAATGGAGAATGCGGCATTGGCCGGTGTCCCATGCAACCAGCGGTAGTTGCCCGATATTTGCCAGCCTCCGGCAATAAATTTGGCCGGACCGCTGGTGACACCCGGTATTTCATAAACGAAGCTGGCTACATACGTGTGCGGACGGTTGAAGGACAGAGGTCCATAGTTGGCTTCCTTGTCTCTTCCGTCTATGCGGGCGTAGTCCCAGTCTCCACCAAGAGTCCCCTTGGCTTCGGCGCGAGAGTAGTTGAAACTGAACATCAGCCCCTTCTGGAAGCGGCGGCTAATGGTGAGCTGCAGGGCTTTGTAATTCGAATAGGCCTCAAACTCCCACAGGCGAATGTCTCCGAACCCCTGATACGGGCGCAAGAAGTCGTTCGGCAGGGCGTTGCCGCCGGGCAGTGCACTGCTCGCCGAGCATCCCGAACAGCTCTGTCCCCGTGTCGGATCCTGAGCAGCTGCCGCATAGCCGGTACCGTAAGGTATGGCGTTGAGGTTCCGGTACTGCAACAGATTGCGCGATTCGGAGCCGACATAGGCAGCGTCAAAGGTAAAGGCATGGGGCAGTTTCACCTGCATCCCCAGGTTCCACTGGTAAACGGTGGGCAGTTTCCAATTATAGACATTGGGCTGCAGTCCGAGAGTCGAGAAGATAGGCGTTGCGGAGCTTCCCATCTCGGATACCAGTCCCCAAGTCAGGGTCTGTGTCTGCATGCCTGGAGGGTTGTTGATCAGATCGAATACCTGGTTGCCTTGCGGACGGTCGTAAAAGATACCAAAACCGCCCCGGAGCACGACTGACTGTTTGCCGGTAACATCAAAGGCGAACCCGAACCGCGGCGAGACGTTGAATTTATTCCCATCGGTAAGTGTGTCGCTGATGCCTTTACCGGCCTGGACCGCTCCGTTGAAACGGTCTCCGGAACCGGTTACCACCCGTCCGATAAAAGCGGAATTGACCGTTGCTCCGGTGACAGAATCCTGGCCCACACGGGCGCCATTGACCACTGCCGGCCGGTAGAGCCGTACCGCCTTGGAGGAATTCCAATTTTCCGGCAGCCAGTTGGAAGCCGTATACGATGCATCATACTGGGGCGTGAGGATGTAGAATCGGAGTCCGTAGTCCAGCGTCAGCCTCGGGTTGACTTTCCAGTTGTCCTGCAGGAACCATTCCACATTCGAATAGCGCCATTTCGGCTTGGCGTAAATCGAGGCCTGAGAAAAGGTATCGTAGACTCCCAGGGCGGCGTTGGCGAACGGATGGCTCGAGTCGTAGGGATTGTTGCTGTTGTTGTTGAAATCTATCCTTCCGTTGAACGTGGAGAAAGCGCTCTGGTCTTTCATGCTTTTCTGGTAGTACACACCCCATCGAAACGCGTGAGATCCCATCAGCTTGGTCATGTTGCCGACGATATCGTAGGTGGTGTTGAAGTTGGTGAAGGGAGCCTGATGCATTCGCATAACCGGCGCGTTGCCAATACGCCCTCCGCCATAGGTGAAATACGGAATGTAGTCGTTCTGGATGGAACTAGTGTATAGCATCGGCAAGTTGGACAAGCCGGCTCCCTTCCTGGTGAGTTTCTCGCTTACGCTGGAATGATCGAGCGAATTATGCCCGCTGCCCACGGAGATTTCCAGCGAGGTAGTGGCGTTGATAATACCGGTCGTGGCAACAAGCCAGTTTCGGCCCGGGGTCTTCGAGATTACCTGCATGATATCCAGGTTGCCGCCGACGGACCAGCCACTGATGCCGTAAGGCAGTTCGAAAGTTTCCGACCGGTTCATGTAACGGCCGGTCACCCGCCAATTGTTGGAGATTTCATAATCGGTCCGGATCATTTCCTCGCGATGCGGTGAATTGCCCGGCGTCTGGCTCAAATAGTTATAACCGGTCTTTCCGGAAACATTCGCAGCCGGATAGATACTCAGCGCAGCCAGGGTTGGGCCATACAGACGGTTCGTCGGAATCCTCCCAAGCACTCCGCCATCCCTGAAACAGCCCGAGGTGTTGCTGGCGCTGCAGGGCAGGTTGGTTTGATAGTCTTTGATGTAGGGGTAAAGATTTCCATTGGCGTCCAGGCTCTGGGAGAAATCGCCCTTGCGCTCCAGAGCGGTGGGTACGGTGACACGCTGTTCGTTAGTGGGATCCTTACGGCGCTGCCACTCCTGGTTCCAGAAGAAGAACAGTTTGTTTTTATTGGTATTGAACTTGCCCGGGATGAAAATTGGGCCGCCGACGGTATAACCAAAATCGTTACGCGAACTCTTCGGCAATGCCGTGCCGGACCGGTTGTTAGTCCAGGTGTTGGCGTTCCAGGCGGAACGGCGTCCGTACCAGTAGGCGGAACCGGAAAAATCCTTCCCACCGCTTTTGGTGACCACCTGTACCTGGGCTCCTACCGCTCGACCATATTCAGCCTGGTAACTCGATGTGAGCACTTTAAATTCGGCAACGGCATCGAGATTGGTGGTGGCCATATTGCCGCCGTTGTCGCCAGTGTCGATATTGGCCACGCCGTCGATAGTCATGTTGTTCGAATTGGCGCGCTGTCCATTGGCGTTGAAAGCGCTGACCTGGGTCGGGTCATCCGTATTCGGGATAATACCCGGAACCAGGACCGCCAGCCCGAAGAAGCTGCGGCCGTTGACGGCGAGGTTCTGCATGGCGGCGGATTCGAGGGTGTAGGCACGCTCACCACTGCGCAGCTGGATGTCGGGGGCCCGGTCGACAACCGTGACGGTCTCGCTGACTTGTCCCACCTGCAGCGTAAAGGAACCGGCCGTCAGTCGGTCATTGGCGTTGACGATGACCTTGGGGACCTGCAGGGTCTGGAATCCGTCAAGACTGATCTTCATGGTGTAGGTGTCGGGCCGGACATAAGGAAAAAAGAAATTCCCCTGGGCATCGGTGATCACGGTGATCTCGGAACCCTGGGCATCGCTGGTAAGTACAACGGTTGAACCCGGCAAGACGCCTCCTTGGACATCTCTGACCGTACCGGAGACGGTGGCATTCGTAGTCTGAGCCTGAAGCAGCTGGACACTTGCCAGGCAGACTAGTGCTACGAGCACCGCCATCGCAAAGACTTGCCGGAAATTGTGGTCGGTAAGTCGAATAGGAATCATAAATTCTCCTTTTGGAAAATAGGTGTAAAGTTGGTCCTGTCGTCGATACAGTAGAATATTGGGTATAAGCTGCTATAACGATCGGTCGTGGAAGTATCCAGAATGTAGGAAACACCCTTTAACTTCATCGACCTTCTTTTCAAGGCCTTGGAGTTTTGGGCCCGACAAACAGGAAGCGGTAGGAAATAAACTAAATCCATCATCTAAGTCACTAAGTTAAGCCACCATAACAGGTTACCTATTTGGGAATGTTTTTCCTGGTTTTCCCTAAACAGGAATAGAAAATATCTTTACCTTTGCCCTGTACTTTGCAAAGGTATTTGTTCCTTGTATTCCGTCCGTTCCTCCTCCTTTTCCCATGGATTGAAGTTCTAGTTGATCACCATTTCACGCAGAATGTCATCCAGTACCACGGACACCGCACCCAGAACGCAGGCCTCGGTGCTGTGTTCCGAAAATCTGATCTGTAGACCGGCGGTTGAAGGCAGCAAGGCGCTGGAGAGAATCGTTTTTTCAATGGTGGATTGCATCAAATCCTTACCCAGGATGAAAGCGCCGCCGATCACCACCATATCGGGGTTAAAGATGTTGACCAGGTCGGCAATCCCCGCCCCCAAATGTACGGCGACCTCTTCTATGGCCCGGCGACAGATTAAATCCCCATTCAAAGCAAGTTGAATCACTACATCAAAAGTCAGTTTTTGGGGATCGCCTGAACAGGCATCCAACAGAGGTGGATCGGGATGGGTTTGAAATTCTCTCCTGACCCTTTGCAGAACGGCCCGTGGACCGATCTGCGTTTCCCAGCAACCGAAGCGCCCGCAGCCGCACTGTTCACCCTGCAGGTCGCGCTGGATGTGTCCAATCTCCCCTCCGTAGCCATACCCTCCGCGGAACAACCTTCCATCGATCATGATGCCGCCGCCCAGGCCAATACCGGAGACCAGACAGATAAAATTGTCGACATTCCGCGCTACCCCGAAGTAGTATTCACCCAAGGCCGCCAGATTGGCTTCGTTCTCGATGTAAACCGGCAGTCGAAAACGTTGATTCCATATCAGCCGAAGCGGTACGTTTTCCCAATGCAGGTTGGGTGCAAAAACCAGGGTACCCTGACGGACGTTGACCAATCCCGGCAGCCCCACGCCTATTCCAAGGGGTCGCAAACCATTTTCTCTGGCCAGGGAAAGTGCCATGTCAATATTTTGCTCCGTCTGGCCGATGATTTCCGTTTGCGTTTGGGAAGGGGTTGTTTGTATCCGGGTTTTCCACAAAGTCTCTGCGGTAAAATTGGTGAGAAGGACGGAAATAAAATCCACCCCGATCTCAACCCCGACTACCGCTCCGCCGTCAGGTCTCAAACCCAACAGAATGGAGGGGCGACCGATTTTTGAATCCAATAGACTATCTTCACAAACCAGGCCGTCATCGATCAAAACATTTACAATATTGGAAACGGTCCCCCTGGTTAGCCCGGTAATATCTGCCACCTGAGCCCGCGAAACAGGGGAATGAAGCCGTAGTGTGTTGAGTACCAGAGATCTGTTTATTTTGCGTACTTTCTCTTGATCGCCAGTAATCATAGTCACCGATTAGAACGGAGAATTATATTTGATCAATAAATAAACTAATATTTATTAGTTTAAGCATTTGATTAATTAATTATATATACCACTGTTTTGAAAAAAATCAACAAGAATTTTTAATAAATATTGAAAATCCACGGATCGTGGACTAGAAAATCTCTTGGAAGTGGGTAAGTGGGGTGTTAATCCGGCTTGTTTAGGAACGAACGGCATTGGAAATTCTTGCGATTTCCTGATTCAACCGGGAAAGAAATTGGGAAGGATCCGATTATGGCGATCCTGGCGGTGTTGCTACTCCTGCGGACAATCCGGGTTTTCCGCGGCAGCAGAGAGGCAGATGATTGGGCTCCAGCGTGAACAAGGGGTTTCACTCCGTCACGCCCCACAAATGAATGCTCGAAGAAAAACACTTAAGCAAAGGCTACCGAACAGACGGGAGGAGCCATGCGGTTTATCCCCTTTTTCGAGGATGAACTCCTCCCCTATATCGAGTCTACTTAAGGATGAGATCCGACCGCCGATCCGGCGAACCGAAAGCAGGGCACATACGGGCGATAGACGGGTTTTACCGGCGTTCCGCAATTCCTAAGCGTAAGCTGCATCGGAGCGCTTAACGGCTTGATAAGCTCCGCATTGTAAGAGGGATTCTCCATGGAGAGCTTCATCGTCTGCATGGTGGCAATGGCATAGGAGCGGGAAATGGCGGCAAGCGAGTCCTCGTTCATGACCGGATCGACGTTGGTTACAAGAATGGAAATCGTATGGTCGCCGTTTCGGAAAAGCTCGAAGGTTCGGAATTGCTGTGGGAAATCCCGCAGCGAAGAGGTTTCCACATGCCAGAAACCCAACTCAGGCTTTGCCGGATCGGGCGAAGGAAAAGCGATGACTTTGTTTCGATGGATATGCCCTGCAAGCCACAGCAGGAGGTTCGGATAGGTATGTAACTTCCCTACGACGGTTGCCGCCGTAATCGGCGAGTGAAGACCATAACCGATCAAGGGAAGAGGGATGTGACTGGCAATCATCATCAGCTTGTTTTCCGCCTGACCTTTGTCCAGCTGCCGAACCAGCCAATCATAGCGCTCTTGATCTAGGTAGCCGTGCTCATGAATCTCGAAATCGTCCTCCGGCTGGATGTCATCCAGGACGATCACGCGTATCGGTATACCCGCTTTGGGTTCGAAGGTGTAACATCCGGGAATTTCTGATTCCAGATGGAAGCCGTGTCCCGCCGGCTTGGTGGATGTATCGAAGAATAATTCTCTCCATTCGTTGCGGGTCATAGCCCGGCGATCAGAATCGGTGGCGGGTACTCTCGGCGGAGAGGGAAAATCGCCCACGGGACCGGCCCCGATGATATCTCCGTACAGGGTGTTCCCGTCGATGGCTCCCCCATAAAAACCGCGGCTCTCGATGCCCAGGGGATCCGTGAATAAATCCCCCATATCCATGAGGAACCAACCGACCAGATGCCTCCGGATGTAATCATTCACCGGATGGCTGCCCAGCCACAGAACATCATGGTTACCCGGAACCTGAAACCACGGAATCGAGCGATCGAGCCCTTCTGCGCGGAAGACATCCTGGTAGTCATTCTCTTCCCCGGCCAGGGGATCGTCCTTGTCCCCCGAGTCGGGATTGATCCTTTTACCGTCCAGAATGTCGATAAACCAGCGGGCTTCGTTATACTGGTTGCTGTTGGTATTGTCGCCCAGGGAGAGGCCAAAGTCGAACGGATTCCTGCGGTGCAGTTCATTGATCGTGCCAACGGCGGCATTGAGAACCTGGGTGGTATAGAGCATGGTCGGCGAGTAAGCCGAGGCGTTATTGGCCGTGATTCCGAAATAGATGGCTTGTGCCGGCGTTTCTTCATCCATCACATGGACATCGGACAGGGTGAAGAATTGGAGCAATCTTGCCCTGTGTGCAGTGGCCGCCGGAGCATAACCGGCCGGCAACAGATCGATCCTCTGGACGTAGGGCAGCCCGGCGCCGTATTTCCAGACACCATATCCATATTGGAAAAATTTGGATACCTCATAGGGGTGAAGCACGGGGGAAGCTGTCAGCACCGCCACGGGAAGAATGGTTTGATCGATGGTGGTAGGAACACAAGGCGAACGACCATATTTCTGGTTCGTGTTGTCGGCGGCAGCCAAAAAGCCGATGGAAAAGAAAAGAATCAGGACCTTCCCTATTGTTTTCATAATCGACTCCGTTCTTCTTGGATAACCTTGAAAAAATAATCCCATTTTCAATCATTTCGACATGAACTCAGAATAATTTGTGGGAAACG
>CAZTVS010000060.1:0-26471 GCA_964617125.1 uncultured Acidobacteriota bacterium
TCTTTCCTTGAATTCTGTGTTGATTCCATTGCTTTTGCCGGCGGGACGCCGGCGCCCCCAGGGCTTTTTACAAGGTCATAAGAATTATGGCACCACGGTAAATCCGACGGTGACCGTACCTCCCCCGGGATTACTGAGGACGACGTCCTTGCTTCCGGCTGTCACAAGACTCTTCGGGATCGAGACTGTCACTCGTGTGTTATCGGTATTTGGATACCTATACCAACTGACTACGGATACATTGGTGCCCCCGAAGGTAACCGAACAGTTCTGAGCAAATTTGGTCCCTAAAATCACCAACGGGAATTCGTTCATGCCCACCATTGAGGAAATGGATATTGTGTCTTGGGAAAGTCCGGTGATCACCGGGGTACCGGTCGGGAGGTAAGTTGTGGTGGTGGTGCCCGTTCCGGTGGTTGTCGTCGTGGAGGTCGAAGCCGAGGTTGAAGTGGTGCTTGTTGTCGTACTTTGACCGGCGATCGTGGTGGTGGTCGTGGTGCTGGGTACGACGGATACGAAGAAACGGACCGGTCCTGCCGGGGGAAGAAGCAACGTCGCTCCGTTGAGGGCCACCACCCGGACTCGTAGCTGGTGAATGCCGACACTGAGTCCGGCATGGCTCAGAGAATGAATAAATCCTACATTCGGACAGTGGGGAAATGCACCTAGTGCCGCACATACATCCGGACGATAAGAACCGTAAGGGGCATTCGCCACAAGGACCGAATCCACATAAATTTCCACCCTGGAAATACCCAGCGTACCGACCGCCCACCCGGAAATGAGCGTACTCATTCCATCGGCCATCGGTAGCATTCCCTCACCGAGCGGCAGAACAGGCAGCTCTTCCTCTTCCGCCTCCGTCAAGCTGTTGGCCGAGGTGGCTCTGGGCGATTCCAGGTTTCCCAGCAGTAATGTAGAAGGCTTGGTAAACGTCCTGGGAATGGCAGGAAACAGGTAGGTTGCCCCGCCGAGGTCACGGACACGGATCTGCAGGCTGTGCGTTCCGGCGGAAAGCTGTGCCGGATCATAAACAAGGGAGAAACCGGAGTTGGCACAGTTCCCGAACGTAGGGAATGCAACACATACGTCAGGTCGATAGAGACCGTAATTGGCTGTTGCGGCATACGATCCGTCGATCAACACCTCCACGGCCTGGACCCAGCGATTGGCGACGGCCCAACCGGCGATGACGAAGGTTCCGGTCGTCGAGAGTTGTGTGCCGGGTCTTTCCAGGTTCCCGTGCATTTCAAACGATGACCGGAACACCGAGACGATGTTCATGCTCCTCCCGGTGACTCCGTCTTCATCTGTGATCTTCAGGGAAATCAGGTGCGGACCGAGCGAAAGGTAACTTACATCCAGGCTCACCTGGAAACCGGTGTAAGGGCAATTGGGCATAGGGCCGAAAACGTTGCAGACGTCCGTCCTACGGATCGTCAATGGTACATTAGCTTTGACCACCACATCGTCCACCAGAACATTCACACCGGTGATCCGCCGATTCGAGGCAGCCCAGCCATTGATCACGATGGTGCCGAAAACGGCCGATCCGGCAGTGGGATTGTCGATATACCCGAAAGGCACCGGGTAGGAAGCCGTGGCCTCCGCTTTCAATTGCATCAGGCGGGCTGTATCTGCAGGAGGCAGCCACTCCGGAGCAGGCAGGATTTCCTGCGCCAGCATGGGCGTAGCCGCCATCGAAAGAAAAACGCTTAAGAGGAAAAATGGCAAAGCAGTATTACAAACCCGTTTCATAGCCCACCTGCCTTTTTTGTGTTAATTCCTTCATAAACTACTTGAAGTCATGGCCCGCAAATATGCTTAAATTTGCACCATTAAATCAATAGACCTCTAAACATAAACCATAACATAAACCATGGGAAGGAGGGTTGTCAATGAAAATCTTTTTGTTTGTGATCTTTTGCCCTAATAAAACAACCGCTTGCACCCAACACCAGGGCGTACGGCAACATAACGGAAATGTAGGGCCAAAGGCCCGGCGACATACCAGCTAGGGGTGGAGCGCAGCGTAACCTCTGGCAGATCCACCCCTAAAACAGTAAGGTCTGAAGGACCGATGCAATGCTGCTTTCTCGGCGTTGCCGTTCCAGATTCACAGGACGGAGCAGAGAGCCCGGCCGGTATGGGAGAGTCGGATTTCGGCGACTTCTTCGGGTGTCCCTTCCGCGGTCAGATATCCACCCGCGTCTCCCCCTTCGGGTCCCAGATCGATGATCCAATCTGCACTCTTGATGACATCCAGATGATGCTCGATGACGATCACTGTGTTACCCCGGCTCACCAGCAGACTCAGAATGGAGAGAAGTTTGCGGACATCCTCGAAATGCAGACCGGTAGTCGGTTCGTCCAATATATATAGCGTGTTTCCGGTGGCCTTTTTACTGAGTTCCCGGGCCAGTTTGATGCGCTGTGCTTCTCCGCCGGAGAGGGTGGTGGCCGATTGCCCCAGGGAAAGATAGCCGAGCCCTACATCCAGCAGGGTCTGCAGCTTGGGTTGAATGGAGGGGATATTTTCCAGAAGAGGGTACGCCTCAGTGATCGTCAGATTCAGCATGTCAGCGATGGAATGCTCCTTGAAGCGGACCTCCAGGGTTTCCCGTTTGTAGCGGGACCCCTTGCAGACATCGCACAGCACGAAGACATCGGGCAGAAAATTCATTTCGATACGGCGCACTCCATCGCCTTCGCATGCCTCGCAGCGTCCGCCTTTGACGTTGAAGCTGAAATGACCCTTGGAATAACCGCGCATACGCGCTTCCGGAAGCATGGCGAAGAGATCCCGCAAGGGGGTAAACAAACCGGTGTAGGTAGCCGGATTGGACCGGGGGGTCCGTCCGATCGGAGACTGATCGATCTCGATAACCTTATCGATCCATTCCACTCCGACGATCTCTCTATGTTCTCCGGGTATATCGGATGATCGGTACAGCCTTCTGGCCAGGGACCGATAGAGGATTTCATCGATCAGGGAGGATTTGCCCGATCCCGAGACGCCGGTCACGGCAATCAACTTGCCCAAGGGGAAACGCACGTCGATGTTTTTCAGATTGTGATGCGTGCATCCGAGGATCTGCAGATTGCGTCCATCCCCCTCCTGACGCTTCTCCGGAACCTCGATTTTTTCTCTGCCGGACAGGTAGCGGCCGGTGAGCGACTCTTCCGATCGAGAAATCTCCTCCGCCGGACCGGCGTATACCAGGTTCCCGCCGGCGGTTCCGGCACCCGGACCCAGATCGACAAGATAATCGGCGGAACGAATGGTGTCCTCGTCATGCTCTACGACAAGAACGGTATTGCCCAAATCCCGCAAACGGATCAATGAGTTGAGAAGTTTCCGGTTGTCGCGGGGATGCAGCCCGATGGAGGGCTCGTCGAGAACATAAAGGACCCCGTGCAGACGACTCCCGATCTGTCCGGCCAGGCGGATGCGCTGACTCTCTCCCCCGGAAAGAGAACCGGTCTGCCTGTCCAGAGTGAGGTAATCGACGCCGACATCGCACAGGAATCGCAGGCGATTGCCGATTTCCTGCCGGATGCGGCCGGCAATCTTCTTTTCCCGTTCGTTGAAATTCCACGCCTCCACCGTGTCCAACGCCTTGCGCAGCGGCAGGGCGGTCAACTCGTAAATCGCCAGCCCACCCACCTTAATCGAACGACTCTCAGGACGCAGGCGGCTCCCCTTGCAGGAAGGACAGGGGGCGTCGGCGAAAAAGCCGGCCCACTCCTCCCGCGCCTTCTCATTCAGGGCATTTTCGCAACGCTTCTCCAGCCATTTCTGCACCCCCTGAAAAGGGGCGCGAAAGGACCGGTTTCCCTGTTTATATTCCATAAGCTGGGAAGACCCGTAAAGAAAGGTGTTTCTCCATTCGGGGGGAAGGTCCTGATAAAGGGTATCGGGGGAGACGGAGAAATTCCTCAGCAAAAGAGCTATCGAATCCTTGAGAAATTCTTCCGCCAGCGGATTGTCGGTACGGAACCGGAGGTTTTTCAGAGAGGCCGTCAGATCATCGATCAGGGCCTCCTCCCTTAGCCGGCTGCAAACCCCCAGCCCGCCGCAGTCGGGACAGGCACCGAACCGGCTGTTGAAGGAGAAGGACCGCGGCTCCGGTTCCGCAGCACTGATTCCGCAATCGATGCAGGCCCTTCGCTCCGAATAGATGCGTTCTTCTCCTTCGGCAAAAACCACGGAAACCAGTCCTTCGGCCAACTGCACGGCCGTGCGCAGGGAGTGCTCCAGACGAACGCGTATCCCATCCTTCAGGACCGGCCGATCGACACAGACATCCACCGTATGCAGGCGATTGCGATCCAGAAGGATTCGGTCCTCCAGATGCACCAGTTCTCCATCCACCCGGGCATGCAGGTATCCCTGCTTGAAATAGTTTTCGAACTGCTTGCGGAACTCCCCTTTTCTTCCCCGCACCACCGGCGCATAGACGACGACGGTCTGCCCCGAAGCCTGCTGCAGGACGTCATCCGCAATGCTCTCGATCGTCTGCCGGGTGATCGCTTTGCCGCATTGCCAGCAGTGGGGGCTCCCGATAGAGGCATAGAGTAACCGCAGATAGTCGTAAATTTCCGTCACCGTCCCCACGGTGGAACGGCGGCTGTGGCTGCCGGTTTTCTGCTCGATGGCGATAGCAGGAGACAAACCTTCGATGGAATCTACATCCGGTTTCTCCATCTGGGTTAAAAACTGACGCGCAAAGGAGGAAAGGGATTCCATATACCGGCGTTGGCCTTCGGCGTATATGGTATCGAAGGCGAGACTCGATTTCCCTGAACCGCTGAGACCGGTGATGACCGTCAGGCGGTTCCGGGGAATGGAGAGGTGGAGATTCTTGAGGTTGTGTTGCCTGGCACCTCGAATATGGATGGATTCGATCATAAGGAGGCGATTATGGAACCACCCGGTACTTCAGGCGTGCCTCGGAGAGAAAAAGGGCAAATTTCGGATTGTCGCGCACGGCGTCAAAATCTTTCTCCGAGTCCACCCAATCCAAATGGGTAAATCCGTTGCGGACCGCTTCCTCCAGGTGCCGCAGGGAGCGTTCGGCGTCGCCGCTGGCGGCATAGAGTCGCGCCAGATTATAGCTCTTGTTCGGATTCGGTTTCTGGTTGGGAGAAGGTATCGACAGGCTGTTGTCCCGGTTCATGATCGTGGGATCCATCTTCAACGCCTTGCGGATCACCTCCAGGGCTTTGGGGAAATCGCCCCGCTCCAGATAAACCTGCCCCAGATTCACATAAAAAGAGGCCACCTTGGATGACATCTTGATCGCGGTGCGGAAGAGCTTTTCCGCCCTCTTCAGATCGTTTTGCGCGAAGTAGACGGTGCCCAGATTGTTGTAGGCATAAAAATACTTGGGGTTGAGCCCGATGGAGCGCTCGATGGCCTGTTCCGCCTCGCGGTAAAAACCCAGCGCGGAATAGGAAATTCCCATCTTATTGAAGATGTACTCGTTGTTGGGATTCAACCGCGACGCTTCGATATACTTGGCCAGGGCCGGGTAATACTCCTTGCGGATAAAGAACTGGTCCCCTTCCTGGGTCAGCTGCGATGCCTTCTGAATGTTCTCCGGGCTGACCGGTACCTTGGCTATCTTCGGCCGTCCGCATCCTCCCGTCCAGAGAAGAAACAGGCAGAGCATGCTCCCGAGAAGGATCCGGTTGACTGACCGTCGGGAAGGCGGAGGCAGGATCTCCTCCCTGTTCCGGGAAAGGCGTATGTTCATGGATCAGCACCTCATCATGGCGTAGACGAGCAGATCAAGTCACGATCCGGATTGCCTTTTCACAAGGCGCCTACAAAGCTTTCCACCTGGAATTCGAAATGGAGCATCCGGGAGTAGACGGGCGTTTTGAACTCACGGTCATATTGCACATCCACCACCATCCGGTCGGACAGTCGCTGGATTTTCAGATTTTCTTTTTTCAGAGGGATACCCTTGCGCCCGGCGAGATCCATGATTTCGCTGCGAAGCTTTTCCTCGCTGAAGGAACGAACCGCCATTCTGCGGACCAGGGAATCGACCTCATCTTTGAATTGGCTGCCGTGGTAATAGATCGGAACCAGCTGGTAACTGACGTACCCGAAGGCCAATAAAAGAATCAGGCTCATCAAACAACCGGCGGTCCCTCCGCCATGGGAGGACTTCCATCGATGTGTCATAGGCTCCTCGTCAATTCGTATGCTTTAGTCTTCCACCTGAAGCACGGCCAGGAAGGCTTCCTGAGGGATCTCCACCTTTCCGACCCGCTTCATACGCTTTTTACCTTCCTTTTGCTTCTCTAAAAGTTTTCTTTTGCGGGTGATGTCACCGCCATAGCACTTCGCCAGTACGTTCTTGCCTACGGACTTGATGTTCATTCTGGCGATGACCTTGTTGCCGATGGCCGCCTGCAGGGAAATTTCGAACAGCTGCCTGGGTATGACTTCCTTCATTTTGGCGATCAGGGCATGTCCGCGCTGGAAGGCAAAATCGCGATGGACGATCAGCGACAAGGCATCGACCTGTTCGCCGGCCACCAGGATATCCAGCTTGACCAGGTCGGAGCGCTGATAGCCGTGAAAGTGGTAATCCAGCGATGCATACCCACGGGAGGCCGATTTCAGCTTGTCGTAAAAATCGAGGACGACCTCGTTGAGCGGCAACAGATACGTCAACAGAACCCGCCCGGTTCCCACGTATTCGAATCCTTTTTGCGTGCCGCGACGGTCCTCCGCCAGCTTGAGAATATTGCCGACATACTCGTCATGGGTCAGGATCATGGCTTCGATGACCGGCTCGGCGATATGATCGATTTCCTGGATGGAGGGGAGTTTCGCCGGATTGTCTATCTCCAGCACATCCCCCTTGACCGTCGTCACCTGGTACCGGACGCCCGGGGCCGTGGTGATGAGAGAAAGGTTGAATTCACGCTCCAGGCGGGACTGTATAATCTCCATGTGCAGCAGCCCCAAAAATCCGCAGCGAAAACCAAAACCCAAGGCACTGCTGGTTTCCGGCTCATAGAAGAAGGAAGAATCGTTCAGCCGCAGTTTTTCCAGGGCATCGCGCAGGTCTTCATATTGAGCGCTGTCGGTGGGATAGAGTCCGGAAAAGACCATCGGCTTGATTTCCTGAAAACCGGGAAAGACGCTCAATGCCGGACGGGCATCCTCGGTGATCGTGTCTCCGATCTGTATGTCCGCCACGCGTTTGACACCGGCGATCACGAAACCAACCTCTCCCACGGAGAGCTCTCCGATCTCCTCGAATTTGGGAGTGATGATGCCGACCTGATCGACCTGAAAGGTTGTCTGCGTCGACATGAGCCGTATCTTCATTCCTTTCCGTATGGTCCCGTCCAGAACGCGTATCAGGACCACGACCCCGCGATAGGCGTCGAACCAGGAATCGAAGATCAGGGCCTTCAGCGGTTCGTCCGGCGAACCGCCCGGCGGGGGGATCCGTGCGATCACCGCCTCCAGGATATCCTGGGTCCCGATACCTTGTTTGGCGCTGGCAGGAATGGATTCCTCAGGATCCAGTCCGATGATGTCCTCCAGCTGCTTCTTGACCCGGGGGAGATCGGCGCTGGGCAGATCGATTTTGTTCAATACCGGGATCAGGGTCAGGTTGTGATCCAGCGCCAGATACGTGTTTGCCAGCGTCTGTGCCTCCACGCCCTGGGAGGCATCCACGACCAGCAGCGACCCCTCACAGGCGGAAAGGCTGCGAGAGACCTCATAACTGAAATCCACATGACCGGGGGTGTCGATCAGATTCAGGATATAGTCCTTGTCGTCCCGGCTCCGATAGCGCAGGCGGACGCAATGCGCCTTGATGGTGATGCCTCTCTCTCTTTCGAGGTCCATGGCATCGAGCACCTGATCCATCATCTCCCGGCTCGAGAGGGCGTTGGTCGCTTCCAACAGCCGGTCGGCCAGGGTCGATTTCCCGTGATCGATATGGGCAATAATTGAGAAATTCCGTATAAAAGCGGGATTCATGTCCAATAAAAAATGGGAAGGTAATTCCTACCGGAAACCATGGTTAATCATGACGAAGCGGTAAATAGTTGAAAATCATACCGTGTAGTTTTTTCAGGTGCCCATTGGACGCACGTTTCAGGCACAGACAAGAATGTCTGTGCCACTTTTGACCGCTTCGTCAATCATGATGAGGTCGCAAAAAATGCCGGGATCGCCGGCATCTTGCCGGCATCCCATTTCGAATCAATACGGAATAAACACAGAATAGCGATAAATCGATTTTTTGCGACCTCATCAATCATTATACAATTCGTACGGATTATGCCTGATCCCATGGGGAATGTCAAAAGGAACCTGTAGGGACAAACAACCTGGAGACCTCCTTTTGCGGCAATCGACCTGCGATTGCGGACGGAAAATCGAACGGCGATTTCCCGCATAAAAAATGATATGATTGAAAACCATTTCCAAGGAGGATGACGGATTATGTGGCAACGATTATTCACAATGGTTCTTTTACTTTTATGTGTGGTGATACCTATGGCATGTACGCAAAAAACCGAAGAAAAACCGGCAGAAAAACCGACCCCTTCCACCGAAGCCCCGACAGTACCCGCAACCCAGGCCCCGACCGTAACCGAGGCACCTACCACAACGGTTCCGGCCAAAGCGGAAAACCCTCTACTCTCTCCTCACAGCCCTGAGATGCTGGAGAAAGCCCCGGAAACCTATTCGGCCAAATTCGAGACTTCCAAAGGGAACTTTACCGTCGAGGTGACCCGCTCTCTGGCGCCGCGCGGGGCCGACCGCTTTTACAACCTGGTCAGGCACGGCTTTTATGACGAATGCCGCTTTTTCCGGGTCTTGCCGAATTTCGTAGTGCAATTCGGAATCAACGGAAATCCCGACTACAGCAAGTTTTGGCGTGAAGCCCGCATCGACGACGATCCGGTCAAGGGCAGCAATAAGCAGTGGACGATCACCTTTGCCACCGCCGGACCGAATACCCGTACGACGCAGGTTTTCATCAATTACAAGGATAACGCCCATCTGGATGGACAGGGTTTTGCTCAGTTCGGCGTGGTAACCGCAGGGACCAAGGTCCTGGAATCGCTGAACAGCGAATATGGAGGTCGGGCCTCCGACCAGCAGGGGAGAATCCAGACAGAAGGAAATGCCTTCTTACAATCGTATTTTCCGAATCTGGACTACATCAAAAAGGCTTCCATCGTGAAATGAACAAGGAGACTATTATGACATCCAATCCTGTTTTGGCAGGGCTGAAGCCTGAGCCCGTCTGGAGGTATTTCTCCGAAATCTGTCGTATCCCCCACGGCTCCAAGAATGAAGCGGCGATCGTTCGCTACGTCCTGGGAGTTGCCGATAAACTGGGCCTGCCGGCTGTCGCCGATGCCCTGGGCAATGTAGTCATACGTAAACCGGCCAGTCCCGGCTGGGAAGGAAAGGCCTCGATCGCTCTGCAGGGGCATCTGGACATGGTTTGCGAAAAGAACGCCGACAAGGTACATGATTTTTCCAGCGACCCGATCGAACTGGTGCGAAAGGACAATTTCCTGATGGCCAACGGCACCACACTGGGTGCCGACAACGGCATCGGCGTCGCTTTCGCCCTGGCCGTTTTGGAAGACACCGGCCTCGAGCATGGTCCGCTGGAAGTGCTTTTTACCGTGGACGAAGAGACGGGACTTACCGGCGCGGCCCACCTCTCCGGCGATATGCTGAACAGCCGGATCCTGATCAACCTGGATTCCGAGGAAGACTACATCTTCAGCGTAGGCTGTGCCGGCGGAAGAGACACTTCGGCCACCTGGAAACTATCCTGGGAGCCGGTCCCCTCCGGTTACCTGCCCGTCACCTTGAAGGTTCTTGGCCTTCAGGGCGGACACTCAGGCATCGATATTCATAAAAACCGGGGAAACGCCATCAAGATCATGAATCGGGTGGTTTCGGATCTCCTTTCCCTCGGGGCAAGAATAGCCCGGATGGAAAGCGGCAATAAACACAACGCCATTCCTCGCGAGGCCGTTGTCGCCATGGCGCTGCCTCCCGGTCGTCTGGAGATCGCCAAGACCGCCGTGGAGCGGTGGGATTCCACCGTTCGTGATGAATTGGGTGTTGCCGACAAAGGAATCAACCTTACGCTGCAGTCATCCGATTCTCAACCGTTCGGATTGGTCCTCACCGAAGATTGCGCACTCAAACTATGCCAGATCATTTCTGCCATCCCTCATGGAGTCATTAAAATGAGCTCCGACATCCCGGATCTGGTGGAGACTTCCACCAATCTGGCCATTGTGAACGTCGAGAAAGAATCGACTCGCATCGTCACCAGCCAGCGAAGCTCGGTGGCCTCGGAGATTGAGGAGATCTGTCAGAGTGTGGCATCCCTTTTCCGATTGTCCGGCGGAGAAGTCAGGCAGACGGATGGGTATCCCGGTTGGAAACCCAATCTGGCCTCACCGGTCCTGCAGACATGCGTCTCCACTTATAAGGCATTACGCGGCAAAGAACCGGAGATCAAGGCCATTCATGCGGGTCTGGAATGTGGTCTGATCGGAGAGAAATTTCCGGGCATGGATATGATTTCCATCGGTCCCACCATGGAAGGAGTACACTCTCCGGACGAACGCCTGCACATCGATACCGTGGAGCCTTTCTGGGTATTTCTCACGACTGTCCTGAAGGAAGCCTGTTAATCGATCGTTGACGGTACGATGGAACGGATAGGAAAAAAGGAAAAGCCGGTCGATGAACCACAGCGACCGGCTTTTCGGGGCGTTTTTCCGTCGGTTTTCTACCGAACGGATTGGATGAAACAGCGGTTTACGTTCGAATGCTCACGCTTTCTGATTGAAGATCAAACCGGAGAGTTTTCGGATTTCCGATAGGATTTTGGCCAGCTTCTCCGGTGGTATTTCGTTGATGACTTCATCCGTCTTGGCATCGATAATCTTGATGCTCACCTGCCCATCCTCGTTGGTGGCAATTTTCAATTGGGTTTCCGTGAAGAGATCGTCGGAACTGAAGCCGGTCTCCCGCTCTCCGGCATTGTTCTTTTTAGTCTCGGTCTGGTTCTCGTTCTTCTCCATCTGCAGCGCAGCTTTAACCTGAGGAACCATCGTCTGTATCTCGTTGGGCGATACGGAGACAGGTTTATGAATTTCGACAGCCGGTGTCATCGGCTGAAAAGCATTGTTGACCGCTTGTATGTTCATAACAATCTCTCCTAAATATCATCCCAAAGTAAAACGCTTACCGGACATATCGAAAAAACCGAAAAAAACTTGACTGCCTATTTTCACGACTTCCGATTTTGTGATCTCGATCACAAAATCGGCCACTTTCCGCGATTTCGGGAGCGTGTGATAATGGGAAGAACCATTTCCGGGGATTCCGCCACGCTCCACCTTTGGCCGGTATGTCGCCGGGCCTTTAGCCCTATACAGCCGTTCAACGGAGTTATGATAGCATGTTAGCCGAAATTTGAGATGTTTAGAATAAATCCTTTTCGGGGTTGACAAGCTATGAAAATATGGATCGCCAGCGATCATCGCGGTGTCGAGTTAAAAGCTGCCGCCTGCCGCTTTTTCAAAGACAACCAGATACCTTATGAAGATTTGGGCACCGACAGCAACGCATCCGTCGATTACCCGGATTATGCATCCCTGGTAGCGACCCGGGTTGTCGCCCAACCGGACTCACTGGGTGTCCTGTTCTGCGGAACCGGTTTCGGCATGGCCATTGCCGCCAACAAATTCAAGGGGATACGTGCCGTTTCCTGTGACCGTGAGGAACAGGCCGTTCTGAGCCGTCAACACAATAACACGAATGTACTCACTATGGGCGAGCTATATGTTCGTCCCGACCAGGTTGCCTCCATCCTGGATGCCTGGCTTCATGCCCAGTTTTTGGGGGGAAGACATCAACAGCGGATCGATAAAATCGCTTCCCTGGAATCGAACCTTGTTTGAAAACTCGGCCACCTGAAAATTCGCTCGAACCGGTTTGAGGACGAACATCGCACCCCCTTATCGATGATGCCATCGCAAAAAAAAAGCATACAACAGAAAATAGTGTCAGCTGTTGCAGGGGCACAGCGTGCCGTGCCCAAAGGGAGCCCCTATCCTGTGGGCGCCAGGGCACGACATGCCGTGCCCCTACTCCAAAAAAGTTCGGAGTTAGTATAGAAATATTTCACTATAGTTTTTTTTACAACGTCGTCATTGATGATGCCAAAGCAAAAAAACCTGGGAGCACCGGCATCTTCTTTCGCATCCACACGGAATGAACAAGGAAATAGAGGATTCATCCGCGCCGATCGATCCGATCAAACGGCAGAAAACAGACCTACCCGGGATTTTTGGTCCCAACGGTCTGTTGCATCGGAAGGTGAGAACCTACGAGTTCCGTGAGTCACAACTGGCCATGGCCGGAGCGGTAGCCCGGGCATTGGCGCAGCGAAGCCATCTTTGCGTAGAAGCCGGTCCCGGAACAGGAAAGACGCTGGCGTACCTTGTTCCGGCCATCTTGTCAGGCGCTCCGGTGATCGTCTCCACCGCAACCAAAGCCCTGCAGGCGCAACTGACGGAAAAAGACCTCCCCCTGCTCCGTTCCGTACTACCTGTTTCCTTCACCTTTGCCCAGGCCAAGGGACGAGCCAATTATCTCTGCAGGGAGAAGCTGCGCCATTTCAAAGACTCCTCCCCATTGTGGAATCAGGCCAAACTGCGCAGATTGTCCCGCTGGTGTACATCTACGGAATCCGGAGATCTGTCGGAACTGAAAGGCTATTTGGAACACCGGCAGGATTGGCCGGATCTGGATGCCCGCAAAGAGACCTGTCACGGAGTGAGGTGTCCCCAATACTCCGATTGTTTCGTCACCCTGCTTCGCCGGCGGAGCGCCGAGGTGGACGTACTGGTTGTAAACCACCACCTCTTTTTTGCCGACATGGCCCTGAAACTGGAATCGGGAGAAGGGATCCTTCCGGATGGGGAAGTGGTGATCTTCGATGAGGCCCATCGCCTGGAGGAAACGGCGACCTACTTCTTTGCCGTGGGTGTCAGTCACCCTCTCCTGGAAGAATGGTGGAGGGATGTACAAAACGCGAAAAATGATTTCGGCCAGGATTGGAATTCTGCCCAACGTACTGTCGATACTCTGCGGGAAGTCTCCCGCGCCTTTTTCTTCACGCACCGAATTCCGTCTTCGGAAGTCGGTCTCAAGCGCTACTGGCCGGACCGTACTCCGGAGGAGCGGCTACCCTTTTGCAAAAAAGCAGCCGAATCGCTGCATCGGGCCTTGGACGAAATGATTCAAAATCCCGACATTCGCAGGAAGAGCGACCGCGTAGCCATGCTGGTCGACCGGCTGGCCCAGATGCGTCGTAATCTGGCCTTCAATCTCTCCGGTTCCGATGAAGATTACGTATACTGTTTTGCAGCTCAATCCTTCGGGCTGACGCTGCAGGCTTTGCCGCTGGAAGTGTCACGGCTGCTCGCCGACAACCTCTTCCAGCCGGGGCGGACGATCATTCTGACCTCCGCCACTCTGTCCGCTTCAGGAGATTTCTCTTTTGTCCGGCGGCGGCTGGGATTGCGGCATGCCGAGGAAATGATCCTGCCGACTGAGTACCGCATGTCGCAACAGGCAATTTTGTATATTCCGGAAGATTTGACGTTTCCCAAGGAACAGGGATTCAGCGAGGCCATGGCAGAGAAGGCCATCGAACTCCTCACCATTACCGCAGGAAGGGCCTTTCTGCTCTTCACCAGTATCGCCCAAATGAAGGCGGTTTACGACCGGCTGGTGAATAGGATTCCCTATCCTTTGCTGCTGCAGGGCAAAAAGCCGGCGGACCTGCTGTTGCGGGAATTCCGCCGAACTCCACACGCCGTTCTTCTGGGTGTTCAGAGTTTCTGGCAGGGAGTCGACATTCAGGGCGAGGCTTTGAGCTGTGTCATCGTGGAAAAAATCCCCTTCTCCGTGCCTACCGATCCTCTGGTGTCCGCACGTCTGGAGAGAATACGGGAGCAGGGAGGAAATCCGTTTATGGAGTATCAGATCCCGGAAGCGATCCTGCATCTGAAACAAGGACTGGGACGGCTCATTCGCAGCCGCACCGACCGGGGGATTCTGGCCCTGTTTGACCGGCGCATTCTCACCCGGCCCTACGGACGGCTGTTCCGGGAAAGTCTGCCCGACTGCCGTCTCACTCACGACTTGGAGGAGGTACACCGCTTCTTTCGCTCTCCGGCGGATGACCGGAGGGAGGAAAGCAAAGAGTAACCTCGGATTAGGGCATGCATCGGACGCTCCGGGTTGAAATCGTAATCTATGTATGAGAAAATTGAGCGTTGCCAGACCTATTTTCATCCAAATTTATTGGGGATGAAAAGAATGAGGAAGAAAGAAGCACTCAAAGAACATTGTTTTATATTATCTTCGATACGGTAAATCGTTGCCTAAATACGAACCTATATCCATTCACCATTTCAAGGGAGGATCAATTTGATGCTCGCATTCACAACTAAAAGAAGCCGTTTTCTGGCGTTATTCGTTTTGGCCGCCGTCTTGCTCACCTTCAGCGGCAGTGTCCTCTGGGCACAGATTCGCACGATACGGGGCGAAGTGAAAGACGAAACCGGAAAAGGGGTAAAAGACGTTATGGTCGAGATTCAAAGACTCGACGTAAGCCGTGTTTACAAAACAAAAACGGACAAGAGCGGCAAATACGTTTATACCGGTCTGCCCGGCGGCACTTTTCGTATCGTCGTACGCAAGGAGGGTTTCGCTCCGGATTTTATCGACAAGATCGTTCTGCGCCTGGGAGATGAAACCAGTTACGATTTCGTTTTAAAACCGGGTGACATAAAGGCCAAACTTCCTTTCGAATACAGCGCGGAAGACATCGAAAAGATCAAGGAGCAAAATGCCAAGGCCAAGGAGCAGCAGGCACAGAGCGAAGAAGTCAAAAAGCTGTTCCAACAGGGATTGGATGCCATCAACGCCTCCAAGTTCCCGGAAGCGATCGACGCTTTCCAACAGGCCCTGACCAAGGATCCCGATCAGCCCAATATCTGGGCCAATCTGGCCGATGCCCAGTTTAAGAACAATCAGGCGGAAAAAGCCATAGAATCTTACCAGAAGGCCATTGCCATCAAGCCGGACGATGCCGGATTGTACCAGAACATGGGTGTTATCTATGGAAAAATGAATAAGGTCGCCGAAGCGGATGCCGCATTCCAGAAGGCCGCCACCCTGGCGGCTGCCCTGAATCCGCAAATGGCAGCCGTCAACTTCTATAATCAAGGGGCAACCTATGTAAACGCCGGGAAATCGGAGGAGGCCGCCGCTGCCTTCAAGAAAGCGATCGAAGCGGACGTCAACTACGCCGAAGCCTACTACCAGCTGGGCCTGATTTACGCTGGAACCGGCAAACCGGCCGAATGCGTGCAGATGATGCAGAAATATGTGTCTCTCGGGAAGAACCCGGACAACCTGTCGACCGCCAAACTGTTCATCGACGAGATGAACAAGCAGATCAAAAAATAAACATCTTCCCGTCTCCGACAAAAAAGAGCGCCGTTCGCAGGCGCTCTTTTTTTGTCCGGTCCTCTCAGCTGAGTTCGGCCAGATCCATCCAGCTTCGCTCCTTCATACTCTGCATAGCCACTTCCGCCAGCTGCACCCCTTTGGCCCCCTCCAGAAGATTCCAGCGGAAGGGAGTCCCGACAACTACATGTTTCAGAAAGAGTTCCCATTGGGCCCGGAAGGCATTGCCGTAGGCGCGATTGGAGGGGACCTCCTGCCAGCCGGCATAAAAATCGATCGGATTATCGACATCCGGATTCCAAACCGGACGGGGAGTGGCGGCATCGGGCTGCACGAAGCAACGCCGTAATCCGGCCACAGCCGAACCGAGGGTCCCGTCCACCTGCAGGGTCAGCAGATCGTCCCGGCGGACACGGACCGCCCAGGAAGAATTGAACTGACAGAGGATCCCGTTCTCCAACTGGAATGTGGCATAAGCCGCATCGTCGGCGGTGCAGGTGTAGTCGCGCCCCGATTCGTCCACCCGCTCGGGAATGAGAACCGCCCCCATGGCGGACACCGAGCAGATGTTGCCGAAGAGATTATCGACGATATAACGCCAGTGAGCGAACATATCCAGAATGATTCCACCGCCCTCCTCCTTGCGATAGTTCCAGGAAGGACGCTGACAGGTTTGATTTTTGCCGTCGAAAACCCAATATCCGAATTCGCCGCGCACGGCAACGATGCGGCCAAAAAAACCGGAATCGATCAGGTACTTCAGTTTGAGAAATCCGGGCAGCCATAGTTTGTCCTGGACGACTCCGTGTTTGACACCGGCCTTCTCCGCCTGGTGGTAGAGGGAGAGTGCTTCCGAAGTGCAGGTGGCCGTCGGTTTTTCACAGTAGACATGTTTACCGGCGGCAATGGCTTTCTGCACGCTCTCGACCCGCCGGTCGGTAACCTGGGCATCAAAATAGATCGGACAGGAATCGTCCGACAGACAGGCATCCAGATCGGTGGAATAGCGCTCGATTCCATGTTCTTCGGCCAGCTTCTGCAATTTGGCCTGGTTCCGCCCGATCAGCACCGGCTCCGGCAACAAAACCTCTTCCGGACCGATCGGCAGTCCGCCCTCCTGACGGATGGCCAGCAGGGAACGCACCAGATGCTGGTTGCTGCCCATTCGTCCGGTGACTCCGTTCATCAGTATGCCGATTTTACGAATTTTCAAGATGATATCCTCCCTCATAAAAAAATTATGGATACGAGATGGTACCACATGATTTCCACTTGATTTTAAGGTGGAAATGCCTTTGAATTGACGGTACATCATGACAAACATGAACGAGGCATTTTTTAAGGAGAAAAACACCAGCCTGGCAAGCATTTCCGTCGGAGACCTGCAACTCCCTCTGGAATATCACGATGCCGAGGCCATGGGTACCTTCCTCCCCATACCGGTGGATGGAATCGCGCCGCTGCTCCCTGCCTCCGGATGGGAGCCTCTGCTGATCCGTCCCAAAATCGCTCTGTTGGGGCTGGCCTTCCTGGAATTCAAAAAAACCAGTATCGGCGCCTATAACCTGGCTGCCGTCTTCACCCCATGTCTTTGGAAGCCAAGGCGGAATATCCCTTTGCTGCCGTTTTACTTTCCCAACTGGTTTCGCAACCTGGCCGCCCATGTGTACCAGATGCCGGTCACCATGGAATTTGCCGCGGTAGCCTGTTCGGAAATTTGGGGTGTACCCCCCTTTCTGGCCGAAATCGATTTTGAAGAATATGATCTGTACCGGGTCTGTAAAATCTCCCATCAAAAGGAACCGATCCTGCGTTTCTCCCTGCAAAAGCCGCCGCTGCAGCGTTTCCAACGCCGTACCTATCCCGTATTCACCAGAAAAAACGACTGGGTTCTCAGAACCAACGCCCTGACGCAAGGTCTGATGGGATCCGTCAAACAAGCGATAGCCGTCGAAATTCAGTTCGGCAAGCATTCGCTGGGAAAACGGCTGGAGGCCCTTCACCCCGGCCAGGCTTACCGCAGTTATTACTATCCGAAACTGCAGGGGATGCTCAACTGGCCGGCACAGGCCTACCCTCTGCAGGAAAATCCACGATAAGGAGTCCATCACCATGGCGGAAACCAACGCCCCGTCCGGAAGCGGCTTGAAATACAAACCGTATGTCTCCTCCGAAACCGATCTCAAAGAGTTCAGCATCAAATCGATCCTCTTCGGACTGGTCCTCTCTGTAGTCCTGGGAGCCGCCAACGCTTACCTCGGGTTGAAGGCGGGCATGACCATCGCGGCCACCTATCCGGCCGCCGTCATCGGGATGTTTCTCCTGCGCTTGCCCTTCTTTCGCGGTACGATCCTGGAAGAGAACATGACGCGTACCGTAGGTTCCATTGGGGAATCGGTTGCCGCCGGGGCGATCTTCACCGTGCCTGCCTTTCTGATTTCCGGGGTTTGGAAGGATTTCGAAGGTGTCGAGAAATATCTGCAGGCCACAGCCATCATGATGTTGGGAGGGCTGATCGGAATTCTGTTTGTCACCATTCTTCGCCGGGTCATGGTGGAGGATGTCGATTTACCTTTCCCCGAATCTGTCGCCGCCTCGGAAATTCATAAGGCGGGCCAGGCCGGAGGGTCCGGTGCCGTCTACCTCTTCGGCGCCGCCCTGCTCGGAGGATTGCTGCAAATCTGCAAGGAGATGAAACTGTTCGCCGCCTCCTGGATTAAATTCATACCCTTCACCAAGGCAAATGTAAGCCTGCAGGCAGCCGGAAGCCTGAAAGGCAGCGGCGGAGCGGTGCTTTCCACCCCGGGGGTGAGTCCGGCCTACATGGGGGTAGGTTATATCATCGGACCGAGGCTGGCGGCCTTGAATTTCAGCGGCGGATTGCTGGCTTGGGGATTGTTCGTTCCCCTGCTTCTTTACTTCACCGGTCCGACACTGGAACAAAATTTTCCCCAAGGGATCACCGAAGCGGATTGGCTTGCTCAGGCAGATGCCATATGGCGCTTCATCGTCAGACCCATCGCCATCGGCGGCATGCTGGTCAGTGCCTGCTACACCCTCTGGAAGATGCGCAACAACCTGATCGGCGGACTGAAGCGTTCGGTAAACGATGTGAAGAAGGCGGCGGCCGGCGGCGGCGAGATCAACCGGGTGGAGAGGGACCTCAACTTCAAGGTGGTCGGTATCGGAATCCTTCTCACCGGCTTTCTCACCTTCCTGCTCTATTATTTCTTTGCCAAGGACTTGGGTGCAGCCATCACCGCTGCCGTCATCATGATCCTGGCGGGCTTCTTCTTCTCCGCCGTGTCCGGCTATCTAGTCGGACTCATCGGCTCCAGCAACAATCCTATCAGCGGTCTGACACTGTCCACCGTCATCGTCGCCGCCGTCTTGATGGTTCTCCTCGGGCAGAAAGGAGAAGAAGGAGTGGCTGCCGTTCTCGGCGTGGCGGGCGTGACCTGTGTGGCGGTAGCCGTTGCCGGAGAAATGCTGCAGGACCTGAAAGTCGGACATATCCTCGGGGGCACACCCTGGAAGATGCAGATCGGTGACATGTTCGGTGTCATGCTCGCATCGGCGGTCATGTTCTTCCCGTTGCTGATTCTCCATCAGGGGGACATCAACACCGGCGGGACCGGATTCGGCGGCAAAAACCTCCCGGCCCCGCAGGCCGGCCTGATGGCGCTTGTTTCCCAAGGTATAGTCGGCGGCGATATGGCCTGGCCGCTGATTATAGTTGGTATGCTGATGGCCGTCGGTTTTATCCTGATTCAGGTGAAAAGTCCGATGCTGGTCTGTGTCGGCATGTATCTCCCGCTGGAAACGACCTTTGCCATTTTCCTGGGAGGAGCCATACGCGGACTGACGGACAAGCTGGCGGAAAAGCGTAATTTCAATGCCTCGGAAAAGAGTGATCTGGAAAACAACGGAACCCTGCTGGCCTCCGGTTTGATTGCCGGAGAGGCCCTGGTAGGTCTGGTCTTTGCCTTTATGTTCTGGCGTAACATGTCGGTATTCCAGATCTTCGCCAATCCTTCTTTCCTGGGAAGCCTGGTCGTCTTCGCCATCATCGGATTGGTACTGGTACTGGTACCCCTGAACTACGCCAAGAGAACCAAATACAGCGAGTAGGGACAGGAGAAACCTCACTCTGCGGGTAGATTGAATTCTCCGGCCGTGCCTACGGGACACCGTAGCCCAAAACCGGCCGGGATCGGTATGGATATTTATGCCGGAATTGCCTGAAGTGGAAACCGTTGTCCGCAGTCTGCGGCCTTTGGTAGAAGGGAAAAAGCTGGGAAAAGCCCGCCTGCTCTTCCCTGCGATCGTCCGCTCGGGCCAGAAGGGATTCGCCCGACGCCTGGAAGGGGTGCGGGTAGGGCAGATCCTCCGGCGCGGTAAATACATACTGTGCCGGCTCTCCTCCGGCGATTGTCTTATCTTCCATCTTGGCATGACCGGAAGGCTGTTCCTGGAACGGACCGAAAGAGCCACAGCAAAACATACCCACCTGAAACTGGCTATGGAAGGAGATCCACTGGAAATCCGTTTCGAAGACCCGCGCCGGTTCGGACGCATTCTCCTTCTGACATCCGATGAAGCGGACCGGTATCCGGCCCTTCGCGCCCTTGGACCGGAACCCTCGGAAGTGACACTGCAACAGTTCCGCCAGGCGCTGCTCCGGCACAAGCGGCCGATTAAAGCCCTGTTGCTCGACCAGCATTGTATCGCCGGTATGGGCAATATCTACTCGGACGAGGCGCTCTATCACAGCCGGATCCATCCCCGTCAAATCGCCGCTACGCTGTCCGGACCACAGGCCAGCCGCCTGTATCGAAGCATACGGAAGATACTCGAAAAGGCGATTCAGGCCGGCGGATCCTCCATTCGCGATTATGTGGACGGTTTGGGCCGCCAGGGCCGATTCCAGCTGCAATACTATGCCTATGGCCGCTCAGGCCAAGACTGTCGCAGACGGGGGTGCCGGGGAAACATTGTCCGCATACAGGTCGGAGGGCGGTCGACGCACTTTTGTCCCGTTTGTCAGCCTCTGCCCTAAAGATGGTTTATAATCGCTCAACCGGTTTTATTCCGGCGACGGAAGCAACTCACACGACATTATGGTAGACATCAATTGGCAAATGAACGAACCTTTCAGCCTTGAATCCAGCCGCATTGATTTTTCATCGATTCTGAAAGACGGCTTTCAATACACCGACATCCTGGGACCTGCATTGAATCAGCTTCTGCGCATGGTCCATGCCGACAGCGGCTTCATCTATCTGCTGCCTTCCCTGATCCAGGAAGGAGTGACCCATTCCTTCTCCGGTTTTTCTCAACCATCGTTTCACAGCTATATATCTCATCCCGACTGGAAAACCACTTCCATCGCCGCCCAGTCTCTGCAGTCGCTGCGACCGATGATGAAAAAGGGAGAAGACACGCATTCGTATCTCGAAAGGATACTGCTGGACGACGCCACCAGCTGTGTTGTCCTGGCTTCTCCCATCAAGCTGCAGGACCAGGGGATGGGCATGATTCTCCTCGTGCGTCAGATGCTCGAGGAATTCACCCTGCACGACCTGGAGGTCATCGACGGAATCGCCGCCCACATCGCCATTTCCCTGGAGAATGCCCGTCTGTTCGAGATTCTGCATCGGGGCAAGGATGAATGGGAGCGCACATTCGATGCGATTCTGGACATGCTGGCCATTGTCGATAGCAAAGGCAATCTTTTGCGGGTCAACAAGGCCTTTGCCGCCCGGCTCAGCCTTCACCCGCGCCAGCTGATCGGCAAGAGTTATCAACAGTCTTTCTATCACGATCCGGAAGTTGCCTATAATTGTCCGGTCCAAGCCTCTCTGATGCTGCATGCCTCTTTTGCCGAAGAGATGAAGAATGCCTACCTGGGGGCGGATTTCCTGATCTCCACGGCGCCCATTTACAGTCATAAAAAGGAATTCCTGGGAGCGGTGGTTCTGGCCCGCGATATCTCCGAACGAAAACGGCTGGAGTTCATACTGCGCCAGCAACGCGACTACCTGAGCAACATCCTGCGTAACTCTCCCGACGCCATCGTTGCCAGCGAACTGGAAGGGACGATCCTGGAATTCAACCGCAGCGCCGAAAACATGACCGGGTTCACCCGGCAGGAAGCTCTCTCTCTCTGCTGGCTGCAAGCGTTCTTTGCCGAAGAGGACTGCTGTCGTTTGCTGGAACTGATTTCCGTGCGTGCCGATGTACGGGATTACGCGGCGCAAATCCGCACCAAATCAGGACGACAGGTGGAGATCAATCTTACCCTTTCCTATTTGCGCGACGAAAACTCACAACCGGTCGGCATCGTCACCATATGGAAAGACGTCACCGATTTGAATCGACTGAACCGACAGCTGATCCAGGCGGAAAAACTCTCCTCCATGGGCGAACTGGTCGCCGGAGTGGCCCATGAACTGAACAATCCGCTGACATCGGTCATGGGTTTTTCCAACCTGATTCTGGAAGGCCAGCTGGATGAGCGGCTGCGCAACGATATCGAAAAAATCCGGAAACAGGGTATGCGAATGCAGCGTATCGTGCAGAACCTGCTCCGTTTTTCCCGGCAATACCCTCCGGAGAAGACCGCCGTCGATCTGAATGAAGTCATCCGTACCACTCTGGAACTGAAGGTCTATGAATTGAAAAGTGATTGCATCACCATCGAAGAGCGCTTTCACACCGAACCGGTAAAGGTTCTGGCCGATGCCAATCAGCTGGGACAGGTTTTCTTGAACCTGATCAACAACGCCCATTACGCCATACAGGCCAAGGGTATCGGGGGCGTCATCACCATCATCACCGGGTTTCAGGGGGATTATGCCCGTATCTCCATTGCCGATAATGGCATCGGCATCGCCAAAGAGGCCATGTCGAAAATCTTCGATCCCTTCTTTACTACCAAACCGGTGGATAAAGGGACCGGTCTGGGACTGAGCGTCAGCTTCGGCATCATCAAGGAGCATGGCGGGAATATCTACGCCGAGAGTGCTCCGGGCGCAGGAACCGTTTTCTATATCGAACTGCCGGTCGGAGAAATAATCCCGTAGGGGCAATGCCATGGAGCGGCTGAAAACGGCGATTCTGGGTTGCGGCAAGGTCGGGCATCTGCATGCCAAGGCTCTGCGGGAAGCGCCGGAATCAGTTTTTACCGCCGTGTGCAGCCGGGATCCGCTCCGTCGGGCCCGGTTCGCCGAGCAATACGGAGTCAGGGCATTTGCCGATCTGGCCGAAATGATCGACAGCACCGGGATCGAGGTGCTGCATATCTGTACGCCGCACCCGGCGCATGCCGCCCCGGCCGTACAGGCGCTGGAGGCCGGTGTCCATGTCCTGGTGGAAAAGCCGATGGCCGCTTCCCTCGAAGATTGCGACGCCATGCTGCAGGCGGCGGAAAAGAGCCGGTGCAAATTGGGTATCGTCAGTCAGCGCCGCCTCTATGCCCCTTGCATGCGCATGAAATACGCCATTCAGGAGGGGCGCATCGGTCACCCTATCCTGGGCACGGTGGCGATGTTGGGCTGGCGCGACGAGGCCTACTATCGCAGCGATCCCTGGCGGGGCAGCTGGAAAGAAGAGGGGGGTGGGGTTCTCGTCAATCAGGCGCCGCATCAGCTCGATCTCCTGCAGTGGTTTCTCGGGCCGATCCGGGAGTTGTTCGGTTATTGGGATAACCTCAATCATCCTTATATCGAAGTGGAAGACACAGCCGCCGCCGTTCTGCGTTTCCAGAACGGAGCTCTGGGGAACATCCTGGTGAGCAATTCCCAGAATCCCGCCCTCTACGGAAAAGTCCATGTACATGGAAACAACGGTTCCTCCATAGGAGTACAGACCGACGGAGGGGCCATGTTCATCGCCGGTATGTCAACGATTACCGAGCCGCCAGTCAACGATCTATGGACCATTCCCGGAGAAGAATCCCTATTGGCTCAATGGAAAGAGGAAGATCATGCCTTCTTCCGCAGCATCGATGCCGTCGCCTACTATCATCTGCTGCAAACCCGGGATTTTCTCCAGGCAGTTCTGGAAGACCGGAGTCCGCTGATCCCCGGAGAGGAGGGGCGCGTGACCGTTGAAATCTTCACCGCCATCTATCGTTCCCAAAGAGATCACCTACCCGTCGCTTTCCCGGTTCAACCGGAACCGAAACCCTGATTGGAGCTTCGCTTTTCCTATGAAAAAATTCGTGTGGATCTGTATCCTATTCTATTTTTGTGCCGGCACTCTCCTTTTCGGGGGAGACGGCAATTCCTTTTCCTGCCGGGCAGACGGCACCTTCAAGGTCCTGATGATTTCCGACACCCACTTCACCGCAGAGGCGGACAATGCCGCCCACGCCCTGATCGGTAAGTTGATCGAGATGGAAAAACCCGACTTGCTGATCGTCGACGGGGATTGCATCTCCGGCATTAAGGATAACCAGACAGCCCAACAGGTACGGGCGTCGATTGCCAACGTGGCTTATGTCCCGGAGAGCAAAAAGATACCCTGGGCCATCGTTTTTGGAAATCACGATCAGGAGCATGCCGTCAAGACCGGCCTGACGAAAAAGGATGTTCTGGCGATGTATGCTGCCTACCCATCGAACCGAAACGGGATAGGGAAGGAGGGTATCACCGGAGCAGGAAATACCCATTTTCTGATCTGGAACTCGGCGCGGACGCAACCCGTCTCCTGTCTTTGGCTGATCGATTCCGGAGACGCCCCGCCCGCCGATTTGCGCCTACCCAAAGGGATGAAGACAGACGACTGGATACGCACCGATCAGGTGTTCTGGTACTGGCAGACCTCGCGGGACCTGGAGCGGGAATACAGGCAGAAGGTCCCGGGTATCATGTTCTTTCACATCCCCCTGCCCGAATTCCGGGAAATGTCTCTGACCGTGAAAACCCTGGGGGTACGTAACGAACAGGAGTGCAATGCAAAGATCAACAGCGGCCTTCTGGCGGCGGTAGTGGACCGGGAGGATGTCAAGGGGATCTTCTGCGGACACGACCACGAAAATAACTATAGCGGCGAGTGGATGGGAGTTCGCCTGGGATATGACGGAGTCGCCGGCTATCACGGATATCCGCATATTCCGGTCGACGATCCCCGCAACGATCGCTGCCGCGGCGGACGCGTCATCCTGATCCGGGAATCCGATCCCTGGCATTTTCAGACCTGGATGCGCTTCCGCAACGGCGAAATGGAACGCCAGAACCCGGCGGAATAAGCTGGTTCCACGGATGATGAAACCCTAATAAATCATACAATAGGATTTCCTATCAGCTGTTGTAGGGGCACGGCGTGCCGTGCCCAAAGGGAGCCCCCATCCTACGGTTGCCAGGGCACGGCACGCCGTGCCCCTACTCAAAAATTTTTACAGTCAGTCAAGAAACGCCTGAAAATAATCGGTTTTTCTATCATTATCGCTTTTTTATGCGATCATCGCGGATTATCGGCCGTAGATCTTCTGTAGATCGCGCCAGCCTACCAGAATGACTCCGTTGTCCTTGATTGCCTTTTGGAACTCCGGGCTGGTGACGACATCGTAGTCCTTCTGCCGCCAGGAGCTGCCGTAATCGGGATGATCCATGGCTATGGCCTGCATTTCGGCATCGTCAAAGGCCAGGTGGACGATGAATTCGGTCAGGCCCGGTTTCAGCGAACATACGGCATCGAGATAAAACTCCTTCCATTGATCGGGCGGCACCTTGGCGGTGGCCATGACCATGGCGTCCACCAGTACATCCGTATCGCGTAGAAGACCGGCCATTGGTTCGGGCAGGTTTCGCACCCGCGGCAGGAAAAAGGGCAGGTTGTATTCCCGGGCCAGCTTGATGTACACCGCGAATGCGTCCGGAGAAAAGACCGTACCCATATGGCTGTCCAGATGGCTCGGTTTCAGTCCGGCCCGGATCATGCGATCGATCTGAGCCCGGAGTTCCCGCTCGATCTCCTCCGCTTTGGCTTTCTGGGCCACATCGGCCGCTCCGGCCCAAAGATAGCCATGGGGATCGAGCAGTCCCGCCACCTCGTTTCTGGAAGCCAGCGGACCCCAGCGATAACTTTTCCACTCGGAGGTCAAGGTCAGATGCACTCCCAAATCGGCCTGGGGATTCTTTTGCATGTACTCGGCGATTTCCGTGTACCAGGGACAGGGCACCATGATACTGCCGGCGGTGACCGCCCTTTTCTCCAAAGCCGCCAGGCTAGCCCGATCCACCGACTGGGCCAGGGCAAGATCGTCGGCATGGATCATCAGCAGCCTGGCGTCCGAGGGGTAACCCAGCCTTTCCGCAACCGTCTTAGGCTGAGCGGCCAGACCGATGACCAAAAAAAGGATTCCCGGCAAGCTTAAGGTCCAGCGTATCGTTTGCTTCATTCGTTTCTCCATCTTTCTGAATGACGTCGTAAAAAATCAGGAGGTTTGTAGTTCCGCGTTTACGCGGCATCCCATGGATCCATGAAAGCCTGTATTTACGCGGCACCGCCTAAAGGCGGAACTACAAACACGATCCGTTTTTCTATCAGGATCGATTTTTTGCGGCTGCCATCTTTCCTGGTGAAGTCGCAAAAAACTACATTTTCAGGCATTTCTTGACGAAGCGGTAAAAAGTGGCACAGACATTCTTGTCTGTGCCTGAAACGTGCGCCCAATGGGCATCTGGTAAAACTACACAGTATGATTTATCACTTTTTACCGCTTTGTCATTTCTTGAAGCCGCAAAAAATCATGCTATAGAAAAATGCATCAGCTGTTGTAGGGGCACGGCGTGCCGTGCCCAAAAGAAACCCCTATCGTTTCGCCGCCCAACCGCTGCCCTTTTGGCGCTCTGTAGCAGTATTCCAGGTTTTGGCAGCAGGGCACGGC
>CAZTVS010000061.1:0-26069 GCA_964617125.1 uncultured Acidobacteriota bacterium
ATGGGATGCCGGCGCTCCCGGTATTTTTACACCCTATCTCCACCCTTCCGTTTCCTGCCTTCTGACTTCCGCATTCTGTCTTCTGGATTCTGGATTCTGACTACTGTCTTCTGCCTCCTGACTACTGGACTCTGGATTCTGTCTTCTACAGATTTCCTCATCCATCCAGTTTGACAGATCCTTGGGATGAAGGTTCAGTTTCACCACAACCGCTTCGCTTGGTTCCATATTGACGATCATCATCTTGAACTTCTTGCCGTTTACTTTCGTGCAAATCAGAGTCCACTCCTTGCTCTTTCGCGATTGAACCCGGACGATAGGCTTCCACTCGGATCCCAGTCCCGCCAGGATTCTTTTTTCCAGTTCCCCGGGATCGACAGACCGGAAATCCTGCTCCTCGAAGAGGGCGAAATCGACCCCCCGGCCGGAATACGGAAGCTTGATGAACAGCTTCAGAAAGCCCCACATGGGGATATGGGTCCGCCTGGCCTGCAGATGCTGCTCCATCTGCTTGGCCACCACGGAGAGATCCCGGTCCTCGGCCCGCAGGCGGGGAGCACCCGACATGCTCCATAAAGAGATCATGAGGGCCAGAACAATGCTTCTACCGATTTTCATAACGGGCTACTCCTCGTTTGGCTTCGGTTTTTCGCCTTTATCCGTTTTGGAGCTCTTCTCCAGGTCCATTCTGGGGATGCCGAATTGCCCCTCCAGTTTGTTCAACTTTTCCACATCGATGACCCCCACCAGGTTGACCACGGTCAGTTCCGTTGGTTCGGCGGCGATCACTACCATCCCGGCCATTTTATTCTCTACCATACGGACAAAGACATCGACATTCTCTTTACTCCTTCGACTCCGGACGCCGACAATGCGTGACCAGACGCCCGAGGGGATTTGCGAGTGTATAGCATCGATGTCTTCCTGGCTGTATTCCCCTTCCTTGTCGAATTCGAAACTTTTGACAAAAATTCCGGTCAATCCCTCTATCAGACCCTTGGCATCGGCTTCCTCCTGTTTATCGTCGGACAGAAATTTCTTGGCCATCTGCAGCATCGGTCCGTCCAGATTGACATCCACCACCTCCTGGGCCTTGGCCGCCAGGCGGTCCAGGTGATCGATGCGCAGGCGCCCTTCGGCCTGGGCCCATAAGGTTCCCGTAAAAAGGATGCCGAATGACATTCCCATCAGGAGCCACCTGCCGACTCCCGATTTTCTTCGATTGTTTTTCATGACGATTCCTCACCTCTCTCTATGTTTAAGTCCATTATGGTTCCCGTGTTTGCAGCAGCCGGTGAATCTGCTGGATCTTCCCGCCGGTGATATGCAGGGCCAGCAGCAGCTGCTGCTTGGCCTCCTCTCCCTGCCGTTGTTCCTGCTGTAACTGCCGGTAGCGCAAAGCCCCAACGCCGATCAGCAGGAGGAGCATGGCGGCTGCGGCCATCCACGAAAACCGGGGCAGGAAGAGCCATGCCGGACGAGCAGCTCGTTTTTCCTCTCTGCCGGCAGAAGTTTCCCGAATCCGCCTGAGGACACGTTGAGAAAATTCGGCCGGCGGCTCCTTTCTCCGGTAAACCTCTCTCAATTTTTCTTCCAGTCGATTCATAGGGCCACCTTTTCCCGATGGGATAACTTTTCCTGTAAAAACGCCAGGGAACGCGACAACCGGCTTTTTACGGTATTGACGGGGATGTCCAGGACTTCGGCGATTTCCAGCGGCTGCAGATCCTCCTGGAAACGAAGAGTCAGGATCATTCGGGTCTTGGCCGGCAGACCGGCCACCAGGCGGAAGAGCATACGGGCCAGCATCGGATCGCCCCGGCCGGCGGGGGCCGATACGTTCTCTGCATCCTCCAGAGGGACTGTCTTACGGAACAGATGACGCCGCTGGTAGTCGATGGACCGATGGGCTGCGACCCGGCGCAGCCAGAAAAGCATGTGACGGGGCGATTCCATCTTCTCCAGGTGCCGGTACAGCTGGAGAAACACGTCCTGCGCCAGCTCCTCGGCGGCGGATCTATCCCGAAGATAATGATAGGCAATGCTATAAACCATACCCTGATGCTGCCTGACGATCTCCTCGAAGGCCGTCATGTTCCCGGCCTTGGCTCTTTCCAATCGTGCCGTTTCCGAATCCACTTGCAATCCCGTTCTCCCTATAGGTCCTGTTCCTGAATTACTATACGAGAAAAGATCGAAAATCGGATGCAAAAACTTGCCCGGTATTTACGGCAGCTTGACAAGTCTCTCCCCCGCTACATACAATTCATAGCAGCTGAATCTTAATCTGAAATTTTCCCGGAAGCGGAGGCACATGATGCGACTCAGAGACAAGCTTGTGTTAATTAACGTCCTCGGAATTGTCATTGCGGCATTAGCCATCTTCATATGCGCGTATCTGATCTCGACACGTACGATGGAAGCGACTCTGATGGCCTCTCTCAAGGAGAAGATGGGTAACGTCCAGAGAAAGGTCGAAGCCGAAAAGAAACGTTACGAAGGTATTTCCTACCTGGTGGCCTCCCGCCCCGACCTTATTGCCGCCACCAAGGCGAAAAACATCCCGTTGCTTCAATCCATCTGCAAGGATATTTGGGAAAAAACCGGAGTCAACATGCTGACCCTCAGCGATATGAGCGGGGCGGTCCTGGCACGAGGACATTCCACCCAGACGGGCGATTCGGTCCTCAACCAGAGTATCGTTCAAAGTTGTATGAAGGGGATCCCCTCCTCCGGAATTGAGGAGGGATCGCGGGTCAAATATACCATCCGCGCCGGACATCCTGTCATGGATCAAGGACAGGTGATCGGCACGGTTACCTCAGGCATGAACCTTTCGGAAGACCGGTTTGTGGATGAGATTAAAAAGGAACAGGGTGTGGAATGCACCATCTTCCAGGGCGACACCCGCGTATCCACGACCATTATCGTTAACGGCAACAGGGCCATGGGCACCAAGATGACCAACCAAAAGGTCCTGGATACCGTTCTGACCGCGGGAGGGATGTTCGAGGCGGAGATTGAACTCCTGGGCGGAAAATATTTTACGGTTTACTGGCCCATACGCGATCCTCAGGGGAAGATCACCGGTATGTTTTTCCTTGGGGTGGATATGATCGCCATCCGGCAGTCGACACGGAACATGCTCTGGTCGGTTTTTATCGTCGGCTCGATCATCTGTCTGCTGATCGCCGGATTCGTATCCTGGTATGTCAACAGCAAGATGAAAAAGATTTCCGAAATGGTTTCCATCATGGACAGCCTGACCAAGGGCGATCTGGAGAACGCGCTGCGACAGATCTCTCAAAGTTAAGCCACGGGCCCGTTCTCCTGGAATGAGGTGGCAAAGAGTACGGGTATCCAAACAGGGAATCGGTTTACCAAGTACCATATCCAGGAGTCATCATGACGATTCATCAACTCGATGCCCGAGGCCTGAGATGCCCACAACCGACACTGAAGATATCGGTCATCGCTTCCAAGATGAATCCGGGCGATATCCTGGAAGTGATCGGTGATTGCAGCACCTTCGAGGGGGATGTCCGCAGCTGGTGCAAACGCGCTAAAAAGGCATTGCTGTGGATACAGCCGGAAGAAACCTGGCAAAGATGCCGGATTCAATTCTGAACTGGAAATCTTTCGGCATCAGGACAGACTGCGATTCCAATGATCACCTGCGGCAGATGCGAACAGATGGTGGAAGAAACACAAAAACCGACGATATTGATTGCCGACGACATCCCGGCGAACATCAACATCCTTGGTGAGTTACTGCGAACGGAATATGTCATTCGAGTCGCCACCAGCGGAAAGGCGGCTTTAGACATCGCCTTTTCCAAAAGCCCTCCCGATCTGATCCTCCTGGACATCATGATGCCCGGCATGGATGGGTTGGAAGTCTGTCGCATCCTGAAAAACGATCCACGCACGCAGAACATTCCGGTTATCTTCATTACCGCCAAATGCAGCGAAGAGGACGAAATCCAGGGCTTTCGCGCCGGCGCCGTCGATTTTATCACCAAGCCCTTCAGCTCCGTGGTCGTCAAGGCCAGGGTGGAAACCCATGCCGAGTTGAAACGTTATCGCGATTTTCTGGAAAACACATCCTACTGCGACGGACTGACTACCATCGCCAATCGCCGGCGATTCGACCAGTATCTGGAAATGACATGGAACTCCTGTTTGGATAGGGATTCCTCCATCATCTCGCTGATCATGATCGACGTCGATCACTTCAAAGCCTACAACGACCATTACGGACATCCCGAAGGGGACTGCTGTTTGAAACAGATCGCCCAGACTCTATCCAAGGCCGTAAAGCGAAAAAGCGATCTGATCGCCCGCTATGGAGGAGAAGAATTTGTATGCTTACTGCCGGGTACGGAAAAAAACGGGGCCCTTCTCCTGGCTGAGATCTTCAAGCAAAGGATTCTTTCTCTGCAAATCACCCATCCTTCCTCTCCCGTCGGTCAACAGGTAACCATCAGTGCCGGTGTAACCTCCATGGTTCCTACCCGAGATGCCTCGGCAATTACCTTGGTGCGATTGGCCGACCAGGCCCTTTACCTCTCCAAACAGAACGGGAGAAACCGTATCACTTATCTGGGCCCCGAATCCGTTCACCTCCCCTCCCTGATGCCGCCCCATGAAGACATCCTATCCTGAGGCTCGAAGCCAGGAGCAGATTTTTATCGGGACAGGACGGAAATAAATTGTGGGCCTCTCAAGCGTATCGTATAGATACCTGCCCCACCGGCATAGACAGCCCGATGCTTGCCGTCGACCACCAATAGAGAGGATAGGCCGGACCAGTCCACTGCTCCTCCGGAAAGGATTTCCCACTTCTGTTCCCCATCCATCCACTGGAATACTCCGGCCGATGTGGCGCAATAGAGCGTTAATGGCAAACCCGGACTGAACGACAGCGCCGACACAGAAATGTCCGGCCCGGGAAGACCTGCGGAGGCTGCCGTCCAATCGATTCCGCCATTGCTGCTGCGATACACCCCTGCCCCCGTGGCCGCAAAGATGGTTTGACGGTTGTTGGGTTGAATGGTCAGGGCCCTGATCGACAGGGCAGGACCCGTCAAACCCTGATGGGCGGCACTCCAAGCAATACCTCCGTTCATACTTTTAAAGACACCCCCGGCCGCGGTTCCGGCATACAAAATATGTTCCTGCTCCGGATCGATGGCCAAGGCCCATATGGAGGCCCCGTCCAGACCCGAATGGCAGGGGATCCAGACAGAACCGCCGTCCCCGCTCCGGTACACACCCTGGTCGCTCCCCAGCCAGAAGGAATCAGGGGAAGAGGGCGCTCGCGCCAACACCCGTATTCCCTTGCTTGCGAGACCGGTATTGGAGCCCGTCCAGGTAGTCCCTCCGTCGGTGCTCTTGAAAACACCATGATCTTCGGTGCCCACCAGAATCACGGCGGGAAAAAGAGGATGCACGACGACGGCATTCAACTTCTCATTTCCGATCTGGGGAAGACCGGTCTGCTCGGCAAGCTTCCCCCACTGTAAGCCTCCGTCCGTACTGCGATACAGGCCTTGCCGGTCGGTACCGGCATAAAGCGTATCGGAAGAAGCGGGATTTACGGCCAGGGAAAGAATCGATACATCGGACGGCTCCTGGCGGGCCCAGGCCTTCCACTGGGTCTCATAGACGTTGAACCAGTCGCTATGGACCTGAAACGATCCGCAAACGGCGCGGAGAAGATAGCGATTGGCCGGCTTGTCGATACGCAGATCGGAAAACAGGGCGGTCCCTTGGATCAGGGGAACGGTCAACGTTCCGGTCAATTCCGCACCGCCCGGATTCTCCAGCAGCGAGATGGTCGCGAGGTTGTAAGAATCAGCCACCAAGATGCCGTTGGGATCGACAACATGCAGACGGACAGCCGGACGGATCACTTTCCCCTTCTCCGTGTTTTGCGGTTGTTGCCCGAAGACCAGTCGGGTGGCCACCGGACGGACGACGGAAATCCATTCACTGACCGCTATTACGAGCGAGGGGTTGCTGGCCACTACCTTATGCTGTCCTGCCCAATCGAACAACACGCCGCTGAAAGTTGCCCTGCCCATCGAGTCGGTCGTCTGCAGGTTCTTTCCGGCTAAACCGGGCCCGGATTCTAGAGCCAAGGTGATCGGCACTCCGGCCAGATGAACGTCACCGCCCTGACGGTCCCTCAGTTGAACGATAAAATCAACCGCGGTTATTTGCCCGACCAATGCCGTCTGCGGCGCCTGCAGAAAGGCCAGGCCCCAGGCCGGAAGATTGATATAGAAGTCCTGACTGGCGACCGATAACAGCCCCGGACTGGAGGCGGTCAACCCCTTCACTCCGGTTTGATTGATACTCAAATCGGTAAATCGTCCGATTCCATATCCATCCGTACTTTGGACAGTGCTTCCGGATAGAATCCCCGTACCCTTGCTCAACTGCAAAGTAACCATTGCCCCGCTGCCGGCAACGGCATCTGCCAGATTGTCGCCCACCTGAACCTGAATCGGAGGATCGAGCCTCATGCCGGGAGCCCCGGTCGCCGGCTGTTGAGCGAAATACAATTCGCTTGCCTTACCACCGAACATGGAGAAAACACCTGCGGAGGTCCCTGCCCATAGGGTCGGTAGAGGCTGGGCCGAGAAAGCAATATCGTATACCGGCGGCAAGGCAACGGAGGAATCCGTAACCTGACTCCAGTTGACTCCGTCATCGATGCTCTTGCAAACCCCTGCCGCGGTTCCGGCATACAGTATTTTCGGATTTCCCGGATGCATCGTTAGAGAGGTGACTCCCGCTCGAGTGGCGACAGCATTTGCTTCCACCCAGCGGAAGTTGGAATCGTTCCACTTGTATACCCCGCGGTTTCTTAGTCCAACGAAGACGGTAAAGGGAAAAATGGGCCGGACCGTCAAGTCTACGATATCCGAATCGGGTAGCCCGCTGTCCATGGCCGTCCAGGTCTCCCCGCCATCCGCACTCTGAAATACACCCATGCCGGGCACACCGGCATACACCGTATTGGTCGCCCCTCGGGGAATGGCCAGGCATCGTACATAAGCCTGTGTCAATCCCCGATGGGATGGACTCCAGACGGCGCCTCCGTTGGTACTCTTATATACGCCCAGAACCGTCCCGGCATACACATTGGAATCCGAGGTCGGATCGAAAGCGAGCGAGTGTACGGCACCGGAAGGCAATCCCACGCCGAAGGGCTCCCAATTCTCTCCCCGATTCATGGTTCGATACAGACCGCTGCCGGTTCCAGCCAATACGACATCCGTCGTTTGCCAGGGAATGGCCAGGGCGTGGATTTCAGGTGAAGGCAGACCGCTGTCGGCCTCGGTCCAGTTGGCCCCATTGTCAGTGCTTCTCCATACTCCGCCAGGGCCGACCGCATAGATTATGCCGCTGCGAAAGGGGTGGACCGTCAGGAGACGTAGGGCCAGCCTTTCAGCCGTACTGTCCGGTCCGTTGCTTGTCCAGCGGTTGGGATGGGCCGTAAAGATGTTGAATCGTTTGCTGACCGCCGGTATCAGGCCGGTTGCCTCCGCCCGCAAGGTATAGCCTTCGGCTTCTTGTGCCATATGTAACCCGGTGAAAGTGGCCACTCCCGCCACGCACGAGGAGGTAAGCGTTCCCTGGAGAACTCCCGCCCCCGGATTTTCTGCCAGCGATAGGGTCACCGGTCCCGTGTAGTCCGCAGCCGGCCTTCCGGCATCGTCTGTGACTTTCACGGTGACTGCCGGAAGCATGACCGCCCCCGCCAGGGTATTGCTCGGATGTTGCACAAACGCCAACCGTTTCGCCATGACCGTATGGATCTGAAAGCTGTTGCTGACAGCGGAATTCCAATCCGGAGATGTGGCCGTCAACATCTTGGTCCCCAGAGTGTCAAAAGAAATATCGTTAAAAACCGCTTTCCCCGAACCCGACGTCAATTGCATCCTCGTCCCCTTCATATTTCCTTCTCCAACGGTCAGGGTCAGGGCTATGGGAACATTGCCGGCAAAGGCGAGATATCCCTGGTCATCCAATGTCTGCACGACGATCGCCGGAACCACTTTTTCACCGAGTAGGGCGTTCGTCGGCTGTTGCGCAAAGGTGAGTCTGGATAAAAGTCCGACAGGGAAAGGCTGGCTGGTGGCAGGCTGAAATCCCAGGGCGGAGGCATACAGCACCTTACTCCCGGGACGGTCGATTCTCAGATCCTGGAAAAGGACGCTTCCTGAAGCCTCCGTTCGCTTGATGGTCGTTCCCGACAGGGAACCGGTTCCCTCCCGCAGATAGATCGTGACCTCCACACCTGCCTGGGATATCGGATTACCGGCGGTATCGACCAGCCGGACTTCTACGGAAGGGGAAATGACGGATCCAAGATAAGCCGAACTCGGTTCGCGACTGAAAACCAACCGGTAGGTTTCGTCGGTCCGAAGGGCGGAACCCTCAAGATACGCGCCTGCATGGATGGTCCATCCGATTAACACTGCCAGGGTAAACCCAAACGCCATCCACCCGGCGTACGTCAGGAAAAACGAACGGAACCGCTTGGCTTGCTCCATAACCATATTCCTCCACCTCTGCCGACCGGCATGTAGTGTAACAATAGCAAATAGGTAAAAGAAAGAAAAGATCGGACAGAATGATAATTTATTTCTCACGGATGACTCTTTTTATTGGTTTTTCCGTGCCCCACGGTTCCCGCCCATACCCGGGAAAACGGCATCTATCCATCTTGTATGTTTCCATTCCGGTGCAGATGGAAAATTATACTATTACCCTTTGACGGAATCGCCTTCTGTGCTTATAATCCATCCATCAGAAACAAAGCAATAACCTATTGTTCTTTTGATCCAATTGTTCCGAGGAGGACATAATGAGAAAGATACGTTTCGCGGCCATTCCCCTGATTATCTGCATCATCGGTTTGTACGCCGACATCCTGTGTTTCGCCCAGGATGGACCAACGCCGGAGGAGTATGAAGCTTATGAGAAGGCCAGCCAGGAAAAGGATACGACGGCCAAACAGAAGCTGATCCTGGATTTTATCCAGAAGTATAAAAAATCCACTCTCGATCCCAACATCGCTTACGAATACGCAAAACTTTACACCGGCTACCGGGCCAAAGGGGCATGGCAGGCCATGGCGGACGCCGCGGAAAGATATCTTACGCACCGGCCCAGCGACCAGGCATCGATCCTGGCGGCGAGCGAAAGCTATCAGAAACTGGGCAATCCGCAAAAACTGGTGGCCTTCGGTACCAAACTGTATTCCCAGGCACCGAATGCCAACACGGCCTACTTCGTTGCCAAAGCATACCAGAGCCTCAAAGACGGGCAGAACTTTCTCACCTGGGCGGAGCGTACCATCAAACATGATCCGAACAATCTGGACATGCTGACCGAACTGATTACCATGTATTGGCAGATGCAAGATATGAACCAGGCGGCAGCCTATGCCCAAAGGGCACTACAGATCGTACAAACCGCCAAGAAACCGGAAGGAGTGACGCAGGAACAGTGGACCCTGAAAAGCAACCAGTTGAAGTCCTTTGCTCTCGGCGCCATCGGCGAAAAGGCTTATGTGAACAACGACGTAGCCACAGCCGCCAAGAATTTCGATGCTGCAGTCAAAGCCAATAAGCGAAACGATTTCGCCCATTATCGGCTGGGTTTCCTCTTCTGGCGCGGCGGACGGACCGATGAAGCCTGCATGTCCTTCGCCAAGGCCTTCGTACTGGACGGTTCCACCTCCCAGGATGCCCGGAAGCAGCTGTACGACCTGCAGCAGCAGACCCGGGGCAACACCAAGGGAGCGGCGGCCATCATTCAGCAGGCGCGCGATTCCATGAAATAACGGGTGACTTATCCCATCCAATTGTTTTTTTTATACAACCGCGCCTTCGGCCGAGATTACCGGTGGAAGGCGCTTTGAGAAAAGAGAGGGTAGACAAGTGAAAAAAAGATCGTTGACCTTTTTCGTCGGCATTTGTTCCATTCTTGCATGCTGCTTGTACACCGGTTGCTCTTCTGCCCCTGAGGTACAGATGGAAGCGGCATCGCTGGCCATAAACGAATTGAATACCATCGAAGCCGGCGAATACAATGTGGAGGCGGTAAAAGACGCTTACGCCGCCTGGGCTACAGCGCAAAAGCTCCTGGCAGAAAAGAAATATGGAGAATCTAAACCCTATCTGATCAAGGCCAAGACCCAGGCGGATTTGGGCCTGCGTCAAGTAAAGACCGCCAGGGAACTCAAGAAGAGGGAAACCGAGAGCTGGATCGCTACGGTGGACAATCGCCTGCAAAGCCTGAAGACCGACTACCAGAACCGAAGCGCCATCTACAAGCCGGAACAGAAGCAGCAGATAGAGGAGCAGATAGCGAAAGTGGAAAAGGCGTTTGTCGAATTCAAGAAAGAGGCGGAAGCCCAACGCTATTACAAGACCGCGGATATGGGCAAAAAGACCATGGCGATGGTCAATGAAGGGGAAAACATCATGAAGGATATCGCCAAGGGCGGAAAAAAATAGCTGCGGCTCTTTCCGTTTTAACCGGACACTTTCGTGTATCCGGGCAGAGGTCCGACGAGGCGGCAATCCCTTCACGATTGCCGCCTTTTTTGTCCGTTTACCGCTCGAAGAATCGAGCCGGACCCGCAGAAGCTATTCCGACAAGCTGAGCCTTCTGAAAATCAATGCACCCGCGAGGAATTGGTTTCCGCGTATTCCTGTAGAATCGTTACGGCATACGGCATCGTATTGATCACCAGGGAGAGGGTATCTTCCTCCGGTTCTTTTTGCTTTTTCTTTCGCTTTTTCGCTTCTTCCGATTCTTCCTCCACGACCAGCGATTCCACCTCCTCCGGGAAGGCCGCTGCGGCTATGATGGAGACGCCCAGGGTCAATAAATCCTCGGGACTGGGGTCGGCATTCTCTTCGATCAGAAAGGTTTTATTGCTCTTCAGCGCCTGGAGCTTCCACAGATCGGGACGAAGGGCCAAAGCAGCAAAAAGACCATAAGCCCAGTCAAAAATGAGATCCATGTCCTCGTCCTCCATCTGATCGTAATCAAAGGGAAAAGACAACTCACCGGCGCGGTTCCATTCCTTCCGCCGCTTGACCATCTCCTGCAGATATCCCAAAATTTTTTCCCTGCTTCCCGCTTCGGTAAAGGTGGGAGGACAATCTCCAAACAAATCGTCGAACCACTCCGTTGGTTCCAGATCCTCCGGGGTGATGGCCAGTCCAAACAACAGGCCATGCAGTTCCTCCGGAGAAATGACCGATTCCGGATCCGGCGCCATGGCGTAAAACTCCTGTAATTGTTCTTCTTCCTCATCGGTAAACATGCTCTCTCTTCTCCTTTATATGGGCAATCATTCCGATTACAAATAACAGAACCGTACCAAACCCCGTCATCCCTCTCTACGGATTACACTTTCTTCAGGAAATGACCGGAGCCTAATTGTATGGTATGCTTGATCAACGCAAAAACATTTTATTAAAGGAAGCCACATCATGCGCACAAGGATACTTCTTACCCTATGCCTCTTTTTCTGCAGCTCGGCCTGGTTATCGGCAGGGCAACTGTCCCTGGGAAAAATCTCCGCAAATCCGGATACAATTGCCCAGATACCCGTCGTTTATCTGTCCCAAGGGGACCGGGTGGCAGCCATGCAATTTGACCTTTCCTTCCCTGCCGAATCGCTTTCCGTCTTGACCATGGAAGCGGGTCCAGCGACCGCAGCTGCCTATAAAAGCCTGCTGGTATCCGATCCGGCACCCGGAGTGAAACGAATCCTCATCGCCGGTCTGAATCAAAACCTTCTCCCCGACGGCATTCTCCTCACCCTGAAGGTCCGGTTAGGCAACTCGGTACCTTCCGGTTCTTACCCCCTGCTTTTCTCCAACATTTCTGCCAGCGACGAGAATGCCGGAATCGTGGCGCTGAACTCTGCCGATGGACTCCTTACCATTGTCGAGCCGATTAGGCCAATCGACTCCAAATCCGATTTTTCTTTGACGGATCCTGCCACCCGAGAGCGGATGGCCCATGCCGCCACGACATCTTCCTCCGCGAACATTCTGCTGCGAATGCTTCCTGCCTATGGCGTACCGGGATCCAGCGCTTCCATGAAAATAAACCTGGCCACCGGAGGCAACTCCATCTCGGGGTTTCAATTCGATCTGACGTATGATTCCTCCCTTTTTGCCGTCAGCGGCGGAACCGGACCGGCAGCCACGATTGCCGGCAAAGAACTCAGCACCACCGATGTTGCCGCCAACCGGAAACGATTTTCCCTTACCGGACTGCACAGCAACAATATCGGCGACGGCACCGTAATCCAGCTGACCATAGCCATAGCCACCGGTGCCCCGATAGGAAATTACTACTTGGCCGTCGACAACATCATCGGCAGCGATAATCAGGGTCAGGCCGTTCCACTCTCCGCTGCTGCCGGCGTGCTGACCATCGAGCCCTCCTCCAGCGGAAAGGCCACCCTGACGGCCAATCCGTCAACCTGCACCATCCCCTATGGAAGCACCGTCTGTTCGGTAAGCCTGCAGGTCGATAATCCCGACAGCCTGCCTTTACAACTATGGGTGCGTGGAGCTGAGGAACAAAACAAGGCTCTGACGGGCATCTTTTCCGAAAAACAGCTCACCGCCCTCCTCCCCTGGATCACCCTCTCTCCCAGCACCGTTTCCCTATATGAGATCGTCAACGGCGAAAAGAGGCTGATCACGACCATTACCCTGCAGGGAACGGGTGCCGTCGGATTTACGGCATCGATCCAGGTCGATCCGGTCAACTGTGCCCTGTCCGCTCCCACTTCCTCCTGCCGGCTGACGATTCAGGTGCTCAATCCGGAAAAATCCAATCTGCAGGTCTATACTCTTGACTCTTTCGGACAGGAAGTTCCCTTTACGGCCGTCTTCCAGGACGCAACCATGACGATACCCATTCTTTTAAAACGGTTGCCCGACGGAAACCGGTAACATCATAAAAAAAGGGGCAAGGAAGACCTTGCCCCTTTTTTTGGGTCATGCGCTGGAACTATTCGCTATCCGGAATGGTCGTCAAATCCTTGGTCAGGGTGTTGATGGAAAAATCGAATAGGGTAATTCCACTGGTATGAGAATCGTCCGATTCCATATCGTGGGTCTGCATCGGTCCGAAAAGTTCCTTCTCCAGCTGTGCCTGACGATGATCGTCCCGTCCGGTTCCTGCAGGAATCAACCGGCCCATGATGACATTTTCTTTCAGGCCGCGCAGAAAGTCGACCTTTCCGCTGATGGCCGATTCCGTCAGCACGCGCGTGGTCTCCTGGAAAGAGGCGGCGGAGATGAAAGAATCGGTACTCAAAGACGCCTTGGTGATGCCCAACAGTAAAGGCCTGCCGATGGGCGGACGTCCACCCAGGCGTTCCACGCGTTCGATCTCTTCCTGATACTTGAACTTGTCCACCTGTTCGTCCAGAAGAAAATCGCTGTCGCCCACATCTTCGATCTTGATCCAGCGCAGCATCTGACGAACGATCACCTCGATGTGCTTATCGTTGATATTCACACCCTGCAGCCGATAGACTTCCTGGATTTCGTTCACCAGGTAGCGCTGCAGTTCTTCCGGTCCCAACACCCGCAAGATGTCGTGAGGATTGAGCGGGCCGTCCATCAGCGGATCACCCGCTTCCACATGCTCGCCCTCCTGGACATTCACATGGATGCCGCGCGGGATCAGATATTCATGTTCTTCGTTGTCTTCGGCGACCACGATGACCTTCCTCTGACCGCGGACGATGCCGCCGTATTTGACCTGGCCGCGAACATCGGTGATAACCGCCGTCTCCTTGGGCTTCCGGGCTTCGAAGAGTTCGACGACGCGGGGCAGACCACCGGTGATGTCCTTGGTCTTGGTCGTTTCCCGGGGGATTTTAGCCAGGATATCGCCCGGCAAGACCTCCATTCCGGCCTCCACCTGGATGTGCGACTTCAAAGGCAGGAGATAGGTTTTTATCACTTTCCCCTTTTCCCCCTTGATAACGATCTGCGGTTGTTTCTTCTCATCATGAGATTCGACGATTACTTTCTGCCGCAGATAGGTGACCTCATCGGTTTCCTCCTTCATGGTAACGCCTTCGATGACGTCCTTGAATCCGACGGTTCCTCCGACTTCGGTCATGATCGGCGAGGTATAGGCGTCCCAAATGACCAATTCCTGGCCTGCCTTGACCTTCTGTTTGTCTTTGACTTTCAGCGTCGCGCCATAGACCACCGAATACCGCTCTTTTTCCCGTCCGCGTTCGTCGATGATCGCCAGAATACCGTTACGGTTGATGACCACCAGATCGTTGTTCTTATTGGTCACGAAACGGACATTGATCAGTTTGACGATGCCCGGAGTTTTGGCTTCCGCGGTCGACTCGGCCGAAATACGGCTGGCGGTACCTCCGATGTGGAAGGTACGCATGGTCATCTGCGTGCCCGGTTCACCGATGGACTGGGCGGCGATGACTCCGACCGCTTCTCCGATATCCACCATGCGACCGGTGGCCAGGTTACGTCCGTAACATCGCCGGCAGGCACCCCGCTTCGACTGGCAGGTGAGCACGGATCGTATGCGTACCTGCTCGATGCCGGTGGCCTGAATCAGGGCGGCAAGGTCTTCGGTGATCTCCTCATTGCTGGATACGATGGTCTCACCGGTCAAGGGGTCCTTGATATCTTCGAAGGCGACCCGGCCGATGATGCGGTCGCGCAGGGGTTCGATCACCTCTCCGGCTTCATAAATGGCCGTTACCGGGATCGAACGTAAGGTCTCACAATCGTTTTCCGATATGATGACGTCCTGCGATACGTCGACCAGCCGCCGGGTGAGATAGCCGGAATCGGCCGTCTTCAATGCCGTATCCGCCAATCCCTTGCGGGCGCCGTGGGTGGAGATAAAATACTGCAGTACGCCCAGGCCTTCCCGGAAGTTGGCTGTGATGGGCGTTTCCATGATTTCCCCAGACGGCTTGGCCATCAATCCGCGCATACCGGCCAGCTGGCGCAGCTGCTGTTTGCTGCCGCGGGCTCCGGAATCGGCCATGATATAGATCGGATTCATCTCCTTGCCTTCCCGATCCAGCCGTGCCATATTGGTGAACATGTCGTTGGCCACTTCTTCGGTGACATTCGACCAGATTTCGATCACCTTGTTGTAACGTTCGCCGCGGGTGATGGCCCCTTCCAGATATTGCTGCTCCACTTCGATGACATCCTGGCGGGCCTTCTCCACTTTTTGCGGTTTGGTCGCGGGAATGATCAGGTCTTCGATACCGATGGAAAGGCCGGCGCGGGTGGCATAGAGAAAGCCGAGTTCCTTCAGGTCGTCGAGCATTTCCACGCACTTTTCCAGGCCGAGCTTCAGATAGCAGTAGTTGACCAGCTGGCCCAACCCCTTTTTCTTCATCAGGCCGTTGACGAAGGGAATGTCCTTAGGCAGATGCTCGTTGAAGATGACTCTGCCGACCGTGGTCTCCAGGTGATAGTTTTCCACCCGTGTCGGATCGGTGTGCAGAATGTCCTGATCGTCGCGCTGCACGGTCATGTCGATCAGGTCTCCGGAATAGCGAAGCTGGATGGGGGTAAGCAGTTCCACGTGCTGGTTTTCCAGGGCAAAAAGAACTTCTTCCATACTGGCAAACGACTTGCCTTCCCCTTTGGCTGCCGGCTTGGCCTTGGTCAGATAGTAACAGCCGAGAACGATATCCTGCGTCGGAACGGCAATAGGATGTCCACTGGCCGGAGATAGTACGTTGCGGGAAGAAATCAGCAACACCTTGGCTTCGATCTTGGCTTCCGGGGACAAGGGGATATGTACGGCCATCTGATCTCCGTCGAAATCGGCATTGAATGCCTGACAGACCAGCGGAGAGATCTTGATCGCCTTCCCTTCCACGAGGATGGGCATGAAGGCCTGGATTCCAAGGCGATGCAGCGTGGGAGCGCGGTTGAGCATGACCGGATGGTCCTTGATCACCTCTTCCAGGATGTCCCAAACCACCGGTTCCTGGCGTTCCACCATCTCCTTGGCGCCCTTGATGGTGTTGGCATGCTGCATGGCTTCCAGGCGATGATAGATGAAGGGTTTGAACAGTTCCAGGGCCATCTTCTTCGGCAGGCCGCATTGGTTCAACTTCAGCTCCGGACCTACCACGATGACCGAACGCCCGGAATAATCCACTCGTTTTCCCAGGAGATTCTGACGGAAACGTCCCTGCTTACCCTTGAGGGTATCGCTCAGGGACTTCAGGGGACGATTATTGGCCCCACGCAGGGCGCGACCGCGTCGCCCGTTATCGAACAGGGCATCGACTGCCTCCTGAAGCATGCGCTTTTCGTTGCGGATGATGACTTCCGGGGCCTTGAGCTCCATAAGCTTTTTCAACCGGTTGTTGCGGTTGATCACCCGGCGATAGAGATCGTTCAGATCCGAGGTGGCAAAACGGCCACCATCCAGGGGCACCAGAGGGCGCAGTTCCGGAGGAATGACCGGAATGACATCGAGTATCATCCATTCGGGTTTGTTTCCGCTCTTGCGGAACGCCTCGGCAACCTTCAGACGTTTGGCATACTTCTGTTTTTTAATCTGGGAGGTTTCCTGCTTCATCTGCTCGCGCAGTTCATCGGCCAGCGTGGCCACATCCACCTGTCGCAGCAGCTCCTTGATGGCTTCGGCACCCATCATGGCCCGGAAATCACTGTCGGCAAAATCCTTGAGGTGCTTGCGATAAGCCTCCTCCTGCAGCAGTTCCTTGATCTTGACGGGAGCGTCGCCCGCGGAGACAACCACATAGGATTCGAAATAGAGCACCCGTTCCAGGTCACGCAGGCTCATGTCCAGAAGTTGACCGATACGGCTCGGGAGACCTTTAAAAAACCATACGTGCGAACAGGGCGATGCCAGTTCGATATGTCCCATGCGTTCGCGTCGGACCTTGGACAGTGTCACTTCCACGCCGCACTTATCGCAAACGATACCACGATGCTTCATGCGTTTATATTTGCCGCACAAGCACTCCCAATCGGTGGTGGGACCGAAGATCTTGGCGCAAAACAAACCGTCTTTTTCCGGTTTAAAGGTACGATAATTGATGGTTTCCGGTTTGGTGACCGCGCCCCGGGACCAGGATCGAATTTTTTCCGGAGAAGCGAGAGCGATACGAATACTCTCGAAATCGGTTATTAAATCAGATTTTTCAATCAGGTCTCTTAAAGTCCTCAAATTGCCCTCCCCTGACGGCAAGCTTCCCGTCATGAAAGTGTTTATCTTAGGGGAAATTCCTCTGTAACGATATCGTCGATCGGTCCCTGTCCTTGACTGCGATCAGGGCACCATGGCCGTCTTCGGTTCCGGACGGAGCGATCGTTTCTGCCCCTTGATCAGTTCGACATCCAGACAAAGACTCTGTAATTCACGAATGAGAACGTTAAACGATTCGGGAATTCCGGGAATAAAAGTGGATTCCCCCTTGACGATCGCTTCGTAAATCTTGGTTCGCCCCTGAATGTCGTCGGATTTGGCCGTCAGAAGCTCCTGAAGGATATTGGAAGCTCCGTAGGCCTCCAGGGCCCAGACCTCCATCTCTCCGAAGCGCTGTCCGCCGAACTGCGCCTTGCCGCCCAGAGGCTGCTGGGTAATCAAGGAGTACGGTCCGATGGAACGTGCATGGATCTTGTCATCCACCAGGTGCGACAGTTTCAACATGTAGATGTAGCCGACAGTGACCTTCTGCTCGAACATCTGCCCGGTCATTCCGTCGAACAGCTCTGTCTTCCCCGAGTTGGGAAGTTCTGCCTTGCGCAGATATTCCTTGATCTCCTCTTCGGCGGCCCCGTCGAATACCGGCGTGGCAAAGTGCAAGCCCAGGATCTTCCCGGCCCATCCCAGATGGGTTTCCAGAATCTGGCCGACGTTCATACGCGAAGGCACGCCCATCGGGTTCAGCACCATCTCTACCGGTGTACCATCCGGCAGGTAAGGCATGTCCTCTTCAGGGAGGATTCGCGCCAGGACGCCTTTGTTTCCGTGCCGTCCGGCCATTTTATCGCCGACCTGCAATTTACGCTTCATGGCGATGTAGACCTTTACCAGTTTGATCACGCCCGGAGGCAACTCATCTCCCTTGCGCAGTTTTTCCAGATTTTCCGCATGGAGCCGGTTGAGCACCTCCACCTGACGCTCTGTCTTATCTTCAAGGTCCTTGATCTTGTTGAATACGGCGTCGTCCTTAAAATCGGCCCGGACCCGGTTCAGATCGGCCTTGGTCAGTTCGGCCAGCATGGCCTTGGTGATCCGGGTCTTTTTCTTAAAGAGGAGCTTCCCGTCACGGCCGATGATATCGTTTTCCACCACGTGTCCGGAGAGAAATTCGATCGTACGCTTCTGCCGCTCCTCACGAAGGATGCGGATCTCGTCATCGAGGTCCTTCTCCAGTTTGCTGACCACTTCATCCTCGATGGATTTGGCCCGAACGTCTTTCTGCACGCCCTTGCGGGTGAAGATCTTTACGTCGACGACGATGCCCTCGATTCCCGGAGGGCATACCAGAGATGCATCGCGCACCTCGCCGGCTTTTTCACCGAAAATGGCCCGGAGCAGTTTTTCTTCCGGCGAGAGCTGGGTCTCTCCTTTGGGGGTGACCTTTCCCACCAGGATATCCCCAGGCTTGACTTTGGCCCCGATACGTACGATGCCGCTCTCGTCGAGATCCTTGAGCATGGATTCGTTGACGTTGGGAATATCGCGGGTGATCTCTTCCGGCCCGAGTTTGGTGTCCCGGGCTTCAATCTCTTTCTCCTCGATATGGATCGAGGTGTATACGTCCTCTTTCACCAGCCGTTCGCTGACCAGAATGGCGTCTTCAAAGTTATAGCCGCGCCAGGGCATGAAGGCCACCAGCACGTTGCGGCCCAGAGCCAGTTCCCCCTTTTCCGTACAGGGGCCGTCGGCCAGAACCTGTCCGGCGATGACCTGGTCACCGCGCTGGACGAGAGGACGCTGATTGATGCAGGTGTTCTGGTTGGATCGCTTGAATTTGGTAAGACTGTAGATGTCCACCGCAGCGTCGCGGACCGACAGAGTTTCGCCTTCCGTTTCCTCCGACTCCATACGCACAACAATGCGTTGGGAATCGACCGTGTCGACGATTCCGCTGCGCCGGCTGACGACCACCGCCCCGGAATCGCGGGCGGTGATGTACTCCATACCGGTCCCAACAAAAGGGGCCTCGGAACGCAGCAGGGGCACCGCCTGCCGTTGCATGTTCGATCCCATCAGAGCCCGGTTGGCATCATCGTGTTCCAGGAAGGGGATGAGCGAGGCGGCAACGCTGACCAGCTGTTTGGGAGAAACGTCGATATATTTGATATCGTTGCGGGAGGCGAGAATAAAATTGCCCTGGTGGCGGGCATTGACCCGCTCGCCGATGATCCGCCCCTCCGCATCGAGTTCCACGTTCGCCTGGGCGATCACGTGTTCATCTCCATCCCAGGCGGTAAGATAAAAGGAGTAAGGCTCGGTGACCGCCGGCTGTTTTCCCTCCTTGATCAGAGTGGCATTTTCCGCTTCCACCAGTTTCTTTTCTATTTTGCTTGCAAAAGCGAATTTGGAATCCCCGGCACTGACGATGTTGACATAATCGACGACCTTACCTTCCTTCACTTCCCGGTAAGGAGATTCGATAAAGCCGTATTCGTTGATACGCGCATAACAAGCCAGGGAGGAGATCAATCCGATATTGGGACCTTCCGGCGTCTCGATCGGACATATTCTGCCGTAGTGTGTCGGATGAACGTCACGCACCTCGAATCCGGCGCGCTCGCGGCTGAGGCCGCCCGGTCCGAGTGCGGATAGCCGCCGCTTATGGGTCACTTCCGAAAGCGGATTGGTCTGATCCATGAACTGCGACAGCTGGCTGCTGCCGAAGAATTCCCGGACGGAAGCGATTACCGGTTTGGCGTTGATGAGATCATGCGGCATGGCCGTATTGATCTCCTGCTGGACGGACATCTTTTCTTTGATGGCCCGTTCCATGCGTACCAGCCCGATACGGAACTGATTTTCCAGCAGCTCCCCGACGGCTCGTACCCGCCGGTTACCTAAATGGTCGATATCGTCGACTGACCCGATGCCATGGCGCAATTTTAAAAAGTAATCGATCACCTTGCAAAAGTCATCCTTGGTCAGGGTGCGGTCGCCGAGTGAGGTTTCCAGTCCCAGTTTGATATTGAATTTCAACCGTCCGACCCGGGAAAAATCGTATTTGCGCGGATCGAAAAACATGCCTTCGAAGAGAGCCTTGGCGGTATCGATCGTCGGCGGATCTCCCGGGCGTTGCTTGCGGTAGATTTCGATCAAGGCATCCTCTTGGTTCTTGATCGGATCCTTGGCGATGGTCTGGGTAATGATCACACCGGTTTCGTCCCGTTCCGGGAAGAAGATCCGTAGGGAGTGGATGCCGGCATTGCTGAGAGCCAGCAGAAGCTGCGGGGTGATGGCCTGGTTGGCTTCGGTAATGATCTCCCCGGTTTCTGCATGTACCACGGTAGAGGCGGTGAAAGCACCGGCCAGATCTTCCGGCTCCATGGGAATCCGGTCCAGACCGGCTTTCTGCATCTGTCCCAGGGTGCTCTTCTGGATCTTCTTGCCCTGAGGATGGAGCACCGTCCCGCTCTGCGGGTGCATGATGTCTTTGCTCAACTTGAATCCAACGAGGCCGGTGTTGATGGTGACAAAAACCCGGTTATCTTCGCCGATATGAGCGGTAAAAACGTTATGGAACGCTTTGATGATTTCTTCGTCGCTGCCCAATCCCAGCGAGCGCATGAAGGTGGTCGCCGGGAACTTTCGTTTGCGATCGATGCGGACGTAAAGAATATTTTTCACGTCATATTCGAATTCGACCCAGGAACCCCGGTAGGGAATGATTTTGGCCAGGAAGAAGTTGCGGGCGGCGTTGGTTTCGAAAAAGACGCCGGGCGAACGGTGCAGCTGACTGACGATGACCCTCTCTGTCCCGTTGATGATGAAGGTGCCGTTTTCCGTCATCATGGGAATGTCGCCGAAGTAGACTTCCTGCTCCTTGATGTCACGGATGGTGCGTGCTTCCGTTTCCGGGTCCTTGTCCCAGACCACCAGGCGAACGGTGACCTTCAGCGGTACGGAAAAAGTGATACCTCTTTCCTGACACTCCTGGACCGAGTATTTGTGGTTCAGGGTCAGCGGAGAATTACAGAATTCGCAGCGAACGATCTGATTGTCATTGCGGGTTCCGCAGCTCTTACAATTGATATGTTCTCCGCCGTTGGGATCGGTGATGATCATCTGACCGCATTCCGTGCAGGGTTTGCGCAGATGCTCCAGACCTTTCAGATGTCCGCAATTGCATTGCCAGTTGCCGATGCTGTAGGAGACATACTCCAGTGAGCAGGTTCCGCGAAAATCATGGATGGGGAATACGGAATTAAAAACCGCCTGCAGACCAAAATCATCCCTCTCCGAGGGCAACAGATTCATCTGGAGAAAACGGTCATAGGACAACTTCTGTACTTCGATCAGATTAGGGATCGGTATAGAGGTCTGAATTTTGGCGAAATCTTTCCTTTGACGGAAAACGTTATGGGTTGCGGGATTGATTGATGTCATGGATCTCAACTCCGGGACGCAATGGAAATGAAGTTACCTGCCTGACGACTCGTCAGGCCGGTTTGCCCCACCCTCGAGTGCGTTTGTTTCAAGAACAGCGGCGCACAAAAACCCGTTACAAGTGAACCGTTACTTTGATGATCGTTATCCGAATCGAGGATTTCCCAAATCCGTCCAGGAGATACAGCATCCCTTTTGCGGACCTTTGGGAAAACCAGTGGACGTATCCGTTGAACTACGATGAATCACTCTTGCTGAAGCAGTCCGACCCGTTTTTATGGGCGTCTTGTTCGTAACGTCGGACCAAAAACACAAAATGGCTTTGCGGCGAACAAAGCTCCACTTACTTCCTGCGCTGCCGATCGGCAGGCAGGACTCTTTGCGGTAAGGAATGGAAAAGTTCCCAACTATACCGTCATCCTCCGAATCCGGAGCTTCCCCGGCGACGCCCGCATGCAATTGCGATTATACAGGCGCCGCCGCAAGAAAATCCAGTTCCATATGAGTTTTTCAGATAAACCGAAAAGTAGATAGGAGATGGGGCTACTTGATCTCGACCGTGGCGCCGGCTTCGGCAAACTTTTTCTTGATATTTTCGGCTTCTTCCTTGGAAACGCCCTCTTTCACAACCTTGGGAGCTCCCTCGACCAGGTCCTTGGCTTCTTTCAAACCGAGACTGGTTACTTCCCGTACGGCCTTGATGACATTGATCTTTTTATCGCCCACGGCAGTCAGCACGACATCGAATTCCGTCTTCTCCTCTTCTACAGGAGCGGCGGCGGCTCCGGCAGCCGGTCCGGCGGCCATGGCCATCACGGGAGCGGCGGCGGTGATGTTGTATTTCTTCTCAATATCCTTTACCAGCTCGGAAATTTCCAGCATGGATGCCTGGTCGATCCAGTTCAAGACATCTTCTCTTGTTATACTCATTTGTTCCTCCAAAGGAAAATTAAAAAATGGCTATATGCCGTGTAATTGCTTTGAAGAAAACTCTTTCAAAGCTTGATATGATCCTGCCGACCAAGCTGGTTTGCGATACCCGGCTCATGGGTCCTTTTCGCATGGTAACTATGGTCCGCCCGAATGAGTTTCTATTTGGGTACCTGATTCAGTCCCAAAGCCAGATTACGTACCGGTGTTTTCAGCAAGGTGGCCAGGTTGGTAACGGGAGCCTTCAGCAGATAGATCAGTTTGCCCAACAGCTCCGGTCGACCCGGCAGTTTGGAAATGGCATCCAACTGTTCTGCCGATACCGCCTTGCCATCCACCAGGGCACCCTTGAACACCAGGTTAGGGTGGGTTTTAGCAAACTCCAAAAGATATTTCGCTAAAGCCACCACATCGCTCTTGGTATAAGCGATGGCCGTCGGTCCCTGGAAAAGTTTGCTGACCTCGCGCACATCGGAGTCTTCCGACGCCTTTTTCGCCAGCGTATTCTTCACCACCAGATAGCGAGAGGATAATTTTCTGACCCCACGACGCAATTCCGTCACTTCCACGACCTTGAGTCCACGAAAATCCATAAGAACAGCGTTCTTCAGATCCTGGAACTCGGAATGCATCTGATCGATATTGACTTGTTTTTCTGTTTTGTTCACTTTGCCATCCCCTATGAAGATGATTGGCTGTTATACCAGGGTGATAGATCCTGAGAGTCCTATGATTCGGAAGTTCGATTTCCCGAAGATTGAATTCATCGCCATCCCGCCTTGTAAGCGCAGGAGGGTTAGACTCCTCCGGACACGCTCATCTTTTCCAGGCTGCCAAGTTCGATGTGCAGGCCCGGACCCATGGTTGACGATAAGGTGACCGAACGCAGGTAGCGGCCCTTGGCCGTGCGCGGTTTGGCCCTGATCACGGCGTCGATCAGCGTCTTGACGTTCTGCGTCAAAGGACCCGTTTCAAAGGAGATTTTTCCTGCCGGAGCATGGATGATTCCGGTTTTATCGACCCGGAATTCCACCTTACCCGCTTTGATTTCCTTCACGGCCTTGCCGACTTCGAAGGTCACCGTACCGGTCTTGGGATTCGGCATCAGGCCCTTGGGACCGAGGATCTTGCCCAGTTTTCCGACCGATTTCATCATATCAGGCGTCGCGATAACGGCGTCGAAATCGACCCATCCCTTCTGGATGCGTTCGACATATTCTTCCCCACCGACCTCTTCGGCTCCGGCATCCTGCGCTTCTTTGACCTTCTCTCCCGAGGCGATCACCAGGACTTTTTTGGTTTTGCCTCCGAGGCCGTAGGGCAGGATAACGGTTCCACGCACCATCTGATCGGCATGCTTGGGATCCACACCCAGACGCATGGATACTTCGAGCGTTTCGTCGAATTTGGCGAAAGAAAGTTGCTTGGCCAGCGGTACAGCTTCTTCCAAAGTCAACGGCCGGTCCGGTACCGCGGCTTTCGCTTTAGCGAATTTTTTACCAATTTTTGGCATGGGAAACTCCATACGGGTGCAAACGGGCTTTCAGTGCCCTCCCCGTTTTGATGAAAACGAAAGAATATATTTTACCCTACGACTTCAAGGCCCATACTGCGCGCTGTCCCCATCACGATGCGCTTGGCTGCCTCGATATCATTGGCGTTGAGATCGGGCATTTTGGTCTGAGCGATCTCTTCCACTTGCTTCATGGTCACTTTGCCGACCTTGGTTTTGTTGGGCTCGGCCGACCCCTTGGCGATCTGGGCCGTCTTTTTCAGGAGCACGGCGGCCGGCGGGGTCTTGGTAATAAAGGAATAGGTGCGATCCGCGTAAACGGTGATCACCACCGGAATGATCAATCCCTCCTGCTTCTGCGTCTTGGCATTGAAATTCTTGCAGAAGTCCATGATGTTCAGCCCATGTTGCCCAAGGGCCTGTCCTACAGGAGGGCCAGGGGTTGCTTTCCCGGCAGGGATCTGAAGTTTGATATTGGTTACAACTTTTTTAGCCATATGCTTTTACTGTTGAGTTTCTCCGGCCTGCGCCGAAGGTTATTAACACTTACTGCTATACCTTTTCGATCTGGATGAACTCCAATTCCACCGGAGTGGGACGTCCCAGGATCGTCAAGTTCACCTTGACGGTACTACGCTCCAGATTGACATCTTCCACCCGTCCGCTGAAATCCTTGAAGGGACCATCCACGATACGTACCGAATCGCCCGCTTCGAAAATGAACTTGGGCTTAGGCGCTTCCGTGGTGGCGGAGACGCGATTCACGATATTCTCTACCTCTTCATCGGTCAAGGGGATCGGATCTTTTCCCGAGCTGACGAATCCTGTCACTTTCGGGGTGTGGCGCACCTGATACCAGGTATCGTTATCCATCTCCATCTCGATGAGAATGTATCCGGGGTAGAACAGCTTGGAGGACACCACCCGTTTCCCACTGCGCATTTCCACCACATCTTCCGTGGGAATCAGAATCTGACCGATCTTGTCTTCCAGACTTTTCGCCTGAACAAGGTTCATCAGGCTCTCGGCCACTTTCCGCTCAAAACCGGAATAGGTATGGATGATGTACCACTTTTTGGCCATGGTTCCTTTCAGGATCGCCCGAACGCTCGGAAAAGCCGATCTACGCCCCAAGACAGGGCAATATCAACGACCCAAAGATAAAAACCAAAAAGGAATGTGGTGACCACCACGACGAGGGTCGTGCTCATCACCTCGTTGCGTGAAGGCCAGGAAACCTTCTGCAGTTCCGCCCACACCTCCTGCACATATTGGCGGGTGCGTCCTGGCCAGGATTTCACTGTATCCGTAATTTTTATCAGACTTTCATTCCAAGCCATATTGTTTCCGCGGGAAGATCGATCCATGGAATGGCAGGACAGGAGGGACTTGAACCCCCAACCCCCGGTTTTGGAGACCGGTGCTCTGCCAAATTGAGCTACTGTCCTAAAATCTAATCCCCGTAACGCCTCACTATTGGTTAAATGCCAAACCGGTTATTCTTCCGTCTTCTGGATGAGAGACAGCGCCTCCATCCCCGTAACGACGAACCGTCTCCGGACCTAACGGGTCTCCTTGTGCGGCTTATGCGCCCGACAGAAAGGGCAGAACTTCTGCCTCTGCAACCTTTCCGTGGTCTTTTTCTTGTTTTTCATCGTGGTGTAATTTCGATTTTTACACTCTGTGCATTCCAGAATGATCTGTTCGCGCATATCCTTGACACCTTAATCCTGGCAAAAAAGATAGAAAGATCTGGAGCGGGAGACGGGGATCGAACCCGCGACCAACAGCTTGGAAGGCTGTGACTCTACCACTGAGTTACTCCCGCAAAGTACCATCCTCGCCCAAACCTCGATTTATTCAATAATCTCGCTGATGGTGCCGGCGCCCACGGTCCTCCCGCCTTCGCGGATGGCAAAGCGCAAGC
>CAZTVS010000062.1:0-1502 GCA_964617125.1 uncultured Acidobacteriota bacterium
CGGATTATGATGTATATAATTCCATGTAGACCAGAAATGCCGTTCCGATCGGATTTCACGATCCATGACCCGATAAAAACCTTCCGACCTCAAGTCTGTTCCTCACGGTTCCAGAAATAAGATGTCCTTCCATGGAATTTGCCAAGTTCGCGAAACAAATTTAATATATCCGATGTTTCGACTAAGATGTGATAGTGATTCGGTAGAATACACCAGGCAAAGATCTTTTTGTGTATTCGTTAAGCAAGGTAAGGCAGGCGGCTGTAAATGCATCTAATCGCTCTGGCCGCTGACCGATGTGGTGTTGATGTTCGAAGCAGGATGCGGTGATATGATACTGCAGGTCGGCAAACAGGGGGCGATGGGGAGGGGAATGCCATGGCTCATTATGATCTTGCTGCCAATGTAGAAGCTCCTGCTGCTGTTCAGATGTGAGTTGTCGCCAACCATAGGGAGATTGGGACATACAAAGTCAATCGCTGCATAACAAGAGGTTCGTAGTTCCGCCTTCAGGCGGTGCAGCCGTAAGCGGAATGGTTCTTTTTTGAGTTTGTGCCGCGTAAACGCGGAACTACGAGCCTCCTGATTGTTTGCAACATCATCACGAATGTATTTTTCTTTTTTCCTTTAGACCGAGGTGATGCGGCGCTTGTACTCGTCGAGGGCCGAATTCAGCCTTTCCCTTGCGGTTTCCGCGCCCGGGGCGTTGTGCGAAGGATGAATGTGCAGTTTCACTCCCCGTTCGGCCAGGATTTCGGCCACGGTGGTAACGGTCATCCATACGGCGGAAACAAATCCGATGGTGGAAAGCGGTCCCACCCGGTCCTGGTGTCCGGCGAGATCCAGGGAGGCGTCCGCAGCGGGAACGCAGGTGTCGATGATCACGTCGGCCAGATCGAACAGCTTCTTGCCCGAGGAATGGCGCGCCGCCGCTTGAGCAAAGGCCGCCGCCGATCCGGTGGCCACCACCTTCATTCCCATGCGCCGGGCTTCCATGGCTATGTCGATATTGACCTGGTTGATACCGCTATGGGAGAAAATCCACATGGTATCGCGGGAATCGAAACGGTGGCTCTTCATGATCTCCTGTCCGTAGCCTTCCACCCGCTCCAGAAAAACAAACTGATGAACGCCCATGTCTCCGACGATATGGGTGAAAAAAGAGAGGGGAAGTTCTATGATGGGATGGAAGCCTACGAATCCGCCGATGCGGGGGTACATCTCCTCCACCGGCAGGGTGGCATGTCCGCAGCCGAAGGTGTGTACCCATCGCTCGGCCTGGATCGAATCGGCCATCCAGAGGGCTGCCTGACGAATGTTCTCTGTTTGCGTGGAACCGAGGTGGTTCATCACCTGTTGTGCGTTTTCCAGCCATTGTGTTGCTAACATGGGTATATTCCTCCCTTAAAATATCGATTATGGTTTTAGTGGATTATAAAGTGTTTGGAGAAACAGAATCCAGAATCCAGAAGTCAGAATCCAGAATCATTGTCTGGGATTTT
>CAZTVS010000062.1:1602-25875 GCA_964617125.1 uncultured Acidobacteriota bacterium
AGAAACAGAATCCAGAATCCAGAAGTCAGAATCCAGAATCATTGTCTGGGATTTTTTCTCCTATGTGTTTTCGCCGATGGTTTCTGGTGCGCATAGATTTCCAGCCCTGATCCATACTCATTCTGCCTTCTGCCTCCCATCTTCTGCCTTCCGACCTCTGTCCCCTGTCTTCTGCCTTCTGGATTCACTCTATCCGACTTCCATCCTGGGAGGTCAGGCGGATCAACCGCCGTATGGCCAAAAAATAGAGCAAGCCCTGCAACAACAAGGAAAGCGGGACAATGGAGAGCGAAAGGCGCAGTCCATACAAATCTCCCAGAATTCCGGCCAGCCAGGGAAGGGTCGTGGCCCCCGAAAGGGCCATGACCATACAGATACTGAAGGCGGTTCCGGAGGCAGAGGTATAGCGATCTCCCACAATGCCCAGCACCAGCGGGAAGATGGGCGAGAGTCCGAAACCGATCAGGGCCAGGCCGACGATAAAGCCGCTGAGGCTATCGGAACGGATCAACAGCAGCGATCCTGCCAGGGTGAACAGCAGGAAAAAGGGTAAAAGCGCTCTGCGGGGAGCGATTTTGAGCAGGGGCGGCAGCAGGATGCGTATGGACATCATGGCCAGCCAGTAGGTGGACAGATACAGCACCGCCTGCGCCGGCTCGATGTGCAGTTCTTCCTTGATCAGGGTGGCAGACCAGCCGCTCAAGGTCATCTCCAGACCGCTCTGGAAAAAGAGGACGGCGCCGAAGAGCAGCAGAAGCGGTTGGCGCAGCAAGATCATGATCTCCGCCGAGGCCGTTCCGTGAGCGTTCTTGGGGGCAGGGAAGGACAGGCCGAGAAAGAGGGCGGCCGGCAGAAGGGTGGCGCCGCCACAGGCGGCGATCAAGGTCCGGTAGCCCATAGACCCGGAGAGGGACCCGAAGAGTATAGGTACCAACAGGGCACCCAGTCCGAAAAAGACGCCCAGCCAGCTCAACCCCGAACTGCGCCTTCCTTCGCATAAATCGGCGACCAGGGCGCTGGTGCCGCCATTGATCACGCCTCCACCCAATCCGACCAGGAACATGGCCACCGGAAGCCAGGCGAAGATGGTCGTAAGGGCCAGCAGCTCGAGCCCGAGGAGCATCAGTAGGGAGTTGACGATCAGGAGCGCTTTATATCCATAGCGATCGGCGATCGGACCGAAGCAGAGGGAACCGATCAGCATCCCCACACTCATCCAGGAGAAGAGGGAGCCGGCTTCTGTCTTATTGATACGGAACTCTTCCATGAGGGAGGGGAGGACGACACCCAGCAGGGCGATGCATACACCGAAGAGGAGTATGGCTAAAAAGCAGGCGGTGATGATTCCGCGCCGGGAATATCCCGTGGCGGAATCGTTCGAGGAACCGGAAGGGGAGCGCGTGTCGGTGGTGTTCATCATGGTGGATTACTCCGAAGGAGGAAGGACCATCCGGGCGGAACCATAAAGGGCGGCTTCCGTACCCAGACCGGCGGGCAGGATCTCGACTTGCTGCATGCTTATGGGTTGGGCCCAGCGGGCCGCTTCCTGTGCGATGCGCGGCAGCAAGGCAACGGCGGGGCCAAAGAGGCCGCCGCCAAAAAGGATCCGTTCCGGATTGAAAAGGCTGATCAGATTGGCCGTCGCCATGCCCCACATAAGGATGGCACGAGAGAGAATCTCGCCTGCCGCCGTATCGCCGGCCTGATGGGCCGCGAAAACGTGGCGAAACGTGATCGTATCGGGAGGGATGGTGCGCCAGTACGCCGAAGACGGTCCGTTTTCCGCCAGGAAATGGCGCATCCGATCGGCGATGCCGAGTCCGGAGGCGTAAGATTCAAAGCAGCCGCACTTTTCGTACTCCGGGAGAAAAGGATCGCAGAGGGCCATCCATCCGATCGATCCCGCGATGCCCTGCGCTCCGGAAAGGACCCTTCCATCCGTATAGATTCCCAATCCGATACCGGTGCCGACAGCCAGGAAGAGGGCGTTGCGGCATCCCCGGGCGGCACCCAGCCAGACTTCTCCCAGTATGCTGCAGTCGCGATCGCTGCCGATGCCGACGGAGAGCGAGGAGAATTCCCTGCAGGTCCGCAGCTTCTCCCGCAGAGGATAACGGTTCCAGCCGGGGATGTTGGGGGCCCAGACATCTCCGCTCTCCGGATAGGCAATGCCCGGGACACAAATGCCTATCCCGGTGACCGAGGTGCCGTTTTCTCCCGCCGTCCGGTATAGATCCCGGGCAAAGGCGAGAATGAAATCACCGACATCTGCATCCTTTCGGGAGGAGAGTAATTCCTGTCGGGGAAAAGATAAGGTGCCGGAGGAGTCGACAATCGCTCCGGAGAGTTTGGTGCCGCCGAGATCAAGAGCCAATACCGCCATCAGTCATCCTATACAAATGCCGTTAATACTATCATGCCATACCGGCAATTTCCGGAGTATTATTCCTGAGGTAGGGGCACGGCGTGCCGTGCCCAAAGGCGGTCCCCATCCAACGGTCGCCAGGGCATGGCACGCCGTGCCCCTCAGGAAAAATGTAATTTGTAGGAGGGAGATATTTTGCGATGTTCGGTTTTTTTTATTCGAAGGATGCTGCTTCTATGTCTTTTTTGGGGGGCCGTTTCCCATGCGGCCGACTTCTCCCTGTATTTTCCCCAGATTGCCGACGGCGGCGGGTATAAAACCACGATTCTCCTGACCAACCGGTCCCCTGTATCCACCACGGCAACCGTCTTTTTTTTTGACGAAAACGGATCGCCGATGAATCTGAAGGTAGGAGAGACCGAAGCGGGCAGCTTCTCGCTGGACCTGCCTGCGGAAGGATCTGCCAGCCTGCAAAGCCGAGGACAGGCCGCTACCACCTCCACCGGCTGGGCGGCCGTGTCCGTGTCACCGCAAGCAAGTATAAACGGGAATGCCGTATTTCAGCTTTACCATGAAAATGTACTCTATTCCGAGGCCTCGGTTCCGGCAGCCATGCCGACAAACAGGGCCGATTTCTATGCCGACGAGGAGAGCGGTTTTCATACCGGATATGCAATCGTGAATCCCAACCCGGTGGCTGTGACGGGAACGATCACCCTAAGGAAAAAAGACGGTACGTTAGTGGGAACTTTGCCTCTGCAGATGGATCCCGGACATCACCAGGCTACGTTCCTGTTCCAGACCTTCCCCGGGGCCACAGCCGGCAGAGCCGAGATCAGCCTCACTTCCGGAACTATGGCCGTCACCGCCCTGCGGTATCACACGTCCTCCGTTTTCAGCACGGTAGCGGTGGGCCAAACCCCCATCGAGGCACTCTTCTCTCCTTTGGGTGGGGTGCAAAGCCGGGTTGTTGCCGAGATCGACAAGGCCCGATCCTCGATCGATATCGCCATCTACTCCTTTACCGCTGATTCCATACGGGAAGCCCTTCTCCGGGCAAAAGACCGTGGGGTGACCATTCGTATCGTTGCCGATACCAGTCAGGCAGGCAACAGCGGCGGAGAGATACCGACTTTGCAGCAGGCGGGATTTCAGATCAAGCTCATGGCCGGGCTTGCGCAAGGGATCATGCACAATAAGTACCTGCTAGTCGATAGAGAGACCCTGTGCACCGGAAGCTACAACTGGTCGAGAAACGCCGAGGAATTCAATTTCGAAAACATGGTCCTCATCCAGGGATCGCCGGTGATACGCGATTTTCAGACCAATTTCGAGGCCCTGTGGATCCGCTGACCGTATGCCAAGCCAATCGGAATGGAAAGGTTATAACCCTGGGGGATCCGCCTGCAGTTGCAGCTGCAGGGCCTCGGCATAGCGCCGGAGCGCGGTGACCGTTGCCTGCCTGTCTTCTGCCGACGCGAGTTTACCCGACGGATTTTCGTAGCGCAGGGACAATACCTGCAGCCGGCCTTTTTTACGTTCCGCCTTCAGATCGATTCGAGCCACCAGCCGTTCCCCCGCCAAAACGGGAAGGCAGTAATAGCCATAGATCCGCTGGGCGGCCGGTTTGAAGATTTCCAGGATCTGATGAAAATCGAAGAGTTGTTCTACCCGGCGGCGATCCCACAACAGGGGATCGAAGGGAGAGAGTAAAACGCCCTGGTCGCGACGGGGCCTGACGCGCCTCAGGCGATCGGCCAGAGCCAAATGATCGGACCGTATCCAACCCGGCACTGATTGTCCTTCCTTGGCGATCAAGGTGCAGGAAACGACCTGTCCCTTTTCTGCCAGACGCGTCAGAGCTGCACGAACCGTGGCGGACCGGTCCTGCAGCCGCCAGGTTTGCACCAGGGTCCCGGTCGAGGCCCAGCCGTGACCCTGCAAGGCCAGGAGAAGGAGTCGTTCCATGGCATCCGGTTCGTCGATCTTCTGTCGATACCATCTTTCTTCGATGACCCGCTCCCGCAGATCGTATACCTGCTGAAAATGGCGGCGTTCGCGTATGGCCAGCCTGCCGGAACACCATAGAGCGGAGGCCACCCGCTTGGCGATTTTGAGCTCCCACCAGCCCTTTCCTTTTCGTTCCCCTTCCATATCGGCGGAACGGAGAGGTCCCTCGTCTCGAATGCGACGAATAAGCGCATCCGCTATCTTCGGATGCGCTCCGATCAGGTCGCCCCACCACGGGTGCAGGCTGTAGGCGTGCCGGCGGAAGGCAAAGTAGGGGTAGAGATGGATCGGCATCCAGCTGGCTTCATGGCCCCAGTATTCGAAGAGAGGTTCTCCCGGCTGTAGCAGTTGTTCAGCGATACGGGGATCGAAACCTTGCAGCCGGGAAAGCAAAACGATGGCGTGGCTGCGCGCCCCGGCAATCGATACGGTATCCAGTTGCAGATAGCCGAAATGTTCGATCACCCTATAGGCCGCTTGCCTGCTTTTCTCCTCCCCGCTTCTGCGGCCAAGGACCGGGAAGCCGGTCCATTCCGGCTTCAACAGACCGTTACATGCCAGGGCCAGCCGCCGGGCATCCTGCATGGCTATGCTTTCCTGTGAGCGATGGGGCATAAAAATAGGGATCCTCTTTTGCAGTCAGGGAATCCACATTCTATGTCGGGAGCGATAAAAGAGTCAAAAGAATGATGAGAAAAACGATTTATGGTATATTCTCCCGGTTTTTAAGACTGGGTTATAAATACATATGCTCGAACTTATCCTCCGGCCTCGGGTCACCGTGCCTTCCTTCGCACAGTTCATGGCGACTCACGATCCCTATTCCATTGCCATCGACGGCTATGTGGATGATGTGAGCATGTGGCAGCTGAAGACACCCACTAAACCGGGCCCTTATCTCAATCTGGATCATCATGCCAAGGTGAACCGGTCTTCCACCCGCAGCACCTGTGCTCAGGCCCATTACCACATGAAGCTGAGAATTCTGGAACGACTGGGTTTCTTGAAGGATAATGTGCTGCAAGGGACGGTTTACGCCAATCATTGCGATGAAGACGTATGCAAAACCTGGTGGCTGCTTTCTCATCCGGATCTGTTCGAAACCCGGCGCACTCCGCCTCTGCTCCTCGATGCCTTGCATCTGGAGGATTCCCTCGACACCACCTGCGGGGCCTATCCCTTCGATATCTATTCCAACCGCCTGAAAAGGATGTTCTGGATCTATCAGCCGTACAACGATGCCAAGGTCGGAGGGCGCCTGCCGAGGATGCAGGCGGAGGAGATGAAGGGCATCATCGGCGAAGTCTGCCTTCGTCTCGACGAATATGTAGCCGGCCGCGGCAAGATGATCGAACCCGATGTACGCTATGAACGCCTCGACGAAGGGGACGGGTGGATCATGATCATGGAGACCGGGGCACAGGCGAGGAGTTACCTCTTCCGGGAGAGGGGCAAGCAGCTGATCATCACCGTGCTGAAGATCAACGGATGCCACTTCGAGTATCGTATCATCAAGCAGGTGCCCTATGTCGACCTCGATTCCAAGGGGCTGGCCCAGCGGCTGAACCGTCTGGAGGGTACCGAGATCACTCCGACCAACAAATGGGGCGAAAGCGATTTGTTTGTTGTCTCGCCCCGCGAGACCGGGAGCACCATCCCTCCGGAAACCCTCAAGGCCGAGATCTTCCAGTTTATCGGACCGCAATTCTGGGAAACCATCCATCTGCCCAAGGGCGCCCCGGAACCGGCCGAGGAAGAGGAACCGGCACCGCTTTATCCCTAGCGTATTCAGCAGATGCGCATGGTCAAGCCGCCGTCGATGGTGACGGTTTCTCCGGTCATATAATCGTTGACTATCAAGGTGCGTATCAGTTCGGCCACCTGCCCCGGGGTCCCCTCGCGGTGCAAAGGGATGCGGTTCTCCAGATTGTTCTTTTTCACCTCGGGGCTCATCCGGGCGTGAAAGGCCGTGCGGATGACTCCGGGGGCGACACAATTGACGCGTATATTGTCGTCGGCAAACTCGAAGGCCAGAGCCCTGGCGATTTGCGGCACCGCCCCCTTGACGGCCTGATAGGCGATGTTGGTCTTGAGGGCGCGGATGCCGGCGACGGAAGAAACCAGGATGATGGCCCCCTCCTTTTTCTTCTGCATGGAGGGGATGGCGGCGCGGCACAGGTGGAAAATGGCATGGACGTGCACCTGGAAAGCCGCGTGCCACTGCTCTTCGGAGATCTCCAGCAGCCCGCCGTTCACCGGTCCGCCGGCGGCATGGACCAGGACATCCACCGATCCTAAACGTCGGATGGTCTCCTCGACACACCCTCTTGCCTGCTCGGGATCGGCCATGTCCGCCGGCAACAGCAGACATCGCCTTCCCAGCGACTCGATACATTGACAGGTCTGGTTCGCCTCTTCGTCCGGATTTCTGGCCACCAGGGAAAGATCGGCCCCCTGGGCGGCCAGGGCCATGGCGGTGGCCGCTCCGATGCCCTTGGTTCCTCCGGTGATCAAGCAATTTTTATTCGTCAGCTGCATGGGTGTTTGTTCCTTATTAAAATTGCTTAATTCTGATGAAGCGGAAAAAAGTGAAAAATCATACTGTGTAGTTTTCCCAGATGCCCATTGGGCATACGTTTCAGTCACAGACAAGAATGTCTGTGCCACTTTTTACCGCTTCGTCAATTCTATCCCACTTTTCTTCCGTCGTCCGGAGAAAGAAAAAAGGCCCGGCGCTTCTCGGCGCCGGGCCTTTTCTTTGCTTCCTTTGCGGAGATGGATTTTCCGCGATGGGTGTGTAACTAGAACCGGATGGTTCCGGTGAACTGGATGACGCGGTTGCCGCCCTTGGAGGTCACCCGGCCGAAGGTGGCGTTACCCGGATTGCCCTCCGGATTGCTCCAGTTCGGATGGTTCGGGAAGTTATAGAAATCCGTACGTATGGAGAAGGATTTCGACTCCCAGAACCGGAACATCTTCTGCAGGGAGATATCGACGTTCCAGGTGTTGGGTCCGGTGATGATATTCCGGCCCACGTTTCCGTAAGTTCCCTCCGTAGGAATGGCAAAAGCGGTGGGACTGAACCAGTAATTGGTGTCTTTTCCCACACCCTCGGAGAAGGACGGGCTGGAAACCTTCCAGTCGCCGACCAGGTTGTAGGGCTGCTGGCCGCTGCCGGTACCGACCTTGGCCTGATCCCAGGAGCGCCATCCGGCACCGAAGGCCTGTTCGCCGCCGTTGACTGCGCTTCCCGACTGGACCTCGAAGACGCTGGAAATGGTCCATCCGCCGAAAGCCTTGCCGTACCAATAATTCTCGCATCCCTTGAGGAAGGGAATTTCATACACGGCATTGCCGACGAACATGTGCTTGCGGTGGAAATTGGCGATGCCCCACATGTTGGAATCGTCGTAGGTATTGGAGTTCAGCGTGCGTTTGCCGTCGGAGTTGTTGGTGGTCCGGGACCAGGTATAGGCAAGTCCGAATGACAGGCCGTTGCGGAAACGGCGGTTGAGTTCGTTCTGCCAGCCGTTGTACCAGCCCATGCCGGTATGTTCCGAGGCGCGGATGATTCCCAGTCCGTGATAGGGACGCAGGAAGTCGGTATTGGCACCCTTGTTTTCTGCCTTGATTAGCTCTCCAGTCCGCAGCTGGTTGAGGTTGCGCTCGCGCGGCAGGTAGTAGGAACGACGGCCGACGTAGCCGGTTTCCAGGGTCAGGCCCCAGGGCAGCTGTCGCTGCACGGTGAGGTTCCAGGCCCAGGAGGTGGGATGGTTCCAGTTGTAAGGGTTGGCCGTGATCAGGAAGGGCCACTGGCGTTGTACGGATCCGCCGGGGGCGTCGGCCTGACCGGCGCTCACACCCGACATAGGCTGAATCGGGGCATTGCCGCCGAGCAGGGTGCTGTCGTTGAGGAGTACGCGGTTGTGGAACATGCCGGCTCCGAGACGGACGACGGTCTTGTCGTTCGGCGAATAGGCGAAACCTAAACGCGGCTCGAAGACGTTCTTCTTGGTTTCGGCGAAGCCATCAGGGAGTCCATGGAAAAGCCGGTCATAGGTATTGCCCTGAGCATAGGCGAACCTATCCTTGGCGGCCTGGGGCCAGCTGTTTCCGGGGAGAACGATGCCGTTGTACTGGTCGCCGCTCTCGATATAGCCGCTGCCGCGGTTGATGACGGCACGGTTGGCGGTGCTGTAATAATCGGGATGGAATTCGGCGATGTTACCCCAGGCGCTCTTCCAGGGAGGCCAGTAGACGTAACGGACGCCGTATTCCATGGTGAAGTTGGGGCGCACCTTCCAGGTGTCCTGCCAGTAAAGATCGAAGGCAGTGGAAACCCAGGGGGTGTAGGCGCGCAGGCCGACCTCGCCGTAGTTATTGAAGAGCCCCAGAGCCGTATTGGCGATACCCAGGCCGGTTCCGCCACTCAGGTTGTCCCTGAATTCGAAGGCACCGTTGGCGTTATTGGTGGCGCCGGGGATGGTGGTCGAGACATTGATCTGGTCGTAGTCGTTTTCGCCGGATCGTTCGACGACCACGCCCCATTTGAAGGTATGGGTTCCCTTGATCCAGGTCATGGAATCGCTCAGGACGTAAATCGGACCGGCGGAGGCCAGAGGTAAACGGCTGCCGTCGTTGGTGGTGAGCTTATCGATGTTGAGGGTCGGAATCTTGTCATCCCGGACTTTGGTTCCGGGGAACAGATAGGGGTAGTCGATCCCGTACACCGAACGTTTCTGCCAGCGGGCCAGGTTGTCCGGGGAGATGTCGATCTTGACCACATCCACCGTCGGGGAAAAGCTGGCTTCGTTGATCAGGTTGTTGCGGACCATCCAGGTCCAGCTGACCGTCGCCGAACGGTTCGGACGGTCGGCCGTTTCCGTTCTGCCCAGCTCGAACCATTGGTAGAGGGATCCGCGGAAGCTGATGCGGTGCTGAGAGTTCGGATTGTAATCCACCTTCAGAAGTTCTTTGGCGTAGTTTCTGGTAGCAGCCACCGCTTCATAGTAGTTGGTACTGCCGGTCCCGATATATCCGGCAATCGGCTCCGGGTAAGATTTGAGGAGGCCGGTCCCGTTCTTGCTCAGGCGGTTGGCCGGGATGATGTTTCCGGGGAACGGATCGCAGACAACAGGGGTGCCGTGGCAACTCTGAGGATCGTTGATGATTGTCTGTTTGCCGGTGAAACGGTTGCTGGCATTCAGCAGCTCGCTGAAGTTGCCCTGCCGCATGGCCAGAGAGGGCACCGTCCAGTTGCGGGTGTCTTCCGAACGACGACGGATCCATTCTTGCGCATAGTAGAAAAACAACTTGTCTTTCTTGGTGTTGAATCCGGGCCAGCTGATCGGTCCGCCGATATCGAAACCGAACTGATTATACCGGTAGGGAGAAGGCATCATATTTTCGCTGGCCAGGGAGCTGCGGTTGCGCGACCAGGTATTGGCATCCAGCTTGGTGTTGCGGACGCTGTAAAAAAGGCCGCCGTGGAATTCCGAGGTACCGCTCTTGGATACGTAGCGGATCTGACCGCCGGAGGTGCGTCCGTATTCGGCGTTGTAATTCGAGGTCAACACCTGAACTTCGGCAATGGAATCGATGTTGAGGGGACCGGCGATCTGACCGGCGGAACGGGTACGGGTCAGGATGGCGCCATCCTGGATGACGACGTTTTCGTCGCCGCGGCTGCCGGCGATATTGAAACCGCCGTCGGTATTGGAGTTACCGTCGCTGGTGCCTCCACCGCGTACACCGGCCTTCAAGCGCACCAGGTTCTGCGGATTGCGGCCGAAGACGACCATATTTTCGATCTGTTTGGCTTCTACGATACGTCCCAGGGCCGCGCTGTCCTTCTGCAGTTCGGCAGCGGCTGCCGTCACCGTAACGGTTTCGGTCTGCTGGCCGATTTCCAGGGTGACGTCGAGGGCGACCTTGGCGTTGGCATCGAGCTTGATCTTTTCTTTGACGTATTTTTTGAAACCGGTGAGCTCAACGCTGATCGTGTAGTAGCTGACGTCGAGGTTGGGGAAGATGTAATAGCCGTTGTTCTCGGTGGTTACGGTGGAGGAGATTTTCGTACCCTCGTTGGTTACGGTCACCGTCACGCCGGGAACAAAGAGCCCGCTGGGATCCTTGATAAAGCCGGAGATCTGACCGCGGTTGAACTGTGCCAGCAGATTCACCGAGGACAGGAACAGGGCAGTGATCAGGAATATTCCCAGAAAGGAAAAATTTCTGCGTTGCATCAAGTTGACTCCTTGAAAATTGTGAAAAACAGTTGCTGGGGTAAGGCTCATGCACCCCATGGGTTTACTTCACCCAAAAACCGCTTGTTTCCGGCGGTTGTTGCTACCCGTGGAAACAAGCACAACCGAACGAGTTAAATCTAATCCGTATCGGAATCTCGACTAGATAGAACTATTTCGTGTTCTCTAAAGCAAACATCATGCCATGCTATGGCCAGAATGGAACTCGGATTGGAAAGATGAAGAAAAAAAAGGTGTTAAGGTAGGATGCGAGGGTATTGTCACAATCTAGTGAGGTAGAATACCGGTCGACGACATCCAAAATATTGAATAAATATTCAATAATGTGGATCGCCTTTTGGATTGGGCCGGCGAAAATAGAAATGGGTTTCGAAAAATTCCCCATCGAATGTTACCGTTCCCGGGAGCGCCGACAAGCAATCGTTGTATAGGCTGTTGTAGGGGCACGGCGTGACGTGCCCAAAGGGCGCCACCACCCTGCGGTCGCCAGGGCACGGCACGCCGTGCCCCTACAAATCTTTTGGAGTCAGTTGAGAAACACCAGAAAATGCCGGGAGCGCCGGCATACCATGGATCCATGAAAACCTGTATGTACGCGGCGCAGCCTGAAGGCGGAACAACAAACGCGATCCGTTTTACTATCAGGATCGACTCTATTGCGACCCTATCGATGAGGATCGTCTCGTAAAAAAAACCACGCTATAGAAAATTGTCTCAGCAGTAGTAGGGGCACGGCGTGCCGTGCCCAAAGAAAGCCCTCACCCTGCGGTCGCCAGGGCACGGCGCGCCGTGCCCCTACCAATTTTTAGAGTCAGTTGAGAAACACCAGAAAATACCGGAAGCGCAAGCGTCCCATCGATCCGTGAAATCAGCAGAACGAAAAATAAAATATTTTCGCTTTCTTTCCATGTGAAAATGGGAATTCTTTTCGAAAATCATTCATTTCGTGACGAAGCGGCAAAAAGTTGATTTTTCGTTCTTCTGTGTTTATTCCGTATTGATTCGAAAGATTTTGCCGGCAAGATGCCGGCGCTTTTTGCCGCTTCGTCATTTCGTACGGATATGCAAACGCTTGATCTTTTCGTTCAGGGTGGTGGCGTTGGTTCGCAGAAGTTGGGCGGCCTTTTTCTGGTTGCCGTCGCTCTTCTGCAACGCTTTTAAAATCAGATTGCGCTCGTAATTCTCCACCTCGTCCTTGAGAGAAAATTCCTGTTTGAAATCTCCGGAGAGGTGACTGTCGCTCTCCGGGCCCGGGAAGATGCTCTTCGGCAGGGAATCCTGGACAATGGTCGGTCCGGATGTCAATACCACCGCCCTCTCGATGACATTCTCCAGTTCCCGGACGTTTCCCGGCCAACTGTGCTCCATGAGTATCTTCATGGCCTCTTCATCCGCGCCATTGATATCCCGGTTGTTCTCCGCATTGTATTTTTTTATGAAATGATGGACGAGCAACGGTATGTCCTCTTTTCGCTCATGCAACGGCGGCAGGGTGATGTTGATGACGTTCAGCCGATAATATAAATCGTCGCGAAAACGGTTCTCGTTGACGGCCAGTTTCAAGTCCTGGTTGGTGGCGGCGATGATGCGGACATCGACACGGATGCTTTCCAATCCGCCAAGCCGCCGGAATTCCCGCTCCTGTAGCACCCGCAGCAGCTTGGCCTGCATCTCGAAACCGATGGATCCGATTTCGTCCAGAAAAATGCTGCCGCCATGGGCCATCTCGAAGAGACCCTTTTTGGTGGCGGCGGCACCGGTAAAGGCCCCTTTGACGTGACCGAAGAGCTCGCTTTCCAGCAGTTCGTGAGGAATGTTGCCGCAGTTGACAGCGATGAAAGGCTGATCGGCGCGGGGGCTGCATACATGGATGGCTCTGGCGACCAGTTCCTTTCCTGTTCCGCTTTCCCCATAGATCAGGACCGTGCTGCGGCTGGGTCCGACATGGGTGATGAAGTCGAAAATGGCCTGCATCCGGGAACTTTTGCCGATGATATTATGAAAATCGTACCGCTCCTTGAAATTGGCTTTGAGCTGCAGGTTTTCCAGCATCAGACGTCGCTGCTGAATTCCGTTGTTCACGGCTAGCAGGATGTCGTCGTTTTTAAAAGGCTTGGTAATGAAATCGAAGGCCCCGAGCTTGGTGGCCTTGACCGCCTTCTCATAGGTGCCGAAAGCGGTAATGATGATGACCGCCAGGTGCGGATCGATCTGGAGCAGGTCCTTCATCACCTCGACTCCATTCGTATCCGGCAGCATCAGATCGAGCAGCACCAGCTCGAAGGCTCCGTCGGCGGCCTTTTCCAACGCCTCCTTGCCGGTGCCGACCAACACCGCCGTGTATCCGTCTTCCTCCAGTAGGGTCTGCAGGACATCCCGCATGACCTCTTCATCGTCCACTACGAGGACATTGCCCTTGTCTTTACGCTCCGTAGATGCTTTCATAATGCTTTCTGTTGGAAATTAAAGTGCCGCTACCGGCAGTTTGACCTGAAAATGAGTTCCTTCTCCGGGTGTGCTCTCGACGAAGATGCGTCCGGAGTGTTCCTGTATGATGCCGTAACTTACCGCCAGCCCCAGTCCGGTCCCTTTACCGACCTCCTTGGTCGTATAGAACGGGTCGTATATGTGGCGCAGAACCTCTTCCGGCATGCCGCGTCCGGTATCGGTGATATCGATGCAGATGTGCCCCTGCTCCGACGAGGAGCGTATATGGATGCTTCCGCCGGAAGGCATGGCGTCCCGGGCATTGAGCAGCAGGTTGACGAACACCTGCTGCAGGCGGCTGCGGTTGCCGTACGCAGGCGGCAGCGGATCGACGAGGGTTTTTTGGATTTCAATACCGTTTTTCGAAAGCTGATGTTCCAGCAGCGCCAGGCCGTCGTGGAGAATCTGATTGATGTCCACCGGTTCGAATTTGTCCTCGCTCATGCGCGAGAAGTTCAGCAGGTTGTTCACGATCTCCGAGGCGCGGAAGGTCTGCTTTTCGATCTTGGTGAGCAGGGCCGTGCGCGGATCTTCGGCCGGCGTCTGCTTGAGAAGCATTTGCGTATAACTGGAGATGCCGGCGATCGGCGTGTTGACTTCATGGGCCACACCGGCAGCCAGCAGACCGATGGAGGAGAGTTTTTCCGCCTGGGACAGCTGTTTGGCCAGCTGCACCTTTTCCGTGATCTCTTCCAGGACGAGCAGAGAGCCGATCGTCGCTCCCTGCGGATCGAACTGTGGGATCAGGGTCATGTTGACGATCACCGGGTGTCCGTTGCGGGCGTTGAGAAAATAATTGGAGAGGGAGGCCCGGTGCTGGAATATTCCGGTTCCGGAGCCGCCGGCGACCTGCATGGCACGAAAAACATCCTGGGGGAACACCGCCCGCAGTTCCGCCCCCAGCAGTTCCTGGCGATGAATGCCCAGCAGCTGCTCCATGGCGTTGTTACAGGCCAGTATCCGCCCGTTACCGTCGGCGGAAAGGATGCCTACATGGATATTCTCGATGATGTTCTCGTTGAAATTGCGCAGCTGTTCCATCTTTTCCGCCTCCCGTTGCAGGGAGTGATACAGGGCGGCGTTGTCCAGGGCGATGGCGGCATAATTGCCCAGCGACTCCAGGAGTTCGATGTCCTCGCTGGTATAAAAGGCTCCCCGGCCCGGCTTGCCCAACAACAACACCCCGACCACCTTGCCCCGGCTGGAGAAGGGCAGGGCCAGACCGACGCCCAGTTTCCCCATCTCCCGGTTGATCTCACCCCGATCAGCGGATGTCGCCGTCTCTTCTCCAGAAAGCAAAATAGTTTCAGGGAGCGTCCAGCGCAGGGTCCATCCGGGAGGGATGGTGTTGAAACCGGAATTGTGCAGCAGATGGTACAGGCCGGACGATTCCGTAGAAGCGGTCAGCAGTGCGGCCGCATGGGTTTCGAAGGTGGTCTTGATGCGTTCCAGAATCTGGGAGGTCAGCTTCTCGATACTGATTTCCCGCGTCAGTGCATGGGAAAAATCGGTCAGCGATTCCCGGTAGTCGTACTTTTCCCGGTAAAAGGCCCTGTCGAGCAGGACTTGGATCATGTGGCGCAGAGGCGAAAAAAGAAATGCTATGGTCAGTGCCGAGATCGCCAGGGCTACGGCACCGCCGTCGGGCAGGAGTTTCGACAGCAGGCGGTTGCCGAAGATGACCAGGGCGAAATATCCGGTCAGGGAGATGATGACCGCCAGGGCATAGGTCAAGCCGCGCTTGAAAAGGATGTCCACATCCATCAGCTTATGGCGCACGATGGCGTAGCCGAAACTGATCGGTATGAGGATCAGGCAGAGGATGGAGGCTTCCTGATAGGCGGAAGGAGTGGCGCCGGTCAGGTAAGGGATGATGTAGCCGATGAAGAAGGGGAAGATGGCACAGGTGGTCCCGAGGGTGATCCATTTCAGCTGCTGACGGCGCAGGTGGTTGTGTTCGTTGAGAAAACGATGGGCGACGGCAAAGGCGGCCAGAAGAAACAGAACGGCAAAATGGCCGATGTGCGATTTATCCAGCCACTCGTTGGATCGGGCGTTGAGCGGAAGTCCGAGAGTTTCCATACGGCCCATGGACCATAGAATCTGAATGGCGGACAGCACGGCAAAAGGGATATAACAGCCGTAGACCAGCCAGGGGCGTTTCTCCAGCCAGGGATGCCGGTCGGGGAAATTCAGGCAGAAGTGAAGAAAGACCGCCGGCAGAACCAGCAGGGAAAGGGCGGAACACCAGTAGGCGATCAGGTCCAGGGTGGAAAGCTTATTGGTATAGGTGAAAAGATAGAGGATATACGAGAGCAGGCAAACGGCAAAGAAGTGATTGGCTCCCGGAGAACGGAAATGGCGGATGCCGATAAAAATCCCTATGATCAGGTAGGTAAAGGCCAGGATGCTCTGGAAAAAATCGGCGGGCGAAAAGGTGGGATTCCTCCGTATGGGAATGGAGAGCAGGATAGGGTCCTGATCGCCCCTTCTAACCTTGTATTGGGCTGTGGAACCGATAGGCAGGGAGTAGAGCTGTTCGAAATAGTCTTTTTCGGACGGTACCGGCGTCCCGTTGATCTCCAGCAGAATATCTCCTGGTTGGACTGAGGACACATCTTCGGGGAAGGCCGATTGCATGGCAAGCAGTCCCAGGTTGGAAAGTTCCCACAGGCACCCGTCTGTCGGGTCGCTCCAACGGGTACGGTCGGCAAGGTTGAGAATCCCTACCGAAATGGCCAGGATGGAAACGCAGGCGACCAGCGCGATTTTTAGTTTGGCTGAAAGACTCATAATCCTAATACGATAAAGTAGTTATGCAAAAGTCATACCATAATTTCTATGAGAAATTTTCGCCTCTTCTTTTCTAAATCCTTTAGAATCACTAAGGATAATTCAATAATTCGAATTTATCCAGCGAGGCAATCCATAATCATGGATAATATATCCAACTAATTGGATGCGCTTGATCTTCCACCGTATGGAGAATGGCGCTAAAAGGTCCCGGGAGCGCCGGCATCCCGCCGGCAAACAAATACGAATCAGTATGGAATAAACGGAAAGAAACGAAACAAAGTCTTTTTCCCGGACCATTGTCGAGGACGACCTCGCAAAAAATCGATGATAGGTACTGGCGCATGATGCCATCCGGGCATTTTTATGGAGTGCGGTGCCTTGGCACCGCCTTGTGCAGCGAGCCTCGGCTCGCGGGGTTCGGGCCGCCGAGGTGGCCCGGAGAAAAGCGGCGTCGAGCCGCCGCACTCCAAATACGGCGTATTTTGCCTCGAGATTGCCGCCCTGGCATAAGATCTACAATGGGATGCCGCGTAAACGCGGAACTACAAGCCCTGCGGTCAGCGGAAGATTTGGGGGAGGAGTTCGCCGATCCTTTGCAGATGGATCCGGATTTTTTTCTCGGCTCTCTTCCAGCGGAGGGCCGGCGAAATTTTGCGGGACTGTTCCAGAGAGCTTAGGAGAGCAATGGCCCTGACGTCCAGGTCCCCTGCGGGAGTGATCCTTCCGTTGAAGTCGGGCAGCTCTTCTCCCGCTTCATCCAAAACCACTCGAATCGCCAGGCAAGGGATATTGTACTCCTGTGCCGCCTGAAATACCACAGCGCTCTCCATATCCACGGCACAGCAGCCGTATCTTTTTCCGAGAAGGCTTTTTTCTTCCGCTCCGGAAACGATGCGATTGACCGTGATTCCCTTGCCGATGATGTGCGGGATCGAGAGCCGGTCCAGGCGGTCGCTGGCAAGGTTCCACAGGTCCGGGTCCGCCTGATAGGATATAGGGGGCGAATCTTCCGGGTCCCAGAGCAGCGATTCCCGATAAAGGATCATCTGTCCGGAGACCGCTTCTTCTGTCAACCCGCCACAATAACCGGTGGTGACTACGGTGCGGAAAGATGAATCCACCAGAATGGATTGCAGCGTTTTTCGCGTCGGGTCCAAACCCATACCGGTTTGTATCAGGCAAAAAGTGACACCTTGCCGGTCCAGGCATCGGACGGCACCTCTTTGGGGGATGGATTCCTGCATTCCCAAACCTCTGGCGATCGCCGAATATTCAGGAGGAGAAGCGGTCAGTATGAGCAATCGATCCATAATTTTTTCCGGAGCATCCAATAGGAAATGACGGACAAAAAGATTATAATGGCATTCACCTGACGGCATGGGCAAAATGATTGGGAACTCACAGACAATCGATCGTTTCCTGATTTCGAAAAAATCCACCTCGATTCGAAAAGGCTTGCCGGCGAGAGGCCGGCGCGATCAGGATTTTTGCGGGTTTGTCCTTGGTGACGATGCCGCCGGACATTCCAGAAAGGGGAATTGACATGCGAAGAAAGAGTTGTGTTCAGACGACGATGATTTTTTTGCTGGGGATCCTGTTTTTTACCTTCCAGGGGTTCAGCGACCAGTTGAGCGACCTGGCCAATACCTTGTTGCGAAGAGCGGAGGATCTGGCCACTTACGGTTACCAGGGATACAACTCGGGGGAGAGAAGAAGCCGTAATGACGTGGAAGTCATGTTCCTCACCGAGCAGTTTCGTGCCAGTGCCGGCCTTTTTCAGCGAATGGTACAGGATAATCATTCGCTGGCCGATCTGCGCCAGGCCACGGAACTGATGAAGAGTCAAACAACCAATTTTTCTTCCTATGCTTTCCGGCGACAGCGCTTAAACGAGGTGAATCGGATCCTGGACGATATCACTACGGAAGTCAACCGACTGGCCATACGGGACACGACGGGCGATCAGGGAGTGCGCTCCCGGCGTGATGTGGACGATCCCAGCCGCCGCGAACGCTATATACGGTCGAGACAACAGAGCGGACCCGGCAAGGTCACCTGGAAAGGGTATGTCGACGATGAGGTCCACATCCAGTTTGTAGACAACAAGGTTTACACTCAGGTCCTGTCCGGAGGAGTGGTACGGAACGATTCTTACACCTATACCAATGCCCTTCCCGCTTACGATACCACGGTAACGTTGAATAAGATCAAGGGGAGAGGGATTGTGTCCATTTTCCAGCAGCCCTCCCGTGCGAACAATTATCAGGCGGTGGTACGTATTTACGATTCCAAGGCCGGCGACAGCGAGTACGAATTCGAGTTGTCCTGGCCCTGAGAAAACAGACTATATTTCCAACAGAAGAGTAACCGGTCCGTCGTTGATCAGGCCCACCTGCATGTGGGCCTGAAAGATGCCCGCCTTCACGGGGACGGTGTTTTTGCGGCAGCAGGCGACAAAGTGGTCGTAGAGCCATCTGGCTTCTTCGACAGGGGCCGCATCGCTGTAGGAAGGGCGTCGTCCTTTGCGGCAGTCGCCCAACAGGGTAAACTGGGAGACCACCAGCAGTTCCCCGTCGATTTCCTGCAGGGAAAGATTCAGTTTTCCTTGGGAATCGTCAAAAAAGCGAAGGTCGAAAATCTTGGCGGAAAGCCGTTCGCATTTCTCCCGTGTGTCGCCCGCGGCAATGCCCACCAGTACCAAGGCCCCGGGGCCGATCTCGGCCACGCGCTTTCCTTCCACCTCCACCCATGCCTCGCGAACCCTCTGTAATACCGCTTTCATAGAGATGTAAACCCATTGTTAAGAAGCGGGAATGATCGTTGGCGAAAAAAAACCGAAACTTTTTTCCCGGCTCGGACGTAATCTACCATGATTCATGTACGTGTGGGAAACATAAAATAATTAGGAGTATGAAGATGATTCAGGGATTCGTTTCAAGAAAACAGCGATCCGGCCTCAGAACCAGCCCTTACTGGATGATGATTTGTATCTTAGCTTTCCAGACCTTTCTGCCCGGGCTGATGGCCCAGCAGGTACCGGCTGCCCAGGCACCCGCCGCTCAGGCGCAACCGACTCCTCCGCCCCAGCCGAAAGAGGTGACCACTCCGGCGAACAAGCAGGGTTCCTATGTGGCCGTGGCCGAAGCCTCCGGCAAAGCGCTGCGGATCTCCTTGAAGGACACGGTCAAGATGGCCCTGGAGAACAACTTAACCATCGCCATCCAGGATTACGAAGCGGACAATTATGTGCAGATGATGCGGGGGAACCTCGGGGCCTACGATCCTACGTTTACTGCGTCGCTGACCAAAGATTCCACCACAACACCCAACACCAGCCCCTTCAACCAGGCCCTGTCCGGAAACAACATGATTCGCGGAAATCTCCGTTACAACTTTGGGCTGCAGCAGACGATACAGACCGGCGGCAACTGGTCGCTGGCCTACAGTACGGGTCGAGGCACTACGAATTCCAACAGCTCCTTCTTCAGCCCCTCCTACAGTGCCGGCTTGACACTCAATTTCACCCAGCCGCTGTTGAAAAACTTCCGTACCAACAGCACCCGGCGGCAGATCAAAATCACCAAGCTGGACGCCAATACCAATGATATTACCTTTGAAGATTCCGTAACCACCGTCATTAAGAACGTGCAGGATGCCTATTGGGACCTGGTCTATGCCATCCGGCAGCACGAGATCCGGCGGAATTCGCTGGAACTGGCCAATATCCAGCTGGAAAACAACCGCAGGCGCGTGGAGATAGGAACCATGGCCCCCATTGAAATCACCTCGGCGGAATCTACGGTTTCCGTCCGCGCCCAGAGCCTCATTGCCGCGGAAGAAAATATACACACCCTGGAGAACCGCCTGAAGGCCATGATATCGCGGGATGCCCATTCGGACGTCTGGGACAACACGCTGATACCCCTAGACGAGCCGGTGTTTATTCAAAACGATACGACCCTGGGCCAGGCCATCGACGCCGCTCTCACCAACCGGCCGGAAATCCGCAAGATGCAGAACGAAATGACCAAACTGGACATCAACGAAAACTATTATCGGAATCAGAAGCGGCCGCAGGTCGATTTCGTGGGACAGTTAGGATCCACCGGACAATCCGGAGAAATCACCGCCGTAGGCGAGGGAAAAGTGCTGCCGGAGTTTATCGGCGGAGTTGGCACAGCCTATTCCCAGGTGGGACAGTGGAAATACAGAAACTATTCCGTGGGAGTTCAGGTAACCATCCCCATACGAAACCGGACGGTGGAAGCCAGTCTGGCCCAGCAGCTGATTGCCAAACGGCAGTACGAAAAGCGCCTGCGCGATACCCAGCAGACCCTGCAGGTGGAGGTGCGCAATGCCTTCCAGGCTATCGAAACCAACCAGAAGATGGTGGAAACGGCTCAGAAAGGCCTGCAGTTGGCCAAGGAGCAGCTGGATGGGGAAAACAAACGGTTTGAGGCCGGTCTGTCGACCACCTTTATGGTTTTGACCTATCAGGATCAATATGGAACGGCACAGGGTTCTTATCTGCAGGCATTGGTCAACTACCGGAAATCCCTGGCCCAACTTTACAAAGTGATGTTCAAGACCCTGGATAGGAACGATATCGAAATCGCCAAGGCCCAACCGGGGATGTAAATCGAACCGGCCGCCCTCCAAGAAATCTATCTTCCCTCCTTCTACGGCCCGATGGCGTCAATCATCGGGCCGTTTTTTTATATGCCGGTTCCGCCGCAAAGGCCCGGAACCGGGTTGACATCGCCTGCCTCAAAAAATTACAATCTCTATATGTTCAAGCGACCGCAACCGGTGTCCTGTTTCCCCCGATGGATCCAGCGATCCCCCCACTGCCCATGGAAGTACCACTGGATGCTTGCCTCCCTCCTCTTGTTTGCCGGATCGGCCATCTCACAGGAGTGGCGTGTCTATGAGGGAGCGAAGACCGTCATCGACATGTCCCCCGCGGATCTGACGGAACAATATCCGGAATTGAACCGGCTCCAATTCGCTCAGGAGCAGACAAGGCTTGGAGAACTGCTGGATCGAGTCGGTCGGCGGGTGGAAACCTTCCTGCAAACCATATCGAATGTGGGGGCGGTGGAGTCGGTGGATCAGGATTGCGAATACAAACTTGTCAAATACTACCATGCTTCTCATTATAGGTATCTCTACATGATTTATCCCCGGCAGAACGGATCGAAAACGGAAGTGGAGGAGTTCCGCTCCGATTCCAAGGGTGCTTCGATGGAAAAGGGCAGAATGAAGCAGCCCTCCTGCCTGGTTACCTCCGGATTTGTTTCTCAATCCCTGTTTTTCCACCCGCGGAACCGGGAGGAGGTGTCCTTTCGCCTGCTGGGGACGATGGCGGGAAAAACGCAGGAATGGGTGATCGCCTTTGCCCAGAAGCCGGATAAGGCGACGATGACAGGCGGATTCGGCATCGGATCCATCGAGATCCTTCTGCTGCTGCAGGGCCTAGCCTGGATCGATCCGGAAACCATGGTCATCACCCGCCTCCATACCGATTTACTGGCTCCACGCGATGACGTCAAACTGACCCGGCATCGGACGGAAATCCTCTATTCCGACGGTGGGCTCCCCCTCGATGGGAATCGAATCTGGTGGCTCCCCAAAGAGGTCGAGGTGGACATTCAGTGGAACCGATGGCGGTTTCGCAACCGGCATAGCTACAAGGATTACAAATTGTTTTCCGTGGAGACGCGCGAGGGTGACAAACAAATCCTGAAACCCTGATGAACAGGCCAAAGGCGGAGAGAAATATGTGTGCCAAGGACAAAGCGATCGCATCGATCTTCCTTCTCTTGTTGATTGTCGTCCCGTTTGCCGACATCGGGCGGGCACAGGATCCTGCTGCTTCGGCCGGCGCCTTCGGTGGTTTTCTATCTCGCTGGCTGGTCTGTGGCCCCTTTGCCCTGGAAAAATCGACGGAGGAATCGACTCATCTCCCGGGATTTGAGACCGATTTTCTCTCCGGGATTGGAGGTGAGATCCGGCCTCGAATCGAAGAAGGTTCGACGGTCGTCTGGAACGGACAGAAGGTCGTATGGCAGCGGGCAGAAAGTAGCGGAGACAAGATCAGCCTGGACCAGGCGCTTTCGCCAAAGGACTACGTGGCTGGTTACGCCTGGACGGAAGTGGAGTCGGATTCCGATCGGTTTTTTCTTCTGGGACTGCGCACCAACGACGGTGGACGTTTATGGCTCAACGGGGAAAGAATATGGGATTTTCCGTCTCCTCGAGGCATGAACCACAGGGAAGTACTCCTGCCCGTTCTTTTGCGAAAAGGGAAAAACAGCCTCCTGCTGAAGATCGAGGAGCGGCTGAATCTTTGGGAATTTGCCGCGCGTCTGACGCCTCTGGACCCGATAAAGCAAGCTGCCGACTACCCTCTCTGCCGGATTTCCGTGTCCGATAAGGGAGAGGCAGGGCTCGACTTCGTTTACGGCCGGCAGGTATGGCAAACCTTGATCGAAAGGGCCGACCTTACCCTGATCGATGGTGCCGGCGGAGAAAAGATCTATTCGCGCCGCTGGGAAGGCGATCCTCGAACCGGGCTGCTTCTCCCCTCGCCTGATTATCGACCCTACACTCTGCGGGCCGATCTGCATTTGCGCGGATACGGCCCCATCCGGCAGGAGATCCGTTTTCATGCCGGTAGGCGGCAGGAATATCGGCTTTTCGATCGTGGCAAGACGGAGTATGTGATTTCCCTGAATCCCGAGGCCTCCGCTTCGGAGCAGTGGGCGGCAAAGGAACTGCAGAAATGGCTGGGCGAAATCGGTGGAGTCGAGATCCCCATCGTTGTTTCCGGTGATACAGCCCCGGAGAAATCCATCCTCATCGGTTATAACCGGAAAGTTGCCGCCTGCCTGCGCGGGATGTCCGATCCCGGAGTTTCGGACGAGTCTTTCCGCTACGGCAGCTGTGGTGCCACCATTGCCATCGCCGGCGGTTCGGCGAGAGGGACCATGTACGGCGTTTCGACCTTTTTGGAAAGGGAATTCGGCGTGCGCTGGTATACCCCCTCGGTGACGAACGTCCCGCGAAAGGCCGAGTATCTTTTCACGCATCTGTACCATCAGGAAAAACCGGGAATACGGGTGCGGAACGATTTTTACTTCGAGGCCTTCGATCCCCTGTGGGCCGCGCGCAACAAGATGAACGGCCGGCTCACTTTCGAGGAGCAGCTCGAACAGCCGGGCGGAGTGGAGAGTTACTGGTCGGTGCACACCTTCTTTCCCCTGGTGCCGCCGGAAGAGTTCTTTGCCGCTCATCCCGAATACTACAGCCTGATCGACGGCAAGAGGAAGCATGAAAGAGCGCAACTGTGTCTCACCAATCCGGATGTTTTGCGCATCGTCATCGAGCGTATACGGCAGCGTATGCGTCAGAGTCCGAACCACCTCATCTATGACGTTTCCCAGAACGACTGGTATGGGGCCTGTCAATGCGAATCCTGTCAGGCCATTGCCCGCCGGGAGGAGAGCGAGTCCGGGCCGGTCATCTGGTTTGTCAACCGCGTGGCTGAGGCTATAGAAAAAGAATTTCCGGAAAAATTCATCGGCACTTTAGCCTACCAGTACACCCGCAAGCCCTGCAAAACGCTGAAACCGAGGCCAAACGTGGTGGTACGGCTATGCAGCATCGAATGCTGTTTTTCCCATGATTTCCATTCCTGCGCCGAGAACCGGTCCTTTCTGGCGGACCTCGAGGGTTGGGCCCGCATCGCCCCCCACCTCTACATATGGGATTATGTGGTCAATTTCAGTCACTACCTGTTGCCCTATCCCAATTTACGGGTGCTGAAAAACAATATCCGTACCTTTCGCGACAACCATGCTATCGGTATCATGGAACAGGCGGCCTATCAGAGCCGGGGCGGTGAACTGGCGGAATTGCGTGCCTATCTGATTTCGCGACTGCTGTGGAATCCGGAGGCGGATGACCGGGCGGTCGTCGACGATTTTGTTTTCGGCTATTACGGCCGCTCCGGACAATATGTGAAGGCCTACCTGGAATTGCTGCACGACAGGATCACTACCGATACCCATATCCATTTAGGTCTGGATCCGGACGATAAGCTGTTCAACGATGAATTCCTGACCCGGGCGGAGGATCTGTTCGATCGGGCGGAGGCAGTGGCGGAGTCGGATGAGATACTCCGGCGGGTGGAGATGGCCCGCCTGCCGATCCTGTATCTGAAATGCAAGCGATACCCGGTGCTGGCCCGCTATGACGGAACCTATTCCCGTTTTTGCCGGATTACCGAAAGGGAGGGCATCACTCACTACGCCGAATCAGGCAAGACTCACCGCGAGGCCTTCCATC
>CAZTVS010000063.1:0-25179 GCA_964617125.1 uncultured Acidobacteriota bacterium
TTGCCGCAAATCTGCCCTGCGGCAACGAACTTTTTACACCGATACCGACTGACGAACGCATCCATTTTATCCTAGGGAGGAATTGTGTCTTTGAACCATTTTATATCAAACAGAAGTCTCTGCCGGACAACTCCAATCTATGGCTTTCTGATCCTGGCGCTGGCAATCCTGTTGGCAACGGCCTTTTCCAGCCCGGTCCAGCGACAGGAAAACAATCGGGAAACACAAAAGAGCTCAGTCAAGCGAAAGGTCATCTTCGCCTGTCCGACATCCACTCTGGAAGAATTCCGCCAGTTTGCCCGGCAGGCATCCCAATTGGGAGCCACTCATGTGGTGATCAGCGATCTGCCCAAAAGCCGGTGGCAATGGGAACTGGACCTCACCGATCCCTATCCCAACTGGGGCATGCTCATGCCGACCCTGTTTAAAATCATCGTGCCTCCGGAATTGAAGCCCTTTCTCCCTGCCGATTATGCAGCCAAAAATCTCGATATCATCAAAAACCGCTGTGCCATCCTAAAAGAGCTGGGGCTCAAGGCCGCCTTTTCCGGGAAAGAACCGGCCTGGTTACCGGAAGAAGTATACCTGGCGCATCGGGAATGGCGTGGACCCCGCTGTGAACATCCGCGCCGGGCCAAAAGGCCGTATTACGCGCCCTGCATCGATCATCCGGAGGTTTTGCGCCTCTATCGCCAGGCGGTAGCCGAGTTGTGCCGGCAGGCCCCCATCGAATCCTTCGCCTTTCTCACCAACGATTCCGGCGGCGGCATCTGCTGGAGCGTGAGCCTGTACCCCGGACAGAACGGCCCTACCTGGTGCCGCGACCGCTCTTATGGAGATCGCGTCGTCGGTTTTATGTCCATCATCCAGGCCGGTGCCAAGGAGGCAGGATTGGAGGCCGATGTCTCCATGTATTATGGTTCCGGCATCATATCCCAGACTGAAATCAATTCGGTATTGCCTTACCTGCAGGCCGGACAATCCATCAACAACAAAACCCGGGAGGGCGTCAACCCTTCCCGGGTCATCGGATACAATTTTTACGACAATGGTGTCGGACCGGTTCTGGGTATTCCTCAGGTCCTGAGAATCGCGGAACAGCTGGATTATGCCCAAAGGGATAAAAATGCCCACCTGAACTTCTCCTTCCCGGCACTGGATTCCCCGGAGTTTTTCGACCTGGTCCGGCATTATCGGCAAAACCCGAACCCGGGTCTCCTCCAACAGATGCAGGCCGTACGAGCTGTGGCCCAGCAGCAGGCGGGAGAAGAAAATGCCGATTTGTTCATGGAGGCCCTGGCGAAAATCGACCGGGCCGTGCAGCCGGTCCGGACCATCGGCCCGGATCCGATCATGCTGGTCGGTACGGTAAATCAGAGATGGCTGACCCGGCCGTTGGTCCCTTTCCCCATGGAACTGACAGACGAGGAAAGGGATTACTATCGCCGCTTTCAGTTCCAGGCCAATTCGGAAGAGGAGGCAGCGGATTTAATGAATCTGCAGGGATTCGAAATGATCAACGGCTATTCCGGCAGCCTGCTGACCGGTCATCGGTTGGAGCAATCGATCGTCGGTCTGCAGTCGGCGCTGGATGACCTGGCGAAAGTGAGGACCCGCTTGGGCGGAGGTGAAAAATCGGAGCCGATACGCTCCCTGGAACTCAGGGTAAAAACGCTTCTCTGTTTTTACCGCAATGCCAAGCATACCATTCAGTATCAGGACATCCTCGATCGCACCGATTACACTCAACCGCCGGTCGAACAGAATATCTATCCGCAGGACGGCGACCAGCTACTGCGGGAGATTCAGAACATCACCCGGCAGGAGATCGATAACATCAACGAACTGATCGCTCTCCTGCAATCGGCCAAAATACCGCTGGTAGAGACTGCCCCCAGGAGAGCCGAAGAGGACATCTTTCTTCTGGGTCCGAACCTGATCGAACAGCTGCAGAAGAAGGTATCCATCATGCTGAAGCATCAGCTGGATGTCCACCGTCTCTATCAACGCCGCCAGGGTTGATGCAGTTGCAAAAAATCGATAATGATAGAAAACGGATCGTGTTTGTAGTTCCGCCTTCAGGCGGTGCCGCGTAAATACAGGCTTTCACGGATCCATGGGATGCCGCGTAAACGCGGAACTACAAACCTCCTGACTTTTTGCCGGGCCGTCAGGGTTGATGAAGCCGCAAAACGCCCCATCTTCAACCATTTCTGCATACACTCAGAAAAATTCAAAGGGGCACGGTATGCCGTGCCCTGGCGACTCGAGGATGAGGGCTCCCTTTGGGCACGGCACGCCGTGCCCCTACAACAGCTGACACTAATTCCTATTGCAGAGGTATCCATTTCCGCAACGTCGTCGTTGCCAGGTCTATTTAGGATTGCTTGCTTTGGCAGGGAAGTTCCAGTCCGTAGCCCTTCTTCTTGTCCTCGGCCTTCAACATCAGGCCAAGGATTACGGCCAGAAAACCGAAAAGACAGAAGATCGCCATGGGCAAGGTATAGTCATAGGCGGGACTCTCCGCCCCTTCTACCACCCGTTTGCCCACAACACAGAAGTTATCCAGGATCCAACCGATCAGATAGGGGACACCGAAGAGGGCTGTTAGATTCTGCAGGAAGAAGATCAACGAATAGGCCGTTCCGAGTTGGCGATGGGGGATGAACTTCGGCACCGACGGCCACATGGCTGAAGGGACGAGCGAAAAGCCGAATCCCAGTATGATGGTCGCTCCCAGGGCGATGGGCCAGCTGGTCAGGAAAGGCAGGGTCAATATGCCATGGGCTAAAACCAGCAATAGGGATCCGAGGATCATGATCGTGGCCCCTTTGCCCTTCCTGTCGTAATAGCCGCCGAAGACCACAGTGAGGGGAATCGTGGCAAAGGGGAGCACCGACGGGATCGCTCCGGCCAGACTTTCCGTGATCCCGAATTTCTGCACCATCAAATCCGAGGCATATTTCAGAAAAGGAAACACCGCCGAGTAAAACAGGGAACAGAGCAGGGCCAGATACCAGAATCCCTTGATCCGCAGAATGGCACCGACATCGGCGAGCCGAAAGGCTTCCTCGTCTGCCGGTGATGTCTTGGTTTCCACCTCCGAGGCATCGAGCTTTTTATCCATGGCACAATATAAAAGGTAAGCCGCCAGCCCCACCGACATCAGGATCACGCCAAACAGAATCGGGGCCGCCACCGATTGGAAAGTGGTGGCGATCGGAGCCGCCGCTCCCAAGGCCAAGGCGGTACCAATCCTGGCGGTGCCGACCTGGAGCCCCATGGCCAAAGCGATTTCGTAGCCTTTGAACCATCGGGCGATGATCTTGGTGGCGGTGATTCCACAAATCTCGATTCCTACTCCGAAAATGGCGAAGCCGACGGATGCGACCAGAACCTGGGCTTTCACCGACAGGAAGACGGTTCCATCCAGGGTATGCGTGTGGATAGCCCAGTATTTGATCGCTCCTCCGATCACCATCATCGCCGTGGAGAGCAGACCGGTGAAGCGGGCGCCCATCTTGTCCAGGATGATCCCCCCGAAGACCAACATCCCCAAAAAAACGTTGAACCAGGCATAGGAGCCGGTGAAGAAGCCGTACTCGGTGCTGTCCCACTTGAGATTTTGCTCCAGCAAGGGTTTGAGAGGACCCATGACATCGGCCATATAATAGCCGCAGAGCATGGAAAAGGAGACGATCATCAAGCTGGTCCAGCGGGCCGCTTTGGAATCGCGCAGAGTCTTTTTAACGGTTTCCACCATAGAGAATTCCTTAAATGGTTTCGGTTCAGGCGTGCAGTGTTTGGGCGAATTTTTTGAGATTGGAAGTGGTTTCCCCTGCCAGCTGCTGGGCGTCACATACGGCCAGGGCTGTGATATTGACAATATCGGCGACTTCGTTTCCGGGGATCAGAAGGTAAACGGGTTTCCGGATTCCCAGGAGCATGGGCCCGATGGAGGTCGCGCCACCCAGATGAGTCAAGAGTTTATAAGCGATATTGGCCGAGGTCAGATCGGGACAAATCAATACGTTGGCCCCCTCCTTCAGGGTACTGAAGGGATACAAATCGTTGATCATCTCCGGCACAACGGCAGTATCTGCCTGCATTTCTCCGTCGATCATCAACTCCGGTTCTTTTTGCTTAACGATTTCCACCGCCCTGGCAACCTTCTCCGCCAGGGGATGTCTGGTACTGCCGAAATTACTGAAGGACAGCATGGCTATCCGCGGTTCGATATCGAACTGTTTTACCTTTTCGGCCACCAGCAGGGCAATCTGGGCCAGGTCTGCAGCAGACGGTTCGATGTTGACCGTGGCGTCTCCGATAAAAATGGTTCGGTTTTTAAAAACCAGCATATATAACCCGGCAATCTTCTCGACCCCATTTTTTTTGCCGATGATTTGCAGGGCAGGGCGGACCGTATCGGGATAATGTTGCGTCAGGCCGGAAATCAGGCCTTCGGCGTCGCCCTGCCGGACCATCATCATGCCGAAGATATTATGCATCTTCATCATGTGCTCCGCATCGAAACGGGTACTCCCCTTGCGCTGTCGTAGTGTGTAATAGGCATCCACGTAATGCAGAAAGCGGGGCGAAGCCTCGGGATGGATGATCTCAACTCCGGTCAGATCCAGCCCGAGTTCGGAAATTTTGTTTTCGATGTTGTTTTTATGTCCCAGGAGGATAGGCTGGGCGATTTTTTCGTCCAGGACGATCTGTGTCGCCCGCAGAATTCTTTCTTCTTCGCCCTCGGGAAAGATAATTCGTTTCGGTGAGCTTTTCGCCTTGTGGAGGAAGAACCTCATCACCTCCCGCGATTTGCCCAGCCTGGCTTCCAGGCCGTCACGATAGGCCTCGAAGTCCTCGATCGGATTGCGTGCCACTCCGCTGTCCATGGCCGCCTTGGCCACCGCCGGGGCGACCCAGAGCAGGACCCGGGGATCGAACGGTTTGGGAATGATATATTCTCTGCCGAATCCGATATGTTTGGTTCCATAAGCCCGCATGACCGAATCGGGTACATCTTCCTTGGCCAGGTTGGCGATGGCCAGGGAGGCGGCGATCTTCATCTCTTCATTGATGGCCCGGGCCCGTACATCCAGGGCGCCACGAAAGATAAAAGGAAATCCGAGTACGTTGTTTACCTGATTGGGATAATCGGACCGACCGGTGGCCACGATGACATCCGCGCGGGCGGCTTTCACTTCCTCATAGGTGATCTCCGGATCGGGATTGGCCATGGCGAAAACAATCGGATTGTCGGCCATGGAGCGCACCATGTCCTGAGAAACCACCCCTTTGGCCGATAAACCGCAAAATACATCCGCTCCTTTCATGGCCTCGGCCAGGGTACGCTTGTCGGTCTCGACGGCAAAATATTCCATGTAGGGATTCATCCCCTGCGTTCTGCCCTTATAGATGACACCGCCGACATCCGATAGAATCATGTTTTGTCGCCGCGCCCCCAGTCTCTCCCAGAACCGGGCACAGGCGATACCAGCGGCCCCGGCCCCACTGAACACGATGCGCACATCCTCTATCTTTTTCCCCACAATCTCCAGGGCATTCAGCAGCGCGGCTCCGGTGATGATGGCGGTCCCGTGCTGGTCGTCATGCAGGACCGGAATGTTCATCGTATGACGTAGCGTTTCTTCGATATAAAAACACTCGGGGGCCTTGATGTCTTCCAGATTGATGCCGCCGAACGTGGGCTCGAGCATCTGTATGGTCTGAATCACCCGGTCGGGATCATGGGAATCCAGCTCGATGTCAAAAACGTCAATGTCGGCGAAACGTTTGAAGAGAACCCCTTTCCCTTCCATCACCGGCTTTCCGGCCAGAGCCCCTATGTCTCCCAGCCCCAGGACGGCTGTGCCATTGGAAATGACCGCCACCAGGTTTCCCTTGGAGGTGTAGAGATAAGCATCGTCGGCATTCTCCTGGATCTGCCGGCAGGGTTCGGCGACGCCCGGTGTATAGGCCAAAGCAAGGTCCCGTTGTGTCTGGCACGGTTTGCTGGATACAACCTCGATCTTGCCGCATCGGCCTTGTGCGTGATAGTCAAGTGCATCCTGTCTGCGTATCATAATGGCTCCTTCTATGGAAAAAGTCCGGTAAGATCCGGCGTGCCAAGTCACGACCGGGGGCAAACCAAAGGATGGGTATCCGATCCTTATCTACTTTTTCTTGATTCCGGTCACCTTTCTAAATGGATGTTAAAAATGATAGTACCTTAGGAAACTCCCGTCAAACAGGGATAGCGGATTATCAGGAATTGACGTCTCTTTGCCTTGAGGCTATACTCCACAAATCCATCCTCGATTGAGTATGCTATCCGCATAAGAGCTGATGTCGCCGATGGAATTCCTGAGTGCGGACAGGAGAATTTCAGGCAGGATCGAACATTTCTCCCGATGAGGGGCAGGAGAATGAAGACAGTATTTCACAATTCCATACGAGTCAAACTGTTTCTGAGCCATTTTCTGGCGGTATTCCTTGTCTCGGGAAGCATCGGCACTTTTTTTTATACCCGTTCCTCCCAGAGCCTCATGCACGGTCTCCAGGAACGCCTGCGCTCCACGTCCGCCATGGTCAGCCGTACCATCGATGCCTCGGAACTTCAGACCATCCAATCGGCCGAGGATGTGAAAACGCCTGCATACCTGGCCAATCTGGAAAAACTCCGTTCGTTCCGCAGGATGAACAAAGACATTGCTTTCCTTTATATCATGCGCCGGATCAACAACAGAGTGGTCTTCGTGATCGACTCCGACGAATCCGGAAGACAGGCCCTACCCGGGAAAGAATATACCGAAATCATTTCTGCTCTTTTAGATGGTTTCACCGGAATCGCAGTGGACGATAAAATATACCAGGACGAATGGGGGGCCTTCCTCTCCGGTTACGCCCCGATTCAAAATGGTATGGGAGAGTACCTCGTAGGCATGGATATGCACGCGGACGATGTCGAGGCCAAATTCCGGGAGCTGCGTATCTCAGGCTGGATCTCCCTCTCCGCTTCCATCATTCTCGCCCTCTTTTTCAGCCGCTTCCTTTCCCGGCGCTTTATGACACCGATTCAGATACTGATCGAAAGATGCAATGCCATCGCCAAAGGACGGCTCGATGAACGTATCGTCATCCAAACCAACGACGAGCTGGAACACCTGGTGCAGGCATTCAACTCCATGTCGGTCTCTCTGGCCTCCTTGGAACGGAATCGGCAGCAGGCATTCGAGGATCTGCGACGAGCCCGCGATGAGCTCGGGATTCGTGTCGAACAACGAACCCAGGACCTCAAAGAAGTGAACGAACGCCTCAGCCGCGAGATCGCCGACCGCATCCGGGCGGAACAGGCTCTCGAGGTTACCGCTCTGACAGATCCCCTCACCGGATTGCACAATCGTCGGGCTATCTCGGACCATCTCCGCCATCAGGCCATCCAGTGCGAACGTGAGAAGTCCGAGTTTGCACTGCTCCTGGCCGATCTCGACTCTTTCAAAGGTATCAATGACACCTATGGACATGGTGCAGGAGATCAGATACTCATGGAAATGAGTTCTCTTTTCCGGCGGTCCGTTCGAGGACAGGATCTCGTATCCCGTTGGGGCGGAGATGAGTTTCTCTTCCTCCTCCCGAAAACCGATATCCGCGGAGGCTTTCTCCTGGCGGAGAAGATTTGCCGGACGGTTGCCGAAAAAACATACTCGGCCGATGGGAAGGAGATACGGCTTTCAACCAGTATCGGCGTATCCGCCTACTCACCGGGCTGTAATCTTGAGGATTGCATCAAAGCTGCCGACCAGGCCCTCTACCGTGCCAAAGCAAAAGGACGAAACCAGGTCGCCTCCATGGAGTAAGGCATGACTCTTCCAGAATCCTGAGGCATGTAACTTTTCAAGGGTTTGTCCCTACCGGTCCTTTTCCTTGCGCGCCTTCTGCTGCAGGCGCTTCCATTCCTCTTCTATATTCGCCTGTATGGCTTGGACATCCTCCTCACCCAGGTGGCGAAAACGGCTTTGCATCTGCAGATACTCGCTTACCGGTTTGTCTCCGGCGGATCGGAGGGTGTATTGCAACCCATCTTCCACCTCGTAGAGAGGAAAGGCCTTCGTCTGCACAGCCATACGGGCCACTTTCACGGTCTGGGCCGGTATAAAGCCCCAGCCGGTCGGACAGGGAGCCAAGAGGTGAAGAAAGCGCAGTCCGCTGCGTATGGATCTGGCCCGAAGGAGTTTTCTCTCCAGGTCCTCCGGATAGGCAATGTTGGCCGTAGCCGCGTAGGGTATCCGGTGTGCGGCCAGTATCTCCACGATATTTTTCTTTTGCGTGCGCTTCCAGCTCTGTCCCGGTGTTGTCATCGTCCTGGCGCCGTAGGGAGTGGAGGAACTGCGCTGAACCCCGGTATTCATGTAGGCTTCGTTATCGTAACAGATGAAAATAAAATCTTCGGCCCGTTCGGCGGCGGCGCTCAAGGCCTGAAAACCGATATCGAAGGTCCCGCCGTCGCCGGCCCAGCCGAGGACGGTGGTCTCCGATTCGCCCCGGAGATCGAGAGCCGCCCGAAGTCCGCTACAGGCGGCCGCCGTAGAGGCAAAAGCAATATTCATGGTCGGAACTTTCAGGGAAGTCTGAGGGAAATTCCCCGTGAGTATGGCCCAGCAACTGGCGGGGACTACGACCATGGTTTTCTCTCCGAGTGCACGCAGCACCAGTTTCATGGCGATGGCGGCACCGCATCCGGCACATCCGACATGTCCGGAGTACATATGTTCCCCGCCGGAATACAGTTCGGCATCCCTCATCGCATGATCTCCTCGTTCAGCCCTACCCATACGCTTTCCGTATCGGGCTCGCTGCGGTCGCGGGTCATGGCAAACAGACCCCTGACCATTTCGACTGTAATGTCCCTCCCGCCCAAACCGGCGATGTAGCTATAAATGAGTGATGAACCGGTCCCATAAAGGGCCGATCTCAGCTCCGCGGCAAAAATTCCACCGGAGCCAAAGGAACAATTTCGATCCAGGACGGCCACCTTTCTTTTGCCGGCCAGGTTCTCACGCAGCGCTTGTGTCGGAAAGGGCCGGAACATCTTGATACGCAGCAGTCCGACCTTCTCCCCCTGCTCCCGAGCCTGATCGACGGCCACTCTGGCGGTTCCCGCAGCCGTACCGGCGGTCACCAGCACGACATCGGCATCCTCACAGCGGTAGCATTCCACCGGGCCATAGCGGCGTTGAAAGCGCTGGGCGAATTCCTCTTCCACCTGACTAAAAACTTGGGGAACGGCCTCCATGGCCATCTGTATACTGCGACGCATCTCCATATAAACGTTGATGGAGGCCACTCCGTGAAAGGTATAGGGATCGTTGCTATCCATCCGGAACCTGGGTACGAAGGGCGGTAAAAAGGAATCCACTTCTTCCTGGGAGGGAATATCCACCGGTTCATAGGTATGAGAAAGGAAAAAGGCATCGAGCACAACCATGACCGGCAGATTGACCATTTCGGCCAATCGATAGGCCTGCAGCGTTGTGTCCAAAGCCTCCTGGCCGTCGGCACAATAGAGTTGAATCCAACCGGTATCGCGTTGTGCCAGGCTGTCGGTCTGGTCCATCCATAAGTTCCATCCGGGTCCCAAAGCGCGGTTTACCTCGGCCATGACGATAGGCAGACGCCCTCCTGCCGCCCAATGCAACATTTCGTGCATCAGGGCCAATCCCTGGGAGGAACTGGCCGTGAAGGAACGGACTCCTCCCGTCTCCGACCCGATCACCGACGCCATGGCGGAATGTTCGCTCTCCACACAGATGAAACGTCCGTCCATTGTGCCTTCAGCGCAATACCTGGCCAGCTCTTCGACAATATGGGTTTGCGGCGTGATAGGATAGGCCGATACTACCTTCACCCGTGCCAGCCTTACGGCCTCGGCCACCGCCTGGCTTCCTTCGAGTACGGCTCTCATGCTTCCGACTCCTCCATGAGCATGGCGTTGCGCGGACATTCGGTCACGCAGATACCGCAGCCTTTACAGTAGTCGGCAAGTATTCGTCGATCGGAATCGGAAATCGCCGGCGGATTCCGGTCGGTTCCCGTCGTGACCCAGACCGCCAGTTCGGGACAGAAGGTCCGGCAATGATCACAATCGTTACAGATGCCACATTGGAAACAGCGTTCCGCCTGCCAAACGGCGGTATCGGTATCCAGTCCGGCCTCGATCTCGTCAAAGGAGCGGGTGGAGACGTCCGCAGGCAGAAAACGACCGCTCTTTAGCTCCGAATGTTCGAAGTAATCGGGATTGATTTCGTCAAATCGGACCACATGACCGGACCGATATCTTCTCGGCCCGCCTGCGTAGATCTCCATGGACAGGGCATTTCCATCGCCAATCCGACAACGGGCAACCTCCGAGGCCGCCAGGGATAAACCTCCTTGAAAGTAGGCATCCAGAGCGATGGCCGCCTCTTTGCCGGAGGCAATGGCATCGGCCACGCTTTCCTCCCGGTTGACCAGATCCCCGCCCAAAACCAAAGGAATCCCATATTTCTCGCCGGTGTATGTCCTGCTATGGCTTAGAGAGAGCCATTCTCCCGAATCCGCCAGGCTTTTCCATGGCTTCTCCGCTTCGGCTCCGATGGCGGCGTAGACAGCATCGACAACAAACGATTCGACTGCACCCGTAATCGGCCCGACACGCATACGCCCATCGGTACCCAGCTCGGTGATGTGCATCTTTTGTGTCAGCAGTTGCAAACGATCGCCCACCCTGGAGAGGGAGAGCGGAGCCCGTAATTCCACAAGCCGTACACCCTCTTCCAGGGCGTGGGCTATCTCCTGAGCGAAAGCGGGCATGTCCTCTCGCCGGCGCCGGTAGACAAGGATCGGCTGAGCGCCGAGACGAAGCAGCGTTCGGGCCACGTCGATGGCGCTGTTTCCTCCGCCGACAACGGCCGCGGTTTTTCCCCGATAAATGTCATGGGGCTCTGTAGAAGAATCCATGGCCTTCCTGCATTCACTCAGGAAGGCCAAACCATCGATGGCTAATGTTTCCCCGGCCACCCGGAGCCCGAGAGAATGGCCATTTCCGCAGGCCACAAATACGGCATCGTAATGATCTTTTGCCGAAGCCAGGAATTTTTCATCGACATGACAGGAACAACGGATTCGCACGCCCAGTCTTTCTATTCGGGCAATTTCCCGCTGTAAAACATTCTCGGGCAGACGGTAGGAAGGGATGCCGTACCTCAACAGGCCGCCGGCCTTCTTTTCCGCTTCCAGGATCTCGCATTCATAGCCCAGTCGAGCCAAAAAATAGGCGGCCGACAACCCGGCCGGTCCGGATCCGACCATGGCGATCCGCTTTCCTTTCCGGATCGAAGGCTCCCATCCTTCCAGGAAGGACTCCCTTCGGGCGTTATCGTCGAGAAAGCGTTCCAGGGTATGGATGGAGACCGGAGAGTCGAACTCTCCCCGGTTGCAGGCCTTTTGACAGGGATGGAAGCAGACACGGCCACAGACTCCCGGTAAAGGATTCTCTGCCAGAATGGTTCTCCAGGCGTCCTGCAAACGTCTTTGAGCCGTCAGCATCTCGATTCGAGGAATATCCTGTCCGCATGGGCATGCCGCCGAACAGGGGGCCGTTTTTTCCTGATAGCGTGGCTGTGCCATGGCCCAGGAGCCGGTCCGGTTGGCATCGGTAGGTACGCCGGACATGGGCATAAAGAGAGAAACAAGAAAGGGATTTTTGGCTTCCTGGTCCATAAGATGCCTCAAGAGCACGGAAAAGACGATTGGCTATCTCCGTATATCTCCGTTTACCGGTCCGTGTATCACTACGGTATCATAGGCAACACGGGCGGCAGCCTTGTTTTCGTCTATTTTTACCGGCATCTCTCCTTCGATGGACTGAAGTACGGCATCCAGAGGGGGATTGCCGAACAGACGGGCAAAAGCGCCCAGCATGGCCGTATTGGTGATCGGCTGGGTTTTACTGCCCAGTCTATGTTCCTGAGCGATACGGGAGGCATCCACCCAGGCAAGCCGATATCCGTCAAACGAATCCGGCGATTCCGGCAGGGAGGGTGAATTGAGCAGAATCCATCCACCCTTTTTCAGGCCTCGGGTCACATCTATCATCTTCAGCAGTCGTGCATCCTGAACCACGATATGATCGGGTTGATACACATTGCTGCGAAGGTAGATTTTGCTTGTATCCAGGCGCAGATAGGCTTCTACCGGAGCCCCGCGGCGTTCGGAACCGAATACCGGAAAGGTTTGCACCCAGTACCCCGCCTGGAAAAAGGCCTTGGCCAAAGCGATGGAGGCGAGTACGGTTCCTTGCCCGCCCCTTCCATGAAACCGAAATTCCTCCATCCTATCCGGCTTTTCTGAAAGGTCGTCGATCGGAGACAGCGGTTTCGCGGAGGAAGAGACGCCTCTTCCGGAAACGCTCTTCCTCTCTCTCTGCCCGACGCATGGATGGAGAAAAACTAATTGTTACCATGGGTGATCCGTTTGATCCGGGGTGATTGTAACAGATCGTATCGATTTGTCAAATCGGATCAGTCGGAGGTATAGGGGCCAAAAACGGCCTTTACCATATAGCTTTCTGTACTGTCGTCCAGGATGATAACCTTGTAGGTATCTCCACCCGGGGCCACGCGGATTACAATGTGTCCGTGCAGGCTTGCCATTTTATCCAATCCGACGACGACAACCCGATTGGCTTCGTGCATGTTGGTGGCAAAGATGTCGCGTGGACCGGGGTATATTCGTGTCGATTGCAGACGGCTGTACACCCTGGCCGTGGGATGGGCCGAATCCCACACGTTGAGTATCCACACCCGCGGCCTCAGCGTGCCGACAAAGGTTGCGTTCTGTGAGTCGATGTATCCGTGATGATTGAGCAAACTCGCCTCAACCGGTCCGACCACCTGGGCCACGGGCGTCTCCAGATCCTGCCAGGAAGGATAACCCTCCAAGGGTACTCCCGGGATATCTCCGCCGGTGAAGTAATCGAACTTGCCGTAGCTCAGGCGCAACCCGGCGCTGCACATGTTCTCCGAAGGGCGATCGGCCGCCGCGATATTCTCAAGAGGCGGAATATGCCGGCGTGTAACGGTGCCCAAACCCGTCCAGATTTCTCCGTTGGCCATCAGGTTACGCACTTCGAAATTCGTATATGGCTGGGGCCGGCGTTTGAGCACGATTTGGTCCCGGCGTCCCGGCTGAAAGCGCTCGACGCGCAAACCGCGGTTGTCCGCCTGCCATTGGAGAAAGGCACGGTAGTTTTTCATCATCGGATCTTCCAGGGGAGCGGGATATTGGTAATCCGGCCAACCGCGATCCAGGAGAAGGGAGATAGGGATGCTCTCGCCCACTTCCGTGATTCCTGTCAGTTTATAGGCTCCCGATTTCGACCCCCTCGCATCCGCCGATACCTGTCCCATATGATCGGAATGAAAATGGGTAAGAAAGACGTAATCCAGTTTCGGTGACGGATCGTGGACCAGCATGCGATTCAGGTAACGGACGATCCACTCACCCGGAGAGCGGGATCCGTCGGGCCGTGCCGCGGCGAACCGAGGACTTTCGCCTACTTGGGCCCCGGCATCCACCAGCAGGGTCGTACCGTCAGGGAGAATGAAAAGCGCCGATCCGCCCCGGCCGGTACTGATATGATGAATGTCCAGTCCTCCCGGACTCCAGGGTGGAAAAAGTTCGCCGATACGTTGTGCCTGTGTTTCCCAAGTACACAGCACGACTACCCATACACAGACCATCGAGCAGAATCGCTCATTCCATTTGCGGGATCGCATGCTTACTCTTCTCCTTTCAAAAAAAAACAAATCCGTGAACGAATAAAGCCTACCGCAATCAGGCCGGAGAAAGCAAAAAGGTTCCGTATCCTTGTTCCAATACAGATACTGTTTTACCGAATTCCTCCCTTGACCATCCTTCGGATATGATTACGGCTAGAAGGAAAAAACGACCTATGACCTATCGAACCGTTTGGATAGGAGAACAGGAAAGTCGATGACTCTGACACCGCGCGAACGCGTTTGGATGACCCTCCATCATGAAGCGCCCGATCGGGTGCCGATCCTGCTGGGAACCAGCAACACCACCAGCATGAAGATGCCTGCCTATCGTCGCCTCAAAGAACGGCTGGGCATAGAGGCCGAAGACCGATACCTCTACGATTGGCCGGAACTGGGAACTGCCATGCCGGATGAGGAAACCCTCCACCGTCTTCATTCGGATGCCCGGGGGGTGCTGGATCGTTTTCCCGACTGGGTGTACCGGCAAAACCGGGACCGGCCGCCTCATAGCCCTTTTCGCGACGACTGGCAAACAGGATCGGTGGAGATTGAGCCCGGTGTCTGGTATCCGGGCATACACCCCATGGGACAAATCACGGCCATGGAGGAGCTGGAAAATTGGGCCTGGCCCGATGCGGACGATCCGACGCGTTTCGCCCATGTTCGCGCCCAGGCTAAACGCCTGCGGGAGGAAACCGATTATGCCGTGATCGGAACACCCTGGCTGCTCTTTCCATTCGAACGGGCCCATGCCCTGCAGGGTCTGGATCGCTTTTTGATGAATATGGCCATGGATCCCGAATTCGCCCGTTGCCTGCTGGAAAAGATCGCCTCTGTCTGCCGACGGTTGATGGGTCACTTTTTGCAGGAAGCGGGAGACATGCTGGATATCATCAAGATCGGCGACGATCTGGGATCGCAGAGCGGACTGATGATCTCCCCCAGGATGTATCGGTCGATCCTCAAACCGATCCATGCCGACTTTATCCGGTTTATCAAGAAACGAACCCGGGCCAAGGTGTTTTTCCACAGCGATGGGGATGTTTTCGATCTGATACCGGATTTCATCGAGATCGGCATCGACATTTTGAATCCGATTCAGACATCCGCCGGCAAGATGTCCAATCTCACGGAATTAAAAAAGCGATATGGTAAGCAGCTGACCTTCTGCGGAGCCGTGGACACCCAATATTTTCTGCCGCATGGTTCCGCGGAAGAGGTGAAAAAGGAAGTGAGACGGGTAGTGGAAATCATGAGTCCGGGGGGCGGATACCTCTTGTCGCCGGTGCACACCATCCTGGCGGATACGCCTCCCCAGAACATCCTGGCCATGGTCGAAGCGGTGGTACAAGAAGGCGGGATACAGGCGTAAAGAAAAGTAATGCCGCTGCACCCGCGTCGAATGGTTTAAGGAATCTGCTTTCCCCCATCCCGTCGATTCGAGGTGCTTGTTCCGAACAGATGGCCCTCCCGGAATTTTTACAATCAATTAACAGGAATCTTGAGAACCGGGCTGAACTGTCCATACGGCTCAAGTGTCAATTCCCATGAAACCGACAGGAAGAGCTCGCTGGTGCAAGATAAACCGATTCGGGCGGTGGTAAGGAGGCACGGTCCCATAGGCCGTTGAACCACATACCTGTAGCTTCTTTCATTCGAATAAAGCACCCAAGTTCTGTCTTCTGCCGAAATCCGCTGCCTGAAAGCTGCGATTTCCCAAACGTTATCGATCGAGAAAGGAAGGTACAAGAGAAAGTCTATGAGTAATGACATGACTATGCCGCAAAAGAAGATCGTATATCTGCTCACGGGCTCGATAAAGGGCCGGCCTGGAAGCCATATCCTGGTGCGAGCGACCATGGTTGTATGGGTCCTGGCCGCTGTCCTGGCCACGTTGTGGGCGGCAACCTATACCTATTATGCCACCTACAAGCTGAACGGCGGGACTGCGGTTCAATCCAATCAGACCTACTCGGCTTCGGCCACAGATACTTCCGGGGTCTGGGTAACCAATTCCGGCAACTTGACCATGAATCACTGTACGATTACCACTTCCGGTAACACTTCCTCGCAGGACGACAGCAGCTTCTATGGTCTCAATGCCGGAGTGCTGGCCGCCGCCGGAACCATCACCATGTCCGGTGGAACCATCACCACCACGGGAACAGGAGCAAACGGGGCCTTCGCAGTAGGAAGTGCTTCCCGGGTGGATCTCTCCGATGTCACCATCAACGCCAGTGCGAATGGAGGACATGGTGTGATGGCTACTCAAGGCGGCGTCATGACGCTGACGAATGTAGTCATGAACACCGCCGGGAAGAATTCCGGAGTAGTGGCCACCGATCGCGGCAGCGGTACCATTACCATGACCGGGGGATCGGCGACTGCTTCCGGGCAAGACTCTCCCGGGATCTATTCCACCGGTACTATTTCCGTCAGTGATGCCACTATCTCGGCCACCGGAGCCGAAGCGGCGGTGATTGAAGGCGCCAATTCGATCCACCTGACAAATACGGCTTTATCCTCCACCAAGGAAGGCAAATGGGGAGTGATGATCTATCAGAGCATGTCCGGAGATGCGGAAGGAACCGAAGGTACGTTTACCATGATCGGCGGATCACTTTCGTATACCTCCGTCACCGGACCTTTGTTTTATGTAACCAATTCCACAGGAAACATCGACTTATCCGGTGTCAAGGTCACCGTGGGATCGGGCCTGCTGGTGAAGGCAAGCACTGGAAACTGGGGCACCAGCGGGAAAAATGGCGGGAATGCGAATTTCACCGCCGGCGGACAGAACCTTACCGGCAATATGACGGCAGACAGTTACAGTACCATTACTGCCGTTTTGAAGAACAGTTCGTCTCTGAACGGAACCATCAATGGCGCCAACACCGGCAAATCCGTATCTTTGAGTATGGATGCAACCAGCAGCTGGACGCTGACCGGTACTTCTTACCTGACAACCCTGTTGGACAGCAGTGGGGTTTCAGGAACTTCCGTTACCAACATAACCGGTAACGGGTACAATGTCTACTATGATTCCAGTGCTGCTGGCAATAGCTACCTGGGAGGTCTGACCTATTCCCTGGTCAACGGCGGTCAACTCCTTCCCAAGGGCAGTACCGGCACCTGTACGTATGCAGCAAGTCCGAGTGCCACTAGTTTTCTCTCCTCTGGCGGAAGCGGAACGGTGACCGTCACAACCGATACAGGCTGCAGCTGGACAGCCACCTCGAGTGCCGCCTGGCTGACGATTACCACCGGATCCTCTGGAAGTGGCAGCGGCACCGTATCCTTTACCGTTGCAGCCAATCCTGCAGCCTCTACGCGAAGCACCACTCTTACGGTCGGTGGGCAGACGATCGGCATCACTCAGGCGGCAGCGGCGGCAGTCTGCAGCTATACAGCGACAGCGAGCGCCACCAGTTTTCCCTCCCCGGGCGGGAATGGAACGGTTGCCGTCACGACCGGCACGGGTTGCAGCTGGACGGCCATCTCGGGTGCCACCTGGCTGACGATTACCTCCGGATCCTCTGGCAGTGGCGGTGGCACCGTACTGTTCACTGTCTCGGCAAATACAACGACCTCCAGTCGAACTGCCAATATCGTCATCGCCGGTCAAATCATTCCTATTACGCAGAGTGCAGCCAGTTCCGCTTGCACCGTATCGTTATCGGCATCCTCTGCCACCTTCCACTCTCCTGGTGGAACAGGCACTCTGTTCATCACCACCGGTTCAGGATGTACCTGGACGGCAACCTCCAGTTCTTCCTGGATTGTAATTACCGGTGGTTCCGGCGGTACCGGCTCCGGAACGATTACCTATCAAGTGTCGGCAAATGCCACTTCCGCTACCAGGACCGGCAATCTCACCATCGGGAATGCCACCTTTCAGGTAACCCAGGAAGGTTCAGTACAGCCGCAAGCGGAACTTGTCGGCTCTATGGCCCAGGTTGCAGCCGGTGGAGGATGGCAAACTCAGTTTACGCTGATTCCCACAGGTACGGAGACGGTATCGTATAAACTGGACTTTTCGGACAATGCCGGCATCGCCCTGGCTCTTCCACTCATCTCTCCACAACTCGGCGAAATGGGAATCATGTCAACTTTAGAGGGAACTTTGGAACCAGGAGCAACCCTCATCGTTGAAACGGCCGTCAAGGATGGACCAGTGGCCACTGTCGGTTCCGCTCGACTTTACGCTTCCGGCTCCATGGATGGATTTGCCATTTTCCAGGAAACCCGGTCAGGCCAGGAGGCTGTCGTGCCTTTGGAGAGGCGAAACGCTTCGTTCCTGTTGGCCTTCGACAATACGGAAGGTCTTCGAACAGGTTTGGCTATCGCCAATCTAAACGCCGAGCCGGTGAATGTTTCCATGATGTTCAAGGACGATACCGGAAAACAATTATCTTCGCCGGTAACCATTACTCTTCCTGCCTATGGCCACACCTCTTTCATGCTGACCGAATCGATCTCCGGATATCCGCCAGTTGCCGGTTTGCGGGGAAGTGTCGAATTGGATCCTGGCGATGGGGGACGTATCAGTGTGGTAGGGCTCCGGTTTAACTCCGCAGGTGCGGTTACCACACTTCCGGCCATTGCCAAATAAAGCCTTGGAAGGAGGAATTGAATACTTCGACGCAGCGGGGCAACCGCAAGGGTTGCCCCTACGGATAGCAGGCTTCCTCGATTCTGCCGCCTTGCGGTCGGGAATTTGCGCAGCTTTTCTTCCGACTTGTTTCACACCGGAAAATGCTATAAGCTCCACGCGATCCGGCAGAGGGGTTGGAAACAACGGTCTATCTGCGGTCGAGCCTGACCCTTTCCCTTCCCTGCCCCCTGGTACCGGATGCAAGAAACATCATGAATGATTCCAGATCGGCAGTATTCCGAAGCTTGGGCAGCCAGTGGGTAAGTGTCGCATATGGCGCGACGGTGTCCTTCTTCCTTTTCGTCCTTTTCGCCCGCCGGCTCGGGCCCTCCTCCCTGGCGGTATTCGTCTACATCCAGACGATCGCCTCCCTGTTCGCCATCCTCCAGGACGGCGGTTTCCAGATCCTCCTTTTCCGGGAAAGGACGGCCCCTTCCCGGGGAATCGATTTTCCTTTTGAGAAACTCGTTTCCGGATCCCTGACCTATGTCTTGACGATCACCCTGCTCGGATCGATCGTTGTTCTCTACATCCCGACCGTCTACACCTGGTGTATTCTGCCGGCCTTTGCCTATTGCGCTTTGCGATGCATCACCAATTTCGTCTCCTCGATCCTGAAAGGACAGGGCGCCTTCGAACCGGAAGCTCTCTGGCGCATGCAGATCCAAACCTTCCTGGCTCTTCCGGCTCTTCTGCTCATCGGATTTACCACTCCGACGCCGGAAAAGATCTTCCTGGGCTTCATCGCCGGTCAGCTCCTTCTCCTGAGCACCAGGAAAAGTCGCTCTTTCCTGCCCGGATCCAAACCGGTCTTCCCTCCCTGGGGTGTGTGGAAAACCTGTCTTGCCTTCGTCTCCATCGGTGCCGCAACAACCGTCTACTTCCGCAGCGGGATTCTCCTGCTGAAGCATCTCCAACCGGATCTTTCCCTCGTCGGACATTACGGAGCGGCCTTTCAGTTCCTGGAAGCCGTGACCCTGTTTGCCGCACCTGCGGCCCATATGGTTTTTCACCACCTGCGCCGGACCTGGCAGGACCCGCAGCGCTTCCGCTCCCGTTTTGTCCGGATCCTGGCAGCAACTTGGTTGATAGCTCTTCTCTTTACCGCCATCAGCATGGTCGCTGCTCCGACCCTCGTACGACTGATTTTGGGAAAGGAATACGATCCTGTGGCCGACATCCTCCCCCTGCTGTTTGTTTCCCTGTTTTTCATGCTGCCGAATATGGTTCTGACCCAGGGCCTGATTGCCCTGAACGGAGAAAGGTTTTACGCCGGCGCGGCCCTTCTCTGCGCCCTTTTCAACGTAGGATTGAATCTTCTTCTGATCCCACGATTTAACGTGAGCGGTGTGGCCTTTACCACCGCGGCAACCGAAGCCCTGCTGACTCTCCTGTCAGGAGGCTGGTTCCTTCGCTGGTATGGCAGGCATCCGGTCAACGCCGGGGCTCTCCGGATAGCAGAAGAGCAACAAACAGGTCAGGCCGACCACCATGTATAACAGGTTATAGAGAAAGGCATCGGGACCGAAAGAAAGAAGGAAACCGGCCAGCAGGACGTGGCTCGGCAAGGGCGGATACAAAGCGGACTGCCGGTACAAAAGCCGCAGCAGGTAGGCCATCCCCGTTAGGAGAACGATCATTCCCATGATTCCGAATTCCGCCAGAATATTGAAAAAGCCGTTGTGGGCATTCAGAGATCCCTGGAGAATCTTTTCTTTTTCCAATTCCATGGCCATCAGTGCAGGGGGTGCATAGTCCTTCAAGGCAAAGTTGTATTGCCCCGGGCCGATGCCGAACAGCGGATGATCGTGAAACATTTTGACGGCACCCTGCCACATCAGCGCCCGGTTGGAAGCCGGATTGTAGGCAGAACCGGACGGCTTCTGCGGAATAGACGCCACCGGAGATTGCCTGGTGGCTTCCAGGTTCCGAGAAGGATCCTTCTGTATTCCGGCCACATAGTGCCAGGCATCGGTAAACCTGGCGAGGGAAGGCGTCAGGATCAAGGTCATGCAAAGGCATATACCCATCACCCGGGCAGCGGTTCCAGCCGTTTTCCTGTTGCACAGGAGGAGTGGAACAGACGCCAGGAGCATGAAGGCGGCATTGCGGGAGCCTGACAGGGCCATGGCGGCCGCGAGGAGGGAAACCGCCGGATAAAACACAATCCCCTTCTGATTTGATTCCTGCTTCAAGTACAAAAAAACGAGAATCGCCAGCGACATGAAGCAGCCGAAGACATTCGGGTGAGTCAGGGTGGCCCCCACCCGGTAGCGCCCGTCTATCGCCTGGTATTCCGATCCCCGAAACGTATCCGTCAGAAAACGGAAGAGTCCTTCGCTGCTTGCCTCCGCCAAAGAGATCAGGCCAAGCAGGATGGCTATTCCAACTACGGCCTGGAGAAAAAACAGGCCGGTCTTTTTTCCCTCGAAGGAGATGAGAAAAAAGAAAAGAAAGGAAATCCCGGTAAAGAGCCCGTAGCGCAGCAGGGCTTTGATTCCATGGATTGCCGGAAAGGGGGAGAAGAGGGCAGAAGCAAATCCGGACAGAAAGAACAGCCCGGTCAGCAGCAGGAGTATCTTTTTCTCCCGAACCATCTGGAAGAAATCGTGGGGCTTCCGGAGAGGAAAAAACAGGCCCAGGAGAAATAGCAGGAGAGAGAGGGGCACCGATTGAACCGAAAGGGCCTCGAAGGGAAATAACTTCACCTCCATCGCCAGAGACAACAGGACCAAAACCATGTAACATCGAACCAGGCGACTCATCCTCTGTGCTGCCCCTCCTCCGACCCGATGCCAGGTACCCTGGTGGCCTTATCCCATAAAACGGATTGCCGACCGCCGAGAAATCGCCAGATGCCAACCAGGGTGGCAAGATTCATGAAGGTGATGTACAAAGGGAGGGACAGCCACCGTGTAACCGGTCTTCGCCTCTCCAGCAGATATCCTGCTGCCGCCGCCGAATAGAAAAGCGTTTGCCCCAGGAAGATCCAACCGAACAACGGACGTCCCGCTCCCAGCAGAGCAAGGTTGACGGGAATCAGCAGGGCAAAACAAAACGGAGCGACCAGCGTGCGCAGAGCCTTATGGGAGAGGCACTGGAACGAGATCCTTCCATGCCGCAGAAAATGAAAGAGCTCCGGCATACGCCGGAAAGACTGAAGCAGTCCGGCAGCAATCCTGGTTTTTCGCTTGAATTCCTCGCCCAGATCGATGGATGCGGTCTCTACGGCATAGGCCTGTGAAGTGTACTGGATCCGGTATCCTTTGAGGGCGATGCCCAAAGAAATGGAAAAGTCGTCCAGGATCGTGTCCGCCGGTTGGTCCTCGTAAAGGGATCTTCGAATGGCGAATAGCTCGCCGGTGGCGCTGACACAGGATCCCAGGCTCGCCTCCCCCTGCCTGATCAGGGATTCATATCGCCAGTAAACGCCCTCCCCGGAACCGACCACCTCCTTGCGGCCGCCTTCCTCTACCCGTTTTTCGCCGCACACGCACCCCACGCCGGGATCCTGGAAAAACCGGATGAGTTGATGGATCGCCTCCTTGTTCAGCATGGCATTGGCATCCGAGAAGATGACGATTTCGTTATCCACAAATTTCATGGCACGATTGATGGCGGACATCTTTCCCCGTCGTATCGCTTCATGCAGGTGCCGGACAGAGGAGAACCGGCGGAGGAGTTCCGGCGAACCGTCGTCGGAGCCGTCGGTTATCACCATAATGTTCAGCTTCTCCGGCGGATAATCCAGATCCAGGCTGTTTTCCACTTTTTTTCTCAGCCACTCTTTTTCGTTAAAAGCCGGGATCAGCAAGGTTACCGGCGGCTCCCAGGAACCGGACAGGCAAATGAATTTCTTTCCTGTCAACAGGTTCTTCATACGTCCCAGGAAGATGACGAGCATTCCATAGCCCAGGTAGGTATAGAAAAGGATGCCGGCAAGTAGCCAGAAGACAGCTTCCAGGAGGATCACGCCGATCTCCCTCTCTCTACGGCATCCCATAGGAGGTCCGCGGTCCTGTCCCAGCTGAAGGCCATTTTTCGAACACGTCCCCTCTCCACCAGCCGGGCTCGAAGGTCCTGCCGGAAGTAAATATCCTTCATCGCCCGGGCAATCGTCTCGACGGAATACGGATCGACAAGCAGGGCCGCATCCCCGCAGATTTCCGGCAGCGAGGTCCTGTCCCCGGCAACAACCGGGACGTCGCAACTCATGGCTTCCAAAACGGGAATGCCAAATCCTTCGAAGTAAGAGATCAGGAAGAAGGCGTCTGCTCCTCCATACACCTCCACCAGTCGCTCTTCGGACAGAATTCCCGGAAACAGGACGTCCTTTCGATGTCGCAGATGCTTCCATGTCCGAAAGATGTCCCCTGCCTTACCCAGACGGGGACCGGCCAGAACCAGCTTGGTCGAGGCCCGGGTCTCGTTCTTGAACGCATCGAAGGCTTGCAGAAGACGCACCAGATTCTTCCGCGGATGAATGGCGCCGACGGACAGGAAATACGGCGCCCCGCCGCTCAGTTGGTCCTGCATTCGTTTTTTCTTTTCTATCGTCAAGGGGCGGAAATTCCCCTCGACCCCGTTGCCGGTGACCGTAATCTTTTCGCCTGGCAGGCCGTAGAGAGCCATCAGATCCTGTTTCGAATAGTCCGAGACCGTAGCGATCGAGACCGCCTTTCGGGCATACCGGGGGAAGAAGTGACGATAGTACCATCCGGCCAGGGCAGGCAAATCTCCAGGATAGTGGTGGAAATTGAGATCGTGGATGACCGTCACCGTAGGAACGGGAGTCGAGAGAGAGGCAAATCCATCCAGCGAGAGGAATAGATCGGCCCCCATTCGTCGCAAAAGCCGGGGCATCGTGTATTCGAACCAGAAATACCATAGAAGCGGGTGAAAGGAGGGATAGCTCCTGAGGATGGTCACGTTATCCGGATAAGCGTCTCTTTCGGAAAAGGGTCTGTCGACGATGAAGGTGAAGCGATGGTCCCGATGCCGGTCGGTAATACGCCGCAGGGTTTCGCGGGCATATCTCAGGATGCCTCCCGGCTTGTACTGCGTCAGCATGCGGGCATTGACGGCAATGTGCATCCTATCCGTCCATCCTGTTTTTCAAAACATTCTGGTATATCTCCTGCAAAGGCCGGACCATCCCGGCCCATCGGAAATCCGTTGCTCTCGTCAGTCCCTGTTCCCGCAGACGATGATAAAGATCCTCCGCTTCCAGAATGCGACGGACAGAGGTGGTGAATTCCGAAGCCTCGTCGGCGATCAGCAGATCCAGCCCGTTCCGGCAGGGGAGGCCTTCTGCCCCCAGAGAAGTGGAGACGACCGGCAATCCCGCAGCCCAGGCTTCTACGATCTTGATCCTGGTTCCGCCGCCGATCCGCAACGGCACGCAGAGAAGTCGGGCCGTCTGCAGATAGGGAAGAATATCGGTTACGTCCGCAAAGACTTCGAGACCCTGGCGCCGAAGTTCCCGGGCGAATCGGCTGTTGATCGCACTCCCGGCGATCCGTATCGGCACCCGGGGGAAATCCCTTCTGAGCCGGGGTAAAACGTGGGCTACGAACCAGCGAAGTCCATCTCGGTTGGGATACCAGCCGAAGGATCCCACGACCAGGATACCCTTGTCCGCTTGGACCGGCGGACCAGGTTGAAAACGATCCTGGGCACAGTTAGGCAGAATATGTACCGGCACCCGGCTGTCGGGATCCATCCGGCGAAAGGTATCGCGGTCTTTCGGGGAAACAACGATGCAGGCTTGGGCCCGCCGTAGTGCTTGCTTTTCTTCTGCTGCTGTCCGCTGGGATTCCCTGCCGGCAAAGATTTTCAGCAGGGGGTGCCGGAGGCGGAACAGACGAAGGGACAATTCCGATTCGATATTATGGCTGCTGTAAATGACGGGCAATTCCATGGAGAGCCTGCCCACGGAACTCATGGGCGGGAGTTCCTCCGCCTGGATGGCATCGTACTTCTTCTCGCCAAGTAGTTTTTCGATACTATGGCTCAGTACCTGGGGAAAGAAGCGGGCGGTTCGCAAAGAGAATCCCTGCGCCAGGGCATCGGCGGTTTGCCATATCGCCGTCCTTCCCCGGCAGGCAGGGATTTTCCATAGATGCCGGTAGCAGGTCAGAGCCTCTTCCGATCCGTCGGGCTCCTCCCCTGGAAGCACATATCCGATGGCATCGACCTGAGCAAACGAAGACAGGGCCCGCCCCAGCCGGAAAGAACGGATCTTCCCGCCTGTATCCTCTTGGGGTGAAATCCATTTCATCACCTGAAGGATGCGGAGGGTCCTGCCATTCCCGGAATCATGCGCCATGGTCGTCACACATATGCTTGGCAGGCTTCTCCTGGGGAGAGGACCATGAGATAAGGTCGAAAGATGCTTCGACAAGCGTGAGGGAGTTTTTTTCCGGTGATGCGCGCTCCATAGGCCTGATCACCGGGGTCCGTTCCCTGTAAGGAAGTTAGGTATAAGCGAGGGCATAATGGCGATTGTTTTTAGCTTTCAGAGATCCCGCTAAGTTTACAGAAGCACACCGGTAAAATCAAGCTTTCACCACAGAGGCACAGAGGACACAGAGAAGATTGTGTGATCTCTGTGTCTCAATGGTCATGGCACCGATCCAGATTCTATGCCAGAGCGGCAATCTTGATGCAACCTACAATCGATTTGGAGTGCGGCGGCTCGAC
>CAZTVS010000064.1:0-24906 GCA_964617125.1 uncultured Acidobacteriota bacterium
GGCGGGACTACTAACCCGTTCCGTCCTCGTTCTAGCGAAGATATAGGGCCAACGGCCCGGCAACATACCAGCCAGGGGTGGAGCGTAGCGAAACCCCTGGAAAACCGCCCCCTAAAGCACAAGGTCTGAAGGACCGCTACCATGATGCTTCCAAGGGATATTTGTTTTGGGCCTTCAGCCCTTCGTCGTTTCCCAAAGCACACCTGGGGCGACGCTTCGCTTTGCCCCAGGCTGGTATATCGCCGGGCCGTTGGCCCTCTCCCGGACAGAATAGACTGATTTCATTACGACTGTCACCATCGATCCGGAGTTCCATCTTTCCCAGTCGGAAGAAATAGGGATCCCTTTCGAAATTGCCACGGGCATACCTTAATATCTCTCCGTTGTTATGTGGAACCGCCTGAAGCAAAAACGCTGCAGAATACCTATAAAACGTGGCTACAAACACGATCCGTTTTTCCATCATTATCGATTGTTTACGACCTTAACCTGGCTGATCGGAGGAGTATTCCTGCAGAGTGGTGACCTTCAGGGTTCCCTTTTGCAGGGCATCGATGCCACGGACCAGGGCTTCGGCGGCCCGCATGGTGGTGATCAGAGGAATCGATCGCTGCATGGCGGTGGTACGTATGGAAATTTCATCCAGCTTCGGTCTCTTGCCGCTGGGAGTGTTGATTACCAATTGCACCTTGCCGTCGATCATCAGGTCGACTACGTTACGGTGTCCTTCCGAAACCTTTTTTACAAATTCTGCCTCAATTCCGTGCTCCTTCAGATACCGGTGCGTGCCGGATGTGGCCGTGAGCCGGAACCCGAGTTGCAGCAGATTGCGGGCTACCTGTGGCAAACCCTTTTTATCGGTGTCCTTCACCGAAAGAAAAACCGTCCCTTGCGTAGGAATGTCCATACCCGCACCGATCTGACTTTTGGCAAAGGCCAGGCCGAAATCCCGATCGATGCCCATGACCTCTCCGGTGGACTTCATCTCCGGGCCGAGGACGCAGTCGACTCCGGGGAAACGAAGGAAGGGCAGTACCGCTTCCTTGATACCGGTATGTTTGATTACGGGACGGCGCTGCAGACCCAGCTCCTGCAGGCTTTTTCCCAGCATGACCATGGTCGCGTATTTGGCTACCGGCACTCCGGTGACCTTGCTGACAAACGGCACGGTGCGGCTGGCACGGGGGTTGACTTCCAGAACGAAGACCTGGTCTTCCTTGATGGCAAACTGCACATTCATCAAACCGCAGACCTCCAATTCCAGAGCCATCGCTACCGTGGCCTCTTCCATCTTCTGCAGGACCTGAGGCGAAAGGCTGAAGGGAGGGAGGGCACAGGCCGAATCGCCGGAATGTATGCCGGCCACCTCGATGTGCTCCATGATACCGGCGATATAGACATCTTTACGATCGCATATGGCATCGACATCCACCTCCACCGCATCCTCCAGGTATTTATCGATGAGGATCGGTCGCTCCGGATTGATGGTGATGTCGGCACGCCGGCAGTAATCGAGCAGTTCGCGCCAGTAGGTATACAAGCCGTTTTCGTCGTAGACGATCTCCATCTTGGCGCCGCCGAGAACGAAACTGGGGCGTAGAATGATGGGATATCCTATCGTTCGGGCGTGTTCTACTGCCTTTTCCAGGGTGATCGAAGTCGCGTTGGGTGCCTGGAGGAGGTTGAGCTTGTCGAGCAGGCAGGAAAACAAGGCCCGGTCTTCCGCCCGGGCAATGGCCCTCACATCCGTGCCGAGAATGGGAGCACCTTCCGCCTTTAGTCCGGCGGCTATGTTCAGCGGGGTCTGTCCTCCAAACTGGACGATCAGCCCTTTGGGCTTTTCTCTGCGAATGATCGAGAGGACGTCCTCGATGGTCAGCGGCTCGAAATAGAGGCGGTCCGAGGTGTCGTAATCGGTGGAAACGGTCTCCGGATTGCAGTTGACCATGATCGATTCGTATCCCATCTCCCGCGAGGCAAAGGAGGCATGGACGCAGCAGTAATCGAATTCGATCCCCTGGCCGATGCGGTTGGGTCCTCCCCCCAGAATCATGATCTTTTCTTTGGTACCGGAGCGGGTTTCGTCTTCCGTTTCGTAGGTGGAATAGTAATAAGGGGTAAATGCCTGAAATTCGGCGGCACAGGTGTCGACCAGCTTGTAAACGGCTTCCAAGCCGTTGGCCAGACGATATCGGCGTACGGAGGATTCGTCCGATTGCAGCAACTTGGCGAGTTGGCGGTCGGAAAAACCCATGCGCTTGGCCCGTCTCAAATCGATCACGGCGACCGGGTTCGCTCCTTCCAGTGTCATACCGGCGAGTCTGGTCTCTTCGTCGACAATCTGACGGATATTCTCCAGGAACCAGGGATCGATTCCGGTCCATTCATAGAGCAGTGATATCGGCATGCCCTTTTTCAAGGCGTAACGCAGATAGTAAAGCCGTTCGGCGCCGGGCACCAGAAGTTGCTGCTGGATGACATGAGGGTCGATGGAGTCGATTTCCAGATCCTTGTCGTCGCTGCCCAATCCATAGCGGCCCACTTCCAGCGAGCGCAACCCCTTCTGCAGGGCTTCCTTGAAGGTCCTGCCGATGGCCATCGCCTCGCCGACCGATTTCATGGCCGTGGTCAGCGTCGGATCGCAGCCGGGAAATTTCTCGAAATTGAATCGCGGTATTTTAACCACGCAATAATCGATCGACGGTTCGAAGCAGGCGGGTGTCTCCCAGGTTATGTCGTTGCGAATTTCATCCAGGGTGTAACCGACGGCGACCTTGGCGGCAATCTTGGCTATCGGAAAACCGGTGGCTTTGGAGGCAAGGGCCGAACTGCGACTCACCCGGGGATTCATCTCGATGATTACCATGCGCCCGTTCTGAGGATTGACTCCCCATTGGATGTTACATCCCCCGGTCTCGACTCCGATGGCACGGATGATTTTCAACGACTGATCACGCATATGCTGGTAGTCGCGGTCGGTGAGGGTCTGGGCCGGGGCCACGGTGATGGAATCGCCGGTATGGATACCCATCGGGTCCAGGTTCTCGATGGAGCAGACAATGACTACATTGTCTGCCCGGTCACGCATGACCTCCAGTTCAAATTCTTTCCAGCCGACCAGCGATTCTTCAATCAGAATTTCACTGATGATACTGGCTTTCAATCCCCCTTCAGCGATACGTTTGAAATCGTCCAGGTTGTAGGCCACCCCGCCGCCGGTACCACCCAGGGTGAATCCGGGACGTATGATGCACGGCAGACCGACTTCCTGAATGAGGGCATAGGCTTCCTCCAGATTATGGGCAATGCCCGATTTGGGTAAGTCGATTCCAGCCTCTGACATGGTTTTCTTGAAAAGCTCCCGGTTTTCCGCACGGGCGATGACCTCGGCATTCGCTCCGATCATCTCGATGCCCAACTCGTCCAGTAATCCCGTTTCCGCGACCTTGAAAGCGGTATTCAAGCCGGTTTGTCCCCCCAGAGTGGGGAGCAGGGCATCCGGCCGCTCGCGCTGAAGAACCAGGGCTAGCATCTCCGGTGTCACCGGTTCCACATAGGTGCGGTCGGCGGTGCGGGTGTCGGTCATGATGGTGGCAGGGTTGGAATTCAGGAGTACCACCTCATAGCCTTCCTCGCGCAAAGCCTTGCATGCCTGGGTCCCGGAATAGTCAAACTCGCAGGCCTGTCCGATGACGATGGGGCCGGCCCCGATAATGCAGATCTTCTGGATGTCGTTTCGTCTAGGCATGATGGTTTTCCATCATCTCCGCAAATTGGCGGAAAAGGTATTCGGAATCATGGGGTCCGGCGGCAGCCTCGGGATGGTACTGCACGGAAAAGGCGGGCAGTTCCTTGTGACGCATGCCTTCCAGTGTGTTGTCGTTCAGATTGATATGGGTAACTTCCAGACCATGGGGCAGGATGGAATCCGGATCCACGCAAAAACCGTGGTTCTGGACGGTAATCTCGACCTGACCGGTTTTCAGGTTCTTCACCGGGTGATTGGCGCCGCGATGGCCGAATTTCAATTTGTAGGTTTTGGCCCCGAAGGCCAGACCCAGCAGCTGTTGCCCCAGGCAGATACCGAAGATCGGCACCTTGCCGAGCAGGTGCCGAATCTCGCTTATGATCGCCTGAACGCCTTCGGGATCGCCGGGTCCGTTGGAGAGAAAAATCCCATCCGGACGTTGCTCCAGTATCTCTTCCGCCCGGGTCGAAGCGGGGACTACGACGACCTGGCAACCGGCGCTGTAGAGACACCGAAGGATGTTATGTTTCAATCCAAAATCGTAGGCCAGTACTTTATATCTTCTCTTGCCGGAAGCGGTAAAAGATGCTTCCTGCCGGCCTTGCCCCTGTCCAAACCAGGGACAGGGCTCCGTCCAGGGAAAGCTGCGATCGCAGGCCACTTCACTGACCAGGTCCCGGCCGACCAATCCCGGTGATTCCTTGGCCCTTTGCACCAATCGGGCGGGATTCAGAGATGGGCCGCCGGCGATCACCGCCCGCATGGCCCCCCGCGTGCGTATATGTTTGGTCAAGGCTCGTGTGTCGATCTCTGTAACGGCTACAATCCCGTGGCGCATCAGGTAATTTTGCAGCGAATCCTCAGAATGAAAATGGGAAGGAAAGGGACAGAACTCACGCACCACGAATCCCTTCACCCGGACCCGTTCGGATTCCATATGAGAGGGATGGATACCATAATTACCGATCAACGGATAGGTCATGGCGACGATCTGGCCGTTATACGAGGGATCGGTAAGGATCTCCTGGTACCCGGTCATGGAGGTGTTGAAAACAATCTCGCCCTCGGCGATTCCCTCCATGCCGAAGGAATCCCCTTCAAAGATCCGCCCGTCTTCCAGTGCCAATAATCCCTGCATCGATCCCTTCCCTATCCTTTCTTCTGCCGGTTCTGAAATTCCAAGGCGGCTTGGATGAAGGCGCGGAAGAGGGGGTGGGCATCCACCGGGCGGCTGCGGAATTCGGGGTGGGCCTGCGTACCCAGAAACCAGGGATGGTCGGCCAATTCCATAATTTCCACCAGTCGGGAATCGGGGTTGGACCCACTGACGATCAACCCGCTTTTCTCCAGTATTTTTACCTTGACGGGATTGACTTCATAACGATGGCGGTGCCTCTCCCGAATGATCTCCGCCTGATACGCGGTACGTGCCCTTGTGCCCGGCTTCAAACCACAGGCATATTCTCCCAAGCGCATGGTTCCTCCTTTGGCCGTCACTTTACGCTGGGCATCCATCAAGGCGACGAAGGCTTTGCTCAGATCTACCGTTTCGTTTTCTTCATACCATTCGTTGCTGGTCGCATCCGGAATGCCGCAGACATTGCGGGCAAACTCGATCACGGCACACTGCAGTCCATAGCAGATTCCGAAGAAGGGGATCTTGTTCTCCCGCGCCCAGCGTATGGCGGCCATCTTGCCTTCGATGCCGCGACTACCGAAGCCGCCCGGCACCAGCACGCCGGCGACATCTGCCAGAAGGGTCTCGCAACCGTCCTTTTCTATCTCTTCCGCCTCGATCCGTTGGATGCGGACCCGAGCCCGATTGGCAATCCCGCCATGGCCCAGAGCCTCATAGACGGATTTGTAGGAATCGGTGAGGGCGATATATTTGCCGACAACGGCGATGGTCACTTCCCGTTCCGGATTACGGACGATCTCCAGCATCTGTTTCCATTCGGAAATATCGGGCGGAGGAGTCTGTATGCGCAGCAAGTTGCAGACGGCCTGATCGACCCCCTGGCCCATCAGCATCACCGGAACTTCATAGATCGAGTAATCGACGTCTTTCTCTTCGAAGACGCTCTCGGGTTTCATGCTGCAGAAAAGGGCGATCTTGGCTTTGACCTCTTTACTGATCGGCTGTACCGTGCGACAGATGAGGATGTCCGGTTGTATGCCTATTTCACGCAGTTTTTGCACGGAATGCTGTGTCGGCTTGGTCTTGATCTCCCCGGAGGCGGAAAGGTACGGGATCAGAGTCATGTGCAGGAAGGCTACATCCCCATCGGGACGTTCCAATTCGAACTGCCGGATCGCTTCAATATAGGGTAAGCCTTCGATGTCGCCCACCGTTCCGCCCAGTTCGACAAGGATGACATCGATTTCAGGACTTTCCAGCCGTGTAAATCGTTCCTTGATGGCATTGGTAATGTGAGGTACGACCTGTACCGTAGCGCCAAGAAACTCTCCGCGGCGTTCCTGTTCGATCACCTTGGAATAGATGGCACCGGTCGTGGCATTGGATTCCCGGCTCATAGTCAAGCCGGTGAAGCGTTCGTAATGTCCTAAATCCAGATCGGTTTCCGCTCCATCGTCGGTGACATAAACCTCTCCATGCTGAAAAGGATTCATGGTTCCCGGATCGATATTGATGTAGGGATCGAATTTGAGCATGCGGATGCGCAATCCGCGACTGCGCAGCAAAAGCCCCAGAGAAGCCGAGGTCAGGCCTTTCCCCAGGGATGAGACCACTCCTCCGGTAATAAAGACGAATTTGCTCACATCAACCTTTCCCGAACATTCGGTTCCTTTGTTCCAAGATGCACTTTCCCCGGATGTATGATTTCAGGCTCCGAACCATAGAGTGATTCCATCCTGGGGGAAAATGTGATTCGGGTTGTCAAAGGTTCGCCGATAGGGAAGGTCTGCCGGCCTCTGCCGGTCCTCCGGCTGTTATCCTTGCATCAACCGTTATCGGGATTAACAACTTACCCGATTGGGGATGCATTTGCAAGCAATGATTTAACCACCTGTCACAAGTTTTTGGCTTCCCATTGGGATGCCCTGTAAGAGGTGACGCAGGACCCATACGCAGGGATAGAGATGGACGGAAACAAATCTCTTTGCGTCTCCTCTTATAGGACCCGATACGTCGAGAATTCCGGCGATTTTGACGGAAAGCACAGGAATTTTCCGACGGACCCCTGAGACGGAAGAACGGTCGATTCAACGATCGGGGGCCGATCGTTGAATCGACCCCGATCCGCCGACTGTCTTCAGATCAGGAAGAGCATTTCCCGGTACTTGGGTAAAGGCCATAAGGAATCGTCCACCAGCAACTCCAGTTCATCGGCATGTTCCCGCAATTTGACCATCAGAGGCAGGACCTTAGCGGCATAGGCTTCCGCTCTGGCCTGCTCCGGTTCGATGCTTCCTACGGTTCCCAGGGCATGATCCAGGGCATCGATCCCTTTCTTGAGGCCGGAGATGGAACTCAGCAGGGAGTGCAGCAGTTTGCTTTGTCCTTCGTAGAGCTTTGCCTCCAGGCCGGGAATGCTTCCCAGCTTTGCCAGTCCGTCGGCCAAGCTGTTGGCATATCGTATGCCGGTCGGGAGGATGATGTTCAGCGATAGCTCTTTGCACATCTGGGCTTCGATCTCTATGGTCTTGTTATACGATTCCAGATAGATGTGATAGCGGGAGTGCAATTCCGTTTCGGTAAAAATTTTGTATTTGGTGAAAAGCTCGGCGGTCTCCCGGGCCGCCAGGTGTTTCAGGGCCGCCGGAGTATTGGGATCATTGGTCAATCCCCGTTTTTCCGCTTCCCGATGCCACTCGGCCGAGTAGTTGTCGCCGTTGAAAATGACGGGACGCACTTCGGTTATGGTTGCCCGTAAAACGGACAGTACCGCTTTTTTAAGGTCCTTTCCTTCCCGCATCTTGGCCTCGATGCGGTTGGCCAGGGTATCCATTGATTCGGCGACGATGGCGTTGAGAAAGAGCATGGGAGTGGCGCAGGAGGCAGAACTGCCTACGGCCCGAAATTCGAATTTATTGCCGGTGAAGGCGAAGGGGCTGGTCCGGTTCCGGTCCGTGTTGTCACGTGCGATTTTGGGAATATACTCCAGTCCATGATCCAGGATCGATTGATTTTTGCTTTTGGAAACGGATTCGTTTTCTATCCGGTCCAGGATGTCGGTCAGTTCCGAACCAAGGAAAACGGACATGATCGCCGGCGGCGCTTCGTTGGCCCCCAGGCGGTGATCGTTATTGGCGTTGGCGACCGAGGTGCGCAGCAGATGCCCGAATTTTTTTATGGCCCGCACCGATGCCAGGAGGCAGACCAGGAATTGCAGGTTCTCTTCCGGAGTCGATCCCGGTTCGAGCAGATTGTGGCCGAATTCGTCGGTCATCGACCAGTTGTTGTGTTTTCCCGAACCGTTGATTCCGGCGAACGGCTTTTCGTGCAGCAAAAGGGCCAGTCCGTGTTTCACGGCCACTTTACGCATGACTTCCATCGTGATTTGGTTGTGGTCACTGGCCACTCCGGCGGTTTCGAAGATGGGGGCCAGTTCAAACTGGTTGGGTGCGACTTCGTTGTGACGTGTCTTTACGGGGATTCCCAGCTTGATAAGCTCTTCCTCCATCTCCATCATATAGGCCAGTACCCGCTCTTTGATCGATCCGAAATAATGATCTTCCAGCTGTTGGCCTTTGGGAGGTTTGGCACCGAAGAGGGTCCGCCCGGTTTGCACCAGATCGGGACGCAGGTTATACAATTTTTTGTCGATGAGGAAATATTCCTGCTCGGCCCCCAGGGTCACTTTGATATACTTCGATTTATTGCCGAACAGATTCAAGATACGAAGGGTAGCCTTTTCCAGGGCCAACTCCGATTTCAGCATGGGGGCTTTTTTATCGAGCGATTCCCCGGAGTAGGAGAAAAAGATCGAGGGCACGCAGAGCATGGTCCCATTGGGAGATTCGATCAGGAAGATCGGGGTCGACGGATCCCATACGGTGTAACCTCGGGCCTCGAAAGTGGCCCGTAATCCTCCCGAGGGGAAGCTGGAGGCATCCGGTTCGCCCTGTATCAATTCCTTTCCGGAAAACCGCTCGACGACCTTGTCTTTATCGATATGGCGGAGAAATGCCTCATGCTTTTCCGCCGTAAGTCCGGTCATGGGCTGAAACCAGTGAGTAAAGTGCGTGGCTCCTCTGGAGAGAGCCCACTCCTTGACTCCATGGGCTACGCTGTCGGCGAGCGCGGCATCGACCGGTTCACCCTTGTCTATGGTAGCGCGCAAACGATCATAGGATTGTTTCGGCAGGTACTTACGCATCATCTCGTCATTGAATGTGTTGATGCCGAATTTTTCCGAGAAACTGCCTGGCTTGTCGATGGTCTTGTGAGCCCTGTGTTCGACCATGTCCACTACGACTGCGAGTCTTTGATTTTCCATGATTTTTTCCTTACCCTCTATAAAAATGATTTCCACCTGTATTTAGCAAGAGGTGTGCCAGAGAGGCAAATGTAGTGGTATCTATTTGTTTTAAAAGAGGATAGGATCTCTCGGACGAGAGAGCGAGGTGTGTTCTAAATCTACATAAATGTAGTAAGAATAAAATGATGTTTACATTTATGTAGATTGCTTTCTTTTACTGCGATATTTGCGATAATCGATCCGGTATTGTCTGCATTTATAGCCGATGATCCTTTCGGTGCTGCCCAGCATGCGGGTCGCCAGAGAACGGTTTCCATTGGCCGTTTTGAGGGCGTCTATGATCAGCTCTTTCTCATAGGCCTCCACCGCTTCCCGTAGAGTGCGGACTTCTCTGGTACCGGAAAACTCCGCTGTCTGCAGGGCGGGATTCAGATGATACCCGTGGATGACCTCGTCGGAGGAGAGTAGAACCGCTCTTTCCATACAATTTTGTAGCTCTCTGACATTTCCCGGCCAGTGATAGCTGGTCATCATATCGATCGCGGGGGTGGAGATCCGTTTGACGGATTTTCCGTATTTACGACAGAATTCCTCAATAAAGTTTTCTGCCAGTGGAATGATGTCGGTCTGCCTTTCACGCAGGGGAGGCAGATAGATCGGGTAGACGTTCAACCGGTAATAGAGATCTTCGCGAAACTGACCCGCCTTCACCATCGTTTCCAGGTTTTTATGGGTAGCAGCCACGACCCGCACATCGATCGGGATGGTATGGAGGGAACCGAGCCTTTCGATCTCCCGCTCCTGCAACACCCGAAGCAGGCGCACCTGGGTCGAGAGGGGTACATCACCTATTTCATCGAGGAAGAGGGTGCCCTTGTCGGCCAGCTCGAAACGTCCAGCACGGGCGGTGACGGCCCCGGTAAAGGCCCCTTTTTCATATCCGAAGAGTTCGCTTTCGATCAGGCTATCGGGCAGAGCGGCGATATTGACCTTAATGAACGGTTTGGTTGCCCTGGGGCCGTTATAGTGAATGACATTGGCGATGAGTTCTTTTCCGGTACCGCTTTCACCTCGGATCAGGACGGTGGTATCGGTCTCAAGAATCTGTCGAATCGTGTCGGCGACCTCCCGGGCCGTTCCCTGAAATCCGATGATGGAATCAATATCGTATTTTCCCGGTTTTTTCACTTCTGCTCCCCGATTTCTCCGTTTCCATAGCCGGAGGCGAGGCCGGAATGTCTTGGGTCGGATGCACCCAAACGAATACCTGATTCCGGATCGATTACAATTCCCTGAGCGTCTCCAAGATTCTGGACGAACTCTACCTGATGCCCTCTGGCCTGCAAGGCCTGTATGACATCGTTGGAAATTCCATAGCGCTCCATGCGGATGGTATCCGGCATCCACTGATGATGGATACGTGGCGCATCGATCGCTTCCTGAATATTCATACCATATTCCAGGACGTTGAGCAGTACCTGCGTAACCGTATTGATGATGGTCGGTCCTCCCGGAGATCCCATTACCAGATAGTTTTTCTTATCGCGAACGACGATGACCGGCGTCATGGCGGAGAGGGGTCGTTTTCCGGCGGCGATGGAATTCGCCTCTCCCTGGATCAGCCGGAACATATTGGGGACGCCCGGTTTGGAGGAGAAATCGTCCATCTCGTTGTTGAGTAGAAATCCGGCCCCCCGGACGGTGATTCCGCAACCGTAGGAGCCGTTGAGGGTGGTGGTGACCGCCACGGCATTACCGTCCTTGTCCACAACGGAATAATGCGTCGTTTCCATCGGCTCGGGATGGGTCGGGGTTCCATGACCGATGGCTGTGCTCTTGCCGGCCAGATAAGGGTCGATGGTTTTGCGCCGGTCATCGGCGTAAGCCTTAGCGGTCAATTCTTCGACCGGTACCTTGACAAAATCGGAGTCTCCCAGAAATTCGGCGCGATCGGCAAAGGCCCGGCGCATGGCCTCGGAAATCAGGTGCAGGCTCTGGGAAGAATTGTGTCCATATTTGGCCAGAGGAAAGGGTTCCAGAATGTTGAGTATCTCCAGCAGGGCGATCCCTCCGGAGCTTGGCGGACCCATAGAGTAGATTTCCATCCCTTTGTATGTGCCGTGGACAGGCGCACGCAGTTTTGGCTGGTACAGACACAGATCCTCGCGGGTAATGGTCCCGGTATTGGCTTTCATATCGTCGGCGATCTGTTCAGCGATTGGTCCCTCATAAAAGGCCTTGGCTCCGCCTGCGATGATCTTCCTCAGAGTTTCCGCCAGCTCCGGTTGGCGGAACCAGTCCCCCTCCCGGTAGTAATTTCCATCTTTCAGAAAAATGCGCCTCGATTCGGGAAATCTTTGCAGCAGCTTCCGGCTGGCATACAGGGAAGATTCCAGAGAATAGGCCACCCGGAACCCCTTTTCCGCCAACTGCAGGGCTGGGGCCAGGACTTCGGCCGGTTTTTTTGTACCGTAGCGTTGTAAAGCCGTCAATAACCCTGCCACACTTCCAGGCACAGCGGCGGCACGCCAGCCGACGGTGGACGCCTCCGGGACAACCTCCTCCTTCTCGTTCTGATACATGGTCCGATGGGCGGATTGAGGTGCCATCTCGCGAAAATCGATGCTGACGGTTTCGCTTCCATCCGCGCTGCGAAATAAAAAGAAACCGCCGCCGCCCAGATTTCCCGCCTCCGGAAAGGTGACCGCCAGGGCGAATCCGACGGCAACTGCGGCATCGACCGCGTTTCCGCCGTTCTTCAGGATGGCCACGCCAACCTCGGTGGCATGGGCTTCCGCAGAAACCACCATGCCCAGCGAACCCCGGACCGGGTGGCGAGAAGCCGCTGCAGCGGTCCCCATGAAATGAGGTAAAAACAGAAGGCATAAAAGCAAACCGGAAACCGAAAACCGCCGGCCGGAAAAGAGAGACAAGATCTTCATGATCAAAAATCCTTTAGATGAGTCAGAGCGGAGGGGGGGGTATCCTTCTGCAGGATGGTCTGGGAAAAACTTCTGGGAGCACCGGCATCACGCCGGCGTGGCGTCCATGAAGGTTTCATAACGTCAGCTTCCTGCCACACTGGGGTGCGGCGGTCCCGGAACAGACTTTTTGAGCGTCCGTCCCGTGGGACTGTGTTACAGGGTGGAAGAAGCATCGTCCGGTACCACGATCCGGTAAAGTTGATCCGGTGTATCGATTGTCCGAGCCGCATGGGAAAGTGCCTCCGGAGTCGGGTTGCTCCACCGGCAGACTACTGCCGGTATTTGCATCTCATGCGCCTGGCTCAAAATCACAGGATTGTTGGATACGATTACCGTTTCTCCGGGAAGGAATTGCAGGTTTTCCAGAATATCAGGAATGGCCCCGGCAGGGATCATGCGTCCCGCATCTTGGGTACAACTGCAGAATCCGATCAGAGGATCCAGCTGTAATCGTTCCATCAAGGTAAGTAAAGTGTCTCTCCATCCGCTGGAGTAGCATGCGATTTCACAGCCATAATCCTTCAATCTCCGGAGTACTTCCAGTGAATGGGGAAAGGGAGTGATCGTTCCGCTTTGCATGAGTTCCGAGCGAATTTCTTCCACCCGATCCAGTATGTGACGAAGCCCGTCCTCGCGGAGGAGAATGGCCATAGAGGCGTCCACACTGCGCTCGATTTGTCCTGTAAGTTGAGTGAGATCCGGTATGTTCTCGTCGGAGGAACCGGATTGGGAGGAAAGGTGATCGTTCAAGGCCCGGGCCAGGGCCTGAATCCGCATCGGACGTCCGTCGTACAGGACATCCTCGGGATCGATAATCACCAGAGAGACAGCGGTCGATACTTCGTGATTCCAGTCTTGCATTTACTGTGTTTTATGGTCGGTCGGCTCTGTGGCCATGTCCCGATAGAGCTGCCGGTAATGTTCGCGATGAGTGATCACATTTTTAACATAACTGCGTGTCTCCGAAAAAGGGATGGATTCGACGAATTCATCCCAGTCGTTCGGATACTTTTTGAGCCAGAGGGAAACACGCCCCGGTCCCGCATTGTAAGCGGCCAGGGCCAGGTCCCAGCGTCCGTTCACCCGCCGCAGAAGTTCGGCAAAATAATGGGTTCCCAACTCAATATTGTATTTGGGCTGGTACAGCCGTTTGATGCTGAACGGTTTTCCGAGTTTGCGGGCCAGTTCTTTTCCCGTCGGAGGCATGATTTGCATCAGTCCCATGGCGTTCGCTCCGGACCTTGCCTCTGCCTGAAAGAGCGATTCCTGCCTTATCAAGGCAGCTACCAGATAGGGTTCCAACCGGGTCTTTTGACTGCTCTCCTGAATGGCTTCCCAATGTTCCAGGGGGTAAAGAATTTCCCATAAATCACGGGGAAGGGCATCGAGCGAAAGGCTGCTATACCCCGGGAGGACGCGGACAATGGTCCGTACCGCGTCCCATCTCTGTCCCAAAAGGTCGTGGATGTGGGCTTTTGCCAGATACCAGCCGTTTTCCTGCTGGCCTTGTCTCTGAAGGTTCTCTAATTCCTGCAATGCCAGATGGAAAACTCCGGCCTCTTCCAGCTGTAAAAACCGGTTCCATCCGGCTGGAAAAGAGGTGGTGGCCATCACTAAGGGATCGCGGGTCGGGTTTGAATCCTGGGAAGGAGAATGCGAATCGTCCGGGGGAAACGTGTCGGCGGCAGGCATCTCTTTCATGGCCGCAGGTATCGATTCGATCGCCTTGCGTGCGAGCAGGCCGTAATAATCGAGCGTCTGTTCTGCGGTCAGGCGCCGAAAAATCGCGTATGCCTGTTGTTGGCGGTCCAGATTTTGCCAGGTTCGTCCCAGCCAATAGAAAGCGCAACGACGGTAAGGAGAGAGGCGGAAGAGGGAAAGATGCTTCTCCATCTCCCGGGCTGCCGCAGGATAATCTTTCTTTTGATATTGATTCCAGGCGAGGAGCCAGTGGGCCTGCTGCGTAGGTTTCCCGGATGGGAATAGAGAGGTCATCTCTGTGCAGACGGATGCGGCCTCCTGGATCCTGTCGTTGGTATAGTAGTAATCGAATAATTGAAACAGAGCCTCCTCGGTCGCAGGGTGTTGCGGGAAACTCTCTCTGAGACCGCGGCCGGCTTGAACCAGCGGACCTTCCAGGTTGCGCTGACGGTAGAGTCGGCTCAAGAGCAATTGTGCTTGAGGATAGTCCTCCGGGCTGGTTTTGTCGATTGTCTGCAGCCAGCGGACCGCTTCCGTGTACCGGCGGGTCGAGAGGGCTGCTTTACCCTTGAGCAACAGGGCGCGATTCTTTCCGGCGGCGGAAAGCGGCGGAGACTGGCGGGCCGCTTCTGTATAGGCTTTGGCGGAATGGCCTTTTTCGAGAAGCTGGGATACTCGCTCCCAGGGAAGATACGGATCGGAGGGAGCAGTGTATTTCCCTCTCTTTTTTAACTGCTGGAGAAGAAGAAAAGTCTCGCTTGCTTCTTTCGCGGCAGGCATCCGGTAGTAGATTTCTTCCAAGAGTCGAATCGCCGATTCATGCTCCTGGTTGCCGAGCAGGCTTTTGGCTTTGAAAAGGAGATAGGCCGAGTCCTTGCTGTCGAAATGGCCAAGCCAATCGACCGCTTCCGCATAACGTGATCGATCGATCGCGTTTTCGGCTAATGCTACGGCTGCGGTTCGGGCCAGAGGGGATTTGGGAAATCTCTGGATCAGAGATTCAAATACTTTTTGAGATTCCGGGAGACGACGTAACTTCTTAAGACTGGATGCCTGGAAAAAAAGAAAGTAGTCCTGAATGGCGGTCGAAGCTCCGAGCCTGCCTGCCATAAGAGATTGAATGCATTCCTCCAGGCGATTCTGGGAGTATTGCTGTACGGCTTCCCCCAAATATTTCAGTTCCGACCGGACCGGGCGGGCAAAGGCGTCCTTCTGCCTTTTCCACTCCGAGAAAAAGGCCTGAGGGGAGAGAACCGAGGTGTCAGTCTTCGAAGAGCTTGCCGCAAGCAGTACCCCTCCGTTTTCCAGAAAAACCATTGCCAGCAATGCGGCCAGGTAAAAACAGGTCCTACACCAGCGAGAGGCAGGTCCCGTGGCCGGCACGACATTCCGTTTTGCTTTCATTTACTTCTGGGATCTGGTGACCGGTCCGGGATACTCCGGTCCGAGCAGAGAAGCATTCCCTTCACAAAGCATGCGGACCAGCTCTTCATGAAAGTAGTCGATATTCTCGCTGACCGACTGGGAAACCCTCTTACTGTAATGTTCGCGGCTTAGGTCGATGGCCTTCCGCAGTTGCCGGTAGATGCTTTGATTGCGGCGGGCTTCCACCAGGATCTGTTCGTTGTAGAGTTTGATTTCCGAAACCAGCAGGCGGGCAAATCGTCGCGCATCGGCATGCAGGCGTTCGACCGTACTCCCGGTCAGAAGGGCTTTTTCCGCTTCCTGTGTCAGTACGGGAGCGGCCGCTGCCGGAGGTTCCTTCTTGGGTTGTTGGCTAAGTATGTCGGGGGCGGATAAGAATTCGGTGATAGCCGGTGCAACGGAGAGATTGGCCTTTTCTGCCGGTGTAATTAGGACCGTTTTTTCGGGAACGGACGGTTCCGGAGGAGGCGGTATGGTCTCTTTTTTTTCTGGTTTTGCAGCAGGAGGTGGAATGGTGATCTGAGGTGATTGCAGGAAATCCTGCAGGGTCATCTGGACCGGCCCGGCCTCTTCGTCCTCGGGTGTAAAACTGAAGATCGCACCTTCCGCCCTTTGGCTATCCGAGGGTTTGGCCTCGGCGATTTTGGCAGAGAAGGTGGAATCGGAGGCTGCGCCCAGGTGAGCCGGAGGTTCCGTGAGAGCAGGTATCGGCATCTTGATGGTTTCCGGAAGATTCTCTTCAACCGGAAGAATCAGGATTTCTTCCGCAGAAGAGGAGCTTTCTTCTTGCGGCAGAGTGATGACCGCCTCTGGAATGGCGATTGGTTCCGGTTCAGCCTCCTGGATGGCTTCTTCCACCGGCTCGGAAATAATAAAATCTTCCAGAGAAGCCTCCGGTTCCTGGTTTTGGAGAGCTTCTTCCAATACGGGTTCGATTCCATCGGCTTCTATCGCCGGGGAAGGCTCCATTTCCTCTGCCAGCGTGACTTTCGCAAGGAGATCCTGTCGTGTTTCCTCTTCCTCAACCGGCGAGGTTTCCGATACCGGTGGTGGTTCCGGGGCGATCCCTCCTTCTTCCTCGGGAGAGAGGGAAGGGGCAGGGACAGGGGCCGGTTCCGCTTCGGAGAGTATCGGTTCACCTGTTGCCGGAGCCATGATTTTTTTATCCGGGATGGACGGGCTTTCAGCGGAAACCTTTACCTCTTGTACCTCGGCGCTCTGGAATACCTGCAACAGCGCCTGCAATTCGATTTTATTCTGGGTCAGGCAAGCCAGAAATTCAAGTGCCGCCAGGTCAAAAGGAACCTCATCCGAGGGGTGATGATCGGCATACAGGATGGCAGGACATTTCCCTAGTATCCGGATAGGAATGGCTACCATGGTTGCGGGAGTGCGTCCTGGAATGGCTTGCAGCAGGGGATGAGCGCACGGACTTTGACCATCCGGATGTTCTTCCAGTTTCGTCCCTTCCTGGCAGGCACGGGCGACAATGTTTTCTGCGTCTTTGGACATCTGCAGGGATTCGACCGATTGGCTTTCTCCGAAGGAAACCCCTCCGGCTGTTTTCCATCCGAATATGTTCTCCCCTCGTGTTAGAAACAAGATACTACGGCCGGCATATTGGGCCGCACCCTGCAGAAGCGAATGGAGAATTTCCGCTTGGCCGGATCCGGAAAGCATTTTATTTCCAGCCGTTATCAGCAAGGAGAAATGTTTATCCTTCGAGGTTTCCATCTCCCGGTTTCGGTCTTGAATCAAGGCGGATACCTCCTGAACCAGTCGGTTGCATGTATCCTGGCGATTGGAGGCTCCGAGAAATGTCTGTACGGCCTCCCATTCTCCCAGAACTCCAAGCAGATTTTCTTTTGTCCGGGAAAGGGAACCTTCCAGGTTTCCCAAGGATTGATCGACAACACGCCCGACTATTTCCTGAATTGCATCCTTCATCTCGACCTTGGCCATATCTGATCCTAAATGTTGATTCGTTGGTTCGATGGTCGTCTCAGGCTCCCAAAACACGATGGGGAAATCTGCATCCGACTCGAGGCAACGTTAGAATATTTTTTCACTCCACTCGCATAACCGTGCTATTTAACTAAAGGCATGGTAAATTTTTGTTGCCTTTATTCTTGGAATAGTATAACCCTGATAGTCCGTTATGGAAAGATTTTCCTTGTCAGCGGCAAGGCGGAAATCGGGAAAGCCAGGAGAGGCCTTTTTTCCGGTAGGGTCCAACAATGCATATATCTGTTTTTAGTGCAGCAACATAGAGGTTCGAGACATGGAAGTAATCAATTGGGTGGAGAATAAATTATCTGGGATTTGGTTGGCCGTCCTTCTGGCGGTACTCATCCTCGTTTCTCTTTCTCTGGGATTGTCGGGAGAGTTCCACCATTCCGACAAACAAATTGTACAAAACCCTTTCATTACGGGTAAAGGTATCGGCAAGCCGATCCTATCTCCGTTTCTGGCACAGAAAGGAACGGTCGGATTGGACCATTATCGTCCGATCACCGTGGAATCGCTGCGCTGGAACTACACCGAGAAAGCCGACACGCCCATCTCCTACCGCCTCCTGAACGCTTTGATTCATTTGGGAGCTGCCTGGCTGCTTTTCCAGGTGATACGATTGTGGTCCGGGAATCGTCTGCTGGCGATCTTTTCCTCCCTGCTCTTTGCCCTACATCCGGTAACCGTCTCCTCCGCTCTGATCGTTCAGGGCAGAGAAGAAATGCTGTTTGTATTCTTTGGTTTTCTGACATGGTATCTTCACCTTCGAAAAATGGATCCTTCTCAAGGAGAAAGTACCTATCGCGATGTGTGCGGTATTTCCCTCGTGTTCCTGCTTGCCCTTCTGTCCCACGAAAAGGCCCTGGTTTTTTTCTTCCTGATCCTCCTGGGCGATTGGCTGCATGCTGATCGCGCGGAGGTGGATCATCCCTCGGGAAAGAGACGGTTTGTATCCCACTATCTGGGGATGCTTGCCTCTTTTATTGTGTATGCCGTTTGGAAGTATGTTTTTATCGGAGTCAGACCAGGTTCGCTGACCGGACGTCTGGAGGCGATCGATAACTCGCTGGGGAACAAAGATTTTTTTACCTCTCTGGCAGGCGGGTTGAAACTGGGCGCCACCTATGTCATGCAACTGTTCTCCTCTTTGCGGCCCCGGGGTACGATGTATGATTTTATCCCTCCGGTATCCTGGACAGAACTGGGTCTGCTCCTCTCTCTCCTGTTTTGGCTGATTCTTGCTGCCGTACTGTTTCTTGTGTCCCGAAAGAGGCTGCCTGTCCTGCTGCCCCTGGGTTCGATGGTCCTCTGTGTTTTCCCCTTGTTGAACTGGACACATCCGACAGCCCTTGCTTTTTCCAGTTTGTATATGTACCTGCCGGTTTTTGCGGCGGCGATTTTATTGGCTTACGGTTTGTGCGCTCTCGCCGGCCCGGCAAAGCAGTACCCATACCGTCCCCTGTTCGCCGGTGCCGGACTGCTGTTGTTGTTTCTTCTGCTCAACCTGCTCTATTCCCATGAGCGGAAAACGGAAATCGGCTGGCTGGAAACATTGAATCAATCCGATCCTGGTTCCATCAAAGTGGCGGTAGGACTTTCCGATCTGCTGCGGGAGAATAAGCGGGAAAAGGAAGCTTTACCCTTGATGGAAAAGATGATTGCGATTCGTGGCGATCTTCCTCTGGCTCAAAGTGAGTACGCCCGGAGCCTGGCTAACGCCGGCCGGATGGACGAGGCTTTGCAGGTCCTGGAAAAGATCAAGCAGAATCCGGATCCGATGGGCAACACCTTTTTAGTGGAAGGGAGCATTCATGAGGTTCGGCAGAATCTGGACAAAGCTCTGACCGCTTACGAGACGGGAATGAAACTGGAGCCTCGATCCATACGGTTGTTGAATGCCGCCGGATCGGTCTATGCCGCCATGGGGAAATTCGATCAGGCCACTGCCTGTTTCCAGAAGGCCCTGCAACGGAATCCAGGGGCGGCCCTGGCGGTATTGAATCTGGGGATCGTCGAAGAGAGTCAGCAGCGCCCGTTTGCCGCTCAGAAATACTATGAGCAGGCCATACGACTGGAGCCCCAATTGTTGATTGCCTATCTCAAACTGGGTGATCTGGCGGGTATGATTGGACAAAATGAAGCCTCTCTGCAGATCTATCGGCAGGCGGTTGAATTGTACCCGGACGTTCTGGCCCCGGTTCTGCAACTGGGGAATGCCTGTGTTCGACAGAAAAAGTACGAAGAGGCACTGAAAGCCTTTCAGGAGGGATTGGTGCACTTTCCTCAATCCCCCGAACTTCTGCTGGGAGCGGCCAATACCTATCGGGAGGCGGAAGATTACATTCACGCCGATGAGATTTATAAGAAGCTGCTGGCGGCGGACCCCAAGAATCTGAATGCACAGATGGCCCACTGTCTGATGTACTATCGCAAGCAGGATTTTGTCACGGCCCTCGATTGTTATCAGAAGGTGATTCCTTTGGATCCCACCAACGCCTCGATCCACTTCAATATTGGAAATGTCTATTTGAACCGACAACAGCGGCCCCAGGCCGCGGAATCGTATAAAAAGGCGATCGAACTGGCTCCGGATATGGCTCAAGTCTACATGAATCTGGGACGGGTATGTGCGGAAATGGGGAACACTGAGGAAGCAATCCGGTATTACGAGGAATTCAAGAAGAGATGGAAGGGAAATCCGCTCATGCTGGACAGCGTAAACGATCTGCTGGAAAAACTGAGACAGCCTGCGCCCTCTCAGGTAAAGAAAGAGAAGGAGAAGCAGAAGATATAGATTCGGTTTTTTGCTGCGGAAAGGTACTCATCCCGATGGCGGAGGGAGATAAAGGACGATGAAGAGTATCTGTTCACTGTGTATAGCTGAAATATCATTAGGAGGTGCAAAGCCATGAGCTGTGGAAGATTCCTGGGGTTGCTTTTGACCGTGATGATGTCGGTTTCACTCCTGTGTGCCCAAAAGGGCAACCGTTCCATCGTGGACGATTCGGAAAAGCCCGATCTCTGGCGTCCTGCACGCGGCAATCGCATGCAGGAACCGTTGAGCTATCTGAAGGCGGAAGACCCGGAAACCAAATTGCAGGAACCTCTCAAATCGAAAGTGAACGGTTCCCGCTTTATCGTCTATGATGATTTTCGCGGGGAGTGGCTGCGACTTTATCGAAACAAGGATCGTATCGCATTGGAGCTTCGGACTACCGTGGAGCCGGGAGGCCACGGCAAGTTGAAAATGGACGGGGATCGCTATTCCAAAAAGAATCTGACCCTTTTCTTCGGAAAAGAGATGATGTTCGGCAAATACCGGCTATACGACGAAATCCGTGTCTTTAACGACCCGGTTGAGGATCAGTTTCCGGTTGCCGTAATCCGTTTCCGAGGTCCCGACACGGGGGTGATTTTCATCGATCCTCTCGGTAGTGGCTATCCATTAGGGGTTGTCAATTTTTCCTCGGCCCCGATCCGGTAGGGACCATTGATCGGCGTCAGGCGTAAAAATCGATCTGGCGCTGCTGACCGGGAACGGATTCTCCCTTTGGCGCTTCCGGCAGGGATTGCAGCAGCTGGAGGATCGCGTTCTGTTCCATGTCCAGGGTCCTTCTGAGGAGGGAGTAGGCGGCTGCCTGCATATCGGTAACCTGGGCGGCCGCTTGTGAAGATCCGGACAGACTTATGGAAGACGACATAATCTTTTCCTACCTTCCCCTTGCGAATGTATTCCTGTTTCGCTCCTCATTCTCATCCTGAAGTATAACCGAACTTTTCCATTCCCAAAAAAAAAGAATTTGGGATACCATCGGTTTCATAAGAACGGCATGTTGTGTTTAGGTCGTACGCCTTTCCTGGCGGAGAGGACACGCGGAAATGGATCAAGGAACAATGACGATGAATGGAAAATGCCACAAAGCGATCTGGTGGACACTGATGGTTGTTTTTTGTCTGCAGGTATTTCCTCAGGACAAATTGATCACGCTGGAAGATATTTATCATCCGAATCGCAAAATCCGAATGCGAGGCGGTCCGATGGCCGGCGGAGAATTCCGCTGGATGAAAACGCGGAACAGGTTGCTGCAAAGGAAGATGGATACGGCAACCCGTCAGACTCAGTGGCAGGTGGTGGATCCGGCTACCGGAGAAAGCGAGCCACTTTTTGATGCGGGCCGTATGGAAACGGCATTCGGATCCCTGGCCGGATTCTCTGCCGCCGACGCCAAGGAACTTGTCTCCCGGGGTTCCTTCCAACTCAGCCCCGGGGAGGACGGCTTTCTCATCCGGTTTGCCTCCGATCTGTATTGTTATTTTTGGAAGCAGGACAAGGCGGTGCGTCTGACCCACGATTCCGAGGAGGAGCAGGAGGCGGAATTCAGTCCGGACGAACGGATGGTGAGTTTTATACGGAATTCCAATTTATACATCGTGGGGTTGGAAGATGGAAGAGAACGGGCCCTGACCAGGGAGGGTACGGCGGATATTCTCTACGGACGACTCGATTGGGTATATCAGGAAGAGGTGTATGGACGAGGCAACTATCGTGCCTACTGGTGGAGTCCGGATTCCACCCAGATTGCCCTCCTGCGCATCGACCAATCGGCAGAGCCCGTCTTTCCCGTAGTCAACCATCTGCCGACGCTGCAGGAGCTGGAGAAAGAGAGATATCCCAAGGCCGGTTCCGGGCAGCCCAAGGCCGATCTGGGCATTATACGGATTCGCGATGGGTCGTTGACCTGGGTGGACAATTTCCGTTATCAGGCCGGCGAATTTTTAATCGTACGCGTGGGCTGGCATCCGGACAGCACCCGCGTGGTTTATCAAATACAAAATCGTATTCAAACCTGGCTCGATCTGAATCTGGCCCAGGCGTCCGATGGAAAGTCGAAGACCCTTTTTCGGGAAACTTCTCCCGCCTGGGTCGAGGTCATCGAGGAACCGGTGTGGTTGAAGGACAAGTCGTTCCTCTGGTTGAGCGATCGCAGCGGATATCGCCATTTGTACCGCTATGGTGAAGACGGAAAGTTGATGCAGACGTTGACCGAAGGTAAATGGGATATCGCTTCGGTCGTCAAGGTAGACGAAAAAAACGGCTGGATTTATTTTCTCTCCAGCGAGAAGGGCCAGCCGGAACAACATCACTACCGCATGAAATTTTCCGGCGGATCCAGAGAGGCGCTTTCGCGTGAGACCGGTTGGCATAATGTCCGATGGAATGAGAGTGCCGACCATTTTCTGGATACCTGGAGCAATGTGGACACACCCTCGCAGACCCGATGGATGGATGCCTCCGGGGCGTTGGGCCGTATAGTGCAAAATAATGCCGGTGACGAGCTCAAACCTTTCCGGCTCAGTCGCTGGGAGTTCCTGCAGGTGAAGAACCGGGACGGATTTCCCATGGAGGCCATGCTGCTCAAGCCGCCCGATTTCCAGGAGAAGAAGAAATACCCGGTATTCTGTTACGTTTATGCCGGCCCCGACGCTCCTTCGGTGGCCAACCGCTGGGGAGGAACCGCCCATCTCTGGTACCAGATGCTGGCGCAGAATGGTTATGTCATCTGGATCTGCGATAATCGCAGCGCCAGCGGCAAGGGAATAGCTGCGGCCCATACCGCTTACAAACGTTTGGGACAGACGGAAATCCAGGATATCGAGGACGGTCTGCAATGGCTCAAGAAACATTCCTGGATCGACGGCAGTCGCATCGGCATTTCCGGCTGGAGTTACGGCGGGTACATGACCAGCTATGCCATGACGCACAGTAAAAGTTTTAAGGTCGGCATCGCCGGCGGATCCGTCACCGACTGGGCCAATTATGACAGCGTCTACACGGAACGTTTCATGGATATGCCGCAAAACAATCCGGAGGGTTACCGGATGGGGTCGGTCGTGAAAGCGGCCAAGGATCTGAGCGGAAAGATCCTCCTGCTGCACGGAACCATGGACGACAACGTTCATCTGGCCAACACCATGCAGCTGGTCTACGAACTGCAAAAGGCGGGAAAGGATTTTGCATTGATGCTATATCCTCAATCGCGCCATGGAGTGAGTGATCCCTGGCTGGCCTACCATATGTGCTCTCTGATGACACGCTTCCTGTTGGAGAACCTATAAGGAGGTACCTATGCATCCGGTATTGCAGGCGATTCTAGGAATCGGATTGGCTGCAGGTTGTGGCCTGAGGGCCTGGCTTCCCCTGTTGGCAACCGGTCTGGCGGGCAGGATCGGGTGGGTCGACCTGCATTCCTCTTTTGCATTTCTGGCCAGAACGGATGTGATCGTGGTGCTGGTCATTGCCACGGTCGTGGAACTCCTGGCCGATAAGATCGCCCTGTTCGATCATATCCTGGATAGCGTTTCTTTTATCATCAGGCCGGCTGCTGGAGCGATTCTTGCTTCCTCGGTGATGTTCTCCTTCGATCCGGCCATTGCGGTTCTGCTTGGTCTGGTCTTTGGCGGAGGGGCTGCCCTCTCGGTTCACTCGGCCAAAAGCCTGATTCGGGCCAAAAGCACGACTACCTCCATGTTTCATGGGGGGGTGGGCAATACCATTCTATCGGTCCTGGAAGATCTTTACCTCGGCTTTGCCGGTCTGTTGGCCCTTCTCAATCCCTGGTTGGCCTTCTTTCTGGCCGTACTGCTGTTTATCGCCGCCGTCACCGTCCTCTATCTGACCATCAAGACCGGCCAGAAGATATTCCGCCTGTTGTTCGGCCGGAAAAAGTCGGAGGTTCCGGCTCCCTCAACCCTCTCATGAGCCGGGAAAACCCGAGAAACTGGCCACAAGCGGTCATCTTCGATATGGATGGATTGATCCTGGATTCGGAGCGTTCTTACCGTCAGGCGTGGCAACAGGCGGCAGAAAAGTTAGGCTATGCGATCGAGGACGAATTGTATAACCGGTTGATTGGCCTGCCGAATGCAACCGCTGAACGGATGGTGGCGGAATGTTTTGGGACCACTTTCCCCCTGGAAGACTTTCGTTCCGGCTGGCGTCGCTGCTGGGGCGATCTTGTCGGGCAGGAAGGAATTTCTTCCAAATCCGGTTTCGCCGAATTGATTCTTTATCTGGAGGCGGAGGGTATTGCCAGAGCCGTAGCGACTTCCAGCGAAGAATCGGATGCCCGGTTTGTACTGCAGGATCGGGCAAAACATTTCAACGCGATCGTGACCCGCGATCAGGTGCCGCAAGCCAAACCGGCTCCCGATCTCTATCTGGAGGCTGCTGCCCGGCTGGCAGTGGCTCCGGCCTACTGCCTGGCTCTGGAAGATTCGGAAGTGGGACTCCGGGCCGCACGCTCTGCCGGAATGCGGGTCATTCTGGTTCCGGATATGATTCCGCCTTCAGAGGCGGCCCGTAAGGAGGCCTGGCACGTGTTTTCTTCCCTCCATGAAGTTCTCGACCTGTTGCGGCGCCTCATTCCGGTTGCCGGATAAAAAACTTTTGGGAAAAGATGAAGGGCTGAAGGCCCGAAACAAATATCCCTTGGAAGCATCATGGTAGCGGTCCTTCAGACCTTGTTCTATAAGGGGCGGTTTTCCAGGGGTTTCGCTGCGCTCCACCCCTGGCTGGTATGTTGCCGGGCCTTTG
>CAZTVS010000065.1:0-24684 GCA_964617125.1 uncultured Acidobacteriota bacterium
TCATCCGGTTTGACAATTTGGTAAAAAGGGTTTTTGATGTTCTATGTCGTTCAAGAGTTTTTATTCCCTTTTACGGGTCGCCGGCTACGGATATACGGGAGTTGTGTTTTGTTTCTTACGGTTTTGGTCATTTTTCTGACTCTGCCCGTATTTGCCCTGGCCGATCCATCGGATAAAGAGAAGAGGGAATATCAGGTGGAAGGGAAGGTCCTGCGCCATGACGGAAAGCCTTTCCAACGGACCTTTCCCGAGGTGAATCTGCGCGGGGCCACAACTCCTTTCGACCGGCAAACTCAGGCCGGGCCGGACGGGCGTTTCCGCTTCAAGAAGATACCTCCCGGGATGTACACCCTGTCGTCCCATGTCAATCATGCCGGAGAGGTCAGAAAAACGATCGTGGTCGGGCCTGGACTCGCTGATTCCAAAAATAAGATTGTGGCCGACCTGATCTATGACTCTCCCGCCGCCGGCGGTAACGCACCGACCGTGTCGGCTACGGAACTTTCGGTTCCCGATAAGGCCAGGACGGCATTCCTGCATGCCAAGAAATGCCTGTCTCGCCAGGATGTTCACGGGGCCATTCAGGCCCTGAAGAAGGCCGTGAGTATTGCGCCCAATTTTACGATCGCCTGGAATGAACTGGGTACGATATCCTATCAAACGCGCCAGTACTCGCAAGCGGAGGTCTACTTCCGCGAGGCCCTGAAACAGGAACCGGATTCCTATCCACCGCTGGTCAACCTGGGAGGGACCCTGCTCTCGCTGAATCGCCTGCAGGAGGCACTGCCTCTTAACCAGGCATCGGTGAAAGCCAGGCCGGAAGACCCTTTGGCTCACTCGCAGCTGGGGACGAACTACTTCTATCTGGGGCAGGTGGAAAAGGCCGAAGAGCATCTGAAAGAGGCGAAAAGGTTGGATCCCAACCACTTTTCCTATCCTCAAATCCTTTTAATCGAAATCTATCTGCAGAAAAACCGTCTGTCGGAGGCCATCGCCGAGATGGATGAATTCGTCCGCAGATACCCGGACTCGGAGTGGTCTAAAAAAATAAAGAAGTTGAAGGAAACCTTACAGACCCGACCTCCTTCCCATCCATAGAATCACCCGGATCCTCACGCGCAGTGTTGGAAATCGATCCCGATTCTATACCGGCAAAACGGTAGCTTTTATCCCGTTTTCGATCCCGTTAAACACAACCCCATTGTCCATCCTCCCTGCCTGCATGTACTAAGTAGGTTGAACGGGAGAGAAAAAAGGAGGACGGCCATGAGAGGGATCAATGAATATGTGATAGCCACCATTCTGCTGCTTCTGTTACTCCTCTTGGGTATGGAAGGCAGCGCCCAGTCCTCTCGCAGCGGCATGACACATGGTTGTCTTCGCGGCTGGCTCTATACATCCTCACGCGGGGATGTGCCCTCCTTACGGCCTAATATTTTCCTTCACGGCAACGGTTCCATGATCGGCCATCCCAGAATCATGGATAACCTCTTTGAATTTTGCGGCCTCTCTTCCGGTGACTACGTTCTGGAGGTGGCTGTTTCCGGGTATGAAACCATCCGCGTCCCACTGAATAGTTGGAGCCCGGAAAGTGGTCAGAACGGATTCAATCTCCTCCTTCGCCCCCAGCAGAAGGAAGATCTGCCGATTGCCTCAGATCAGGTGGTTGCCGTGAAGCAGCTGCAGATACCGGATAAAGCCAGAAAACGTTTGAAGCAGGCATTGATCAAGGCCCAGAATGGAGATCTGGAAAAGGGGAAGAAAGAGGTCGGAAAGCTTATTGAGGATTACCCCGGCTATAACGATGCCTGGACCAATCTGGGTGTCATTCATAACCAGCTGAAGGAGTGGAAGGAAGCAAGGACGGCCTTTTTACAGGCGCTGGCCTTGGATCCGGATTCGGCGGTGGTGAAAAGAAAATTGGCTTACGTTGACCGTATGCTTGCCTCCGGAGAAGCCACCCCTTCTGAGATTGCCAAGATTCAATAATAGGCTACCCTGCAATCGCCATAGTGGCGGGGCACACCTGGCCCTGCACCCGAAACGACAGCCTCGGCCGTAGGCATCGATGCTTCCTGCCCCCTGCTTTCCTTATCTCGTCGCTTGAAAACATTTCCTTATATGATAAGATGATCGAATCGATTCAGGAACCCGGCAGGATATTCTCCGCGATTTCGAAGGAGTATCGGGCCACTTTCCATGGAATGGGCGTAGGATTGATGTTCGAACTCTGACGGCATGACGCAAAAGCAACCATCTCTCCCCCCCGATATCGATCTCGAAAACCAACTTTCCGGCTCCAGGTGCTCCCTGTCTGCGATGGCCTTGCCGACGGTGGCCGTCGTCATTGTAAACTGGAACGGGGTTTCTCTTCTTCCATCTTGCCTCGAGTCCGTTTTCTCCCAGACACTGAATCCGACAGAGGTCGTCGTGGTCGACAATGGCTCCACGGACGGATCCTGGGAATATCTGCAAAGCGAATGGTCGGCAAAGGTCCGGCTGCTGCGGAACGAGCGCAATTTAGGCTTTACTCCGGGAGTGAATGCCGGGATTCGTCATTCCACATCCGACTGGATCGCCCTTTTGAATACCGATGCGGTAGCGGACAGAGACTGGCTGCAATGCATGGTAAAGGAGGCCGGCGACCGGCCGGAGATCGGTATGTGTGCCTGTAAGATCCTTTCTGCGACGGAAAAGGGACGAATCGACAAGGTCGGACACCTCCTCTACGCCGACGGTTTGAACGGGGGACGGGGTTTCGGACAGATAGACCGGGGACAATATGACGGCACGGAGGAGGTCCTTTTTCCGGACGGTTGTGCCGCAATGTATCGTCGCAGCCTGTTCGAAGAGATCGGTCTGTTCGACGAGCAATTTTTCGCCTATGGAGACGATGCCGAGTTGGGCCTGCGGGCCCGATGGTTCGGGTGGAAATGCCTCTATGTACCCGGAGCCGTCGTTCATCACTCTCATTCGGTCAGTCTGGGAAAAAGCTCGCCGGTCAAGGCTATGCTGGTGGAGAGGAACCGTATCTGGCTGGCATGCAAACTTTTCCCCTGGTGGCTGCTGCTGCTGAATCCGTACTGGACACTCTGGCGCTATTCGTGGCACGTCTGGAGTGTTCTCCATGGAACCGGTTCCGCCGGAAACATGGTCAGGGAAAAATCCATTCCCGTTCTGGCAAAAGCCTTGTGTAAAGCGCATATCTCCGCCTGGCGCGGTATGCCTGCCGTGTGGCGCCAGCGGCGCTGGATCCGGAAAAATCGTAAGATCGGAGACAGGGAATTTCTTGCCTTGATTCGTCGTTTCCGCATCAGCGCCAGGGAATTGGCCCTCTGCGATCGTTGATCCGATAAGAAAAGGGATATCTGCAAAAGCTATTTTCGTTTGGTTATCGACTGGCAGCAACGCTTTCCCATTCCCGGCGAATGGAAATCGAAGGGTATATAGAATGAATTCTACGAAATCCTCACGCATCCTGTCCGTTGACATCTTTCGCGGTTTTACCATGCTGGTGATGATCTTCGTCAACGACGTGGCCAGCGTGAAAGGTCTGCCCTGGTGGACCTACCATCTTCCGGCTCGAGTGGACGGGATCACTTATGTGGATATGGTCTTTCCATTCTTTCTTTTCATTGTGGGGATGGCTATTCCTCTTTCCATTGCCAACCGTCTTTCTAAGGGAGATTCCGAGTGGCAGCTCTGGAAACATATCCTGATTCGTTCCTTGAGTCTGGTGGCACTGGGTCTTCTCATCATGAACGGCCGCCGGCTCGATCCGCAATTGTCCGGAATTCCTTACGGGTGGTGGAATGTACTCATGTTTCTCGGGGCCATCCTTTTCTGGAACGTTTATCCTCGTTCGGAAACGCGGAAAAATCTATACCGGCTCCTGCGCTATTCCGGATTGCTGCTCCTGATCGTGCTCCTGCTGGTTTACAGAAGAAAGGGGTCCGATGGACAGCCGCTGTGGCTGAATCCGACCGACTGGGCCATCCTGGGGGCCATCGGCTGGGCCTACCTTTCCGCCTGTATTCTCTATGTGCCTTTCCGGAAATACCGTTGGACGCCCGCTATTTCCCTCGTTCTTCTCTGTGCTTTGACGGTTTTCTCCAAGATGGGACTGGGCCCCTATCTACGCCACTTGCCGGCCATTCTTTGGCCTTTTGCCAATGGAGCACTCGCCTCCATTACTATGGCAGGGTTGGTCGCCTCGCAAATCTTCCTCGACCAGGCGTTTGCCGCGACTTTCCGGAAAAAAGCCCTATGGGCACTGATCTACTCCGTGATCCTTATCCTGACGGCCTGGCTGCTGACGCCTTTCGGCATATCCAAGATTCGGGCAACTCCCAGCTGGTGTCTTTATTGTTCCGGGGCGGCTGTCCTCCTTTTTCTGGCGTTTTACTTGCTGGCCGACATCCACGGGATCACCCGCTGGGCCGACTTCTTCCGGCCGGCCGGTTCTAATACTCTTTTGACCTACCTGCTGCCCGATATCTTCTATGCCGTCTTCAATGTCGGGTATCTTTCCGCCTCCATGGGGGAAGGCTGGCCGGGAGTGTTACGCTCCCTTCTGTTTACCCTGTTCATTCTGGTGTGGGTCACGATTCTGACCAGGATGAAAATCCGGTTGCAGCTTTAGAATGGATCATGTCCCTCATGAATAGGAGAGAGGGCTTTTACCGGGCCACCAGGCATTTCTATCAGCTGTGGCTCTTCCTGTTGCCTCTGGTTTTCTGGCCCGACCTGGAACAGCCCTTCTCCACTGCCAAACTCCTTTGGATCGTTTTCGGAGCTGTTTTCTCCATCGTCTTTTTGGCACTCTTCCCCGGAAAAATGCTCCCGGCTCTATCGGGTGGTTGCTTTTGGGGCGTTATCTGCTTGTCTGCCATCTTCTCGATCTCTTCTTTAATCAGCCCTGCCCCTTCTCTGGAAGAAATGGTATTACGATTTTCGGCCATCCCTGCCTTTTTTGTATTTCAGTCCTTCCGCGAAGAGCGAGACTGGTGGATGCCCGCCCTGTTATGGTCCTCTCTGGTGCTTTCTCTGGTAGTGTGGCTGCAATGGATCGGCTGCGATCCGTTCCGCTGGATAGGCCTGCGGGCGGAAAGTTTTGCCGGCTCCAGGATGCGTCTCTATGGTACCTTTGGTAATCCCAATTTTACTGCCGTCTGGCTGGCGGCGATCCTTCCCGTTTTTGCCTCGATAGGGACTTTACCCGGCAAACAGTATGGCCTGCCTCAAGCCTGGCGGCGTTGGCTATGGATTATTCCCTTGGGTGCCTTGTTACTGACCGGATCCCGGACTTTTTTACTGGCCTTGCCTTTTTTCGGATTGTCTTTTGTGGGGATCGACCGCTGGAAAAAATCATCGATCCTGAGCGGACTGGCAATCGGCTTCCTGCTTTTGTCTTCCCACCTGGGTGCCCGTTCCTGGAGTAATGTCCTGGAAGGGAGGTGGTATACGGATTCCCTGATTTTGGACCGCCTTGGGGAAATACCCTGGCTGGGATACGGGCCAGGCGCCTTCTCCGGTCAATTTTCTCTATGGCAGGAAGAGTACAGGCATGGTCCCACCTGGAATCCTGCTCATAAGCCCTATATTGCCGTTTTCGACCATGCCCATAACGATTATCTGGAATTCTGGGTGGATTACGGATTGGCAGGTTTCCTGGCCTTGATCGTCTTTTTCTCCCTTATACTTTGGCAGTGGGCCCGGAAGAAACGGACGGTCGAGACCGAATATCCTTTCCCAAGAGCTGTCGGCATGGGCATTGCTTTCCTGTTAACGGTGTCTTTCATCGATTTTCCCCTGCACCGGCCGGCAGAATGGCAATTGCTATGGATCCTGATGGCCCTTGCGGTTTGACTTACCCATCGCTGAAGAAGTACGATGTCTCCATCAATTCCAGCAGAAAGGTTTCGGTGACAAACATAAGGAGAATGCCGATGAAAAAACGGTCGTGGAAATGGTTCGCAGCGATTCTGACACTGTCGTTGGTGGTAGCCGGTCTGGTTCGGGCGGACAGGCAGCGTTTTCAGATCAGACAAGAGGCCTTGCGTCAAGCCTGTCTGAAAGAACGCCAGGCCTTAGGATTGACGGACACCGCTGCCGTGAAGAACAAATATCCTACACCGGAGATCCACCTGGTGTCCGGCGAATGTCTGCCTCCGGGCGGGACCGGTGAGATCACGGTTCAGGGCAAATTCGCCCCCAATACGAAATTTGTGTTTGAAAACGACTGGCTGGAGGTGATTCGGGAAAGCCAAACCGGCAACACCTATCGCGCCACCGTGAAAGCGGCTCCCGGTGTGGGACCGATCTCCGCAGGGCTCTGGGCTATTTCTCCGGTGAGTGGAATCACCGCACAGAAAGAGAATGCGGTCCTGGTGGCCGGCAGCTACGAATTCGATCTGAAAGCGGCCAACGGATGGCGGATCCTTGCCAGAACTTCGGAAGACGATCGCTGCCGCAACAAGGAGCATCGAGGTGAGAGTGTCTATGAGGTATCCTTTTTCCGGGGGGCGGAAAAGAACCCGTTTGAAAAACGCTCTGCCAGGCTGCATTATTCGGTCTACGAAGAGGCATCCTATCGTTTTTCCATCGACCAAACCGACCCTACCACCATGGGTGGGATGGCAGATTTCCAGCAGTTGATGAAAAAGATGGCGGATCCCAACCTCTCCGATGACGAGCGGGAAAAGCTGATGAAACAGATGGAAACGATGCAAGCCCGTATGCAGGAAGAGATGAGTAAGATGACCGATCCGGCCGTCATGCAGAAGATGCAGCAGGAGATGGAGCGGAAAAAAAAGGAATTCGGTTGTCAGAGCCTGACCCTCGCCGTCCGCGACGGTGGTGCCTCCGGACAATTACATTGCAGCGATGCCGTCGGAAGCAATTTGGCGGTTAACGGAACCATGAAACTGATCACCAGGTGATTGCCATGCAGTCTTTGCCATCGGATGTCTTGGCCGAAAAGAAAAACATGCCGGAGAACTTCGTCTGGTCTCTGCCGGAAATGGATACGGAGAACAGGAAAATCAGGCTCTGGAAACCTTGGAAGTGGATAGCCCTGGCTGTGGTTCTGTCGGTTTTCCTGGCGGGGGACTTGTTGCCGGAACCTCTGACTGCCCTGGGTTATCTGATAGGGATCCTATTGGTCGTCAATCTACTTTATGTAGGGGGACGGCGGCTTCGCGACCGTCTACTGTGGCGGGTCAGCCACAGAATTATGGGTTCGTTCCTCTTCGTCGGTTTGATCCCCATGCTTCTGTTGGCAGGCGTTATCTCCCTGCTGGTTTATATCATGGCCGGACAACTGGCTGTCAGTTATTTGCAGACCTCCATCGAACAGTTGGAGCGGGAGCTGTCTCTCATCGGTATTGCGGTAGGTAACCGCATTCCTCCCGAGAGTAAGGATCCTGCCGATTTTCAGAAAGCGGCAACGCTGGTACTGCAAGCCCACCAGGGGCGGTTTCCCCGCCTTTCCATCCGCGAGATGATCCGCCGCAGCGATGGGACTATGGATGTCCGGAAGGCCTACGATCCCAACGAGATGGTACAAGGGCTTGTTCCTCGCTTTCCCGGAAGATTCGGCCTCGACAGTACGACGATGGACGGCATGGTCAATTATAAAGACCGGACGCTGTTGGTATCGCTGAGCCAGATGATCGGGTCCTCCGAACGTTACCTGGAGGTTGCCACTCCTTTCGACGAACATGTCGAGCGGTATCTGGAAAAGGAAAAAAGTATATACATGGTCATGACGTCGGAGGGGATGAAGGTACGCGAGGTCGACGGCAAATATGAGGTGTCCACCGGCGACAATACACCGAAGCGGAATCCGGTCATAGAGGAACGGGTCAACACTACGTTTGCCCGAGCCGATGCCGATACCCGGTACAAGGTCAAATGGGGCTCGCCCATGCGCATGTTACCTTGGGGAGAAGGGAACGAAAGGGAAGGGAGTGAGAGGGTGAGGCCGAGGGCCTTTGCCATGCTGGCCGTGCCGTATACCGTCTTGATCAAGGAGTATTTTGCCACTCACCGGCAGGCAGGTCGGTTTCTGCTCACCATCCTCTATGTACTCTTGAGCCTCCTTCTGGTTACGGAACTGGTCTCGGTTCTGATCGGTATTACCATCAGTCGGCGGATAACCCAATCGGTGCGCGATATGTATGAGGGAACCAAAGCCCTGCAGAGAGGCGATCTCAGCTATCAGATTCCGGTGCGCCGAAACGATCAACTCGGATTTTTGTCCCATTCCTTCAATCAGATGACGGCATCTATCGGCAGACTGCTGGTGGAATCGGCGGAAAAGAAACGCCTGGAAAATGAGCTGGAGATTGCCCGGGAAGTGCAGGCCACCCTTTTTCCCAAACAACTGCCGCACTCACGGGGGCTTTCGATTTTCGGCGGATGCGAGGCGGCGCAAACCATCAGCGGAGACTATTACGACTTTATCGTCGAGGATGAAACCTGTCTGCATATCATCGTCGGCGACATCAGCGGCAAGGGGATTTCCGCCGCCCTGCTCATGGCCAATATCCAGGCGGTCGCGAGAAACCAGTTGATGTCGTTTCGGCAGGAAAGCCGGGAGGCAATGGAGAACAGGATGTCTGAGGTAATGAGTCAGTTGAATCAACAGATCTATCGCAACAGTCCCTCGGAGAAATTTGCGACCCTGTTTCTGAGCCGCTACGAGGCCGACACCCGCAAATTGACCTACTGCAATGCCGGACACCTGCCTCCCCTGTTGATCAACAACGGTTCTATACGACATCTTGAGGTAAGCGGACCTGTGGTCGGCCTCCTGGAGCGATCCGAATTCCACGGGAAAACCATCCAACTCTCTCCCGGGGACCTGCTGGTCGTTTATACGGATGGGATCACGGAAACCATGAACGAGGAGGAAGAGGAATATGGGGAGCAGCGACTTACCGAGGTGCTGAACCTCGCCAAACAGATGCCACCGGAAAAGATCTATCAACTGGTGTTGGAACGTATTCGCCAGTGGCAAGGCAACCTGAAGCAGCAGGACGATATAACCATGATCATCGCTAGGGTAGAGTAGCGTGTCTTTGCCGGTGCCTATGCCCAGCGTCTCTGAAATTGCGGATACCGCCCTGCCGGGACGAAGTGAAAAGGCAAAGAAAGGGCTGGGGAAAGGTCTATCGTTTTTCGAAGAACAATGGAATAATTAACCCGGCTGTTACGTCTGGCCGGTTGTTCCCTTTTGTTTTTCATAACGGTTATTTCTGTCGGCAGGTGGCTATGATCATCAGCGGGTTCATGCATAAAATCCATTATAAAAATCGCTATCTCCATGTTGAGACGGAATATTTTGGATCTCAGGACAACAAACAGATCGTTACCATGATCTATGAAGGCGGATCGGTTCTGGACAAGATATGCAGTCCGCCGGAAACGGAAGAGGTGGATGCCTGCCGGAAACAAATGGCCGGACAGCACAAACAGGCCTTACGCAATATCCTGGCCGGACGATATGATCTGATTGCGGGTCGGAAACCGCCGGCAACATTGCCCTCTCAGGAGGAACCGGCCGCTGCAGAGGTGGGCGGTTCTCCCGTTCCTTCCGGCGCAGAGGATGCCGTAGAACCCAATAGGGAGGGGGTGGAAGACACCGAAGCCGAGGAACAGGAGGATACCCGCCCTGTGGGCGATGCCGTCAACCGAGCGCGCTACAAACTCCGTGAATTGTCGTCCTTGCCGGGTTTTATCGGGCTCAACCTCTTTACCAGTGAAAACCGTTCCATTTCCCTGCACGGGAAGGCATCGGTGGAGGGGCAGGAAAATACCCGAGATTTCGACGATTTCCTGAAAAAAGCACGGGACCTGACCCTGCAGGCAGGGATGGGAGAGGCCCAATTACTGCATTTACGGGGAGACCGGCTCGGTATCCTGGCCATGTTCTTCGCATCCCAGGGGGATGTACGATTGCAGCCGATTGCGGAAACCTTTTCTCATATGGTTCTTTTTATGCAACCGGAATCCGCTTGGGTGGAGGCGGAGGGTTTGATGAACGATCTGATGAAGATCATCCGTTCCGAGTTGGTACGATTTTCCCTGCATTTGACCGAAGCCGGCGACGGCAAGATATGATGAGATAGGAATTTCTGTTTTCTATTCCTGGAAGAGGATTTGAACCGAGGGGAGTTTGTATTCATGGAAATACATGCAGATCAGATAAAGGATGCCATCGACGATTTGTTGGAGAGAACCAGTGCCCGCACCGCCATGCTGGTGACCCGTGAAGGATACAACGTCGTGGATTCTGGAGATGTCTCCTCTCTCAACACCACCGCTTTTGCTGCTCTGGCTGCGGGGATGTTCTCGGCTACCCGAGAAATCGCCCGCATGGTCGGCGAGAAGGGATTTGCCAATCTATTGCAGCAGGGGGAAAACAGGCATATCCATGTCTCCATGGTAAAGGATACGATGATGCTGGTGGTGATCTTCACCGAGATCGAACGCATCGGCAAGGTCCGCTTTGAGGCGCGAAAAACGACGGCCCGGATCGAGGCCTTGCTGGAGAAAAAACCGGAAAAGGAAGATCTACACAAGGCACTGCATACGCCGGAATTCAAGGATTATGCTTTGCAATTGATCGACCGGATTTTCAGGTAAGAGACGGAACCTGTTCATGCCGCACATCCATTATTCCCATCGCGAGATTCTGTTCAAGATCGTCTACTACGGTCCGGGTATGAGTGGAAAAACCACCAATTTACAATATGCCTATCACCGGCTGGTCAGGAATGCACAGAGCCAGATCGTCACCCTGGATACCGGAGGAGAACGGACACTCTTTTTTGATTTCCTGCCCTTGGATTTCGGAACGGTCCAGGGTTACTCCCTTCGCTTCCATATCTACACGGTACCCGGACAGATACGTTTCCGCAGTACCCGTCATCTGATTCTCGAAGGGGCTGACGGGGTCGTTTTCGTGGCCGACTCTTTGCCCGACCGTTTTCAGGAAAACGTAGACACCTTCCGAGGTATGATGGAAGACCTGGCTGCGCAAAAGATAGAACCCGGGGATTTTCCCATGGTGATGCAGTACAACAAGCGGGACTGCAGGAATCCTCTCCCGATCGGATGCCTGGAAAAGGAGTTTGATCTGAAAGAGATTCCCGTCTATGAAGCCGTGGCCGTGAGCGGGCAACAGGTCATGGAAACCATGCGGGGTATCTGTCGCCGGGTGATAGAACACTTTCGTCCGGCGGTGGATGCCGGTTTTCGGGAGTAGATGAAATGGCTCTACAAGGCTCCTTGGATGACATAGAAATAGTAGATTTGTTTCAATTCCCCCATCTGGGCCGAAAAACAGGCATGCTGGTGATCCAGAACGCCAAACAGGGAGAAGCAAATCTATATTATCGCAACGGACAGATCTACCACGCCGCCTGGGATACGCTGGAAGGTTTGCCGGCCATTGTGGAAATCCTGGCTTTCCGGCAAGCCGATTTCGAATTTTTCCCCGGCGTGGAGGAAAATCGGCAAACTCTGGATATGGACATACATCATGCCCTGATGTTGGCCTTAAAGACGCTGGATGAGAGGAGATCGGCGGAAGGTTTCGCCGAAGTAGGGAAAAAGGAAGAGAGTGAACTTTCCCGGACAGTGCGTGAATTTGCGGAGAAATATTCCTGGATCCGATATCTCTGTATCATCGGCAAAGAGGGAGAGATGCTGGTCCAGAGGAAGTCGGGAATGAATGGAGATGCAGGGGAAGCCTTGCCTTCGGTCTTCCTCAATTTCCTGCGCAGTTATCCGCGTCCGGCGGTGAAAAAGATGTTGTTGCAGGATGGCAGCGGGATCGTGGCCATGAACATCCTGGCTCCACAAAAGATGCTGGTTTTAGTGGCCGGTCCGGACATCACTCTGGGGGCGGTCACCTCAGCCATTACCAGGCTGACGGACCTTCTGGCCCGGAAGGGGTGCCCGGTTTTTTCTTTGTGATAATCCAACGATAAAAGAGGGAATCGAAACATGACACAGGTATACTATGCGGGAGACTGGGCGGTCCTGACAGGACCGGTTTTTGCGGAAACTCCTTTCCATTTTTCCCACAAGGGGCTGGATATCTTCAATTATGGAAAATGGCTCAAAGAGGCTCTGGAATCCGGCGGTCAGCACCAGGTATATTCGGTTCCTGCCTGGGATTTTTATAAGCTGGGTCCGGGAGAGTATGAAGAAATCCTGAAAAAATTTCCGGTGCTGATTTTCAGCGATATCGACGCCAAACTCTTTCAGCTGGCACCCAGTTTCTTCGATCGCGAGAAGTTCGGCTCGCAGGTGCTTACCTTTCCCGACCGGATTCGCCTGACAGTGAAAGCGGTGGAAGACGGAACGTCCGCGATGTTTCTGGGCGGATGGTACAGCTTTACCGGAGAGCTAGGCAAGGGCGGTTGGGGAAGAACCCCCTTGAAAACGATTCTGCCGGTGGAATGTCTGGATTACGAAGACCTGGTGGAAAGCACGGAGGGATTCTGGATCGAGGCGACCGAAGAGGGGCGGCAGATCTTCCAGGGATTCGATTTTGCATCTATGCCGCCGATTTTGGGTTATAACCAAACCCGATGCCGCCAGGGCAGCCAGGTTCTTCTGCGTGTCCGGGAGACCGGGGATCCGCTGTTGATTCTGCGCGACTGCGGAAAAGGACGTACCCTCGCCTATACCTCCGATCCGGCGCCGCACTGGGGATGTAATTTCGTTTTTTGGGACCGCTACCGCGATTTCTGGCTGACCTGCGTGGATCTGGTCACCGGGAAGATCCGCTAAGGAAGGGAAACTCTATAGGCTTTCCGTGGTTTCGTCTCCCGATGATGGAGGGATCCGGTGCCGGCCGGTCCGGCGATAGAATTGCCAAAGACGGTTCTCTTCCTCTTCCAGGATGCCTGTCTGCGGCTCGGCCTGCAGAACTTCCGCGAAACCCAGCACCAGACTATCTTTCAGATTTTGCTCCAGGTCGGCATCCCGGACAAACTCCTCCACACCGATGAAGGAATCGGCCAGATTGGTATTTCCTGCCGCCAGAGCCGCCGCCTGCCGGCTGTAATCGCAACGGAGCAGAATGGAACCGTGTTGCAGAAAGGCGCATTTGAGCCGGCGCTGGGCGCTGCCGATCAACTTACGGCCCTGAGCGGTGATTTCATAGCGGGAGGTGGAGAGAAAGCATGGTGCATCCAGAAAGGATGGCGAAGCACCTTTTCGATGCGGATTGCCGCTGGAAATCTCCGCCGGGCATCCGATCCGGCACAAGGCCTGGTGAAGGGCGCGGGCGATCACGAGGTAACAATCCATAATCTCGCCGCCGCCGAAAGACTCCAGCTCGTTAGATACGACTGCATAGGTCCATTCCACGTCGTGCAGGACGGCTCTTCCGCCCGTCGGCCGCCGGACGATATCGATCCCATTCTGCCGGCAATAGGGAATCTCGACGGCCTTTTCCGGGCTCTGAGCATATCCAAGCGAGACGGTGGGCGGGTTCCAGCGGTATAAACGCAGAGTGGTCTTCGGGCTGCGACATTCGTCCGCATGGCGAAGCATGGCTTCGTCGATGGCCATATGGTCCAGACCGTTTTGCTCGGTGGCAATCAATAACCGGAACCGCTTCATAGGGGATTTCAGTTGTTGTCGATCTGGGCGCGCTGCAGTTTGCCGCTGAAGTCGACGTATACTGATTTCCATTCGGAGAAAAAGTCGAGAGCCTGCTGACCGGCTTCCCGGTGTCCATTTCCGGTCTGTTTGACGCCGCCGAAAGGCAGATGGACTTCCGCGCCGATGGTGGAGGCGTTGATGTAACAGATGCCGGTGACCAGGTCCCGCATGGCACGAAAAGCCTTGTTTACGTCGCGCGTATAGATAGCGGAGGACAAACCATAGACAACACCATTTCCAATTTCTATGGCTTCGTCGAGGTCCTTACAGGGAATGACGGAGACGACCGGTCCGAAGATCTCCTCCTGAGCGATGCGCATGCCCGGATCCACATCGGCGAAGATGGTCGGTTGATGGAACCAGCCTTTGGCCAGAACTCCCGAGGCACACCGGTCTCCTCCAAGAACCAGGCGTGCCCCTTCTTTCTTGCCGATGGAGACATAGCGCATAACATTCTGGAGCTGAGATTCACTGACCAGAGGCCCCATATCTGTTTCCGGCAGCAGACCGTTTCCCAGGCGAAGGTTACCTGCCCGCGCGGTAAAGCGCTCCAGAAAAGGACGGTACACCTGATGCTGTACGATGACACGACTGGCAGCCGTACAACGCTGGCCGGTCGTTCCGAATCCGCCCCATATGGCCCCATCGACCGCCAGATCCAGGTCGGCATCTTCCATAACCAGAATCGCGTTCTTGCCTCCCATTTCCAGATGAACGCGGCGGAAATCGGGTGCGGCGTTCTGGGAAACGATCCGGCCGACCTCCGTCGATCCGGTGAAGGAGATGAGTTTTACCGCAGGATGTTTGGTCATGGGGATTCCGACCGTCCTTCCGGAACCGCTGACCAGGTTTACTACTCCCGGCGGAATGCCGACTTCATGGCATGCCTGGACCAGATGGACGGACGACAGGGGAGTATCGGTGGCCGGTTTCAGTACCATCGTATTTCCACAAACCAGAGCGGGGATCATCTTCCAGGAAGGGATGGCCATGGGAAAATTCCACGGGGTGATAAAACCGCAGACGCCGATCGGTGTGCGTATGGACATGGCAAATTTATCCGGCAATTCCGACGGTGTGGTTTGCCCGAACATGCGCCGTCCTTCCCCGGCGGTGTAATATCCGAGATCGATAGCCTCCTGGACATCACCCTGAGTCTCCGCCAGCACCTTGCCCATCTCGCGGGTCATGGCGCGGGCAAATTCGGGCTTTTTCCGCATGAGAAGTTCAGCCAGACGGAAGACAAGTTCCGCACGTTTGGGTGCGGGTGTCCGAGACCAGGAGGCAAAAGCGTCCTGTGCCGCCGCGATGGCCGATTCCAGGTCTTTTTCCGTCGATTGGGGAAAGAGACCTATGAGATCGGCCGGATCCGCCGGGTTTCGGTTCTCGAAGAAATCGCCACTCTCACTGTCGATCCATTGACCATGAATATAGTTCTGATAACGTACGGCATGAGACATGTCTGTTCTCCTTCCTTATCTTCCTTGAGGATCAGTAAAAACCCTTGGCCACGACCGTTACTCCTTCGGGAGTCACGGTAAACTGAGATTCATCCGATTGGCGATCGTAACCGATATGCATTCCTTCCGGGATGGTTACTCCTTCATCCACGATGCACTGGCGCAATTTGGCGTGCCGGCCGACGGTCACTCCCTCCATCAGTATGGATTTTTCGACGGAAGAGTAGCTGTTTACGCGCACATTATAAGACAGAACAGAATTGCTGACCTTTCCTCCGCTGACAATACAACCGGGAGAGATGATGGAATCCAGAACCGTTCCCAGCCTGCCTCCATGCTCCTCCTGGGAAAAGACGGTTTTGGCCGGAGGAAATTGCCGGGGACGATGCCGCAAGGGCCACTCCTGATCATAAAGGTTGAATGCCGGTGTGACTTGAGTGAGGTTCATACTGGCCTGGAAATAGGAATCGATGGTGTTGATGTCCTCCCAGTAATCCGTCTGGTTCGTGTCGTGAAACGGATAAACATAAACTGATTTTCCCTCCTGAATCATCTGCGGCAGGATATCGTTGCGAAAGGAATGGCCGCTCCGGTCATTCTTGGCATCTGCCATGACGGCTCGCACCAGGGCATCGGTCTGAAAGACATAGATGCCCATATTGCACAGTCCCTTCTCCGGCTTGGAGGCGGGAGAAATGGTCATCTTGGGCTGGCTCAGGAAATCGATGGCCCGGTTTTTTTTGTCCGTCTTCACCACTCCGTAGTAATGATTTTTTGTGGGGCAGCGGCGAACGGCGGCCATGGTGACATCGGCCCCCTTTTCGGCATGGAAATTCAGCAGGGGATAGAAATCCATCTTGTAGACGTGGTCGCCGGGGAGGATCAATACCCGTTCCGGACGATGAATGTTGAAGAGGTAGACATTCTGGAAGACGGCATCGGCCATGCCCTGATACCACCCCCCCATGGCCTGATTCTGGGGAGGGACGGAATAGATGAATTCGTCGATCTCGATGTTGAAGATGTCCCAACCATGTTTGATGTGTTGGTCCAGAGTCAGGGAGCGGTATTGCGTCAGGGCGTAGATGTGCCGAAGCCCGCTGTTGAGACAGTTGGAGAGGCAAAAATCGATCAGGCGATAGATACCGCCGAAACTTACCGAAGGTTTGGAGCGGTGAACAGTCAGAGGGAGAAGGGTTTCCCCCTGGCCTCCGGCAAGGATCAAGGTCAGAGTTTTTTGCAGGATGTTGCGACGTATGTCCGACATTGCGTTTCCCCTAATGAAATAGGATACGAATCAGTTGCATCAAGATTCTCCCGAACCTGATTTTCATTCGGCGGGTTCAGGGGGATAGTATTTGGCGAGGACTTCCCGAATCTTGTTCTTCAGCTCGCTCAGATCGGAAGATTTTATGACATAGGCCTCGGCTGCCCAGGTGAGGTAATTGTCCATGTGGCTGGAATAGGCGGAATTGATGATTACCGGTATCTTGCGATGTTTGGCCATCAGGAGTCCCAGAGTCTCAACCCCATCCATTTTCGGCATACGAATATCCAGAATGATCAGGTCAGGAGGAGTCGCATCCACCAGCTGCAGGGCTTCCGCGCCGTTGGAGGCAACCAGGATGCGATATCCTTCTCGCGTCAGCTCCTTGTCATAGAGTCGCCGAATGTTCTTCTCATCGTCTACAACGAGTATGGTTTTCATGATCAATGACTACAGAAAGGTAAAAGGATTTGAAAGTTTGTGCCCATTTCTTGGCTGCTTTCGAAGGAGATCTCTCCTCCGTGAGCCGAGATGATTTGGGCGGCGATATTGAGTCCCAATCCGGTACCGGATGTCTTGGTAGTAAAAAAAGGTTGAAACACCTTTCCCTTGAGTTCGTCGGGGATGCCGCATCCGGTATCGATCACTCGGATCATAGCCATGCCGTTTTGCGAGGATGTCTGCACCCGGATCAAACCGCCATCGGCCATCGCCTGGGCGGCATTAAGAAACAGATTGATCAGAACCTGTTTGATCTGGTTTTCATCGATGCAGACTTTGGCAAGATTGGGGTACAGCTGCAGGTCAATCTGGTGGTTATGGAATCGTTCATCCTTGCGGAAACCCTGGACCAGCTGTTCCACGATCCGGTTGACGTCTTGTTCTTCCTTGACAGGTTTGGCGTAGCGGGCATAATCGAGAAGTTCCCGGACGATATGTTCCAGGCGGGAAACCTCCTCGACGATGATTTGCAGGTCTTCACAAACGGAAGGATTGTCCTGAAAATCAGTCAGCAGACTATGGGCAAAGCCGCCGATGGTGGATAAGGGATTGCGGATTTCATGGGCGACGGTGGCAGCCATTTTCCCGATCGTACCCAGTCTCTCGGCCTCGATCAGGGCCTCCTGTTGATCTTTCAACTGCGTGTTGGCTTCTCCCAGGGCGTATACCTGCCGTTCCAGCTCTCCATGCAGTCGGGCATTATCGATGGCATAGCTGGCTTGATTGGCAAGGTTTTTGAGAAATTCCATGTCTTCGAAGAGAACCGGATGGCGGGTGATGAAATTATCGACCAGCAACACACCGATATTCTTCTGGCGAGTGTAAAGGGGAATACAGCAAAAGCTGTCGGTATGCAGTAACTGCATCAGTTCGGGCGTTACCTGGATTTCCGTCTCACCCTGGACCCTTGCATTATGGACGTTGTATGTCCGTTTCTCTTCCAGGGAACGGATCAGGAGATTTTCCCTGTTCGTCAACGGAATGGAAAGGTCGCGGACAATCTGCATCACCTGAAAATTGCTGTCCGGATCCTTGGGACTCTCTTTCAGAAGATCGATGAGGGAGTGCTGCTGCTGTTCCAGTTTGGACCAGATGGCGGCGGCCTCCTCTCCGCTGCCGGGGCCTACGGCCAAACGGCCTTTCAGCAATCCTGCGGATTCGTCCACCAGCAAGACGAAGGCCCGGTTGAATCCCAATCCCTTTCCTGCGGTGACGCCCACCAGCAGACAATACAGGAGGTTGTCCAGTCGATGAATGGTGGTATGGAACGCCTCGCTGACATCATTCAAGGTGGAGAGCTTCTGTATCCGCCTTTTGAGCTCGATTTCATATCGTTTGCGGGGGGTGATATCTCGGACCAGGACCATGATCTGTCGGGTCTGACCCTCGATAAGACCGATGGGGTGGATGATCAGCTCCAGGTAAACGGTTGTCGGTCCTATGTCTTCCGCCAGGTACTCGTGGTGGGTCACCTTGTTGATGGCCAGCGTGCGCTGCACCAGCCGGGTGATCTCGGTGAATAATTTGGGTCGTCCGAACTGGCGATAGATCTCTTCACAGGTATTTCCGATGATCTGCGATTCCACCAACCGAAAAGCGTCCAGGAAACTGCGATTGACGTTCAGGAGCCTCAGGTCGGGTACTTCCAATACAAGCATCCCCTCCCGCAGGCTGTTGAGTATCTTTTCGTTCAACTGCCGCAGATAGTCGATACGGTCCTGCAATCGTTTGCGCAGGGACACATCCCGGGCCACTACGCAGATCGACAGGAATTTCCCCAGAGGACTGTAGATACCATTCCCATTCAGTTCCAGATAGCGGATTTCCCCCCGTCGGGTGCGAACGGTTATGGAATAGTCCTTGATGATCCGGTCTTCTTTTCTCGCTTCCTGGAATCGCTGTAAGAACGGCAACAGGCAAGCGGGGTCGCCTGGTGAGGCGGTTGAGTCCATTTCGCATAGCTCGGACAGGTTTTTCCCTCTCAGTTCGTCTCGGGAGTAACCGATAACCCCCTGGACATCGCCTTGGGCTGCCAGGATGTCCCCCCGGTGGTTCAGGATGAAGATCATGTCCGGAAGCTGTTCCGCCGTCAGCCGATAGATCTGATCTACATCGGTTTCCCAGGTCTGCAGGAGTTCTTCAATATTCCTTGGCATATCGATAGGAGAAATGTTGGTAAGGTACGAACCTTTCTTCTCAGGAGAAAGCGATCAGGAGGATTTCCTTTTCGAGATGGCATACATGTACAACTCCATGTACTTGCGTGCCGATTGGTTCCAGGAGAAGTCGCAGTTCATGGCGCGCTCCATCATAAAAGTCCACCGTTCAGTACTCTGAAAAGCGGCCCAGGCTCTCTGCAGGGCATCGAGAAGGGCCTCGCTCCGGTAGGATTCGAAAACGAAGCCGTTTCCACGATAGGGATTGTGATCGTCATCGACGACCGAGTCCCGTAATCCGCCCGTCGCCCGGACGACGGGCAAGGTCCCATACCGCAGGCTGTAGAGCTGATTCAGACCGCAGGGTTCGTAGCGGGAAGGCATCAGGAAGATATCGGCTCCGGCCTCGATCAGATGGGCCAGTTTATCGTCAAATCTGGTATGCACACTCAGCTTGTCGGGATACTGCGACATGGCTTCGCGCAAAGCCTGCTCGTATTGTTTCTCCCCATTGCCGAGGATGACCAGCTGAAGCTGGAGCTGCATGATTTCATGCAATTTCTCCATGATCAGATCGAACCCCTTCTGATCGGTCATGCGGCTGATCATACCGACAACCGGGACGCTTTCCTTGCCGCCGGATGGCCAACCGCACTGGGCCAGGAGTGCTTCTTTATTCTTTTTCTTGCCTGTGAGATCTGCCAGAGAATAGTTGAATGGAATCATGGTATCGACTTCCGGGTTCCATATGGCATAGTCAATGCCGTTCATGATGCCGAAAAGATCGCCGCGACGCATACGCAGCACGCCTTCAAGACCATAGCCGAATTCTTTGCTGGATTGAATCTCCACGGCGTAACTTTCGCTGACGGTATTCAGGCAGTCGGCATAAATCAGGGCTATCTTCATGAAGTTGACTTGATTGTAAAACTCTATAGGGCTGGCAGGATAGAAAAGATCGTCCTTCAGACCGGCCGGATAAAGGATGGTTCTGGGGAAAAGTCCCTGGTAGCCGAGATTATGAATGGTAAAGACGGTTGCCGTCTGGGCGAATCCGGAATAGGCCGGATCGAGGCGAAGATAAGCGGGGATAAGGCCGGTATGCGAATCATGGCAGTGAATGACGTCGGGTTTCCAGTCCAGACCTTCCAGCAGGGCCAGAGAGGCCCTCATGAAGAAGAGAAATCGTTCTCCGTTATCTTCGAACCCTTTTCCGGTATCGGACGAGTCGTAGATGCCGTCACGATCGTAGAAATAAGGATTATCGACAAAATAGACGGGGATTTCGGAGCCGGGAAGAAAGCTCTGGAAATATTGGACGGGAATAGGAATTCTGCCCAGAGAAACGGAGGTTACCGGGTGATGGGCCAACGGCTTCAAACCTTGTAGTTCGATGCTGATATTGCGGTATCTGGGAATGACGACACGCACGTCTGCACCGCATTGATTTAGTACCGGCGGCAATGCCCCCAGGACATCGGCCAATCCACCCACTTTGGCAAAAGGAACCGCCTCGGCAGCTATCATCAGGATTTTCATGACCTTTCCTCCTTATCAGCTTGTCATCGTTAGCTAAATTGCTTTTTACAGCCCATCTCGTATCTTTTATCTTATCGCATGCAAAAGGTTCCGACAAGATTTCGAATCCTTCCATGTTCGCAGATTCGGATTCCGATCGGGATATTCCAGAACGATTGGACTTTCAAACCTTCTATGGTGCCGTTTGCGGACTTTAACGCACCATTTTTCTCAGGCATAGTGCCGCGTCTTCCGGGGCGACGGTATTGATGTAATAGCCGGTTCCCCACTCGAATCCTGCTACCCGGGTCAGGCGAGGTATGATCTCCATATGCCAATGATAATCCATAGCCAGTGTTTCCCAACCGGTCTTGTGGCTTGGGAGCGACGTGGTATTGGGTGCCGTATGCAGCACGAGATTGAAGGGTGGATCCTGGAGGACATCACGAAGACACCTTAAAACGGATTGAAGATGGGTTGCCATTCGCGGAAGCATTTCTTCCTGTATGTCGGTGAAGTGTGCCTGATGCCGGCGAGGGGTGAGGAAAAGTTCATAAGGGAAACGGGAGGCGAAAGGGGCCATCGTGACAAAATGGTCGTCAAGGTGAACGATGCGAAGCGGGATCGTCAGTTCTTCTTCGATGATGTCACAGAAAAGGCACCGCTCCTTCTGATGGAAATACTCACGCGACGATTGCAGTTCATAGCGAACGATTCGCGGGACGTTGGGGGTGGCGATAATCTGCGTATGCGGGTGAGCCAGTGAGGCTCCTGCCTGCGGACCATGGTTCTTGAAGAGGAGGATGTATTTGAGGCGTGGGTCTTGTCTCAAATCCAGAAGCCGTTGCCGATAGGCCTGCAAAACCAGACTCAGGTGACGGTTGGTCATCTCCGTCATTTTTTCAAGGTGAATTGGCGTTTCAATGATGACTTCATGTGCCCCGATTCCATTCATCCGCTCGTAGAAACCGTTTTTCTTCCGATCGAGGTCCCCCTGCCTTGCAAGCGCAGGGTATTTGTTCGGGATTACCCTGACTTGCCATCCCGGACCGTTGTCTGGACTCCCCGATCGGCGAACGGCAAAGATCTCGGGAGGAGTCTTTGCCTCATTTCCCTCGCAGAAAGGACAATCTTCCAGGGAGTGTCCGGATTGTCCTTCCGGTTGGAACGGCGTGTATTCATCTGGTCGATCGGCACGCTCCGAGGCAATGATCACCCAGCATTTTTGTATCGGATCCCGCCTCCATTCCGGCATATCAATCTCCATCCGTCGGGGAAATTGCCGGCTTCTCCGGTAAATTCCGGCTTAAAATGCAACTTTCCGGCCGTTTTTGCATCTTAAATCACTGTTGACGGATAAAAGAAAGGTTACATTGAGACCCTTTTCATGGGGTCGAAGAATTGGTTATGATAGATTTGTTTAACACGATTGCCATCCTTGGATTCAGCGCCGTATATATCGGTCTGTTGGGTTTGATTATCATTCGCCTTTGGCAAAATCGCAATCAGGATCGGATCGAATCGCCTCGCATCTCCTGATGGATCCCGCCAGAACCGCCGCGACCCAGTGCGGCAATGGAAAGCAGCGTTCTAAGCCTCTGCCAAACTCTTTCCGATACTCCCATGCCGCCGTTGTCTCCTAAACAGTCCTGGGAGCGCCGGCGTCCCTCTCGTTTCGACCTCTGCTCAGAGAGTATAGAGGGGCACGGCGTGCCGTGCCCCTCTATATAATCGTCTATAGTACGCCTTTTTTCGAGCGCATCCTTTTTTAAGCCAGGCCTAGCAGTCGTCGATTACGTGCCGTATCGGTTTCGGCTCCGGCAAAATCGTCGAAGGCCACATCGGTTGCCTGGATGATATGGGACGCGATGAAGGGTGCTCCCTCTCTGGCACCTTGTTCCGGGCTTTTGATGCAGCATTCCCATTCCAGAACGGCCCATCCGTCATAGTCCTTTTCGGTCAGGAGAGTGAATACCCTCTTGAAATCGACTTGTCCATCTCCCAGAGAACGGAAACGTCCGGCCCTCTTTTCCCAGGATTGGTATCCGCCGTATACCCCGACTCGTCCGTTGCCACGGAATTCCGCATCCTTGACATGGAACGATTTGATACGTTCTCCGTAGATTTCGATGAATTGGAGGTAATCGAGTTGCTGTAGAATAAAGTGACTCGGATCGTAGTTGATGCATAGAGAGGGATGGTTGTCCAATTCCTCAAGGAACATTTCGAAAGTCGCACCGTCGAAAAGGTCGGATCCGGGGTGCAATTCGTAGGAAAAAACGATTCCCTTTTCGCCGGCGGCATCCAGGATAGGTTTCCAGCGGAGACCCAATTCCCGGAATCCCTCTTCTACCAGTCCCTGCGGCCGTTGTGGCCAGGGATAGAGCATGGGCCAGAGCAGACTTCCGGAGAAGGAAGGTATGCTTTTCAATCCCATGTTTGCCGATGCGGCGATGGATTTTTTCAAGCGGTCGGTGGCCCAGGCGGATCTTGCCTTGTCGTTCATTCCATTGGGATAAAAGGCCTGGAAGGCCTCGGCATAAGCCGGGTGCATGGCCACGACCTGACCGAACAGGTGGGTGGAGAGTTCGGTGACAGCCAAACCAATTTTCTGCAGTCTGGCGAGGTAATCTTCGCAGTAGGCTTTGGATTCGGCGGCTTTATCCAGGTCGATCACCCGGGCATCCCATGCCGGCAGCTGGATTCCGCGATAGCCGAGATCATAAGCCCAGCGACTGATGTTCTCCAGGGTGTCAAAGGGAGGTGTATCTCGTAAAAATTGCGCCAGGAACAGGCCTGGGCCTTGGATGGTCTTCATAAATACAATTTCTCCTGTGGATTTAGAGATTATTTTTATAGCGGACGTCGATCAACCGCACCGCGATTTCCGATTGTCCTATTTTTTTATGGAATCATACGCCATCTCGAAAGGAATCATCGATCCGTCCGCGAAGAGAAAGTAGCATGTTTGACTTCCTGGAGGCAAGGTCAGGCCCTTTTTCCGTTCTATGAAAAAAGGGACCGCCCTTTTTGGGGCAGTCCCTTTCACTTTGTTATTAAACAAGTTCTGATGGCCCGTTTGTGCCCGGCGGGGTTTGGTGGTAGGGTGGCCTTCAGAGATCTTGTGGGCTTGGGTGTGGGGGGATTCTTTTGACTCGTTCTATTTCCTTATTGGTATGGATCCAAGGGGATCGAATGTATGATCGTGTTCGCTTTAAGCACTCTGTGCCATGGTATCTAAAAAAACCTTGCTTCGTTCGGCTAACTCCAAGTTCAATGCCAGCAGGATTTTCCTTTGTGTGTCCAGGCGGCAGGGCATGCCATCTTCTATCCGGTCGATCGTTTGCACGGAAACCCCTGCCCGCTTGGCCAATTCAGATTTGCTAAGCATCTTGTCTTCGCGTACTTGCCGAAGATTGTTGCCTGTCATAGCTGCTCCCTCATTTTGCTTGACGAATCGCCTGGGCTTGATAATCAGTTGGTTCGAATTAGTTAGTAATTACCGGTTGACTAGCGGTTCTTTATCTTCGAGTTGTTAAGAATCACTGTTAATCATCCATTATGATGCTATAAATCCCAGGCTTTGTCAAGTGTTTTTTTAATAACGAAGGTACTTTATCTATATTATCCTTATAAAAAACATTAATTATCATTAGGGATCTTTCATCAACAAAGAAGATAAAAAAGAGTAACCGATGGAAGATATCTGGCAATCCATTTCCGATGCCTGTCTCGACCGGGACAGGGAGAAGAAACGAAGAAGATTTTCCCGGGACGAACCGAAGCGCGGAACTCTCCGACCGTTCCGGTTCGTTACCGATCGGGATAGAGCGAAATGGGTGGGAGAATTACTCTTTGATGGCTCGGTAAAAAGCCTGGGAGCGCCGGCGTCCCCGCCGGCAAAAGTAATGGAATCAACACGGAATTTATAAAAAGGAACGGAATAAATACTTTTTACCGGGCCGTCACTCTCTGATGAGATCGCAAAAAATCATGCTGTAGAAAAATGCATCAGCTGTTGTAGGGGCACGGCGTGCCGTGCCCAAAGAGAGCCCTCATCCTACGGTCGCCAGGGCACGGCGCACCGTGCCCCTAC
>CAZTVS010000066.1:0-24465 GCA_964617125.1 uncultured Acidobacteriota bacterium
GCCTGGAAAGGACAGAAAATGCCATGAACACTTCGAATCGCAGAGAATTCCTGAATGCCTGTTCGGTGGCCGCCGCCGCTTCGACGCCTCTGGCTGCCGCCGCAAAGGGCGAAATACTCACCTCTTTTTCCACCCTGGGATGTCCCAAATGGGATTGGCCGACTATAGTCAATAACGCCGCCCAATGGGGCTTCGCCGGTATAGAGCTGCGCGGACTGCAGGGGGAGATGGACCTGACCAAGCGTCCCGAATTCCAGAAAGACCGGTGGAAGGAATCCCGGCAATTGCTCCAGGATAAAAAGTTGAAGGTGATCGGACTGGGGGCCTCGGCCCGCATGCACGAAGCCGATCCTACGGCCCGGGCCAAACAGCTCGACGAAGGAAGACGCTTCATCGATCTGGCCCACCGGATGAAGTCGCCTTATGTGCGCGTGTTCGGCGACAAGTACATCGCCGGGGAAAGCAAAGATGCCACCATTGCCCGTATCGTGAACGGGCTGTCGCAATTGGGTCTTTATGCCAAGTCCGCCGGCGTTACCGTGCTCCTGGAATCCCATGGGGATTTCAACGATTCGGCCACCCTGCTGAAGATCCTGCAACAGGTCGATCTGAAAAGCGTCGCCCTGCTTTGGGATGCCCATCACACCTGTGTCGTGGGCAAGGAAAAGCCCGCCGCTACTTTCCAGGACCTCAAGGCCTACATACGCCATGTCCATTTAAAGGATTCCCATGCGGTCGGTGATAAAAGAGAATACGTACTGCTGGGCGAAGGCGATGTGCCGGTAAAAGAAACGGTACAGGCTTTAAAAAAGGGCGGGTATAAAGGATTCTATAACCTGGAATGGGAAAAGGCCTGGGCCCCGCTGATCGCCGAGCCGGAAGTGGCCTTTCCCCAGTTCGCCAAAAAGATCCGGGAATATTACACCGCCGTCTGATGACGACGGCGTCAGAAAGAGTCGCCGGAATTCGGATACCTTTCGTACCTTCCGCGTGGTCCGTACGTTCCGCATGGCTTCCATTGCTTGAGCTTTGGGAACGCCGGCGCTCCCAGGGCTTTTACCGGGGCGTCCCGCAGAAGATCCGCTTCAGGTGGCGCTCGTAGATGTTCTCGGTCACGTTGCGGGCAATGACATCTTCGTATCGTTCCAGGGCCCGCAAATACCGGTCTCCCATTTCCGCCGCTACCTTGTAGCCGACGTGCAGAAGTTGGCGGAAATGGAGATTGTACTTCAGGCAGGAAGGATCATGGCGCAGACTTTCGGCAAACTCCGTTTCGCCCCATTTGCCAACCTGCTCCGGTGAGGGCAGCTTGCCGAAATCGATATCGATGACCGTAGCGTAGGGTCCGGCCATCTCTTCATAGCGGGCATACGCCCGGGTATATACCTCCTTGGCGATCTCCAATCCTTCCCCGCCTGCCAGGGCCAATCCGATCAGCTCCTCCAGCCAGGTGGTTCCGGCCGTTTTCAGGTGCAGACCGGCATTGAATCGTTGCATGGCTTTGCGTATCGGTCCATAGATGGAAAACTTATCGCTCCCGGAATGAACGCTCAGTTTCAGATTGGCCGGCAGATGAAATTCCCGTACGGCGAAGGCGATGACGGCCAGATCTTCGTTGAATTCCTTCTCGAACTTGCCCACATCCCCGACGTAATCCACACCTTTGTTGAAACGCCCGCTGAATTTGGGAGCGATGGTCTGGGCCGGGATTTTCTCTTCGGCGATGGCTGCAAGGATGAAGAGCAGTTCCACGGGGGTTTGGGCCAGATCGGTTTCGTCCATCGACACCTCGGCGATGAAGTCTTCCGTTCCCTTGGCTGTGGCGATATGCCGGTAGATTTTACCGGCCTCATGGACGGCCAAAAGATATTTGCCGGCTGTCGATTCGATGTCCTCTCTGGAAATCCGTAAAGGCGTTTCCAGCCCGGGTATCGAAAGAGACCCGGCGTAGCGTAGAAATTTGCCCGTAAAAGATTCGATCTCCTTCGCTGCCGGCGGCTTTCCTGTAAAATCGGCGACATCGATCGTAAAGAAGTCGCTGGCGGCGAGAAAACCATCGACGGTCTTCAGTCCGATATGATCGGCATCCACATGGTAGGGATTCTTCCATCCGAGCTTCTGAACCGCTTCATCGGCCTCCTGTCGAACACTCTCCGGTCGGGTCCCGATGATCTGATGTTCCCGGTTGGATTTGTTCCATACCGGTACCACTTCTACGCCCATTTGCCGTGCCAGCTGCATGGCCGCCAATTGAGCCTTTCCCTGATGGGCGAAACGGTCTCCGACTCCCATACTGAATTTTTCCAATTGCATGATGCATTCCTTTCCGGGTCTTTTCTCACAGATCTATAACTGATGGCCTCACCATTGAGCATCCCATAGAACATTACATCAGCTGTTGTAGGGGCACGGCGCGCCGTGCCCAAAGGCAGCCCTCATCCTATAGGCGCCAGGGCACGGCACGCCGTGCCCCTACTCCCTATTTATCAGAGTAAATGTAGAGATGACTAAAAATGGAAACTTTTTTCGAGTCCATTCCTATCTGCCGTTGACGGCAAAGAACAATATCCCACCTGATTCCGCTTTTTCTAGAAAAATCTCGATAGAAAAAGAGGCCGGCAATGCCGGCCTCCTTGTAGGGAAATAACGCTCGATGGAAGGTAAGGTCTAGCGGGCGTGAATCTTGTCCACGGCGTAGGACCTGCCGGGTCCATGACACACCGAGCACGATTCATCGTATCCCATCCAGTAGCCTTCATCATCGTACACGTGGGCCAGGTTCACCCAGGCATGGGCGGCTGCCGGCCGGGTGTCGTGACAGCTGAGACAGGCGGCAGTTGCGGCCGGTTGCGGGGTAAAATAGTCGGCCGGTGTATAGGGATAATTGAGATCCTCCGAGAGAGGCAGCTGATAGGTGCCTGCCAGATGACATTGCTGGCAGTCCCGCAAATCCCCGGGATAGCCGAAATGGAAACCCAGATAGATATCGGAAAGCTGCCGGTTGGCGTGAACCTTGTGGATCATACCGGCAAAGTTAAAAGAGGCCCCGGGGAATCCGATATCCGGGTCCGCCTCCTCTGCCAGGCCGGGATTATGACAGGTCACACAATATTCCACGTCCCTGCGGGAGCCGTGAAAGGTCAGGTTGCCGTGACAGGCATTACACTTGGCATCGGAAACCACCTTCCTTCTTTCCCGGATCGCACTGCCGTCCACAGAAACGTATTTGTAGAAGGTTTCCGCCCGGTCATTCACGTTGGCCCCATGGATCCGGGTGCTGATCCTTCCGTCGAGGACGAAAAGATAGGTCCCTTCCGATTCCAGGGGAAGCGCTTCCGAGAAAAGATAAGCGTAGGTTCTGGTGTAGGCGTCCGGTACCGCCCCGACAGAAATCAGATCGATACTGTCCCTCTTCTGCCAGGCGTAATCGGAGGTCGGTCCGGCAACGATCAGGTTCAGGCGCGAAACCTTCTCCAGAGGGATGTAATTCCCGGCCTTGTCCGTGAGCCGGAAGGTAATTTCCGGCCTTCTTCCCGGAACGGCATTATTCACCCGGACGATCTCGAACTTGGGTTGCAGCAGGGATTTGGATTTCTCCGGAACGACATGGGCACCTTTGATGGAGAGATCGAATTCCTTGTCACCTCCCGGTTGATGGCATAGAACGCAGAAATCGTCGTTCTCCTGGGCAAAGTGTCCCACTCCTTCCGCAAAATCGATATCGTCGTGACAGCTTCCGCATGCGGCCCGGTTGGCTTCCAGGAACCAGTTGTCGGCCTGAGTCCCTTTGTCATGGCAGATCGTACAATTTCGCATGCCGCCCGGGATGATGGGGAAACCGATCTCCGAGTAGTCATATTCGTGCTGCTGGTAACCGATGATCTTATAGGGGGTGCCCTCCCCTACACTGGGCAGATCTCTGCCGGAGTGGATTTTGTGTACCATCACGGACAGATCTACCGAATTGCCCGTATCCGGATCGATCACGTTCGGATAATGACACAGGCCGCAATACAGAAGGTCGCGCCTGCTGCCGTGGGCGGTCAACGGATTATGGCACCGGTTGCATACCTCGGTCCGGCTCACATCCCGTATATTCACCACCGGGCTACCGTCGGGAACGAAACTGAAGGTGCTGTTTACCACATGGTTCGACAAGCCCCACGAAGTCAGATCGCGGCTTGCCTGAACCCCGAGCGTATGGGTCGCATTCTTCGGGTAGGAGGATGGCAAAGCCACCCCAAATGTGTACTGATAAGAACCGTCGGGCAATTTTGCGTACACCCCATTGGAGTCCATATTCGGTTGATACACCGAAACATTGGTGATGGGGCTGGTAACCTTTCGCAGGTTATATGCCTTGTAGTACCTTTCCGACGGATTGATTCTGGACAGCATCCATCGGGGTGCGATCGCCCCCGGGGTCAGAATGCCGTCCATATCCAGCGGTTGATTTTGGCTGTCGGTGAGCTTAAATACCACCACCGGCTTTAGATTTTCCGGAATCGTGCAACTGGTGATTGTCAGCTTCAGTCCCGGTCGTATGAAGTCCATGGCCTCTGGAGAGAGGTAGGCTTCTTTGACGCCCGCCGGATAACCGTTTCCTTTTGGAGTACCCGCTGCAACGAGTCCAGCGGTCAGGAGACAGATCAGTAGGAAACCTGTCCCCATTGGAAAACATAGTTTTCTCATGGATCCTCCTGAAGGTGAATTCAGTTTTCGAACTGTTGGTAAAAAGGTTAGGCTGATTTTATAAGAAAAACTTCCGGTACACAATCGAATGGGTAAAGTATTCTTGTCCCCCAGAAGTACCCCGACCACACAATAAAAAGGCACGGTGCTCTTAAAGATGACGATCTCGCATAAATTTGATTTTTTGTGATTCCGTGTTTATTCCGTATTGATTTGAAAGATTTTGCCGGCAGGATGCCGGAGCTTCCGGCATTTTTACGACTTCATCTCTAAAGTTACCCCCCAATGGAGCCGATACATACTATTAATGAAAATTCGGCAGAGACAAAGTCCGCCCAGTGGCTTTTTGCACTGCGCCTTCGGAGTTTTATTTTTCCTGACCATTTTTGTATGGGCAACGACTGCCGCGTCCATTCCCCTGGCCCAGACCAAACCCGTCCCCCCGGCCGATCCCCGTATTTCATCCGAGCTACCTGGGGCCCAAACCGTCAGGTCCAATCCCCTGTCCAAACTTCCGCAAGCCCCCGCTCGTGCGGAATCCAGGGAGACAGGACCGTTCCGACCGATACCGCCTGTCCGGGACATACCTCCGATGAAAGACACCACCGCCCGGAATCTCCCTGAATTCGCTCCTTTTCAACAGGTGATGGATGGGCGGCGCGCTCAGGTACAGGAGTACCTTGCTTCCGGCGGTAAGGTCGACACAACCGATCCCTGCGGTTACACCCCTCTGATGTACGCAGTCACGTATATGCGCAAACAAATACGCATCGACCTGGTGAAGGCGGGAGCCAATCCGAACCATATGGCCAGAGACGGACAGACTCCTTTGAATCTGGCCGTGGAGTCTGGATCTATGAGCGCCGTCCAGGAATTGTTGCAAGCTGGTGCCCAGGTCAACGGAAAAGGAAGATTTGTCCCTCTGCAAAGTGCCTTGAGCCTGGGACATTCCGGGATTGTACGACTTCTTCTCTCCTCCGGGGCCGACCCAAACCAAAAGGGAACGTCACCCAATTCCCTGCTCCCCCTGGAGGCAGCGACCGACCTGGCCTCTGTTCCTTTGACCCGGGATCTGGTCAAGGCGGGCGTCGATTTGAATGCTCGATCTCCGCTGGGAGACACCGCCCTGATGCAGGCCACCATCATGACGAGTCCGCCTATTATCCAGGCACTGGTGTCCGCCGGAGCGGATGCGACCCCCAGCAACCGGCTGGGTCGCACGGCAGAGGATTACGCGGCGGAGAGCGGCAGCCCTGCCGTGGCCCACGCAGTCAAACCCGGGTCTGAAACGAACAAACCCAAGAAGACACCCTGATCGAATCCACCCTCCTCGTCCGATTCAAAGTCTTGCGCAGCCCCCCCCGGTTTGGGTTACTATTGTCAAGCGGAAGGGCGAAATGTCATGACTTTGCGTAATTTGACGATCATCACCGGAATGAGCGGTTCCGGGAAACATACTCTGCTGAAATCCTTCGAGGACCTGGGCTATTTCTGCGTCGATAATTTGCCCATCCAGCTGTTTCCCAAACTGGTGGATCTGGCCTCCTCCGAAGGAGATCCCTTTCAACGGATAGCCGTAGTAATCGATATCCGGGAGAGGTTTTTTCTCGATGAATTCCCCCAGGCCTTTGCCGCCTTGAAAAAAAATCCCTTTAGCGTGCGCCTGCTCTTTCTCGAAGCGTCCGACGCCGCTCTGGTCAAGAGGTTCAGTGAAACCAGGCGCCCACACCCCCTGGCCAAGGACCGTTCGATTCTGGAAGGCATCCGTCTGGAGCGGCAATGCCTGAGCGACCTGAAGATGCTGGCCGACCAGATCATCGATACCAGCGATTTCACCACCCATTCGGCCCGGCGTTTCATTGCCGACCACTTCCGCGAATCGGACCAGGAGAACAACATGACCACTTCCCTGGTCAGTTTCGGATTCAAGTATGGAATCCCGGTCAATTCCGATCTGGTTTTTGACGTACGTTTTCTTCCCAATCCCTTTTTCGTACCCCATTTGAAAGAGCTGACGGGAAACGATCAGGCCATCGTTGATTTTCTCGACCGTCAGGCGGATACGGCGGAAATCACCCGCAGGATCGGAGATATGATTACCTATCTGCACCCCCGGTTTGAGCGCGAAGGGAAGACCTATCTGACGGTGGCCATCGGTTGTACCGGCGGGCGCCACCGCTCGGTGGCCATCGCCAATAAAATCATGGAACTTCTCCAAAAACTAGGACTTAAGTCAGGTATTACGCATCGCGACCTGGGAAAAGATATCGAATGACGCGGATCGACTGCAAATTTTACAATTCATATCCGCTTTTTTAAGGGCAAAAATGAAACCTTTTCCGGCTGTCGAATGTCTGAGTATAGTAGGGTAGATGAAAAGGATCTCCCCTGAAAGGAGGGCATCATGAACAGCATCATAAAACGATTCATTCTGGCAGTACTTACCGTTTTTTTGGTTTTCTCTACCGTTGCCATGGCGGGACGGCACTATGACCGGCGCTATGTTCGCATCAGTCATCTGGAAGGAAATGTGGTATTTCGCAACGAGGCCGATACGGATTGGGTTGCCGGTTCGGTGAACACCCCGCTTCAGGAATCGGACAGAGTTTATGTCCCCCTGAACTCCCGGGTGGAGATCGAATTCGACGACGGGAGCTATTTGCGCCTGGCGGAAGATTCCGAGATGCGCATCCTCAACCTCGATGAAAAGTTGATACGGGTGGAAATGCCCATCGGATTGGCCACGTTGCGTTTTTCCGGACGTCTCCTTTTCGAGCTGCGAACACCGGCAGGGATGGCACGTTTCGACGATGACGGATTGTTCCGTGTCGAGGTCATGAAGGATGGCGGAATGGACCTGGCCGTCCATAAGGGTAAGGCGCAGGTACTGCGAGCTTCCGAGAGGATGCAGGTCAAGCGAAACCAGGCGGTTTACCTGCCTGCCGACACCGTTCGTCAAGCTACCTATCGGGAAGTCGATCGGGAAGACGCCTGGGATTCCTGGAACGATCGCCGCGATGCGATTGTGCTCGCTTCCAATAGTCGACAGTATCTCAGCTCCGATGTCTACATCGGAGTCACCCCTCTCGATCACTTTGGCGTTTGGGTACATCTCGGTGGAGAATATGGCTACGGCTGGTCGCCGGTAGGGATCTCCTTCGGCTGGTCCCCCTATCGGCACGGAAGGTGGATTCATCGCCCTTACTGGGGATGGACATGGGTTTCCTACGAGCCCTGGGGTTGGTTACCCTATCATTATGGCCGCTGGCACTATCATCCCGTACACCGCTGGTGTTGGCTGCCCGGTCAATCGATGAGTTTCCATTTCTGGTCCCCCGGTGTAGTGCATTTTTACCACCAGAACAACAGGGTCCACTGGTTGCCTTTGGGTCCGCGGGACCATTATGACCATAACAACTATTATTACAACGTCCACAACATCACCTACAATAACTATATCCAGAATTTCAACTCCCGGCAGGCACTGGCCCGGCGCGATATCCCCTCCGAGAATATTCATGTGCAGGGTGCTCTGGTAAGTGTGGACCGGGATAATGTGACCAACGGACGCCCCTTCGAATTTCGTCAGGTTCCCTCCAAAGAACTGGCAAACTGGAAGGCAACTCCTGTTTCCAGCCTCAGAGACATCGACATCCGACCGACGGCGAGCAGTCTGGGTCCGAATCCCCAGATTACGGCGCAGCAGTTGAACCTCGCCGATCTGCGAAGGGACGCTTCTCTATCGCAGCAGGTGGAGAACAAAACCGAGCTGCGACCGACCGTACGACAACTGGATACCCGTTCTGCCTCCTCCATGCGAGACGGGGCCGAGGCAAATTCCACGCGGCGGACGGCCGATGGTACCGCGAGTGCATTCATCGGCGGCGACACCCGGTCGACAGCCTTCCGGGAACCGGTCCTGAATTCTTCGGGGAGAAGAGAGATTGCCGATTCCAACTCCCGCATGGTCTATGAGTCGCCCCGGCAGATGCAAACCGGCTCGTCAAGAGACGTCGATTCCGGCTTTTCTCCGCGGACACAAAACGAATCGTTGACCCATGTACCCAGATCCACAGCCGGCACGCAGTCGGATCCCAATTCTTCGCGGCGCAGGTTTGTCGGCAATTACGAGCAGCAAGCCCCGGTAACCTCCTCCCGTGACAGCAGTCCGCGGGAAGGCGTGTCTGCCGCGGGCAGCACGGACAGCAGGGTCTATGAACCCAGGCGCCGCAGTGTTGTCGAACCGTCTACGGAAGCGACAACTCCCTCCTCCAACCGAAGGGACACGGGTGACTTCTCCAACCGGACGACGATAGACAGAGATCCAGGAAGCAATACCGGCAGTTCGCGCCGTGTCATCGCCTCTCCGGAACAGCCTTCGAGCGGGTCCTCCGTCCGTCGCGATCTCTCCGGCGGGGGAGAACAGTCGCAACCATCCGTTACCCCAAGGTCATTTTCTCAACCCTCGAACAGCGGGTCCTCCAGACGGACCTTTGACGTCGCACCCTCCGGCTCATCTTCCCGTGGCGATTCGCCGTCGGTGAACCGGTCCCGCGATATGCAATCTCCTTCATCGGATCGAGGGTATAGCAGTCCCCGCTCTTCTTCCCCATCGGTCTTCTCCGCTCCCTCCTCGTCGCGTCGAGACGTGTGGGTCGGTCCCCAGCCTTCTACTTCGTCCCGCGGCTCCTCCGCCGGTTCCTCAGCCGGGAGAGGACAGCAGAGCGCTCCGAGCAGAAGACCCGAAAAACAGTAGGGGAATCCCCAACGGGATTCCGGGCGACGTACCCAGGGTGGAGCCGCAGACTCTGCCCTGGATACGTCGTACCGTTGACTCTGCCTGGATTCATAAAATGTTGCCGGCAGGATGCCGCTGCTCCCAGGACTTTTTGGCGGAACATTCATCGACAAATCGCCATCGCCTCAGTTAGGCTATAATCTCCGTCGGGACCATAGATCATGAGGGAATACGAAACGGTAATCGGACTGGAGGTTCACGCCCAACTGCTGACACAAAGCAAGGCCTTTTGCGGTTGCAGCACCCGGTTCGGAGACCGTCCCAACCGCAACACCTGTCCTGTTTGCCTCGGACTCCCAGGCGCTCTCCCGGTATTGAACCGGGAGGCGGTAGTCATGGCCGTGAAAACGGCATTGGCACTCGGATGCACCGTTCATCTGAAATCGGTCTTTGCCCGTAAGAATTATTTCTACCCCGATATGCCCAAGGGGTATCAAATATCCCAATATGAACATCCCTTATCGTCGCAGGGATCGGTGGAGATTCCGAGCGGGGAGAGGAACGCGGAAGGCACTGTCGTCCAACGCCGCCTGAAACGCTTCGGTATAAGGCGGGTCCATTTGGAGGAGGATGCCGGAAAGTCCCTGCATCCGGAACATGCGGCCATCAGCCGTATCGATCTGAATCGGGCCGGGATACCGCTGGTCGAGATTGTCAGCGAGCCCGATCTGCGAACTTCGCAGGAGGCCAACGATTACGTGAGCCACCTGCGGAAAACCCTGCTCTACCTCCAGGTCTGCGACGGCAACATGGAAGAGGGCAGTCTGCGCTGCGATGCCAATATCTCTATACGACCGCGGGGAGAAGCCGGGCAGACGGCCACCAGGGTGGAAATTAAAAATTTGAATTCCTTCCGTTTTCTGCAGAAGGCACTGGACTACGAAGCCGAACGACAGGAGAGCGTTCTGCGCTCCGGTAAAGCCGTCCGGCAGGAGACGCGCCTCTGGGACGAAAAGGCCCAGCAGACTTTTCCCCTGCGCGCCAAGGAAGAGGCGAACGATTATCGTTATTTCCCCGAACCGGACCTGCCTCCACTGGAGATTCCTCTGGAATGGCTCGCGGAAATCCGCCAAAACCTGCCGGAGCTCCCCGAGGCCAGAAGGAAACGCTTCCAGCGCGATTATTCCCTGGAGGAGGAAGAGTCGCTGCAGCTCACGGAAACTCCGGCAACGGCCGATTATTTCGAATCGGTAATCCGCGCCGGGATCCGTCCGAAAACCTCCGCCCATTGGATACTGGGGGATCTGACGGCCGAATGGAAGAAAATGTCCTCGACTACGGAAGACTGTCCCGTACCCGCCGGTGAACTGGCCGGCCTGCTCCACATGGTTGATACAGACGAAATCAGCGGAAAAATGGCCAAAATCGTACTGGCACAAATGTTTCAAAGCAGGGAAGGCGCCCGGGCCGTCCTGCATCGCCTGGGCCTGGTCCAGATCTCCGACGACCGGGCACTGCTGGCCATTGTGCGTCAGGTCCTCGCGGAAAACATCGAATTGGTAAAACAATACCGTTCCGGCAAAGAAAAGCTCTTTGGATTCTTCATCGGACAGACGATGAAGCAGTCGGGAGGACAGGCCAATCCGCAAAAATTAAACCAGCTTCTCCGGCAGGAGCTTTCTCACGGCGAATTCGACTGAAATGCCCATACGAGTTGGCTTCCTCAGCTTAGGCTGCCCGAAAAATCTGGTGGACAGTGAAGTCATGATGGGCCTGCTGGTCGATCAGGGGTTTCAAATTACAGCCCAAAAAGAGGAGGCGGAAATCCTGGTGGTCAACACCTGCGGTTTCATCCATCCGGCCAAGGAGGAATCAATACAGGCCATTCTGGAAATGGCCGAAATGAAGAAGAAAGGCCGTTGCCGCCGGCTGATTATCGCCGGATGCCTGGCCGAACGCTACCGGGAAGAGATCGACCGGGAGTTTCCGGAAATCGATGCCATTCTCGGCGTTCATCAGCTGAGCGACATCGTTGCCCTCTGCCGGGTGGAAAAGGAAAAAATCACCCGGCAAAGCCCTGTACCTTCTCCTGCCGAGCCCAAAAGAATCCTGACAACCCCAGGCCATTACGCCTATTTGAAAATCTCCGAGGGGTGCAGCCACGAATGTTCTTTCTGTGTGATTCCCCATATCCGCGGGCGGCACCACAGCCGCCGGATTTCTTCCCTACTGCGGGAGGCGGAAATGCTGGTTTCCGGCGGGGTCCGCGAGTTGAATCTGATCGCCCAGGACACCACCGCTTACGGCAGTGACCTGGGAATGAAAAACGGCCTGGCCAAGTTATTGCAGCGGCTGGTCCGCCTTGAGGGACTCCGCCGCATACGATTTCTCTATGCTTACCCTCACACCATCGACTGGGAAGTGCTGGAGTTGATGGCCGCCGAGCCCAAGATCTGCAGCTATCTGGACCTGCCGCTGCAACATGTCAGCCGGCGAATCCTGAAGGACATGAAGCGCGGCGGCACTCGCCATTCCTTGGAAAAACTGATCCGGCGTATACGGAACACGGTTCCCGACATCTCTCTACGAACGGCGATGATTGTAGGCTATCCGGGAGAGACCGAGGAGGAATTCGCGGAATTGCTCGATTTTTGCAGCGAAATACGTTTTGATCATCTGGGTGTTTTTTGCTATTCCGAAGAAGAAGGCACGGTGGCGGCGGCCGGCCGGCTGCCGAGAATTCCGCCGCGTACGGCCGAGAATCGCCGGCGACGGCTGATGCGCCGACAGGAGCAGATCTCGCGCCGGATCAATCGCCGGCGGATCGGGCAGGTTATGGAAGTCATGCTGGATGGAATATCCGCCGAGAGCGAATTCCTCTATGTCGGAAGGACGCAATTCCAGGCCCCGGAAATCGACGGCGTTGTCCTGATCAACGACACTTGCATCGATCCCCTGCAACCCGGCCAACTGTATCGGGTTAAAATTACTCGCGCCTGGGAGCATGACCTGATCGGGTGCATCCTCGGCACGGCGGAAAACCAAACGATGGAAACACAGGAAAAAGTCAGATGAAGGAACATGGGCATATGCTGCTGGCCACCGGCCTTGGGCTCGGCTACTTGCGAGGGCCAACGGGGACGTACGGTGCGGCGCTAGGCTTGGCCTTTTTCCTGCTCCTGTCGCTGTATACGCCTGCATGGCTGCCGGCTCTGCTGGCCATTCCCGGATTTTTTCTCTGTGTGGCTTCCGCCGGACATGCGGCCAAAAAACTAGGCAATGAAGATCCCAAGCAGGTGGTTTGCGACGAGATATGCGGCCAGTGGATCACGCTCCTCTTTTTTCCTCTTCACTGGCAGTTCCTGCTGGCCGGTTTTCTCGCCTTTCGTTTCTTCGACATCGTCAAACCGTTTCCGGCCCGGCGATTCGAACACCTCCCCGGCGGGTGGGGCATCGTTATGGATGACCTGATGGCTGCCGTCTACGCCCATCTTCTGCTATGGATCCTGTATCATTTCCACGTATTACATTCACGAGTGGGAGCACTGATTCCATGACCAATTCGGAAATCATCGCGGTAGGCTCGGAGTTGCTCACTCCCTTCCGTATGGACACCAATTCGCTTTACATCACCCGCCGCTTGAACGAAATCGGCATCCTGGTGGAAAGGAAATGGGTAGTCGGGGACGAACCGACCATCCTGGAGGAGGCATTACGCAGCGCCATGAACCGGGTGAACGTCGTTATCTTTACCGGCGGACTGGGCCCCACGGAAGACGACATCACCCGCAAGGTCGTGGCCCAGGTCATGGAGCGAAGATTGATCTACAACGAAGAGGTGGCGCAAAACCTGCGCGATCGCTTCTCCCGCATGGGTCGACCGCTGCCTGAAAGCAACCTGCGGCAGGCGCTTGTTCCCATGGGGGCCATCCTGCTGGAAAATCCCAAGGGCACGGCACCCGGTTTATGGTTGGAAGACGGCAAGAAAAAGGTCATCTTGCTGCCCGGCCCTCCGCGGGAGATGGAGCCGATGCTGGAAAACCACGTGCTGCCGCGCCTGGCCAACGCCTTTCGCGGCGAACCGGTCCTGCGCCGTACCATACGGCTGGCGGGGATACCGGAATCCACCGCCGATGAGCGCGTCGCTCCGATCTACAAGGCCTATCCCAAGATTCAGACAACGATCCTGGCGGCGCCCGGACAGATCGAAATCCATCTGACCACCACCAAGGCCATGTGTCCCCAAGCCGACAGGGACCTGGATGAACTGCAAAATAAGATAGAATTGGCCCTGGACGACCATGTCTTTTCCACCGAGGACAAGACGCTGGAGGAGGTTTTGGGCATCTTCCTGCAGATGCACCAAGGCACCCTGGCTGTCGCCGAATCCTGCACCGGCGGATGGATCTCCAAGCGGATCACCGATATCCCCGGCTGTTCCCAGTATTTCCTGGGCGGAATGGTGACCTACAGCAACCAGTCCAAAATCGATCTGCTGGGAGTCGATCCGGAAATCCTGCGCCAACATGGAGCCGTCAGCGCCCAGGTGGCCGAGCAGATGGCGGATGGGGTGCGTCGGCGTTTCGGCAGCACTTACGGATTGAGCGTGACCGGCATTGCCGGTCCCACCGGAGGCACACCGGAAAAACCGGTCGGAGTGGTCTATTTCGGATGGAGCGATTCGGTGAACGTCAGCCATCACCGTATCCTCTGCAACGGAGACCGGGATCTGATACGGCAATTGGCCACTCAGAACGCACTGAACACCAGCCGGCGTATCCTGATTTAAACGAGGGATGAAAAGCTTACGATCATAAGTAGGGGCGATCCTCGCGGTCGCCTGGGAGGAATCTCCGCTAGGGCTGGCGGGCAACCGCAAGGGTTGCCCCTACGGGGTGGCCGGGGCGCGGTACGCCGAGCCTCTACACCGAATTTTTAGAGTGAGGATATGCAGAAATCCGAAGGATCGAAAGAAAAAGGGCTGATCCTGATTTATACCGGAAACGGCAAAGGAAAGACGACGGCGGCTCTTGGCTTGGCCTTGCGTGCCGCCGGGCAAAAGAAAAAGATCGTCATGGTCCAGTTCATCAAGAATGACAGAGAAACGGGCGAGCTGATGGCCGCCCCTCTGTTGGCCCCCTATTTCGAACTGATACCGCTGGGGGAAGGTTTTGTCGGACTGTATCATGACCGTAAAAGCTGGGAAGAACACCGGCAGGCTGCAGCCAAGGCTTTGGAAACGGCCCGCGAGAAGGCATTTTCCGGGACCTGTGACGTCCTGATCCTGGATGAAATTCTCTATGCCGTCCGCGGAAAACTGCTGGACGTCGGTGTCGTCCGCACATTTCTCGAGGAAAGACCGGCAGGCATGCATGTGGTCCTGACCGGCAGGCATGCCCATACGGACCTGGTGCAGATGGCCGATCTGGTCACCGAGATGCACGAAATCAAACACCCTTATCATGATGGACTACCCGCTCAACGCGGTTTGGATTATTAATGACAGGAGACCAAAGATGAAATTAGCACTTCTGGGAGCAGTGATTGTGGCCGCCTTGGGAGGCCTGCTGTTCGGATTTGACACCGCCGTAATTTCCGGAACCACCGATTGGCTGAAAAAAGAGTTCGACCTTTCCAACTTTACCCTTGGGTTTACCGTGGCCAGCGCCCTGATCGGCACCATCATCGGCTCTATTGCCATCGGGAAACCGGCGGACACCTATGGAAGAAGAAGTGTCCTTTTCCTGCTGGCCATCCTTTTCTTCGTCTCCTCCATCGGCTGTGCCGTTGCCTGGAGCTGGTGGCCCTTCCTGTTCTTTCGTTTCATCGGCGGCCTGGCTGTCGGGGCGGCATCCGTGGTCTCTCCGATGTATATCGCCGAGATCTCCCCGGCCAGACTACGTGGCCGTCTGGTGGCCATCACCCAGTTCAATATCGTTCTGGGCATTCTCCTGGCCTATCTCTCCAACTATGTCATCGGCAGCCTGAACATAGGGGAGAACGAATGCCGCTGGATGTTTGGTGTGATGGCCATCCCGTCGGTCATCTTCTTTATCCTGCTCTTCTTCACCCCTCAGAGCCCACGCTGGCTTTTGGCCCGGGGCCGGGTGGAGGAAGCCCGCCGTATCCTGGAAAAATGCGGGACCGATTCGGGAAATGTGGAAGAAGAAATTCGGGACATTCAGACATCCCTGGATACGGAACACCACACCCTGGAGGAACCGCTCTATTGCCGGAAATATGCCAAGCCGATTTTTCTTGCGGTAGCCATTGCCGCCTTCAACCAGCTCTCCGGCATCAATGCCCTGATCTACTATACGGCCCATATCTTTAAGATGGCCGGGGCGGAAAGCCAATCGGCTCTGTTCCAGTCGGTGATCGTCGGACTGACCAACCTGATCTTCACCATGGCGGCCATGACGGTCATCGATCATTTCGGTCGCAAACGCCTGATGCTGGTCGGTTCCATCGGGTACATCCTCAGCCTGAGCGCCGCCGCCTATTCCTTCTATACCGGAACCGGAGGCACCATGCTGTTGGGTGCCATGCTGGTCTTTATCGCCTCCCACGCCTTCGGACAAGGGGCGGTGATATGGGTTTTCATCAGCGAGATCTTTCCCAACCGGGTACGCGCGCGCGGTCTGGCACTCGGATGTTTCACCCATTGGGTCATGGCCGCCTTGATATCCTGGACTTTCCCCATTATTGCCGCCGCCTCCGGTGGCCACGTCTTCACCTTTTATGCCATATGTATGGTAGGACAGCTGCTCTGGGTTCTGCTCCTCATGCCGGAAACCAAGGGTATATCGCTGGAAAAGATCCAGCAGGAGCTGGGCATCGAGTAAGATCCTGCCGCGAGCCAGGAATCCAGGGCCAACGGCCCGGCAACATATCAGCCTGGGGCGGAGCGAAGCGCAGCCCCAGGAATGCGTGCCCCGCAAGCCAAGGGCTATAGGCCCGAAACATACACCTCTTATTGGGAGAGCTGCAGAGTTCCGAATGCCTCCGGCACATGATAGGTATCGCTATCGGTCGGCTGCCAGGCAATCATCCTGCGTTGCGGCGGCGGACCCTGCAGACGGTAAAAATTGATGCGTATCTTCTGTCCGGCGGCAGGGGAGGAGAGATCGAGCTTGCTCATGGGTATCTTCATCGCCCCGTACCAGATGTGTTTTTCCTGATCGATCCTGGCTTTTACCTCGAAACCGGAATCCCACTTGGCATCGTGTGACGGCGGCCGGGTGCCGCGATCGATGAACAGGTCGACCCATTCCCCCTGAGGGGAAACCTGGAACTCGGTATAGCGCTTGATCTGCCGGAAATCCGTTCCGATAAACACCTCGGCCACATCCCATTCCCAGAGTTTATTGGTCTCCTTGTCCGTGGCCGGATTGGACTTGAGATACAGCTCCTCGTAAGGGCAGACAAAGAGAAAATAGAGATACCTTTCCGTCCAACGGGAACGAATCTCCGTTCGGTGCCCCGCTACCTTCTTGCCACGGTTGTCGCCCTCGGCATAAATACCGGTCACTCCCTTCCACTCCTCCGCCTGTGGATCGGCCTGCAGGGTAAAGTCGTTGCCGGCGGCCTGACTGAGGATCACACCTCCGGACTTGGTATCGGTTTGCATATCGATCGCCTGTAAATGAATTTGTATGACCACAAAATACAATAGAACTACGAACCCTAAGCAACATCCGCCCCACCTGCCATGCCCGTGTACCTTTTCCCCTTTCAGGTAGTTATTCACTCCGTTCCTCCATTCTTTGACCCGCATGGATTTTACTTCTCCGGCGGTTGGACGGCCGGAACGCTGTTCATTTCCTTGCGCCATGCCTGCATGGCCTGCCACTGTCCTTCTCCGGCTGTCCGGGGATCGAAACTTCCGGCATCGGTGTCCACATAAAGCTTCCGATAGCTCTCCGGCTGGTATGACGGATTAGGCCGATTGCTCTGAGCGTCATTCTCCCGGCGCCAGGATGCCAAAGCCTTGCGCATGGCCGCAGCCCGCTCCGGCCGGACAGCGGCCAGATTCTTCCGCTCGCCGATATCGTTCTTCAGGTCGTAAAGCTCCACCTGCCGGTCATCGTAATATTCCACCAGGAACCAGTCCCCTTCCCGTATGGCACCAGAGGGACGACTGCCCTGATTGGTGTAATGGGGAAAATGCCAGAAAAAAGGCCGCTGTGGACACACCCCTTTTCCGCTAAGGCCTGCCGCAAAACTCACTCCGTCCAAACCGGTGGGAAGCGGCTGTCTGCACAGATCGAGCAAAGTGGGGATCCAATCGGTATTGACCACCGGCTCGGTGACAACCTTCCCCTCAGGGATATGTCCCGACCAGCGCACCAGCAGGGGGATACGCAGGCCGCCTTCATAGACGAATCCCTTACCTGCCCGGTACGGCGTATTATGCGTCACCCGCGGATGCGGGCCTTCGGGAACATGCAACCCGCCGTTATCGGAGGTGAACACCACGATCGTCTTCTCCTCCAGCTGCAGCGTTTCCAGGCATTGCAGCAGTCTGCCGACGGTATCGTCCAGGGTTTCGATCACTCCCGCATAAACCGGCTCGAAAGCCCCCCGGTTGTTCGCGATGCGTCCCGGCTGGGCGGTATAGGGGATATGAGGTGTATTGTGCGCCAGATAGGCCAGGAAAGGACGATCGCGGTTTTCCGCGAGGAAACGTTCGACAGCCGTCGTCAGGTCATACTCTCCCTTGCCTCCTTCCGTAGCGCTGGGTATTGTATTGGCCTGTCCCGGATGGTAGCTGTCAAAGCCGTGTTCGATCGGTCCGAATCCCTTGCCGCCGACATGCCATTTGCCGAAGGCTCCGCAGACGTACCCGGCATCCTTAAAATAACGTGGGAGCATTTTCTCTTCCAGCGGCACTTCCATGCGTATCTCCGGATGCAGCACCTTTTGCGAAACCCGATCGCTGCGCCCGGGCAGGTATGTCGTCAGATGCAGCCTGGCCGGATTCTTTCCGGTCAGCAGGGCGGCGCGGGAAGCGGAACAGATCGGCTGAGCACAATAGGCCGAGGTGAACCGGACGCCCTGACGGGCCAGCCGGTCCAGGTTGGGGGTGTTATGATCGCTGCGCCCGTAACAGTGCAGGTCGTTGATCCCCAGATCGTCGCAGAGGATGAACAGAATATTCGGCCGCACCGACTCCGGCCGATGCGTTGCGCTCCTTCCAGCCGCTTGGGAAAGATGTATGCCTCCTAAGGCTCCTCTGGAAGCCATGGTCAGGAACGAACGGCGTGTCGGTTGGACTGGTTTCATGGCTGTCTCCCAGAGTATATCATCTCCGCCTTTTCGGAAATTCCGTTTGCTTCCACAGGAGTTTGCCGGCAGGATGCCGACGCTCCCGGCAACGGCTCATATATGGATGGCCCTTTTCGCCGTGGCCGCCAGGCACGCCTCGCGGAAGGCCTCGGAAAAGGTGGGGTGAGGGTGACAGGACCGGGCGATCGCTTCGGCGGTGGCCTGGAAATCCATGGCCAATACCGCTTCGGCAATCATATCCGCGGCCCGCTGGCCGATCATGTGCACCCCGAGCACCTTGTCCGTCGCTTCCTCGGCCAGAACCTTGATGAATCCATCCACCTGGCCGCATGCCCGGGCGCGCCCGCTGGCCCGGAAAGGAAATTTGCCGCTTTTATAGGAAATGCCGCCGGATTGCAGATCCTCTTCCGAACGACCTACGGAAGCCACTTCCGGATTGGTATATACCACCTGAGGAATCGTCCGATAGCTGATATGGGACGCAAGGCCACAGATCGTCTCGGCAACAAATACCCCCTCTTCCTCACCTTTGTGGGCCAGCATCATCCCGCCGATGACGTCTCCGACGGCATAAATGGTCGGGACAGAGGTCCGGAGCTTTTCGTCGACCGGGATCCTTCCCTTCTGGTCTGTGCAAATTCCGGCATTTTCCAGTTGCAGGCCCGAGGTGTAGGGTACACGGCCGACAGCCACCAGACAATAATCTCCCGAATAGGTCACCTTCTCCCCGTTTCCTGCGGCAGCGACAATCTGCACCCGGTCTCCGATGACCTTGGCCTCCTCGACCCGGTGCGATACCTCCATTCCGATCTTCAGCTGCCTGGCCAATACCCGGGACAGCTCTTTGCCCAGTTCACCGTCCATCAGCGGCAGAGCCCTGTCCATATACTCCAGGACGGTGACCTTCGATCCCAGCCGGGCGTATACCGACGCCAGCTCCAGGCCGATGGCCCCGGCTCCGATGACGACGAGTTCCCCCGGCACCTCCTTCAAAGAGAGAGCCTCGGTGGAGGTGATGATCCGTTTTTTATCGATTTCCACTCCCCGAAGACCGGCACTCTTCGAACCGGTGGCAATCAGGATATTCCTGGCCGAAAGGACCTTCTCCTCTCCATCCTCCAGTCTGATCCGGATCGTCTCCTTATCTAGGAAGCTGCCGGTGCCCTGAAAGCGATCGATCTTACGGCTGCGCATCAGGAAATCGATGCCTTTGACGCTCAGGGCCACTACCGATTCCTTTCTCCGCATCATCTGTTCCAGGTTGACACTTATGCCCTGCAGACCGATGCCATGTTCGGCAAAGGCATGGACGGCCTCGAAATACTTCTCACTGGAATCGAGCAGCGCCTTGGAGGGAATACAGCCGACATTCAGGCAGGTCCCGCCCAGGGTCGGATATTTTTCCACAATGGCCGTCTTCCGGTTCAGCTGCGCGGCCCGAATGGCGGCCACATAACCTGCCGGTCCGGAACCGATCACTACAAGATCGTATGTCATATTGTATGCCCTCTCGTTATACGTCGGTAAGATGGTAAGGAACAGCGGGAAGGCTTGTCAATTTGATGCTACTTATTTTTTTTTATCAGAGATTGACAACGGCTTGCTTTTCCTCCAGAATTATCGCATGATAAAAATTGTAGGTTTTTAATCCTATATTCACTAGTGAAACATCGATGAGGTATCGTATGAGTCAATTTTCGTCGCGTCGCGATTTCCTGAATGCCGGACTGAGTGTACCGGTAGCCATGAGCCTCCCCAACTTGCAGGAAAAAGCCCCTGCCGTCAAACCTAAGAGCAACCTGGCCTACAATACGCTGGGCAAGACCGGATTGAAAGTAACCACGGTAAGTTTCGGATGCATGATCACCTCCGATCCCAGCGTCATTGTCAAGGCTGCCGATCTGGGCGTCATTCATTTCGATACCGCCCGGGGGTATCAGGGCGGAAACAACGAGCGGATGGTGGGCGAAGCCCTCAAGAGCCGAAGAAAACAGCTGGTCATCTCCAGCAAAAGCCCGGACATGACTTTGAAGGGAGCCCTGACCAATCTGGACACCAGTTTGAAGGAGCTGCAGACCGATTACCTCGACATCTGGTACCTGCACGCCAAGAGCAAAGCAACCGACATCACCGACGAATGGCTGGAGGCTCAGGCCCAGGCCAAGAAGGCCGGGAAGATACGCTTTTCCGGCGTCAGTACCCACAACGGACATGCCGATGTCATTCCCGCCATGATTGCCCACAAGGACCAGATCGACGTTCTGCTCACATCCTACAATTTCTCCATGACCGACACCATCGACAAGCTCCTGGAGGATGCCGACAACGCCGGATTCGGGATTGTGGGAATGAAGGTCATGGCCGGCGGATTCCGCCGCGTCAAGCCGGGCGACAAGAACGCGGAGATCCTGAAACGGGAGGGGGCCATGCTGGCCGCTCTCAAATGGGTCCTGCGCAACAAGCACATCCAGACTACCATTCCCAGCATCACCGATATGGACCAGCTGGATGAGGATCTGCGCGCCATGAGCGAAAAATTCGAAAAGAAAGATGAGACTGTCCTGGCCGCACAGCTCGAATACATCAAGCCGCTCTACTGCCGCATGTGCAATTCCTGCTCGGGCACCTGTGCCCAGGGACTGCCCGTCTCCGATATGATCCGCTTCCTGAGTTACTCGGAAGGGTACGGCCAATATTATCTGGGCCGGACCAATTATCTGGAATTGTCCGAGGATATCCGCAACAAAAGCTGCCGCGATTGCAGCGCATGCACGGTCCGCTGCCCGAACGGAGTACAGGTGGCCCAGCGGGTCAGCCGGGCTCAGGAGATTTTTGCATGAAAAAATATATCGTTCCCTCCCTTCTGGTTCTTCTGCTGTTCGGACCGGCTTCTCTCCTGGCACAGAAGCCGGATTGCGGTCTGCTGTCCGGCTGGACGCAGAAAGGAGCGGCACGGTTTCACGAGCCGGACAATCTCTTTGATTACATGAATGGCAACTCCGAAGGTTATCTCATCTACCATTTCGTGCAACTGCATGGGGTGACCTGCCAGAACAGCCTCGGCGATACGATCGTCATGGACGTCTACGAGATGGAAGATCCCGATTTCGCTTTCGGGATCTTCATGTCTATACGGGATGCGCGGCAGCCACTCACCCCGATGGGCACACGGGCACAGATCACCCAGCGCCGGGGGCTGCTGGCCAAAGACAAATACTACATCGAGATCAGCGCCAATCCGGCCAAGGACCACAGCGAGAGCCTGAAGGGTTATCTTACTGCTTTGGATAAACAGATCGCTGGGCGCACCACGCCACCCGAAGCCCTGGGCTGGTTCCCCCAGGAAAAGCTGGTGCCCGACTCCGTTCGCATGGTGCCGCAGAGCGTGTTGGGCATAGGTCTGCTGAAGACCGGTTACGCAGGGCAATACGAATTCGGGAAAGGTTTTCTAGTCATCGAGCAGACGCCGGAATCGGCCACCAAGGTCATGGAAAAACTCAAGGCCCGGGTGGAGAGTATCCAGCCGGTGGAAGCCGGAGAAGAGGCCTTCACCGGAACGGACAAATACCTGGACGGCATCTATGTCTTCCGCCGGGGCCGCCTTCTCGGGGGCTTTGCCGGAATCAAGGGCGGACTGGATGTCCGCAAGGAGCTGGCAGCTTTTGCCTCGACCGTGAAACCGTAGGAGCCAGAATTCAGTAGTCAGAATTTTTGAGAGTGAATTTTCAGGAAGACAGGAAACGATTATCAAATACAAGTGGAACGGTTCGTAGTTCCGCCTTTAGGCGGTATCACGTAATTACAGGCTTTCACCGATCCATGGGATGCCACGTAAACCCGGAACTACAAACCTCCTGATTTTCCGCGTTTATTCTGTATGGATTCGAAAGGGGATGCCGGCAGGACGCCGGCGATCCCAGTACTTATTACGAAGTCATCAGCCACAACAAACGGGCATATACACGAAAGAAAAACCAGACAATGATTCTGGATTCTGGATTCTGACTCCTGGATTCCTTTTACGTATAACCTTTTTTCCCACCCGACCTTAAAGGTCGGGTAAAAAACAATTTGTATCCGGAGTACCACCCATATGGATCGAAGAAGTTTTCTAAAAAGCTATGGAAGTCTGCCTCTCGTTTCCGCCCTTGGGGGGAAAGCCTTTGGCGCTGGCACGGAGACAGGGTCGCTTCCCTATTTCGGTTTGCATCCCTTTATCGAAGCCCATCCGGAGGCCGTGTTCCTGAGAAAGACCGCCGTTGCGTCCAAGGACGATGCCGAGGCGAAAAAGAAGGCTGGGTTGGACTTGGCGCAGCGCATTTTTTCCCTGCACAAGGATTCCGGCCTGGCCCTGAGCGGCAAGCTGGCCTTCAAACCCAACCTGACCGGCACCAAGAATACCGGATTGACCTACGGCATCGTCACCGATCCCTACCTGGTAGAAGGACTGGTCGAGGGAGCCAAGAATCTGAAGTTCGATCCCAACCGGATCTACATGCGAGAGGGCCTGGGCAAAGAACAGCCGGTGACCGGTTTCAGCGACATGGCAAGACGCACCGGAGTGCACTACGGGGACGACGATTCCCGCGAGCCCACCACCATGGAATGTCCGAACGGGGTGGTTTTCCGCCGCACCAAGTACCTGGGGCCCTTCGGCCATGAGGACAGCCTGCTGATCAATGTAGCCAAGATGAAGACCCATTCCATGGGACTGACCCTATGCGTCAAGAACCTGCAGGGCACCAACATTCCACCCTATATCCGTTTCTGCGGCGGTGTAAACCAGAGGAGTATTGCCGCCGATCTGAATCCCGAAGCCCAGGCCCAGGTGGACGAAATCTTCGCCCGGCACCTGAAGGAAGGGTATCCCCGCTGGGATACGGAAAAGGGCGCCTGGATGGAGATGTGGATCCAGCGCACCCTCGACCACTACGCCCTGATCAAGCCCAAAGTCATGCTCAATGTCATCGAAGGCATCTATTCCCAGAACGGGGACGGATTCGACGGCGGCCCCAGCAAAGACGGCACGCCGGAAATCTTCCTGACCAACATGCTGCTCTTCGGTAAGGACGCCTTCCGTCTGGACATCGTCGGCCACTGGATCGGCGGGCAAGAGCCGGGTAACTTCGGCCTGTTCCACGCCGCCAAAGAAAGAGGCTGCTGCGATGTCCTCAATCCGAAGAATATTCCTATCTATCTGTGGGAAGATGACGGGCCCAAGCTCATCACACTGGACAAGATTACCCGCACGCCTCTGACGACCCAGTATCTGCCGCGAACGGAAGAGGCCAAATACCACCTATGCAACGAGCCCTTCACCTATCCGACGGAAAAACCGGCGTTGCCGAAAGCCGCCGAGAACCGACCTGCAATACGCCTGCTGGGTCCGAACCGGAACGAAACCTCCCAATCTTCCATGGTGATGGAATACCGCATGCCGGAAAAGGGATTGGCCCAGCTGGAAATTCGCAACCGGCAGGGAGATTGCCTGTTCCGCCGGCACGACTCCCATATGGTGGGAGGATTCCACATGGCCGAATGGGATACCGCCCGCATCCCCTCAGGCACGTATGAAGCAATTCTCCATACGCCCGGACTGCACACCGTACAGACCTTCCGGTTGTAAGGAGACCGACGGAAGAGTGGCCGGAGCTTCCAGCTCCGGTTTCTAACTTATTCTAAATTCGCCCGGTAGGGGCAACCCTTGCGGTTGCCCTGTAGCGTTTATGGTCAGACTGCCCGGGCGA
>CAZTVS010000067.1:0-24297 GCA_964617125.1 uncultured Acidobacteriota bacterium
TTTTGCCGGCAGGATGCCGGCGCTCCCGGCATTTTTTGCGGCTTCATCACCCTTCACCCACGCTCTTTTCGCGCGGCCTTGCCGGAAGAATATGTTTTCCAGGTTTCATTGAGTGTCTCCGTTCACCTCGAATCATCGATCGACTTTGCGTCGATATCGTATTCTTTCAACGACGGGTGGAGATACATTGCGGGCGACCGCAAGGGTCGCCCCTACTTCCACCACAGAGACACGGAGCATTTTCCGTATTCTCTGTGCTCTCCGTGTCTCTGTGGTGAAAAAACACGATTGTGGCATTGAATGCCGGTTTTGAACCCTAAAAAATGGACTGTCTACAGAAATGGGATCCTTGGGAAACCGTCTTATTGTTTCCTTTTTTTCCGCAAAAAGATCCATCCTGAGACGAGGCGACCGGCAACGGAAAGGTGAGCGTTCCATCGGTGCTATCCATTATCAGCAGGGCATTCGGATCGTGGCTCCGGATTTCCAACTTCCCGTACTCCTTTTCCCCGACCCGGCATTGAGCGTCCGCTGTGTACTTGCACATCTCGCTGAAGAAAAAAAGCCCTCTGTTCCTTCGGTTTCAGGGTGATGTCGCACCAAACGCCCCATTTAGAATCGAAATAATCGAGTTCCGTGAACCTTATCTTCACCCGATTTTCCTGATCGGAAACATTGGCGATGGCAATGGCAGTGCCCCTGCCACAGACGCCCGGATAGGGCCTGCGCCCAGTTCGCGTGCTGCGCGTACCGCAGACTGCAGCCTTGTTCGGGCCAACGTCAAGCGAAGCAGAATATGGGTAGCGTCCCCATACCTACAAAGCTCTTTACGGTTTTTACTCCCGACAATTGCGAAATACAATAATACCATATTGCCTTCAATAAATATTCGGTAAAAATAAAGTTCCCGGAATTCGAAACTTTTCCGGAAGGCATACATCATCTTTTATGTCATGTCTTCCGAGGTAGTTTCACAACCCGAGATCATAGCCTCATCATCCGTAGGGGCACGGCGTGCCGTGCCCCGGCGACCGCAGGGTGAGGGCTCCCTGAGGGCACGGCACGCCGTGCCCCTACAAAAATGCAATTGGCTTGTCTTTGTATAAATCTCTAACGTTTTGCTTCTATATATAAGGAGTTTATCATGTCGATTCATCGGCTTTTTCTTACTCGTTCTTTTTTTTTCTAAGGAACGAGAGAACAACGATCCTCGTCTTTTCCGCCGGTTGTTCATCCTGGCTGTCCTTCTCTCCGTTCTGCCGGCGATGGCCCAGATCGAGGTTCGCCCTTTTAAAAGTTCGGATCTGGATCTTTATCATAACCGAGTCGGTATTTATACTTCAGAATCTTTCCAGTATATGGAAAGCGTTCCCCAATTATCCGAAATTATTGCGAAATTCGGCGTACGTTTCGATAGTCCTGCCGGAAGTTTTCTCAGGATGGGTTGGTACCTACACGGCGGCATATTGGGACCTCGACCTTTTATAGAAAATGCCTCTCTATCCGGTTCATCGGCCGATAAGCCGTTCATCATACGTTTTCGGTACCCGGTCAGAATCGTGGACATGTATTTGGGATCCGAATATCTTTCAGGAAAAGTGTCGGCGACGATCCGAGCTTATACCCCATCCGGAGAGCTGATCGGCGAACGTAAAGACGTGGAATTTGCGCCTAATATACCCTGGTATAATCACTTTTTCATTTCCAGCGATCATCCGGAAGGGATTGCCGTATTGAACATAGATTACGGCAGCGACACAAGACCGGAACGTATGGAGATAGACGGAAAGGTAATGAGTCTGGATTATCTTGAAGATCGTCCCTTTCGCCTCTTTTTGCCACACATCGTCGACGGAAAATCGGGCCATCTGTCGTATAAAACAACCATTCGGGTGCAGAAATATTATTCGACTCAAGACGTCTCTTTCCGTTTTTTCGATCCATCGGGCAATCCTCTGAGCCTCCCGATCGATGGAGAGAGAAAATCCGAGATACGACTGACCGGCAAGAATGCGGATGCAAGAGTTCTGGAATTTCAGACCGACGGCACCGATCCGCATCTCAACGTCGGTTGGGTCATCGCCGAATCCAGGATTCCCATGGAGATCCAAGCCGTCTATTCCACCTTTTCCTCACGGCAGGAGTTACTGAGCGAATCGGCGCTCCCCGCCGTCCGATCGCGCTTCCATCAGGGCCTCGCAATGCAGCGGAATGTTAGCAAAGGAATAGATACGGCAATCGCCATCGCCAACGTTTCCGATCACGATAATCGTATTGTGCTATCAGCCCACAAGGGTGATAGCGAAAATCCGACGACCGTAATCTCCACCTCCCTCCTATTGAAGCCCCGGGAACAGAGAGCCTTTTTCCTGAGCGAGGTTTGCCAAACAGAACCCAGTAAATCGTGCTTTATAGAAGACATTTTCCAGGGTTCATTGGGTGTCTCCGGCTCCTATCCGGTGGCGGCCATAGCCCTGGGGTCGGTCAACGGCACTTTAACCTATCCCCTGTTAAGCACCAGCAGTGAAGAGTGATGGCCACGGCTATTTTCACCTCGAATCATCGATCGACTTTGCGTCGATATCGTATTCTTTCAACGACGGGTGGAGATACATTGCGGGCGACCGCAAGGGTCGCCCCTACTTCCACCACAGAGACACAGAGCATTTTCCGTATTCTCTGTGTTCTCTGTGGTGAATAACTTTCCGAACCAACCATGAAAATATCTGTAGTTCCGCATGGACTCCTGGGTCGTTGCCGGAGGGACGGCGACGGTCTCATGTATCTGCAGCGAACGGGGATCAGAGGCTGTCCAGCAGCGTCCGTTCGTATTCGAAGGGAGAGAGGGTGCGGTCCAAAACGCCCTGGACATAGGAGATGGCGACCCCGTAATTGGTGATGGGGACCTTCATCGCCCTGGCATCGTGGGAGCGCGCCAGCATCTCTTTCCGGTTCACCATGCAGGCTCCGCAGGAGAGGATCAGCTTATAGTCGGCCAGGCGTTTTTGTACATAGGGGCCGCTGTTCACCTCGAAGACAAGGTTTTTTCCCGTGTACTGTCTCAACCATCTGGGTATCTTCACCCGGCCGATGTCGTCGGGCTGAGCATGATGCGTGCAGGCCTCCAGGATCAGGATCTTATCGCCGTCGTTCAGACGATCGATGGCCTTGACGCCGCGGATGTACTCGGCGAAATCTCCCTTGTAGCGGGAGAACAGCATGGAAAAGGTCGTCATGGGAATATCCTTCGGCACATCTCCGGCAACCTTCAGGACTACCTGGCTGTCACAAATAACGAGGCCGGGTCTTTGACCGAGCGTCGCCAACACATGACTCAATTCCCGCTCCTTGACCACCACGGGGATGGCGTCATTGTCCAGGGCATCCCGCAAAACCTGCACCTGAGGCAGGATCAGTCGCCCCTTGGGAGCGCCCAGATCGATAGGCACAACCAGGACGACATAATCTCCGGGCCGGACGAGATCTCCGATGAGAGTAGACTTCTCCACTTCGATCCGGGAACCCAGTTCCACCATCCTGTGGCGGGCCTCGTCGATTCCAGCCGGCAGGGTGCAGCTCACCGAGACATAGGGGATCCCTTTTTGAGCCAACGGATTGTCCTTGCAGTCGGCATCGGGATCCAGATCCGATTTGTTGAAGCAGACCAGAAGGGCCGATCCCTGGCTCCGCAGTTCCTCGATCAATGCCAAATCCGCGTCATCCAGGGTGGAAAGGGTCGTAACGACAATGGCCAGGTGGATCTTTCGCATCACCTCCCGGGTCCGTAACATCCTTTTCCGCCCGAGCTCTCCGGTGTCATCCAGCCCGGCGGTGTCGTATAGGTAAACCGGGCCCAGGCCGGCTATCTCCATGGCTTTTCCGACAGGATCGGTGGTGGTACCGGGAGTTTCGTCGACGATGGCGATCTTCTGACCGGTCAGGGCATTGATCAGGGACGATTTCCCTGCATTTCGCTTGCCGAAGATACCGATATGCAATCGGTTGGCGATGGGGGTCTCGTTCATGGAAGGGTATCTCGGGTCTTTCATTTGTATCCCAGCATGCGGATTTTGTCCGCCTGCAGGAGTTCTTCATAACGGCTTTCCGTGAGAGCGCCCGATTGCAGGATCAGTTTTTTCAAATCCTTTTCGCCGGCCCTGTGGCGCAGGTATAGTTCCGACGCCTTGGCATGACCTAAATATTGCGACAGATAGGTCAGGATGGCCATGGAATCGGACAGGTGGGCCCGAATACGCTCCCGGTCGACGGTAATTCCTGCCAGGCATCGCCTGTCCAAAGACAGAACCGCCTGCAGGAGCATTCTCATGTTTTTCAGGCTGAGAGTGGAAATCAGAGGGTAGAACTGGTTCAGCTCCATATTGCCTCCGGCGGCGGCGGTGGAGATGACCGAATCGTTACCGATCACCAGCAGGCTGATCTGCAGGACGAACTCCGGGATCACCGGATTGGCTTTGCCCGGCATGATGGAGGATCCCTCCTGTACCGGCGGCAGGATCAACTCGCCGATGCCTCCCTCAGGCCCTCCGGACAGAATCCTCAGGTCTTCGGCGATCTTGTGAAGATTTACCGCCAGCGCTTTGACGATGGCCATCACCTCGACAACCCCATCCAGGTTTTGCGTGGCATCCACCATGTTTTCGGCCCGGCTCAGATTGAGGCCGGTCACTTCCTGGAGTTTTCCTATGGCGCAAAAGATATATTTTTGCGGGGCGTTGAAACCGGTCCCGATCGCCGTACCACCCAGATTCACCGTTTTGATTCTCTCTCTGGCCTTAAACACGCGCCAGCGGTCACGAGCGACGGCTTCCGCATAGGCGGAAAACTGCATGCCGACCGTGATCGGCAGCGCATCCATCAGCTCCGTACGGCCGAGTTTGACGACGTCGCCGAACTCCTTTTCCTTTTTCTGGAGCGTATCCTGCAATCCGGTCAACGCCTGTTCCAGCTCCTGGAGATAGAACATCAGTGCGGTCTTGAAGGCCGTAGGATAGGTATCGTTCGTCGACTGGTGCAGGTTGACGTCATCGGCAGGATCTACCTCCTCCCGGCAGGAGTTGGCGACGATCTCGTTGATGTTCATATTCAAGGAGGTGCCCGCCCCGCCCGACAGAGGATTGATCAGTACATCGTGGAAATCGCCCCTTTCCAGCAGACCGTCGATTGCCTGCAGGATGGAGTCGGCCTTCTTCCCGTCGAGAAATCCTGTCTCCCGGTTGGCTAGAGCACAAGCCTTTTTTACCAGCAGATAGGATCGTACGAAGACGGGATCGGTGCGCTCGCCGATATCTCCGAAATTCTCGAATGCCCTCCAGGCATGGATACCATAGAGAGCGTCCTCTCGAATTTCCCTCTCCCCCAGGAAATCTCTCTCCTTTCGCATCAATCCCTCCGAACTGCCGGCCGGCTCGCGGTTACAGATGGAAATCTCCGGCGGCTTCCGGCTGGTACAGCACCTTGACGATGATCAGGCGCCGCTTGCCGGCGGGAACTTCCCACTCGATGACGTCTCCTTCCCTATAACCGAGGATAGCGGTTCCGACCGGTGCGAGAATGGAAAGGTTCCCCTTGGAAATATCGGCATCCCTAGGAAAGACCAGCGTATAGGTCATTTCCGCCAAAGTATCTATATCGCGCAGAAGGACTCTGGAGTTCATGGTCACGGTATCGGCAGGTACCTTCTCGGAGGACACGATGGTGGCCCGGTCCAGTTCTTCCTGCAGATCGATCAGATGACTCAATTCCGTTCTTTTCCGATCTCCGAAAGTCTCAACGACCCCGATCAGCTCCTGGAGCCGCGTTCTGTCGAACTCGGTGATGAATATCTCTCTCTCGCTCATAGATTCTCCTGTATGCAGAAACGCTCGGTTTCGGATCGTAAGGTTCCCGATCCGGATGGAAAACAACAGCTTGCGCTGTCCAGACGCATCGGTGAATGCTTTCTTGGATTTCTCCTTACCCGGCTAGTTTAGGGCGGATTTTGGTGAAAAGCAAGCCGCAGGAATCAGGAGAGATAATCCCGGACGCGGACGACCTCGGTGCCGGAGAGGATGTCCTGCAGGCCGCGGCATTTGCGGTGGAAAACCGGCCAGAGGAGAAAGATACCCGTGAACAGGGTCAGCAGAAACACCAGGGTCCGACGTATGGCCTGCATGTGGCTGGGCAGATCGTTCTGGGCATCGATCACCTGGATTTCGGCGATCATCATTCCTACGGTCTGTCCGGCAAAACATAGAAATAAGAGAGAATAAAGATGGTAGATGAGAATCGGTATCCCGGCCATCATGGACAGGGTAAAGTGATTCATGTCTTCCGGGCGGGACAGATAATTCAGGGTAAAAAAGAAAGGTATGGAACAGATCAAAACAACGACAAAATCGACCAGACCGCCCAATATTCGTGACAGCAGGATGCTCCGATCGGGTCCGAGGACCTTTCGCGCGGGTGTAGCCGCCGTCTCTTTCTCCTGAAGACTCAGGATTTCATCCAGATCGACCAGGGTCACCTCATTGATCACCGCTTCCGGTGATTTTGGCTTCGCCTTGCCGGTCAATTCGTTGGATTTCACCGGTTTGCCAGCCTCGGGACGAGGGGGTGTAATGATCGGACTGGGAGACGGATGAATTTTTGCCGTTTCTTTTACTACCGCTGCCTCTTTTTTAGGCAGGGCTATTTCTTTTTTTGCCGGCGGTCCGGAAATCGTCTTTTTTTCCGGCAGGGCGACCTTCACCGGGGGATGAACCCTGGATGCAGGCACTGATATCGAAATGGATTGAGCCCTCCTGGGTTCCAGCCCCCCCCTCTTAGGAGGCAGCAGGACGTTGCCTGGAACGCGTGCCTTTTCCGCATGGACTCTGCCTATGTTACCCGGGTTCCCGGCCGGATTGGCCACTATGGGAGATTTTCTTACCGGAGGAATGGGGTTTTCTGCAATCGCTTCGATCATGTGGCGAGGTTCTTCCGGAACTGCAACCGGACTTTCTACCGACAAGATCGGTTCCTGTTCCGGCAGCGCCAGAGGTGCAATCGCCGAACTGGCCCTGGTAGGCGTTTTCTCGATAGAGATACTTGGGTGGGACATGGACCCGGGCAGTTCCGCTTCTTCCGATGTGGATTTTGCAAGACGGTTTCGGCGTGCGGCCTGTACTTTGCGGGTGACCTCCTGATACCAGTCCGGCTCTTTTTTTCCTTCTACGGCAGGGACCTCTTGTGAAATATCCTGTCTGGTCGGAAAAGGAATCACCTTAGGAGAAGGTTTCGCGAAAAGCTCCTCGGTGCTCTGTTCAGTCATAAAATTCGTTCCATAGTATCAGGTCTGCACCACTCCGTAACGTGCTCGGGAACCCGTATGTGACAAGTTACCACAATCGATATCACCCTATCCATACCATTATCGTGCTTGATCTTTTCATATTAACAAAACACCTTATGCAAGTCAACAAAAACCATTATAAATAAGGGACATTTCATCGCAAATGATATACTTTCTCATCATGCGCAAACGGATCCTTCTCATCATGATTCTGATTTCCATCGCCGGGCTTTTCTACCTCATGGCGAAAAGTTACTCTCTTGCGCTGGTGAATTACGTTGTCTGTCAATCCTTCCTGCAAAAAGCGCCTCCCGGGTTTCCCCTCCAGGAAATTCAAGCAACATTCGATCTGGCAATGACAAAATCATCCGGTCCGGCAAAGGCCAAAGAACGATATCTGCAGGATTTATTTCGAATTTCTCAGCGGTTGGAAAAGGTCCAGAGACTGTCCGACGAGGAGGCACAGGAGCTCCTGGCCGCTGTTCGAACTCATACATGAAAAAAGGGATTTGACCAATCGGCATTCTTGAGGTAAAATGTGGGGCTTTTCAGCAGGAGGATATGATCTTGTACGCAATTATTGAAAACGGCGGTAAACAATACCGTGTAGAGGTCGGAAGCAAAGTCCAGTTGGAAGAAACGCCGATTCCGGCCGGCGATCAGTTTGTAACCGACCAGGTACTGCTCCTACAAACCGGAGAAAACTGCCTGATAGGTAAACCTTTGGTGACAGGCGCAACGGTAAGCGGAAAGGTTCTCTCTCACGGCAAAGAGGACAAGGTCCTTGTCTTCAAGAAGAAACGCCGCAAACAGTATCGCCGTACCCAGGGACATCGACAGCAGTTTGTCGAAATCGAGATTGAAAACATCTCCGTCTCTTAAGGACTCGGGATTTCAGATAAATCGAAGGCAATCGTCAGGTCTGTTTTTTCAAGTATCGCTCCTCCTACACAATTTCGTTACGGACTGTCTTAAGTTCAACGGAAAACAAGTCGGTTGCGATCTCGGATCAGATTTTTTTGAATTTAGGGAGTTACGTAATATGGCACATAAAAAAGGTGTTGGCAGTTCTCGCAATGGTCGCGACAGTCATTCGCAGCGTCTGGGATGCAAAGCCTTCGACGGCCAGCTGGTCACCGGCGGAACCATTATCGTTCGTCAGCGCGGAACCCGCTTTTACCCCGGCGTCAACGTCGGTATGGGAAAAGACCATACCCTCTTCGCCAAGATTCCGGGTACCGTCAAATTCCTGGATCGCGGTTCCAAAGGGCGATTCATCAATATCGTTGCCAGTGAAACCTAACAAGCCGGCCTTCGGGCCGGTTGGTGTCACTCATGTTCATTGACTCCGCGCGGATCTTGATCAAAGCGGGTGCCGGCGGAAATGGCTGTGTGGCATTTCGCCGCGAAAAGCATGTCCCCCGGGGTGGACCCAACGGGGGGGACGGCGGTAAAGGCGGCGACGTATACTTCCAAAGCAGCTCCCACATCAACAACCTCCTCCCCTTCCAGTACAAACGCTTTTTTCATGCCCAACGGGGCGAACACGGCCAGGGCAGCAATTGCCACGGGAAAACCGGACAAGACCTGATCATTGCCATACCAGTAGGTTCGCTCGTATATAGGGAAGGCTCCTCCGTACCCCTGCACGATTTTCAGACGGAAGGCGAACTCTTTCTGGCGGCGGCCGGCGGCCGGGGAGGACGAGGTAACGCCCGTTTCGCCAGCTCCACCCAGCAGGCCCCACGCTATGCGGAGAAGGGGGGAGAATGCGAGGAAATCGCCATCCGTATCGAACTCAAACTCCTGGCGGATGTTGGCCTGGTCGGTTTTCCCAATGCCGGTAAATCGACCCTGATCTCGGTGATCTCGTCGGCCAAGCCCAAGATCGCCGATTACCCCTTCACCACCCTGACTCCCCATCTGGGGGTCGTCGATTGCGGCGGCGAACGGTCCTTCGTGGTCGCCGACATCCCCGGACTGATCGTCGGGGCTCATCAAGGGAAAGGCCTCGGGGACCGCTTCCTGCGGCATGTGGAACGCACCCGGCTTCTGGCCCACCTGATCGATGTCTCCGACGCTGAGGAGAGCGACCCCATAGAACGTCTGGAAGCTATACGCAACGAGTTGAAGCAGTACGATACCGGCATGGCCGGCAAGCCGCAGATCGTCCTGGCCTCCAAGGTGGATGCCCTGGGATCGCAAGAAAGACTGGACAACCTCAAGGGGTGGTGCCGCCGCAAGCGAATCCCATTTTTGGCCATCTCCGCCGTGACCGGACAAGGGATCAAGGAGCTGCTGCGATTGGTCGGGAAAAAACTCTTTCCATGAAAAACCGGGAAAACAGGAAAACCGTCGGCATCCTGGGAGGAACCTTCGATCCCATCCACAATGCCCATGTACATCTGGCGCAAAAAGTCTCCGCTCTCTTCGGTCTGGAAGAGGTTATTTTTCTGGTCTCCCGGCATCCTCCGCACAAACCGTTGCGCACCATCACCGACAATTACCATCGCTTTGCCATGACGGCCATCGCCCTGGAAGCCTATCCGCGATTTTACGTCTCCGCCATGGAACTGGAGCTGGATGACAGCGAAAGCAACTATACCTGCGACACCCTGCAAGCCATCTGCCGGGACAAGAAGATCGATGGCCGGGACCTGTATTTTATCGCCGGTGGAGATTCCTTTCTTACCATCCATAAATGGAAAAACTTCGAGTTTCTGCTGACCCACTACAATTTTGTATTTGTCGAACGGCCGGATGCCCACATTGGAAACGACTTTTCCTTCCTGCCCGATTCCGTCCGCCGGCGCATCGTCGACCTGCGCTCCGGTCCCCGCCCATTTCCGCCGGCGCCGCCGTCGGTGTATACTCTGGACACCGGGGCTCCCGACATCTCCTCTACCGCCATTCGCGAGCGTGCAGCTGCGGGACTGGAGTACGCCGGTATGATTCCGGAGGGAGTTTACCAATACATAAAAAAATACCGAATCTACTCATGAACAACAAATTACTATCCGAGATTTTAAAGGCCATCGAGGAAAAGAAGGGGCAGGACATCCTTGTCCTGCAACTATCCGAGGTCTGTTCTTTCACCGATCATTTCATCCTCTGTACCGGAAACACCACCCGCCAGACCCAGGCCATCAGCGATGCCGTAGAAGAGGCCGCCGCCAAGATCGGGATGGAACCCAGTCATATCGAGGGTTTTGCCGCCGGAGAATGGATCCTCCTGGACTTCCTGGAGGTCGTGGTGCACATTTTTACCCCGGCGACGCGCAGCTTTTATGATCTGGAGCGCCTCTGGCGGGATGCGCCCCGCCTGGAGCCGGCCTCGCTGCGCCCCGCACCCCGCACCCGCAAAAGAAAAACAGAATGAAACTGCGGCTGGTCCAGGTCGGGAAGATGAGGAATCCGCACCTGGAGGCTCTCCACCGGGAGTACCTGGAGCGCATACGCCGTTTTCTCCCCTGTGAGATTCTGGAACTGCGGGAATCGGCGCGGCGCAAACCCCAACAGGAGGCCGCTTCCGAATCCGCCCAGGCCAAGGCCTTGCTGGCCCTGCTGCAAGAAAGCGAATACTCCGTGCTGCTCGATGTCGGCGGGAAGGAACTGGATTCCGCCGGCGTTGCCTCCTTCCTGGAAAGCCGCATCCATCAGGGTTTGCGACGGGTCGACTTCTTCTGTGCCGGACCCTGGGGCTGGCCGCCTTCCATCCGCGACCGGGCCGACGCCCGCTGGAGCCTTTCCCGCCTGACCTTGCCGCACGAGCTGGCCCGCGTGCTCCTGGGGGAACAGCTCTTCCGGGCACTGGCCCGCCTGAACCATTTTCCCTACGACAAATAACGAAACTACGCGTGCACCCGTGTCTCCCACTCCAGTCCGGGCACGTTCTGCAGGTCGTCCGTTCCCTCGTTGAGGATGCGTATCTTCATGAAGCGGCAATAGCGCCTCAGGTCACGGGTGTGATCGCCGTAGACAATGACCCGGTGCAGTCCGCAGGACCAGTTTTCCAGAAAATGTTCCGGATTTTCCACCCGTACGGTGACCTTACTGCGACAGCCGCGTTCGACCAGAGGACTGTCCACGGCCTCTCCGGTGCTGAAAAGCATGGTATCCGTGCCGATCAGACGCGCCATGGAGACTTTCCCGCCTATGGGCATCTTGACCTGGAGCGACACTCCCTTGTTATCCTCCAGGTGCGTGCGGATATAGTAGGGAGATGGTTTGCTTTGCGGCCCTTCCATCTGGGTGGCGGCAACACAGTGGGCATGGGTGATGGTGTTGTTCGAGTAGTCGAACACCGGATCGGTGACAAAACCGGTCCTCCCGGCCAGGTAGGTAAAGATGAGCTGGGTCATCGTCGATTTGAGGTCCGCTTCGCACACCCCGGCCAGCAGCTGATTGTTGAAACGAACGAAACCCAGACAGGGATAACCCATATTCCGGTCCATCAGGTTCATGCCCAGGCAGTTCATGGCAACGGCCTGAGCCTTATATTGGACAAGGAGGTTTCTCATGGCTATGTACATCGTTGAGCCTTTGAGGATGTCTTCCCGATTGGGTTCACGGATCCCGGCGGCTTCGGACATCCAGCGATCCGCATCCGCCCGGCAGGCGGCGGGATCCGCTTCCCGATAAGCCTTCTCCAGTTCCGGCAGAAGTACCGATAGGATCTCCGTGCCGAACCGGTCCTGGATGGCCCGGCAGTAGCGGGCATCGGCCTCATTCTGGCTGATGTGCAGGACCCGTGTCTCCCGGAGACGGTGCATGGCCCGGAAGGGACGCACGGCCTCGGCGATGTCTGCAAAACGGCTGCTGGGCAGGATATCGATCAACTTGCCCTGGCGCTGCCAGCCTCCGACGATGTGCCATTCGTGCCCGCTGTAGGGTTGGGCATAGACCATTACCGGCAGGCCGGTGGCCATCAGACCCTGAAGATGGCTGGTGACGCCCATGGTAAGATGGAGGACAAGGATGCCGCTGACATCGGTAAACCTTTCCCTGGCGGCAGCCAGCTCCTCCGGACTTTGCACCATGCCCCCCTCGACGAATTCTACATCGGCAAGATCCGACAGCCTGGCTATCTCGGCCTCATAGCGCTTCACTTCCGCCTCGAGATCGACACGGGACATGGGCCAGCTGGCCCTTTCGCGCCCCAGATAGATCTTGGCAATGCGCACCTTCGATTGCAGATGCAGATCCTTGTCGGCGATCGCGGCCGAGGACGCGCGGGAAAAAGGATACAGAGCGGACATCGACAGCAGCCCGGTCGCGGCGGAATGGAAAAAACAACGACGATGAAAAGATGTATTCATAGGATTCTCCTTAAGGAACCAGATGAAGATGAAGGTACGCGAAGATGAGGACGGACGTCAAGGAACGGATCGATTGTCTTTTTCCTTCCTGCGCAGAGAAGTCAACTTACCCACAGGGAGGCTGAGCGTAAACCAGACGGCGCACGCCAGTCCCAGGACGGTTCCGAAGATCGTCCCGCACAGGCGGCAAAGGATGTCACGGTGTCTGCCTGCGGCCAGGTCGGATGGCTTCAGAGACCGGATTTCCCCCACCAGATTGCACTGGTAGAGACCGGCGGCTCCTAAGGATGAGGCAAAATCGAATACATTGGCAAAGCCCGCACCCGACAGGTTGGCCACCAGTACCAGGACGGCATCGTACTTGCGGGATGGAAGGTCCGGTATCGCCGTATTTCTTTGGAACGGACCGAGGTAAGGATAAACCAGGATCGCGGAGAAATCTTTATATTTTTCCGCCAGCCTGCGGCCGTGCTCGTGCGTCAGGAGGTGCAGTTCCCAATCCTTGAATTGTTCCAGGATCGAAGCAAGGTTGTTGTCCAGCTGCTGGAAACTTGCCGAGCGGATGATCAGAACTCTTTTACTCTCAGGCATGGTCGTTACCGGAAATAGGTGAAAGAGAGTTCCAGAGGGGCGCGGAAGCTTTGGCAGATCTCTTTTTTCACCGGTTTTCGCAAGCGGGCGATGTGGCCCGCTCCCCGCATGGCAGCAAGCATGGCCTCCAGATATACCGTGGTCTTCTGTTCCAGGGAATGATAGGCGACCAGGCGACCAAGGGTAAGGGTGAGCCGCCAGGCCTGTATCCAGGGGTAGTTTTTCCATACCAGCCAAAAGGCATTGCGGCAGTAGTAATAAGGTGCCCTGCGGGAGGAACGGTTGGCGGGAGAATACTTATGGTAGGACACGATGTCGGAAAAGAACCGGATCCTGTAGCCGGCATCCATGGCCCGCAAAGAGAGGTCCTGTTCGTTCCAGTAAAGAAAAAACTCGCCGGGATAGTACCCTGCTTTTCGGAACACTTCCTGGCGCACGCCGGCCCCGGCGCCGTTGAATCCCATCCGGTAGCGTTCCGTAGTAGAGGAATCGGAGTCATCGTGCTTTGGTATCGCAGCCACCCGATCGTAGCCGTAGTAGTTGCGCACATCGAAGGCAACGATGCCCAGAGCCGGATCCGCCCGGAATTTTTCCACCATCCTGGTTACTGCCGTTCTTTCCGGAAAGGAATCGTCGTCGAGGATGACCACGTATTCCCCCCGGGCCGCCTTGAACCCGGTATTGTAGGCCTCAATACCGATATTTCGGTCCGATTCCAGGAGCACCACCTGGGGAAACTCACGACGAACCATATCCGGAGTGCCATCGCTGGACCCATTGTCCGAAACGATGACTTCGAGGAGGGGATAATCGGACTCGAAAATCCGCTGTAGACTCTCCCGGACATCGTCTTTCCTGTTCCAGGACAGGATAACCAGACTGACAAGCGGTAGGCGGTTTTGCGAAGTCATGCGATCTTCCCGGCTATGACTGAGTCTCTTCCGTAGTTCTATCGTTTGGGGCACAGAGATGCCATTTCCCGTACAATGGCATACGTTCCGTCTTTCCCGGCATCCCGACCGGGAGATTCTTGGCCAAGAATGGCACCGATGGTATCTTCGATTTCCCTCATCCCCCGTACCAAAGCGGTAGGAAGACCCGCTGCGGCAAAGAAGGCCAAGGCATCCGCCTGGTTTTGAGGACTTGCAGGCCATGCTACCGGACGGGTCCCGAGTGCCAGGGCTTCGTAAAAGGCCGGTCCGTATGCGCTCAAGAGGATCCTGGATCGTGAGAGCAGTTCCGGAAAAACAGGGTCGTCACTCTTGGAAAAAAACGCTTTCCAGCCAAGACGGGCGCTGACCGTCTCCACAGTCGACCTCTTCACGGATCTTTGCAGATCAACCAGAAGATCCAAATCCTTTGGCCTGTCAAGGTATGCCTGATGAGTGACCTCCCTGCGGATCACGGCATATTCCATGCCCTGGAGAATTTTCACGCTTCCTTTTCCGCCGGCCAGAGGATGACTGCCGGTAACACCTGGAACCACCACAAGGTCGGCTTCTACCGCAGACTCGTCCAACGGCTCGACTATCACCACCGGGATGTCGGGAAAGTATCGTTTGCGCCAGCCGGGACCAAGAGGACGCTTCGGAGATATATCAACGACAACCAGACCTATGTCCGCGGCGGCTTGAGCGGGAGTAAGGATTTGTTTGCCGGTCGAGGAGGTGCACACTTCCCTGTCCATGGCTCCCCAAAGCACTTTAAAACCGCAATCCTCGGCCATTTGCGCCGCCCGTTGGCTGTCGACAAGGAAGGAGACCGGCCAGCTCAACCGCTCCACAATCTGTCCGGCCAGTTCCCTGGCGCGTAAAAAGCGCTGAAAACCGAAAACGCCGCCGGCATCGACGATGACGAGCACATTCCGCAGACACTCGATCAGTTCGCGCTGATGGACATGGGAGTTGATCAGGCGCAGGCCGGGCTCTTTCTCCAGGAGTCGGACTGCCTCGGGGAGTTGAAAGGGGCGGCCCAATTCGGCCAGGCGGTCGTGCAGGGTGTTCATGAATTCCATATCGGCCCAGGTGTCCACAGACAGGCGGTGCCTGGGTCCGTAGATGGAAGTATCGAGGGTCACAGAGATATGCTGGAACAAATGGGGATTACGATAAAGGACCGGGAACTGGTGTTCCTTCAGCTCCGGGCGGTCACTGAGATCGTCGGCCCGCTGCCAGGCGCAGAGGCGTGCTATCTGCGTGCCGTCCAGAAGGCAATGGCGTCCGTCGGCAAGCGGTGGAACGGTCAGGCAGTCGGCTTCGGGGGAACGGCGCATCTGCCGAATCAGTTCGTCGATAGCCGGGGCATGGATGAGTGGACAGTCTGCGCTTATCAGAAGACATATATCCGCGTGGTGGTGCTCGGCTGCAAGACGCAGACGCGTGGTCACATGGTTGACGTCACCCTCATACCAGAAGAGAGGCAATCGGAGCCTTTGGGCCACTTCCCGTAATATTTCATTCTCCGGTTCGGCCACGGTTGCCAGGACGATCCCATCCAGCTCTTGGCAGAGCCTGAGGTTGTCGACGATCCATTCGAGGATGGTACGTTGGCCGATTTTCCGCAACTGCTTGGCCGGCAACCGCGACGAACTCAAGCGCACTACCACGAAGGCGACCGCACGTTCCCTGGCAGGTACCATATGGATCAAGCCCCCAGATCACTTTTCATAGGAGTAACTTTAAAGTGTTCAAATGGTGAAATCAAGCATGTTTATGTTCCTTCGGCAAGATTGAACCTTTTTTGTAACGGCGGTATCTGGTATTCTAATCGAAGCAGAAGCGCGTCTGTGAAGTATAAGCCCTATAGTGAATGCCAAGCCGGCATCCGTAACGGAGGACCGCAAACCATGAGAGGTTTCATCGTACTTTTTTCTATTCTTTTTCTGATCCGGACAATTCCGGCTGCCGCTGAAGGGACCGTCCCCCGCACCCGGCCTTCCGAATACCCAAGCTTCCAGGCTGTAGAAGGAACTACGGTCGCGGCCGCCCTGTTGAAGGAGAACGAGATTCGGCAACATTTCGCCTCGGATCTGGGAAAGGGATTTCTGGTTGTCGAAGTGGCCGTTTATCCCAAAGAGGAAGGAATGGTCGAGATACTGCCGGATCAATTCATCCTGCGTGTGGTCGGGAAAGACCTGGCCTTGCGGCCGGAAAACCCCTCCGTTATCGCCGGTGTGCTTCAGGTCAAGAACACACCGCAGAGAGATGTACATGTGGTCCCTCAAGTGGGTATAGGCTATGAATCCGGCCGAAGGTACGATCCCAGAGGAACGGGGACATACGACAGTCGTACCGGGACCTATGACAGCCGCGGCGGGGTCTATACGTCCGCTGGAGTCGGAGTACTCGTGGGAGGAGGATCGGCCGGCGGCGTTTCCATCCCTGCCGACCGGAACGCTACGGAAATCGAACTGAGGGAGAAAGCCCTTCCGGCGGTTGAAACGGGCAAACCGGTCGCCGGTCATCTCTATTTTCTGGCGGACAAAAATACCCTGAAGAACAAAAAGCAGAAATATGAGCTGGAATGGGAAGGGAAAAAATTTCTCCTGACCCTCACCCGCTAATGGCAGGATTGATCGGAAATTTTGGATTCAATCACCATGGAGTAGGGGCACGGCGTGACGTGCCCTGGCGACCATAGGGTTGGGGCTCCCTTGGGCACGGCACGCCGTGCCCCTACAACTGCTGAAACTAGTTCCTATCGTACGCTTTATTGCGACTTCGTCAGAACTTGGCCTGTTCCTTCTTGTAGCCGGCAGGCACGGCGAAGGTGGAAGCAGGAATGGCCCCCTTTTGCACCGAAGTGACCTCGGTCGTAGTGGTCATGTTCATCCCCATCATGCTCATGGTATGAACCTGCTTCACCGGATATCCGTCCATCTTCTTCATTTCATCGTACAGCTTGGTCATGTCGAACATCGGATTTTTCGGCATTCTCAGCTTGACGGAATCGTAGTAGGCCGCGGGCATCTTCAAATCGGGGGCGCACCACATCTGTATCTTCATCATGCCCATATCCACCTGGTATTTTTCGGTGTTGTAGCCCATGACCTTTTCCCCCGGGCCTATCTTGGTGACCTTGATCGAATCGGCCATGCCGCCGAACATCTTTTTCATGGCCTCCATGGCTTGTTTCTGGTCTTCCCCTCCCTCTTTGTTCATGGCCTGCATCGATTCATCCATCTTTTTTTGCAGCTCTTCCAGGGTGATCTCGGAGTAGGTTTTCTTTTTATGATCGACGGAGACGATCTTTTGATCTTCAAACTGAAAAATGGAATCGGTCCCGTCGGAACTGGACCGGCGAAACGCCTTGCTGGTCAGATAGATAGTCGCGGTCGATTCCCGGCCGCTGCCCTGGGGACCTCCACTCGAGGAACTTTTCTCCTGAATGGTGAGGTCCTCCCGGAACCAGCTCGAAATCTGAGCCGGGCTGTCCGAGAAGGAAGCCAACAACAGAAGAACCATCGATCCGAAGGTAAAAAGACCGATCATGCGGTCCAACCGATACTTACAGGTTTTCATACAAACCTCCATTAAACTGGAAAATAGATGGGATTGAATATGCCTGGGATTGGGCCGTCTACTTCATTACCCAATTTACGATGGGAGGAATGAGAGTGGCACCCACCTCTCTTTTCCCAGATTTCTGTACATCGCCGATCCAGATGATCTTCGCCTGAATACGGAATTTACCCGGCGAAGAAACCGTAACCAGCTGTCCCCGGGACATGTCCTGTGAAGTGAAAAAGGAAAGGCCTTCCAGACTTACATTGTTGGATTGGGTCTCTTCCAAGAAGGGATGAGCATGGGAATCCACACCCTCTACCTGGATGGTCATACGTATCTGAAGACGAAAAAACTTCCGTCGATCCAAATTGTTCATATAGTCTTGCTTACCGTCGAGTGTGGATTTCTTGTTTCATCAAAACTGGTTAGATTATACTATGACGTGTGGAAAATAGAAGAATTTTTCCTGGAATCAGGAAAGCGATTCCATTTTTTCCGTTCATTCCGTTTGGATTTGAATATTTGGCCGGCAAGATGCCGGCGCTTCCGGTACCAGACCGGGGCGGATACAAAGGAAGGACTATGAATCAATTCGCTTTTATCCAAGAGGAGTTGCAGCGTCTGGAAAATGAAGGATTGCTGATACGCATCCGGACGATAGAAAGTCCGCAGGGAGCATGGCTGCAGGTGGACGGATCGCGGGTCCTGAACATGTGCTCCAACAACTACCTGGGATTTGCCGATCACCCCAGGCTGAAAAAAGCCGCTCAACAAGCCATAGAAAAATATGGAGTCGGTCCGGCGGCTGTGCGCTCTATCGCCGGAACCATGACCCTGCACCGGCAACTGGAAGAGATCCTGGCCACCTTCAAGAAGGTGGAATCTACCATCACGTACCAATCGGGGTTTACCAGCAACCAGGCCATCATCCCCGTCCTGGTGGGAGAAACGGACACCATCTTCTCCGACGAGCTGAACCATGCCAGTATCATTGACGGTTGTCGCCTCTCCCGGGGAAAGACGGTCCGTTACCGCCATTGCGATGCCGCATCGCTGGAATCGATGATCCGGCAGCATGATGCCGGACGCAAACTGATCATCACCGACGGGGTTTTCTCCATGGATGGAGATCTGGCCCCTCTGCCCGACATCCTGGAAGTGGCCGAGCGCTATGATGCCATTGTCATGGTCGACGATGCCCACGGAGAAGGTGTGCTCGGTTCTCACGGTCGCGGAATCAGCGATCATTTCGGACTGCACGACCGTGTGGATATCGAGGTAGGGACGATGTCCAAGGCCTTTGGGGTGATGGGCGGATATATCGCCGGTAGAAAATTGCTTACCGACTTCCTGCGACAGAAGGCCCGTCCCTTCCTCTTTTCCAGCGCCGTCACCCCGGCGGATGTGGCCGCCTGCATTGCCGCAGTGGAGATATTGACCGAATCGGACGAGCCGGTACGAAAACTCTGGGAGAATGCCGGGTACTTCAAAGAACGCCTGCAAAATCAGGGGTTCGATCTGGGAAGGAGCCAGACTCCCATCACCCCGGTCATGATCGGAGACGCCAAGAAATCTTCGGAGATGAGTCGCCGTCTGTTTGAAGAGGGAGTATTTGCCATGTCGATCGGGTTTCCGACCGTACCCCGGGGACAAGCCCGCATACGGGTGATGATCTCCGCCGCACATCAGAAGGAAGACCTCGATTTTGCCGTGGAAAAATTCACCCTCGTGGGCAAGGAACTTGGGGTCATCTAACGGCTCGGAACAAGGAGTTGTAAGCAGATGAAACATACATGCCTCCCCTGGATGGTATTCCTGGCGTTCCTGCTTCCCGGCGGTTCGTTGGCCCAGGATAAAGATGTCTTCACTCATTTCTTCGAAGATCTGACCATGCGTCTCGACTTTTACCAGTCAGGGAATGCCTTTGAGGAACATGTCTCCCTGGACCGGATCGTTGCGGACGGAATATGGGCCGGCAGCCGGGCACGATTGACCGACGACTTGAACCGGGGAAAATATCTATTCGAGGTACGCGACGAAGAGACTCACCGTCTGCTCTTCTCCGACGCATTCGCCGATGTCTACGGCGAATGGGAAACGATCGAGGAGGCCAGGCACCGATGGAGATCCTTCTCCGGATCCCTGCGTTTTCCCTGGCCACGGAAACCCGTCCAGGTTCTTCTGAAAAAGAGGGATGCGGAAAACCGGTTGCAGGAGATATGGAGTCTGTCGATCGAGCCGGATGCATGGGATATAGTGAAAGCCGAGCTGAAAACGGCCAACAAGGTGTGGACTCTGCAGGAAAATGGGCCGGCAGAAAACCATATCGATGTCCTGTTCCTTGGAGACGGCTATACCGCCGCCGAAGCGACGAAGTTCCAGAGTGACGTAAAACGTATGTCGGACATCCTCTTCCGCCAGGAACCATTCCTCTCCCGGCGAAAGGATTTCAATATACGCGCCGTTTACCCCCCGGCGGAAGAGAGTGGAGTTCATCGTCCTCCCTCGAAAATTCATCGCCGCTCACCCCTTTCCGTCCAGTATGGCGCCTTCGGAACCGAGCGCTATGCCTTGACTTACGATAACCGTACGGTTCGCGATGTTGCCTCGGCCGCGCCCTATGATTATCTGGTGATCCTCATGAACGAAAAAACCTATGGCGGCGGCGGCATTTACAACTGGTATGCCACCGTGGCGGCGGATAACCAATTTGCCGATTACGTCATGGTCCATGAATTCGGGCATCTGTTCGCCGGACTGGCCGACGAGTACTACACCTCGGATGTAGCCTACGAGAACGAAAGCCCAATCCGGGTGGAGCCCTATGAACCGAACATCACCGCCCTGCTGCATCCCGACCGCCTGAAATGGAAGGACCTGATGGTTGACGGTACTCCGACTCCCACTCCCTGGGAAAAGGAAACCTTTGAAAAGGACTCCATGGAATACCAGAAGAAACGGAGGGAACTGCGCGCCTCCGGTGTGGCCGAAGAGAAACTGGATGAACTCTTCCGTGGACAAAGGGAAAAGCAGGTCCAGTTGCTGAAAGGGATGAAATTCTACGGTCGGGTAGGGGCGTTTGAAGGCGCCGGTTATCGGACCCGGGGCCTCTATCGTCCCCAGATCGATTGCACCATGTTTTCCCGCAACGAATCGGGCTTCTGTAAGGTCTGCCGCAGGGCCATCCAACAGGTCATCGATCGGCATATACAACCATAATGCCCGATAACAAGGGCCGGGAGCGCCGCACCCCAGTGCGGCAAGGGAAAGGATGCGTATTCCTGTCCTTACGCCATCACCGGCGAGGAGGATAGGGAAAGTAATTTTTTTTAAAACCGTTTTCTCCTGCCGCACTGGGGTGCGGCGCTCCCGGAGTGGACTTTTTACGACCGTATCATGCATTACTTGAAAAAAATTGCTTTTCTGGGGATTCTGTTTTCGCTCTGTCTCGATGTGGCTTATGGAGATGGAAAAATTTTCGTCTCCCAGAAGCAATGGCTCTTTTCCCGCTACGAAAAAACGGCTATCCAGCACAACGGTTATGACTACGCCCCCTCGGTGATGGTCGAAAACGGCGTCTACCGCATGTGGTGGTGCGGATCGGCTCCCAGCGGCCCCAACCCTTACCTCGATCATATTTGGATGGCAAAGAGCGTCGATGGTCTGAAATGGACCGGCATCGGCATCGCACTCCCGCCGGAACCGTTGGCCCTGATCAGCGATCCTTCGGTGATCCGTGTGGGCAACACCTATTTCATGTATTTCACCGGGACCAGAGATTCTGGAGGGTCCTATAACGAAATCTATCTGGCCACCAGTTCGGATGGGGAAAACTGGAAGAAATACCCGGACAACAACAGTCCCAAACCGATTTTATCCCTTGATAACCTGGCCACCGGATACGGCATCGGGCAGCCGAGCGTACTGTTTCGCCAGAACCGGTTCTGGATGTACTATACCGACACCACCCGGGAGGGGGGAGGACTCTTTTTAGCTTCCTCTCTGGATGGGATTACCTTCGTTCCCGAAAATGGCGGGAAACGACTACTGGCGACCAACTCCGCCGACGTCAAATACAGCGAGACGCTGGGCCTGTTCGTTATGGTGCACGGCAATTCCCCCAGTAAATTGTTTTATTCCGCTTCGACGGACGGCATTCTCTGGGAACCGTTTGACACGGAACGCTACCTGGCTCACGGTGCCGACAAGAATAAGGCCTTCGAGGGGTGTCTAGCCGGTTCGCCGACCGGGACCATGGGGCGATGGGCCTATTACTATTATGCTTCTCATCAGGGCACGATCGGAAAGATCGAGGACCCGATGAGCTGGGACATTGAGATCGGACGCCTCTCCTTTTCCGCACTCCCCTCTTCGTCTACCGTTTATCAATTCCATACCAAGGTGACCGCAGCCCAGGGCTATTATCTTTCCACCGATCCGGTAACTCCCCCCTATTTCGATTACCAGCGTCGGCCCTTTCTGATCGACACCGACGGCGGCCCCGGATTGAGCCTGTTTTTTCATCTGTACCAATCCACGCTGAAGGACCATTTCTACACCAGCAGTGAGGACGAGAAGAAAAATTCCTACTCTCTGGGCTACCAACATGTCGATAATCTGGGTTACATCTCCCCGGCGTCCATCGCCGGTACCGTTCCTCTCTATCGGCTGTACAATCCCTTGGGTGCCCATTTTTATACCACCAGTGTTGTCGAACGGGAGCAGAAGAAGTCTGCAGGTTTTCGCGACGAAGGGATCGCCGCTTACGTCTGGCCGGTAGATACGGACATTCTGCCCTCGACTCCGACTCTATCCCCCGCCCGGTTGAAAGATATCGGGACGCAGGTCCTTTCTTTATCCCATGATCTGGGGGCCATCTCCGGCGCCTTTGACATCCGTGCAGAGATTTCCTATGCCGACAAGGCCTTCCACGGCGACAATCCCGAGGCGGTCGACACCCAGGCGCGATACTCCAAGGTGTTGGTGGGAAATCAGGGACAGATCGACATTACCCTGGACTCTTACCCTGCCGGACATTACCTCTTTCGCATAGCCGCACTCGATGAAAACGGCCTGGCGGTCAGCACGTACAGCTCTCTTCTCTCCTTCGATATTATGAAGACGGTCGTCGATTACCCCCCCTTTGGGGCCATCGACACCCCGCCGAACAAGACATCCACCAAGGGTCCCCTCCTGATACAGGGCTGGGCCCTGGACGACCAGGGAGTTCTGAAGGTGCAAGTCTCCATCGATAACGGCACGCTGCAGAATGCCGTTATCGGCCTTCCCCGGCCGGATGTGGCCCGTATCCTCCCCACACTTCCGAATGCCGACAAGTCCGGCTTCCGCCTGGAAACGAATATCTACAGCCTGGCGGAGGGAGAGCACAGCCTTCGTGTGATCCTGACCGATACGACCGGACAGACAACCACGCTCGGACCGAGGACCGTCACCCTGGTTAGGGATGCCAACAAGGCCCCGTTCGGGGTGATCGACGGCCCGACGGAGATGACTTCCAGTGAAGGACCCTTATCGATCCACGGGTGGGCGTTGGACGATGCAGGCGTATCCGATGTGCGGGTGTTCATCGATAATCAATCGATCGGTTCTGCCGTCCGGGGCTATCCCCGGCCGGATGTTCGAGCGGCTTTTCCCTCCATGCCGAATGCCGAAAGCTCCGGTTTCCGTCTGGAGACCAATATCAGCCGCCTGACCAGCGGAAATCATTCACTCACCCTCCAGATTACGGATAGTGCCGGTGCCGTCACTGCGGTCGGCCCCCGAACGTTTGTGGTGGTGGACGGAGGAAACCGGTCGCCTTTCGGAAATCTGGAAGTTCCCTCCGAAGGCACTTCGGTAAGCACGGCATTCTCTCTCAGCGGATGGGCACTGGACGACCGCGCCGTAGACAGAGTGGAGGTGCGGTTGGACGATGTGTTTCTTTCGCAGATGACTATGGGGGATACCCGGACCGACGTGGCTCGGGCCTTTCCCGGCTATCCCAACAGCACCAATGCCGGCTTTCACGTCCGGCTCGCCTGCAGCTCCTGGGCCGCCGGCCGCCATAGCCTGACAGTCCGCATTTATGATCGTCAAGGTTTATTTGTAGACCTTCCCGCACGCACCGTAGTAAAATGAAGGCTTTTTGAAAACACCCAGGAGAGGAAATATATGACCAACGAAGAAATCAAGGTGAAGATCGATCAGGCCATTTCGGAAGTGCGTCCGATGCTGCAGATGGACGGCGGCGACATCGAATTGATCGAGGTCGTGGGAAAGAGCGCCAAGGTGCGCCTGCGGGGACATTGTGTAGGGTGCCCGGGTGCTGCCATGACCCTGAAATTCGGCGTGGAACGGCGCATACGGGAACTGGTTCCGGAATTCGAGCAGCTGATTACCGTCAATTAAGAGGAACTCGGAAAAAATCCTGGGAGCGCCGGCGTCCCGCCGGCAAAAAACTTTCAGCCGCCACAGAGATCATTTCATCAGCTGTCCTTTGGGCACGGCACGCCGTGCCTCTGCAACAGCTGCAAAGATAACGATGAATCTTCGC
>CAZTVS010000068.1:0-16553 GCA_964617125.1 uncultured Acidobacteriota bacterium
TTTTCGTTTGTCTGGTTGCCGGCGGGATGTCGGCGCTCCCAGGTTTCCCAGAATCTCCCATTTTCTCCCATGATCCCAAAGCGGAGAGCTTGACTTAACCGAATGGCGATTTCTATAATGCAAAAAAGAATGTCTTTTAACCTTGAAAGGATTATGACATGAATTCGACCCCTTTGCTTCCCGTATGTGCTGCCTGCGGCTGGAACCGCCGCCGTTTCCTGGCCGCCGGATGTGCCGGTTGCCTGAGTGCACTTACCGCCTCCGATCTTGGCGCCACCCCGGCCCAAGCAGCCAGAATGCGCATTCGTATCGTCTATTCCCTGCATGAAGAAAAACAGGCACGTCCCGACTGGCCCAACCAGGGATTCGATTTCCGTCCGGTCATGGATGGAATCCATCAGGAACTTAGCCGACGCTTCCCGAAAATGGAATTCCTGACGGCGATGGCCAACGGGGAAGAGCAGGCCAAGAAGCTGCTGGCGGAAGACAGTTCGGCCTCCATCGACGGCTATCTGGTATACCAAATGAACTGCTGGAACCGAGTGGTGCAGACAATCGCCACCTCTGGGAAACCGGTCCTCTATGCCGACTTCCAGTATGGCGGCAGCGGCGGCTTCCTGGTATATACGGCCGGCTTCCTGCGTAGTCAGGCTGCAAACGTGGGATTCGTGGCCTCTTCGAAACAGAAAGATCTATGGGAGGCGGTGAAGTGTTTCGAGCTCATGCGGCATGGAAGAACAGCGGCTGATTTTGCCGCCGCAGTGGCCACGACCCGCCGGAAAGGGACACCAAAGGCAGGCAAACTCGCCTGTACGCCCGACCCGATCAAGTTCCTCTCCACTGAGGATTGCGTACGCCGCCTGAAGGAATCGAAGATTCTGGCCGTTCGCGAGAAGAAAGACGGTTTGGCGGAGGAAATACTGGGGATTCCCGTCGAGCACGTCCCTTTTTCCGTGGTCAACGATGCCTGGAAAAAGGCCGATAAGGACCAGGCCCGCGCCATGGCCGATCGCTGGCAGAAAAACGCCGCGGCCGTTGTCGATGTCAGCCGGGACACATTGGATAACTCGGCGGCCATGTATCTGGGGATGAAAAATGTCCTTAAGCAGTACGGCGCCAATGCCATCACCATCAACTGCCTGGGAGGCTTCTACGGTGGGCACATCCATGCCTACCCGTGCCTCGGATTCCATGAACTCTGCAACGAGGGGCTGATCGGTGCCTGCGAATGCGACGTGCGCTCAACGGCCACCATGGTCATGATGACGGCGATGACTCAGGGGCGACCCGGTTACATCTCCGATCCTGTCATCGACACCTCCAAGCGACAGATCATTTATGCCCACTGCGTAGCTTCCAACAAGGCATTCGGACCAGAGGGCAGCACGAATCCTTATACGATCATGACTCATTCGGAAGACCGGCAGGGAGCCTCGCTGCGGTCGCTACTGCCCATCGGATATCTCACGACCACGCTGGAGGTCCATCCCGGTCAAAAAGAGATCCTCTTCCATCAGGCCAAAACCAGGGCCAACGATCCCGACGATCGCGCCTGCCGCACCAAGCTGGCAGCCGAGCCGATCGGCGACATGGAGAAGCTCTTTTCCATGTGGGACAAGTGGGGATGGCATCGGGTGACCTGTTATGGGGACCTGAAAGATCCGGTCTATGCCCTGGCGGACCGAATCGGATGGAAGGTAATCGCAGAAGCGTGAGTGGAATCAGGAGTCAGAATCCAGAATGAGAGGTTGTTTTTATCGCGGATTTTTGGATGATTCGATTCCGGATTCTGCTTCCCCGGCACAGCCTCCAGGCGGGGAGGTAGTACTGGAGACTGATATTGTTGCGGGCTTTCATCTATCAGCTCTTTCACGAATGCTTCCCTGGGGCGTCGCTCCGCTCGCCCCAGGATGGTATGTTGCCGGGCCTTTGGCCCTCGCGCTGATCAGCAGCCGCATCCATTCTGGCTCCTGGATTCTGACTCCTGGATTCTGGATTCTGACTTCTTTTTTTTGAGTTTGTTTTCCACAGACAGGAATGTCTGTGTCACCCTTTCAGCCTTCTCGCCCTTCTAGGTTTCGCGGTCGACTACGAGGTCGGTCAGGCTCAGAAGGGCATCCCGTATCTCCGATTGCGGAAATACCAGCAGATCTTTCCTTGCGGCAGCGGCGAACTCCAGGGCTTTGTCCCGGGCACGTTCCAGGGTTTTGTGTTCCCGCAGCAAAGGCAGCAGCTCGTTTTTGGCCCGGGTGTTGTGGCCGTTTTCCCGAATGGCTTCCTCCACCTTGCGCCTGTGTCCGGGATCTCCCGACTGCAGAAGGTAGATGATCGGCAGGGTGATCCTTCCTTCGTGCAGATCATGGGCTACCGGTTTTCCCAGGACATCCTTGCGGGAAATAAAATCCAGCAGATCATCGGCCAGCTGAAAGGCCAGGCCCAGGTTTCGCCCATAGGCTTCCAGGGAACGTAGTTGCTCTTCGTCCTTGTTGCCCAGAATGGCTCCGATGCCGGCACAGGCGGAAAAAAGACAGGCGGTTTTACACTCCGAAATTTCCAGGTGCTGTTCTTCCGAAACATCCAGCCGGCCGATCAATTCCCTCTGTAGAAATTCGCCTTCGATCATGTGGCGAACGACGTTGGTCAGCAGCTCCATGGCACGAAAATCCCTTTGCTCCAGGGCCATGCTGACCGAGGTCATCAACAGCCAGTCGCCCATCAGTACGGTGATTCCGTTGTCCCAGCGGGCATTCACCGAGGGCCGTCCCCGCCGCAGGTCGGCATTGTCGATGATGTCATCGTGCACCAGCGTGGCGGTATGGATGAGTTCGATGACCGCCGCAAAATGAATGGCCTCGGGCCCGCGAAAGCCGCATAGGCGGGACGAGAGGAGAACCAGTGCCGGTCGCAATCTCTTGCCACCGCTCTCCCGCAGGTATTGACCGATCCGGCGGATGAGGGGAACAGGCGAATCGGACTTTCGCTGCAGTTCCACCTCGACCTGCTGCAGGTCCGTTTCAATCAGCTGGAAAATCTGCGATTGTTTCAATTCGACCTCAAACTTCAAAGGGTCCGGTAGTTGGTAAATTGCAGAGGAATGCCAAGGTCGGCGTCCCGCAACATTTGAATCACCTTCTGCAGCTCGTCGCGATCACGACCGCTGACCCGGACGGTGTCCGCCTGGATGGCGGCCTGCACCTTGGTTTTGCTGTTCTTGATCAGCTTGACGATTTCCCTGGCCTTCTCGATCGGAATCCCCTGCTGTATGGATACGCGCTGGCGAACCGTACCCCCCAGGGCCTTTTCCACCGCCCCATAGCTGAAGGATTTCACCGTCACCTTGCGCTTTACCATCTTCTCTTCCAGGAGTTGCGTCAGGCTCTTGAGCAGGAACTCATCGCCGGTCTTCAGATCGATATGATCCTCACCCAATTCGATGGTGCTGTTGCTGCCCTTGAAATCGAAACGCGTTTGCACCTCCTTGATGGCAATTTGAACGGCGTTCCGGACTTCCTGCATATTCACTTCCGAAACCACATCGAAACTATTCTGTTGTGCGGCCATATTTCCTTTCCCCAGACGAGACAGTGACGTCGAACAGTCGACAAAAATTTTCCATCAGCCTTCCCTGCAGTTCCTGCAGATCCATCCCCCGCAGTTGAGCAAGCAGAGCCGTGGTTTCTGTTACCCAGGCAGGTTCATTACGCTTTCCACGATGAGGCACAGGAGCAAGATAGGGACAGTCCGATTCCACCAAAAGGCTCTCCACCGGGACGCAAGAGGCGATATCCCTCAGCTCCTGGGCTTTCTTGAAGGTGATGATACCGGAAAAGGATAGGTACATACCTAAATCCAGTCCTTTTTGGGCAAAATCCTTTCCACCACTGAAGCAGTGTAACACACCCCAAGGCCGGGAACCAACCCAGGGGCGCAGCATTTCCAAAGTGTCCGCTTCCGCCTCCCGGCTGTGGACCACTACCGGCAGACCTAGATCATGGGCTGCCTGCAGCTGTTTTTCGAAGACCTGCTGCTGCACTCTCCGTGGCGAGAAATCGTAATGGTAATCCAGGCCGATTTCTCCCCAGGCCACCACCTTCTTTTCCTGCCGGGCCAGGATCTTCAGCTGCTCAAGAAACCGTTCATCGCAATCGCCGGCTTCGTGGGGATGTACCCCCACGGCGGAATATAGAAAATCGTATTTGGCGGCATTGGCGATCGATTCCAGGTGCCGCTCCTGGCCCAGGGAACCGTTTCCCACAGCCAGGATTACCTTAACCCCCGCCGCTTGCGCTCTTTGCAGGATGGAATTCAGATCGGAGCCGAAATGCTGCTCTTCCAGATGGGCGTGGGAATCCAGGTACATGGGCCGGCCGATTCGAAGGAGAACCCCTCCGATTATTTCAAACGGACCCCGCTGGGAACATCTTCATCGAATACGGCCAGAATCGGATCCTCTCCCGCCGTAGCCGCCAGCAACATCCCGTTGGATTCCAGACCCATCAAACGAGCCGGCTGGAGATTGGCAACCACGATGATCTTCTTCCCAAGAAGGGATTCCGGGCTATATTTGCGACCGATGCCGGCTACGATCTGACGTTTTTCCTCTCCCAGTTCGATGATCATCCGGATCAGTTTTTTCGATCCGGCGACCCGCTCCGCCTCCAGAATCCGGGCGCTGCGCAGGTCGACCCGGGCAAATTCGTCGATGGTTATCCTTGCTTCTTTCGGCTTCTCCGGCACCGGTTCCACCGGCTGGGGTTCCGGCCCCCTGCTGTCTCCAGCCGCTTCCCCGGCCGCTTCCCTGATCACTTTTTCGTCCATGGTCTTTCTTCTTGCGTCGCTTTCTGCATCTCACAACATCGTATTTCTACCGACTCCCCGGGCAAGCGATGCGACAAATCATTGCCAAAACGGCGTCGATATCTTAACATCTCATTCCGAAGTCATGGATTTTGACTGGAATCGGTATTCTTTTCAAGTTTTACCTCTGAGATGAGTAAGGTAATAACCCTTTTTTAGAACCGTTTTTATTTTATAATCATACTATGCTGCAACAACTGTATCATAAGATTCGAACCGCCATTCTGACCCAGATACCCGAGCCGGAAAGAGAACCGGCCCCGGAGATTTCTATGGAAACGCCGCCCAATGTCGCATTGGGGGATATCGCCCTTCCGGTGGCCTTCGTTCTGGCCAAGCGCCTGAAAAAATCGCCACGCGCCATCGCGGAAATGCTTCGGCCGGTGCTGCAGAGCCTGCCCGAGATCGCCGCCGTGGAGATCGCCGGGGCGGGTTACCTGAATCTGAAGCTCAACCGTGGCTGCTGGATGGGCGAGCTGATGCAGAGTGCCGAAGACGGCCGTCATGGACTGGCCTCGGACGCAGCCCCCTTTCCAGGAAAGGTCATCGTCGAACATACGAACATCAATCCCAACAAAGCGGCCCATATCGGACACCTGCGCAACGCCGTCATCGGGGACTCTTTCATACGGATTTTGCGTTTCCTGGGACAGGAAGTCGAGGTCCAGAATTATATCGACAACACCGGGGTTCAAGTCGCCGATGTGGTGGTCGGTTTTCAAAACCTGTCCGAGCTGTCGGCGGAAACGGTAATCGCGCAAAAAGCCGTCGCTTTCGATTATTTCTGCTGGGACCTCTATGCCCGCACGACGCGTTTTTACGAAGAGAACAAAGAACGTATCGCGCTCCGCCAGAAAACCCTGCAGGACATCGAGCACGGACAGGGAGAAACCGCCCGGCTGGCCGATCTGGTAGCCACAGAGAACGTGCGGGCCCATTTGGCGACCATGGCCCGGCTTGGAATTCAGTACGATCTGCTTCCGCGGGAAAGCGATATTCTCCACCTGCACTTCTGGAACTGGGCCTTTCAGCAACTGAAGGAAAAGGGGGCCATCCAGTTCATCGACAGCGGTAAAAACGCCGGTTGCTGGATCATGAAGACGGAAAACGGCAATGCCACGGCCGACGAAGATTCCCGGGAGGATGGAGCCGACGAGAAGGTGATTGTACGCTCCAACGGAACCGTAACGTATGTGGGTAAAGACATCGCCTACCAGCTTTGGAAATTCGGACTCCTGGGCATGGATTTCTATTACCGATCTTTTCATACCTACACCGACGGACATCAGATCTGGTCGACCCAGGCAGAGAAGGGGGAAACAGGCACTACTCCTTCGTTCGGCGGTGCCTGCCGGGTGTACAACGTCATTGATCAACGGCAGAGTTATCTGCAGGAGATCGTGGCAGCGGGTTTGCGTGCCCTGGGCTTTCAGCGCGAAGCGGAAAACAGCATCCATTTTTCTTACGAAATGGTTGCCCTCTCTCCCCGCTGCTGCACCGAACTGGGCATAGAACTCAGCGAAGAAGATCGTCAGCGTCCTTATGTCGAGGTTTCGGGACGGAAAGGACTGGGAGTCAAGGCCGACGACCTCATCGATCGACTGGAGCAGCTGACCGGAGAGGAGGTCAAGGCCCGGCACACACTCGAGGAAAAAGAATCGGCCTGTATCGCCCATCAGATAGCCGTCTCCGCCTTACGTTATTTCCTGTTGAAATACACGCGCAACTCCGTGATCGCCTTCGATTTCAAGGAAGCCCTCAGTTTTGAAGGGGAGACCGGTCCCTATCTGCAATATTCCGTGGTGCGGGCCAACAATATCTTCCGCAAACTGGCCGAAACCTCATCCGAATCGCCCGAAGAGATCCGCCTGGCGATCGACCGGGAAGCAATGCATCGCTGGCTGCAGGAGAATGACGATATATGGGAGATGGTCATGTTCAGTGCCCGACTCCCCGAAAGTCTGAGACAAACGCTGGCCAATCTGGAAATTTCCATCCTGGCCAAATGGGCCTTCACCATGGCTCAGAAATTCAATCTTTTTTATCATCGGCACCATATCCTTTCGGAAGCAGATGCGAATAAACGCCGGTTTCTGCTGCTGACGGCCGATCTTTTCCGCCGGCAGATGATCAAGGCCTTGGATCTGCTGGGCATAGAGGTCCCTGACAGGATGTAATCCTATGTGTCTGCGCCGTCTTGGCATACTCCTGCTGTTTTTTAGTACTCTCTCCACCGGTGTATCCGGTCAAGAAGAACAGAAATTGACAGTCTTGACGGCGCAGGAACAGGGCCTGCTGGCCAAAGCCCCCCAGACCAACGATCGGTTTCAGATCTATTTGCGGGCGGCAGACGCCCGTTTGCAGGGGATGATCGCCGCATTTCGAGCGGAGGATACAGATCAGATGCAGATGTGGATCCGGCACTACCGGGAAATTCTCCAGCTGTGTTCCGATGAGATGGACAAACGGCCAACGATCAAGCCCCGCCAGGCCAGACCTCATGAAATCCAGTTGCGCCGCTACGGAAATGGCATCGAGGAGCTCTTTTCCCGGGCTGACCCGCCGGAACAGGAACCGCTTCGCCGGGCCTCCGAACTGACCCAACAGCTACGAAACCGTTTTTTAAAAATCTATTTCGGGAATTCCAACATTCAGGACACGTTCCGGCCATGAAAACCCTCCATTCTCATTCGCTTCTCCGTCGAGCATTCCTGTTCCTCCTGTCAGGACTATGTTTCGCCGGGCCGGTCTACCCCCAGGACTGGCTTACGCCTCTGGAGCTGGAACAGTACCGTGACATCGAAACCTCCGACAAGCGTATAGCCTTTTATATGAAGGTGGCACGGCAGCGCATGAAGACCGCTCGCGCCCGACTGGCGGGCGAGGAATCCAAAGCGAAAGATCCCTTGGAATTTTTCAGTGTGACCGATTTGACCAATGGCTGCTTTCAGGCCCTGCATACCTCCATGTACAGTATCCAGGACCAGATCGAATACCGGCACATACGGGGTCCGGAACTGACCGACGGATTGAAGGAGTTACGAAAAGGTACCAAAGAGATGCAGCCCTTCTTCCAGGAGATGCAAAAAGTGGCCCTGGAAAAGAAGGACGAGACCCTGTATAAAATTACCGTAGAAGGGCTGAAATACGCCGATTCGGCCCTGCGTGGGATTGAAAAAGCCCTGAAAAAGTACGAGGTCCAGAAGGACAGCGGTTTTCTCTCCGACCGATAACCGAGATTACCTATCCCTGCCGGAGCGCCGCACCCCTATGCGGCAGCAGACAGATCGGCTTCGTTAAAAGTCTTTGTTTCGTCATTTCCCTTTCCTTCTCTATTGATTCCATTGCCTTTGCCGGCGGGACGCCGGCGCTCCCAGGATCATTCGAATATTTTTTTATTGTAATTTGGAACTTTTTCTCCAAAATGGAATCATCCTATATGAAGGCTGTAAAAGCGCATATGGTTGATAGGAAAAACTAAACAACTAATTCCTCGCGTATCAGTACCAAGCTTAGGAACTATGGCTCAAAGCACCTCCATTTACGATTTTGTAAAGGTCCGATTGTCCTTGCCCGCAGCCTGGAGACTGTTCGACTATTATCTCGGAGGAGATCTTATCGATCTGCGCTCCGGGTACAAGTCCCGTGGACCTCTGCCCGGAAAACCATGGAGATCTGCGGTTCTGTGGGAGGAGACACGTCATGGGCAGATCCAAACGATGACGGACCGGAAGTCGGCAAACGCCGCCGCCATACGCATTCGGGATGCCCTGTGCCTGGTGGAAACCTTTTCGGAAAGAATGAGAAAGGAATCGTTTTTTCTTGCCGAATCCCTATTTTTCCCCCGAAAAAGGAAGATACAGAAGGCGATAGAAACTATTTTTCACTATCACTGTCATCCCCAGCCGGGGTACAGAATGGTCTGCCTTCAGGCGAAGGGGCGGAATTCTCTTCCAGAACTCAAGCGGATTTATGCTTCTACGGCGTTCATCCTCAAAAGAAAGGATTATCACCTGCTCTCCTCTGTCTTTCCTGCCCGGGAACGGCGATTTCTGGCAAAAATCTGTTCTTCACCCGGAAATCCGTCCCCCAGAGAGAATGGCCGGTTAAGCAGAACACTCCATCTCCTGGCGATACATCAGCGGAACCATTCTTCCGACCAGATCGAGACTCTCCAGATGCACATGCAACAGGAGTACCGCCAACTTCTGCGATCGGCTGAGCGTTTTTTGGCATAAATCCGTATAGAGTGCCCTGCTGATCTCCCCAGATACTCTCTTAGTACGACCAGGTGGTCTTGGCATGGATTCACGGATACAATCCATGCTGAGGGAGAAAGGCATGGAAGATCATTCATCGAAAACTCGTTCCGGTAACATACTGGTCACCAGTATTTCCCGGAAAATCCCCATGTTGCAGGCCATAGCCCGGGCCGCCGGCAGGATGGATCCAACCATGAACGTCATTGGTTCGGATGCCGACAGCCGGTGCCTCGGACGCTATTTTGTCTCCGGATTCCGCCAGAGTCCCGACTGGGACCATCTCGAAGAGGATCAGTTGCTCTCCCTCTGCCGGACCGATTCCATCTTTGCCGTAATCCCGACGCGTGATGGGGAATTATCTTTCTGGGCCAAGCGCAAGGACTTTCTGGAAGAACATGGCATACGGGTTATGGTCTCCCCTCCGGCGGCCGTCGAAGCCTGCCTGGATAAATCCGCCTTTTTCCATGCATGCCGATCGGCGGGACTTCCCGTGATCCCTACCTTTACCAAGCCGGAAGAAATCTCTGCAGCCTGGCTCGTGGTAAAGGGGCGCTTTGGTGCCGGCTCCAGGAATGTGCGCCTGAAAGTATCTCCGGACGAGGCGAAAAAGGCAGCCGGGGAGATTTCGTATCCGATCTTCCAGCCATGGCTGGAAGGAAAGGAATATTCTCTCGATCTCTATCGCACACAAAAGGGACGGATCATGGGACCGGTCGTCCGAACGAGAGACCTGATCTGCAACGGGGAATCGCAGGTAACCACAACCGCTCAAAACTTGGAGCTGGAGAAGATCGGCGCGCAGCTGGCATCCTTTCTGCAACTTTACGGCCATGCCACTCTACAGGCCATCGAGGACCATTCCGGCAAATTGCACCTTTTGGAATGTAACGCCCGTTTCGGAGGGGCCTCCACCTTGAGCCTCTCCGCCGGTTTGGATTCTTTCTACTGGTTTTTGCTGGAAGCTCGAGGAGAATCGGTGGAAGAACTACCCTTTTTTGCCTGCTCTCGCTGTCTGCGACAGGTACGATACCCCGCCGACCTGGTGTATGAGGTCGCTGGAGGAAATATCGACTGAGGCAAAATCACTACCGGTCCTGGAGACAAGTCGAGTGCGCATCGCCGTGGATCGCGGTATACTTGTATCGATAAAGAGAAGATAGAACCGTGCAGCCATATCCCTTTTCCCGATGAGTTGAAATCCTATGAAATCTCTCGAACTTTATATCGACAACAGGAAGATAGGGCCGAATTCTCCCGTTTTCCTCGTAGCCGAATTATCCGCCAATCACAGGCAGGACCTTGACCTGGCCCTGAAGACAATCCAAGCTGCCGCTGCCAGCGGGGCCGATGCCATAAAACTGCAGACCTATCGCCCCGACACCATTACCCTGGACAGCCATGACGATCCCTTCCTGATCCGACAGAATACGATATGGGACGGCATGTATCTCTATGATCTGTACGAGCAGGCATACACACCATGGGAATGGCACCCGCGCCTTTTCCAGGAGGCCGCCAATCTGGGGTTGATCTGTTTTTCTTCCGTCTTCGATGCCGGTTCGGTCGATTTTCTGCAAAGTTTGAACAATCCGGCGTATAAAATTGCTTCCTTCGAAATCAATGACTTGCCGTTGATCGAATATGCCGCCTCGAAAGGCAAGCCCGTCATCCTGTCCACCGGGATCGCCCGATTGGGGGAGATTGCCGATGCCATCGACTGTTGCCATACCGCCGGCAATCCGCAGGTTGCGCTGTTGAAGTGTGTTTCTTCCTACCCCACAGCGATGGAAAACGTCAACCTGAAGACCATGGCCAATATGCAGGAAACCTTCGGACATCCGGCAGGCCTTTCCGACCATACCCTGGGGGGGGCCGTGGCCATCGCTGCCGTCGCCATGGGGGCCTGTATGATCGAAAAGCATTTCATCCTGGACCGTAGCCTGGGAGGACCGGATGCCGTCTTTTCCATGGAACCTGCGGAATTTACCGCCATGGCCCGGGGGATACGCGATGTGGAAAAGGCTGTAGGAGAAGTAACTTACGAACTGAATCAGAAGCAAATGGACAGTCGGGCCCATGCCCGTTCTCTGTTTGCCGTGGCCGATATTGCCGAAGGGGAACCATTTTCCGTGCAGAACGTCCGTTCCATTCGTCCGGCTTGCGGTCTGCCGCCCAGACATCTTCCGGAGATCCTGAAAAAACGAGCCCGTTATGCCATTAAAAAGGGGACCCCGCTCTGCTGGGAACATATCGGCAGGAAATAAACAAGGCGGTGAGTTTTTGCCACTCACCGCCTTAACTTGTTCTCGGCGTTACGGTTTTCGGCCCGAAATGCCTAATCTAGGAGGTAGACAAAGCACAAGTCATTTGGATCGGAATATTGATTCCAGCGAATTGACGGTTTCGCTCGAGATCATCCTGCTTCCTGATCCGATGAGACTTTATCATCCTATCAAAATAAACCCCTAAGCCTATGTGACCAGCTCCACAAAATGTGGGACGAATGCCTGATATGCAGGGACGAATGACGAAGGGAAAACCATGCCGATCAGAGGTCGATCCCCATACGACGGGTCAATTCATCCCGGTACTTACGACTCAGGGAGAGTTCCACTCCGTTGTTTAAGATGATCTTGTAATCGCCGTGGAAATAGGGGCGGAGTTCCTGTACCCGGTTCATGTTGACAATAGCGGAGCGATGGATCCGAACGAAATGTTTCGGATCGAGGTGTTCTTCCAGCTGATTCAATGTTTCCCGTATGATATGGGTCTGTTTTCCTACATGAAGGCAGATGTAATTCCCTGCTGATTCCAGCCATTCCACATCTGTCACATTCAGGAGTATGACCCGGCCGTCGTTTTTCACCGCCAGCCGTTGATGGTATTGGGGGGATTTACCCAACGACTGCATGAACTCATGGATTTGAGACTGCAGCTTATTCTGCGTGTCTTCCCCTAATCTCTGCCGTACACGCTGCAGGGCTTCCTGAAATCTCTGGCGGTCGAAAGGTTTAAGCAGATAATCCACGGCGTGTACCTCGAAGGCCTGAATGGCATAACTGTCATAGGCAGTGACGAAGACAATGGCAGGAAAATCCTGTCCCCCGGTTTCCTGGAGTACACCCAAACCATCCATTTCAGGCATCTGTACATCCAGAAACACCAGGTCGGGAGAGAGTTCTTTGATGGAATTTACCGCGCTCAACCCATCGGCACACTCCCCAATCACCGTCATATCGGACTCATCGCTTAGTAAACGCCGGATTCGATCCCGCGCTAACGGTTCGTCATCCACGATTAACACCCGATACATAAAGTTTGGTCTCCCTCCGCTCTTTTGGTAAAACGTGTACACCTCAACGGAAGCGATTCCCTCACCCGGAAAAATCCGCCTCCTACAGAAATATCTTTCGATACACTTTCTTAGACGAGGAAAAAGGGGAAAAAGTTTCCAAAAGTTTTAAACTTCCGATGTTTGACCCGAGAAAAGCAAGGGAAAATGATTCTGAGGCAATCGCAGAATAATCTGCCGGCCGCCTGCATTCCATGGCAGGATTTCCATCTCGGCCCGATCGGAATAAATCTGTTGCAGGCGTTCCCGAATATCATACAAGGCGGATTCCGATACCGGGACGGTGGCATGCTCCTTCTCCGGTGGACCATCGTATCTAATATCCAACAATAAAGATTTACCTTCCTGCCGGGCCATGATTTCGACCGTTCCCGGGCGGCAGATTCTGGAGATGCCGTTACGCACTGCATGCTCGACCAGAGGCTGCAGCAGCAGAAAGGGCACCAGGGCAGTCTTGGCCTGTTCCTCTATCTGCATGTGAACTTTCAACTTGTCCTGAAACCGTATCTTTTCGATGTCCAGATAAAAATCCAGATAATACAGCTCCTTCTGCAGAGGAATCATATGCATATGTTCCTCTTCCAGAACGAGTCTCAGCAAATCACTTAGGCGGGTGATCATGCGATCCGCGGCTTCCACATCCTGATGCATCAATTCCGAAACGGAATTCAGGGTATTGAACAGGAAATGGGGCTGTAACCGTATGGCCAGCAATTCCAACCTGGCCTTGGCCAAGCCGGTTTCCAGGCGCATCTTGTCCCGCTCGCTCTTGCGCAGAAGCCGATAGTAATTGACCGAGTAAAGAATACCGACCGTACTGGCATAGATCCAGAAAAGAATATGGAATGAGGACTGGAGGTCGAGACGATACAGCTCGAAAAACTCAGGAATCGGTTTTTTTTGCCGTATTTCGAAATACCGGTACATGTAGGAATAGGAAGGATCGGGGAAACGGCTGATCAGGAGATCCAGGATGTCATAGATCAGGGGGTGCAATAAAATGAAGATCAATCCGACCAAACCCACCGTGAGAGAAGGCAGAACCCAGTCGCCCTTGCGGATGGGTCTACGATTTAGTATTTTGACGATCGGCAGCAGCAAAAGCCCATACAAGAGCCAAGAAAGCAGAAGATTGAGGTAGGTTTTGCCCAGGTGATCGAGTTCGAAAGGATCTCTCCAGAAGAAGAGTTTGGAGATCTCCAGAATAGCCAGAAAATTAAGCACTACCAGGAAAACAATATATTTTTGCCAGCGATTTCCCGTCGATGATTCCATGAATCCTTTGTCCCCCACCTTCGGCTGTCTTCATCGAACGATTCGCCGCAAGGTTGTTCCTTTCATGCTATCTTAAAATGGAGTATGTTTCCTCTTTTTCTTTTTACCGGCATGTACACGAATTTGTTCCCGGGATACTCTTGATTCTGTGGCAGAAAAGGACAACAGCCAAGAAAGAATATTGGTAATTCAGGCCAGGGCCGGTGACAGCGATGCCTTCTCTTCTCTGGTGGAAATGCACTGGGAACAATGGGTCCGGTTTGCCCGATCGGTCATCGGATCCGCCGAAGCGGAGGATTGTGTACAGGATGCCCTGTTGATCGCCTGGAGGAAGCTGGGGGATCTCAGATCTGCGGAAGCCTTTTATTCCTGGATGTTGCGCATAACGGCGCATTTGTGTTTTTACCGGGCAAGGTTCCGATTTCGGTTCCTGTCCCTGGATCTTTTTTCCCGGCAGGTTGAATTGCCTGCACCGGAACGCATCGATACCATGGATATAGAACGGATCCTCCAACGCCTGGCCCCTCGTCAGCGGGCGGTCATGCATTTGACCTTCCTGGAAGGGATGACCGACAGCGAAATCGGCGAGGTGCTGCAGATCACGGCCGATTCGGTGCGTTCGCATCGAAGAAGGGCACGGGAGTCTTTGGATAGAATATTGAAAACAGGCAACGGCCAGAAATGAGAAATAGAATGGAAGAAAAGAATCATTCGCCCCGGCGGGTCCCTAGAGCGGAAGAGCGATTCCGGGAGGAGTGGAATCGTTGGTTGCAGCGGCCGATGAAGATGGATGGCCGGCAAGCGGCCGATCGTATCGCGGAGAAGTTACGGACCACTCCTCCGAAAGCATGGCGCTGGATTCCGGCAGGCGCAGTCGCGGCCCTGGTACTGATGTCTTTCCTGCTTTTTCGCCTGCCGACAGACAGTTCTCCGGAGATTCCCATAAGGAGTGAAAACGGATCTGCCGCGGAATCTGGTGCGCAATCCTCTGCCGGGAAGAACCAGGAGGTTTTGATGTGGATTGATGAAAAGACCCCCCTTTATATGACGTTTCAATATGGGGAAGAATGAGGACGAGGTATTACTCATGAAAAAAGCTGTTCTACTCTTGATTCCATTTCTGATTCTTTCGTTTATCTCTCCGATTTTGGCAGTGGAATCAGCCTCCGGAGAAGAGACGATTCCCACTCATCTTTTTGTTTTGGCGGGCCATCCGGAGGGCAGGCAATCTTCCTCTTCCGCCCCCCGGGCCATTTTACAGTCCGGGGGCACTCTACGCCTGGCCGATACCCAGGAAAAGACCAGCTCGGAAGAGGCGCGTCAGATCATAGAAAAAAGTCTGTCCTTCAGCCAGGCGGCGGAAAAACTCTGGGCGACTTTCCGCCTGGATCCCAACCGCAAGAAGCAGGAGGAGTTTCAAATTTCTTTTCCCCTTGGGAAATCCATGGAATTGCCGCTCCACGATATACCGGTTTCCATATCGGTCAACCTGCTGCGCATGGCGGAGACGACTCCTGTCTATCGTATCGTTTTTCGCCATCGGGAGAAAATTATCGCCGATTCCACGGTCGAGGCCGCCCGCGGAGGGCGTACCATCATAGGGGCTATGGATGGTGAAGAAGCTCCCTATCTTTTCCTGTTCCTGGAACCGGAAAAAGCAGAAAAAAAACCCGTTCGCATCTCCGAGGAGGGTGACAAGGACATCACCGCTCCGCGCCAGCTCTCGCAAGCTCCGGTCTTTTACCCGGAAGAGGCGAAAAAAGCAGGGATTCAGGGAAAGGTCATCCTGGAGGTGACGATCGACACCGAGGGCAAGGTGGTCGATGTCGTGATCCTGCAAACTCCCGATGAAAGCTTAGGTAAGGCCGCGAAGGAATCTGTTTCCCAGTGGCGGTTCTCCCCGGCGCTCACACGGGACGGGAAGGCCGTCAGTGTCCGGTCCTCCGTCACCATCAATTTCGCTTTAAAATAATGATGCCCCGCGTACACGTTTTTATCTTTTGTTTCCTCTTTCTTGTGTAACGAGCTTCTCAAACACTACACAAGGAGAAAGAGTCATGAGAAATCCTGTTCCAGCAACCTTATCTGCCGCTATTCCGCTGTTCCTTCTGAGCCTGGTTCTGTGGATGACGGTCGCCTTCGATCTGCAGGCCGCGGAAAGAGAAAATGCCCCGATCGGTTTCTACTTTCAGGAGACGAAAGGAGAAGGAAAAGCCTCTGATGAAGACGTGGCCAAGCCGGAAATCGTCAGTAAAACCAACCCCAAATATCCTGCGGATGCCAAAAAGGAAGGAGTCACCGGGGAAGTGAAAGTAGATATCTCCATCGGTACCGATGGGGAGGTGCTCGATGCCAAGGCGGTCAATGAGGTGGATGAACGCCTGGCCAAAGCGGCGGTCGATGCGGTGAAGCTATGGAAATTCAAACCGGCGGTCGATAAGAACGGTAAGGCAGTCAAGGTGAAAGCCACCATCACCATCCGTTTCGCCTTGAAGTAAATCCTGATGAAGCGGTAAAAAGTCACAAATCATACTGTGTAGTTTTCTCAGATGCCCATTGGGCGCATGTACCAGTCACAGACAAGAATGACGGCCCGGTAAAAAGTCTTTATTCCGTTTCTTTTCATAAATTCCATGTTGATTCCATTGTTTTTGCCGGTGGAACGCCGGCGCTCCCAGGACTTTTTACCGGGCCGTCAAGAATGTCTGTGCCACTTTTTACCGCTTCGTCAATCCTGATTTGGCGAAAAATCAATCCTGATAGAAATACGAATCTACATTCACTCCAAAATTTTTAAGGGGCACGGC
>CAZTVS010000068.1:16653-24129 GCA_964617125.1 uncultured Acidobacteriota bacterium
GGGCACGGCACGCCGTGCCCCTACGACAGCTGATACAATTATTTATAGTACGCCTATTTGATTCCAAATGGGATGCCGGCGGGACGCCGGGGCTCCCAGGATTTCCTGCGACTTCAGGCAGGTTTACAGCGCGCCATCGCCTCTTCCTTGGTAGCGGTAATGGTGAACAGTGGAGTAAAACCGGCGATATCCAGGACCTCCTTCACATGAGGCTGAAGACCGGCGAGAATCACCAGACCGCTCTTTGTCTTGATTTTCTTCAATCCCGCCAGCAAAACACGCAAACCGGAACTGCTGATATATTTCAATTGTGCCATATCGACGATGATATTGGCGGCACCTTCCTCGATGACCTTCATCATCACATCATTGAATGAAGAAGAAGTAGTAGAATCCAGATTCCCGTTCGGAGTCAGAATGGTTCCACGTTCGAAAGTTTCCGTCTTGAGTTCCATAAGTTCCTTCCTCGATAATTTTATTTCTCGTTGATTATAGCTTTTTTACCAGAGTGAACACATTTTTCCCCTCTGTCCTGCTGTAGTTGAGGGAATCCATAAAAGTACGCATGAAATGTATGCCCAATCCGCCGATGGGCCGCTGTTCCAGGGACAGGGTGAGATCCGCTTCCGGCGCCTCCAGAGGATTGAAAGCGACTCCGTCATCCTCGATGACGGCTGTGAAGTCATGGTCCCCTTTTTTCAGAGAAATACGGATCTTGTGTTCCCCTCCCTGGGGATATCCGTAGGAAATCGTATTGGTGACGGCTTCGTCCAGGGACAACATCACCGCATGTATTTGTTCATTCGACAAGCCTGCCTGTTGACCAAACTGCTCGACACAATCCAGGAACCTGCTCACTTCCTCGATTTTGTTGTCCAGAAAAACCTCAAGATCGTCCGAGGACATAATTTCTACCTCATTCTCCCAGATATTTTAAGGTCAACATGGTTATATCGTCCGACTGACGGTAGCCGTCGACAAACACCCGTACATCTTCCAGCACATGTTGGGTCAGATCTGCAGCGCCGGAAGCATACTCGCGACGGAGAACCTGTTCCAGACGCGATTCCAGGTAAAAGTCTTCCTTGCAGTTCATGGCCTCGGTCACTCCATCGGTATAGAGCACCAAAAAGTCACCTTTTTTCATGGTGAAGCTCTTGGCTTTATATTCGATTTCTTCGAATAATCCAAGGGCCATATCGCCGGTAAGTTCTACAGGGGAAACCTCACCGCCGGAGTGTATCAGGTAAGGAGCATTGTGTCCCCCGTTGGAATATACCAATTCGCCGGTCGACATGGTGAGAATGGCATAAAACATGGTCACAAACATGGAGGATACACTCTCCCGGCAGAGCAGCCGGTTGACATAGCCCAGACATTCCTGGGGGGAGATTCCTTTCAACGCGGTGGCGCGCATCAGGGTTCGACTCACGGCCATAAAGATGGCCGAAGGAACGCCTTTTCCCGACACGTCTCCGATCACCACGCCCAGGTGGTCCTGATCGATCAGAAAGAAATCGTAGAAATCGCCGCCCACCTCCTTGGCGGCGGTCATCGAGGCGAACAGATCGAACTCCTTCCTCTCCGGAAAGGCAGGAAACTCCTGTGGCAGAATGGCCTGCTGGATGTCACGGGCGATATCCAGGTCCCGCTGGATGGACAGAAGCCTGTCGTGGTCCTGCTGGGCACGCCTCAGGATCTGGGATTCGTCGATCGATTTTTTGATGGTGGTCTCCAGGTCGTTGAAATCCACCGGCTTGGTCACAAAATCGAAGGCTCCACGGTTCATGGCCGTACGTATGTTCTCCATATCGCCATAGGCGGAGACGATGACCGTTTTCAGGGCCGGATTTTTCAATTCGTTGAGTTTGGCCAGCAGGGTCAAGCCATCCATCTCCGGCATGTTGATGTCACTGAGGATCATGGCGCATTCCGGATGTTCCAGCAGCCGCGCCAGCGCTTCCAGACCGTTGCCGGCAAAAAGGAATTCGTATTCTCCGTTCCGTATCTGTCGGCGGAACCTTTGACGGACCAGGGATTCCAGATCCGGCTCGTCGTCTACAACCATGATTTTTTCAGGCATAGGGTAACAGACCTCTCGCTTAACGCTTTTTATATTGTTCCAGTTTTTCTCGTAACAGTCTGAAATCGATCGGCTTGGTCAGGTATTCGTCTGCTCCCAGGCGTATGGCCTGATTGTGTTTGTCCGCCTCGTCATAGGCGGTGATCATGAACACGGAGAGGTGAGTAAAACTCTCCTTGATGACACTCAACAACTCGATTCCATTCATACCCGGCATATTGATGTCCGATAATATCAGGACCACATCGGCGGCGGAAGCACTCCTGAGAAACTCCAGGGCCTCCTCGGCGGAGAAACAAAAATGGAAAGTGACATCTCCATCGCGTAACTCCTTCCGGAATTTTTGCTTGAAAAGCGATTCTATATCCTTTTCGTCATCTACGATCAGTATCTTCATGGTTCGGTCACAGATTTTTCGGTAAAAGTACAACGAATTCGGCAAACTCGCCCAGCACCGACTCGGCACGAATCTCGCCTTTGTGTTGTTTGACAATGATATCAAAACTCAAGGATAATCCCAGCCCGGTCCCCTTTCCGGTCGGCTTGGTGGTAAAAAACGGATGAAAGATCTTATCCAGATTTTCCTCCGGAATTCCCTTGCCGTTGTCCCGGATACGGACCTCTATCTTCTCGCCCCTATCGATGGTCCTCACCCGCAAGGTTGGGGTGAAACCGGTCTTCCCTTCCCGCGCCCTTTCATGGGCCGAATAGCAGGCATTATTGATTATGTTCAGGAAGACCCGACTGATATCCTGGGGCACCAGCCGGATCGGTTTTACATTGGCATCATACTCCGTTTCGATCTTGATCTGAAAGGAGGAATCCGTCGCCCGCATTCCGTGATAGGCCAGGTTGACGTATTCCGCCAGCAGAAGATTGATGTCCGTAAGCTGCAGATCACCCGATTTGCCGCGGGAGTGCAGCAGCATTCCCTTGACGATGCTGTCGGCGCGTTTACCGTGCTCGTTGATCTTCTGGGCATTGCTTTTCAGATCGGTGAACAGTTCCTGCAGATAGCTCATCTCCTCCGGATCGATTTTGGCCGCACTCTTCTCCAAGATTTCCAGGATTTCCCGTATCAAATCCAGAGAAAGTTCGGAGAAGTTGTTGACGAAATTCAGCGGATTCTTGATTTCATGAGCGATTCCGGCGGTAAGCTGGCCCAGGGAAGCCATCTTTTCCGCCTGTACGAGCTGGGCCTGGGCCGCCTGCAATTCCCGATGGGCCCGATGGATGGCTTCATAAGCGGATGCATTGTCCAGGGCTATGGCCGTGTAATTGGCCAGGGTGGTCAGGATATCGACATGATAGGGAGAATAGGCGTTCTTCTGGAAACTCTGGACCGAGATCACTCCGATCAGTCGATCCTCAACCATCAAGGGCAGGTAAATCAGCGAGGAAACGGTCTCTCCCGCTTTGGGTTTGGCCCGCACCGCCGTGTACCTGGTGTATTCCGTGTCCACATCGTTCATCACCACCGGCTGACGGTGCTCGGCACACCATACGGCAAAACGGTTCTTCTCGTCCATCGATACCGAAAACAGCGGCAAAGGGGCGGATTTCTCCATGGACATGCGACAATCCAGCTTACGTTCGGGTTCGTTATAAACCATCAGCAAAAAGCTGGTGGCATCCATCATGGAGTGAACATGCCGATAAACCACATCCTGGATGCGTTCCAGCTGCAGAGATGAGGTGATCTCCTTACCGATCTCGCTCAACGTGCGGATGTTCTGAAAGGCCGCATCCAGTTCGCTGTTCTTGGCCACCAGCTCCGAGGTCCGTTCCCGCACCTTCCCTTCCAGGGTAAGGTTGTATTCCTCCAGTTTCTCCTTGGATTCGCGCAGTCGCTCCGAGGCGTCCCGCAGATCCATAATGGTTCGATCCAGCTCTTTCTGCATGGAATCGAAGGAGTGGGAAAGCCGGCCAATCTCATTGGTCGATGCTATCTGAGGAAGTGCCGTATGAAAATTGCCCGAGGCAATTTCTCCGGCGGCTACGGCCAGGGTCCGAAGTGGTTTGGTGATCGACCTGCTGATCAGCAGGACCACGGTAAAAAGGATCAGGATCCCTCCGAATCCCAACACCAGGACATTCCGGTTCAACTGATTCACGTCGGCCATCAGTTCGTCCACGGGGTAGACGACGCCCAAAGACCAGCCATTGGCCGTGATGGGCGCATAGGAGATCCAGCTGAGTTTCCCGGTAGCGATATTGGTGTATTGGATCTCGGCAAAACTGGAGGCGCCGGAGATCATCTGTCGGCCGATCTGCCGCAACTGGGTGGATTTCTGTTCCTCGGCGATGCTGAAGATGGTCTCGTTCATGATCACACTCTCCAGCGGATGAGCCAGGATGCTGCCGTTGCGGCTGATGAGAAACCCATAACCGGTCTCATAGATTTTCATCGAGGAGACAATCTTGTGCAGCCAACGCAGGGAGACATCAGCCGTGAGTATGGCGAAGAACTGCTTCTTACCCTCCTTCTGCCGGTAAAGAGGAATGGAATAGGTGGTCATCACCTCATTTCCTCCCCCTTCGTCGTAATAGGGTTCGCACCAAATCGGTTTACCGATCTCCTTAGGTATCTGGTACCAGTCCATGGTGAAATAGTTATAGCTGTCGTTGCCCAGGTAGGTCAGCACGTTCCCTCCGGAAGTACGATAGACATAAGGGGCGAAGTATCGGCGCTGTGGATCGAAAAAGTTGGGTTCGAAGGCGATGGTGGAACCGTAGATTTCCGGGTTGGTGTCCAGAAGGTTCCGCAAAATCCGTATCAGCTCCACTTCGGAATAGGTCGACGATTCCAGCACAGGAGCGAGATTGGCCGGGGCCTTCTGCACCTGGGAAAAGATCTTATCGATCTGGTTGACCACGGAAGTCGTCAGGTTCTTGGCATTTTCGCGCAGATTCTTTTCGATGATCCGACGGGAGATATAGTAGTTGTAGCTGAAAATGACACCGGCGATAACGGCCACGCTGACGAAGATATACAGGATCAATTGGAAGGCCAATCCTCGCTTGTGCATATACGTTTCCTGCGGCTCAGTATTGAGTTAAGAATACGGTTTTAAAAAAATCCTCATAGACCGGACTGGTGCTGATCAGACCGTACTCCTTCATCTTTTCGCAGACGAAATCATAATCTTTCCTGGACAGGAGCGGACGAATCTCATATTCCTTGCGCGCGGTCACCGAACGAGTCCGGTCGGTGCCCGGAGCGATCATCAGATCCTTCATGCGTTCCAGCATCCATCGCTGGTGGGAACGATTGCAGGGAATTCGAGCCTCTTTGGCAAAAGCCGAAACCACCTCGATCGCCTCTTCCGGATGCAGAAAGGCATACTGCCATCCCTCCAGGCTGGCCAGAATGAAATCCCGGCACAAATCCGGCCGGTTGACCAGAGTGCTCTCCAGACAATAGACACCCTCCTCCGGGAAATTGAGATCGTGATCCGCCAGACGAAAGGTCTGCAGTTCCTCCGGATCCAGGCCGGCATTCAAAATGGTATGGTACTCGTTGTACCACATGGCCGAGGTCACATCGATGCCCCTGTCCAGAAAAAGATTGATCGAATTCGGCTGCTGGAGGATGCGGACTTCCAGGTTGTATTTTTTAAAAAAGGCCATCGTTTGTATCTGGAAATCGCCTCCCCAGATTCCTACCTTTTTACCGTTCATATCCTGAGGCGTACGGATCCCGCTCGCTTTTCGGGTGATGAACATCAAGGCCGAACGATTGATCCACTGGGCGATATTGAATACTCGTACTCCCCGGGCACGCAGCTGCAGGGCATTGGTAAGCCAGAGGGAAGCGAAATCGACCGAACCCTTCTCCAGCTCAGCGGAGGAAGGATGATTGGGACCGCCGTTCAGGATATGCAGCTCTATGTTCCTCTGGCTGTAGAACCCCTGGGTTAAAGCGCAGTAGTATCCGGCGAACTCGGCCTGGGGCAGCCAGTGAGGGATAAATTTCACTGATGCCTGGTCTGCGCCCCAAAGAGGCGACATGATTCCGCCAAGGATGGCACACAGTAAAATGAAGAGGAAAAAAGAATGGTTTGGCTTCATGGTCCTTTTGTTCACGTTTCGACAAGGAATTATACAATCACCGCTGAGGGGAGCGGAGTTTTCCGTCCCTGTCAGGATCCAAAGGCGCCCCGAAAAAGCATCCTCCGCGGTCGTCATAACCGGCGCAATTGCCATAGATCACGGTCCGACAGACGCAATACGGGAGACAGGGCCAGACGTCCCGCATAACCGATACTTTTCCCCAGGACATCCAGTTCGGTGAGCAGCCCGGACAGGGCAGGATCGGGCTGCGGCTGGAATCCGCCTTCTTTCAGCAGCAGCATCCCTTTGGCACGGATCGACAGGGTGACATAGATCTGCAGATAACAGAGGATGTCGGCCAGGGTCTCACCGGAAAAACGGCTCCGTAATGTCTGCAGATATTCTCCGATACGGCTTTCCGCCAATTGACCGGCGCGTATGATCCGCAGGAGCTCGACATCCGAGTCGAAGCTGATGCCAAGCCATTCCTTCAGCTTTTTCTCGCTGCGGTCGAAGAGTATCATCATGGCCGGGGGAAGAATCAACACCAGCAGCAGAGTGGCCACGACCGGGGGCAGCAGAAAGTGATTGAAAAGAGAGTGGCTCAGAATGGCCACCAACCATCCGGGCAGCAACCCTCGCAGAAACCGGCACGAACGACGGTCGAGAAGACTCTTGGTCATCATGGCCAGTAGGGCGGTGGCACCGATATGCATCAGAGCCGTGCCGAAACCGCGTACGATCCAAAGAAGAACACTCTCGCCCTCCAGCTGCAAGGCATACAGAATATTTTCCAGACAGGCGAAACCGGCCCCAATGGTCGCGCCGTAGATGGCGGCATCCACCAGGAAACCGATCTTTTTGCGGAAGAGCAGATACCAGAGATAGATAGCCTTCAGAGATTCCTCGGTAACCGGAGCGATCAGGCGGCGGAGGACCCCGTCCGGCACATCGAATATCTGCTGGATTCCGAGGTGCAGCCCCAGACAGATGGAACCGGCAATCACTCCCGCCAGAAAGCACTGCCCCAGGGATGTCCAGGGAGTCAGTTTGTAGCTGTCCATCAGGACCAGACCCAGAACGAAGGTCAGGACCGGGAGCAGACCGATGGCGATCTCAAGTCCGGCACTCATTGGATCTTCAGCGAAATCATGAACTCTTGGGACGGTATATGGTGCTTTTCGTAGGCCTTGGCGACTCCGGCCGACAGGGTGAACTGATAATTCGATAAGACCACCGTACGGAAATCCACCTGGGCACCGACGTTGGATAGGTTGCGGCGCGAATGGCCGTCGGTGAAATCGGTACTCAGTCCGGAGGCGAAAACGAAGGGCTTGATC
>CAZTVS010000069.1:0-3443 GCA_964617125.1 uncultured Acidobacteriota bacterium
GGCGCTCCCGGTATATTTTACCCGGGCCACAGTCATACTCAATCAAGAAATGAAAATCGCGGGGTCCGTACTGCCACAGTTCATCGCTATGTACTTCTTCCCTACTATAAATACTGCATTCATAAAGTATTTGAAAGGTGGGCAACAGCCACCTCACAGGGAAAAAAGAATACTCCCTTGATTTGCTCTATAATTGCATAGACCGGAATGAGTCGAGATTCAGAAAAAGGGATATGCCGCCAAACGGCTTTAATGGAGGAGAGAACTCGCATGAACAGTAAATTATCGTCTTTCTTGCTGACTCTGTTTTTTGCATTGCAGGCCGGCGTGTGCTTGCAGGCACAGAAGGTGACTTTCCAGGAGGGCCAATACCAGGTGGATGTCAGGATCGACGGACGTTTGCTGACTTCCTACCGCTACGCCCCGGATCCGGCCCAGCCCCTGGTCGTACCCGGAGTGCAACAAACCAAACCGGTATTGTTTCCGGTGAACAGTCCCTCCGGCACGGCCTTGAGCCGCGCCTTCCCCTTTGCCAAAGTGGAAGGAGAGGCCAACGATCATCCCCATCACCAGGGTATCTTTTTCACCGTGGACCAGGTGGGTTCCAAGGAAAACAATTTCTGGGGTAACAGTCGAAATGCCCTTCCCGCCATCCGGCATCAGAAAGTGCTGAAAATGCAAGCGGGCAATAAGAAGGGAACGCTGAAAACCCTGGCTCATTGGGTGGGGACCAATTCGGAAGCCCTCCTGGCGGAGGAACGGGAGATGACTTTCCTGGTGTTGGCGAAGGACATGGTTGCCATTGATCTCACCATTACCCTGGAAGCCATGCAGAGGGAAATCTCCTTCGGGGACACAAAGGAAGGGATGTTTGCCTTTCGTGTCGCCCAATGGCTCACTGAAAAAGCTGGGGGCCGTTATCTGAACTCCGAGGGGGGAGAGTTGGAAAAAGGGGTCTGGGGGAAACGGGCCAACTGGATCCGCCTGGAAGGAGAAAATGAAGGAAAGGTTTATGGAGTAGCCATATTGAGCCATCCGTCCGGGGTCAACTCGCCGACCTACTGGCATGCCCGCGGATATGGCTGTTTCAGCGTCAATCCCCTGGGGCAGCTCGATTTTCAGACGGCCCACAAGGAAGCGAATCCCCAGCCGTTCGGATTGAAAATCAAAACAGGGGAGAAGGCCCTGTTTCGCTATCGAGTCCTTCTCTATGAAGGAAAACGGGACGGGAAGGAGATCGAAGCCCTGTATCAGAAATTCCGCCGCTCCTGAGTCCGGATCGGGAGTCGTCCGGCCTTCTCAGGTTTTCAACTTCTCTTTGAGAAATTCGAGGGTCCTTTGCCAGGCTAGTTCGGCCGCCTCCTTGTGATAGCGCGAGGGGTTGGAATCGTTGAAAAAGGCGTGACCGGCCCCTTCGTACATAAATAGCTTATATTCGATGGAAGCTTTCTTCAATGCCTCTTCAAAGGCCGCAATCCCGGCATTGATCCTTTCGTCATTCCCTGCATAATGCAGCATGAGGGCGGCTTTGATCCGTGCCACGTCTTCCGTGGCCGGTTGACTGCCATAGAAGGGAACGGCTGCGTTCAGTTCGGGAGCCTGGACGGCCACTTGATTGGTGATGGCTCCGCCCCAGCAAAAGCCGGTACAGCCGACCTTTCCGGTAGATTGGGGGTGGGTTTTGAGGTACTTGACGGCGGCGGTGAAATTGCCGATATTCTCCGCTCTGTCCAATTTGGCAAACAAGCCCCTGGCATCGTCAGGATTCGCCGGTGTACCGCCCAGCGGAGACAAGGCATCCGGGGCAATGGTCAGGTATCCTTCCAGAGCAACCCTCCTGGCAACATCCTCAGTATGGGCATTGAGGCCGCGATTTTCATGAATGACGATCATGGCCGGGAGTTTTTTCTCCCCTTTGGGCCGGGCGGAGTAGGCCCGCATCTTACCCTTTTCGGTAGGGTATTCGATATACCCTGTCTGCAGGCGGGCATCCTCCCTGGGCACGATTTGGGCCTTCAGTTCGGACAGGGAGGTTAAGGAGCCGGCCCCGATCAACAAAGACATAGATTCCAGGAGTCCGCGTCGGGATATGGATTTACGCCTGGATGCAACAGAACATGGGAAAAAGTGGTGTTCCATGACAGTTTTCCTTCCTGATTCAAAAGCAACGGAACGATAGAGATGACGAAGCGCTAAAAAGTGCCGGGAGCGCCGCCATCTTGCCGGCATCCTCTTTCGAATCAATATAGAATTTTCGAATCGGCACAAAATACCGACTTTTTTACCGCTTCGTCAGAGATAAATGTATGATGCGCCGGGAAAAGTATCGCTGTCAAGTGGTTGTCGCCTGAAACCGATGGGAATTTTCCCGCCGGCCCGTTCCGATTGGTACCGTTTGCAGGAAAACTATTGGGGGTCCGCCGGATTCTCGCCAGCGACCGGAGCCTGCGGTGGAAGGTTGCGAGGGGTCCGGTTCGGCAGGTTTTCTCTCCTTCTGGCATTCAAACGATTGTTGCGCAGCGCCGGTCGCGCTTCCTGAAACTTCCGCCATTGTTCCAGAGTGAGTACCTTGCGCACATCGATCAGGATCGTCAGCATGATTCTTGACAATTTTGCCCTGGAGGCATCCAGGCGATCGGCCATGGCCAGTACCTTCTCTTTTTCCAGAGGTTCGTCCTCCATCAACATACCCAAATCGAACTGGTATTTTTCCGTTTCCGCCTTCAGATCGATGATGGTCTTGGTATTTTGTCGGAAGATGGCTTCGATGCGGTCCATCTGGTCCTGTTTCAAATCGAGGAGCTGTATGATTGACTTGTCCTTCCACCATCGCATCGGAGGCAGTTCCTGGGAAAAGGCGATACCTTCGCCGCATAAAAAGAGCAGAAGAGAAAGGAAAACAAGTCGGGATAGGGTTTTCATAATGCCTCCTGTCGGGTTTGAACGTATTAATTCCAATTCGATAGAAATGACGGATCTTCCTGCTCCGGAGCCCGGTCCTCGTTTGGATCGAGGATACTCAGGCTTCCGTACGGGGGTTGATGGATCAATAGCGATGCTTCCTGGAAAAGGTCGTCTTCAGCCGGCAGAACCCCATAGCTGAGGGAGAGTTCTGCCACCGTGTCCAGTTGTTCTTCGGTGATCGATCCTTCTCCCCGAGAATAACGGTGGATCCAAAGAGATGCCAAAATCAACATGGCCAGGGCCGGAACCGTAGCATAGCGGAAAACGTGCCATAGTATTTTGGGTGAAGGCTGAAGCTGGGATTTTATCTCGGTTTCCAGTTTTTGCCAGTACGTATCCGGAAGAGATTCGACTTCCTGGACCAATTCCTTTTTGCGGTCACGAAGGATCTCCCTCCAGAGATCGACGTTCTTGATGCACTCCTCACAATGAAGGATATGGGCCGACACATCCCGGTCTTCCTCCCGATCGGCAAGATA
>CAZTVS010000069.1:3543-11555 GCA_964617125.1 uncultured Acidobacteriota bacterium
CACAATGAAGGATATGGGCCGACACATCCCGGTCTTCCTCCCGATCGGCAAGATAGGCCCAGAGCTGAGCCTGGTTTGGATGTTTTTCGTTCATGGCTAGGTCCTCTTGCCCTCGTTTCTTAACCTGTTCCCAAAAAAAATGGGAGTAGGGGCACGGCGCGCCGTGCCCTGGCGACTGTAGGATAAGGGCATCCTTTGGGCACGGCACGCCGTGCCCCTACGACTGCTGATGCAAATAGCTATAATATGATTTTTTTGTATCTTCATCCTGCTTCTCCGCTACAGGCTGTGGCTCGATCTCGCGAAGGAGATAGATCCGCAAGCAACTCCCGCAGATGGATTCGGGCCCGGTGCGCATGAGTTTTTACCGTGCCCGGTTCCATGTCCAGTAAAGATGCGATTTCATGGATGGAAAGATCTTCAAAATACATCAACAGAAAAACCGCTTTCTGTTTCGGTGTCAGCAGTTCGACGGCCCGTTGCAGTCTCGTTCCTATCTCTTTCCGATAAATCAGATCGTCTTGGGAAGCGTCCTCCCCTGCTTTTTCCCATTCGACCGTTGACGGTTCTTCCTTTTCCGTCTTCTCTTGCGATTTCCCGGTCCAGGGGAGAAAGAGACAGCGCCATTTTCGTCGCCGCAGCAGGTCCATACATAAATGGGTAACGATACGACTTAGCCATGTTCGTACAGATGCCTCTCCGCGAAAATGGAGCCGATTCTTAAACGCTCTTAAAAACGCCTCCTGAACGATCTGGCGTGCTTCCTCTCTATCTCCGGTCAAACGCAGGGCCAGGTGGACCAGCTGCTTCTCGAAAATCGGGACGAGCACGCCGAATTCTTCCGGACAATCGGATCGGAGCCTGGCCCGCAGTGATTCTTCCTTGATTTCCACAGGAACATCCGAATGGTTGCTCAAATCCATCTTCACCTTTGTATAGACGTAAAAAGTGCCGGCCGGTGTACCACAAAATTGAAGAATTCAGTGGAAAATACGCGTTTCGGGGAGTAAGTATATAGTTAACGATAATCGTTCGAACAGTTATCGTTATTATTTTTACAGTTAACGTTATTTTCATGAATAAGGCCGAAAAGCAGTGTCTCCCGCCTTGACATCCATAGATCATCTAAAGGAAGATTTAACGTTTTCATCTCATTGGGAGCGGCATACGGATTGGCTTTTGCCTATCCATAAAAAGGTCGTCGATGGAGAGTTGAGGAAGGATACTGGAACCGGAACGAAACTTTTCACAACCCCCTCTATCCTAACGGGCGAATAAGCCCGACACACGGTTTTTTAATGTTTATCTATCTTTAAAGAAAGGAAGATTTCCATGGAGGACAAAAAGATCTTTCAAAAACGAGATTTCCTCTCGTTTGCATCCGTTTTCTTACTGTCTTTCGCACTGTTGTTCCTAAGTGCCGTTCCGCTCTCGGCCCAGGAATACCGTGCCACCGTCAGTGGGGTCATCACCGATCCTTCCGGAGCCGTACTGCCGGGAACGCAGGTCATCATCACCAGCGTAGAAAGAAATGTCGAATACAAGTCGGTGACGAATGACGAAGGCGTTTATGTCGTTCCATTTTTAAATCCCGGCAAGTACACCCTGTCGGCAGAACTCTCCGGATTTAAGAAATTCATCCGTACGGACATCGAACTCAAGGTCAGCGACAAGCTGCGTATGGATGTCCGCATGGAACTGGGCGGAATCTCCGAAACGGTCAACGTCTCCGGACAGACGGCTACGGTGGAAACCGACACCGCCAGCCGCGGAAACATCATCGCCCGCAAGGAGATCGCCAATCTGCCTACTTCCGGCCGCAATCCCTTTCAGCTGGCCTGGTTGACTCCCGGTGTACAAAAGACCGGCACCTGGCGTTACCTTCGCCCCCTGGATATCGGCGGTGCTTCCGGCATGTCGATCAACGGGGGACGAAGCAGTGAAAATGAAGCCCTGCTGGATGGAATGACTACGGTCCGCCCCGGCCGGTCAATATCTCTGGTGCCCACGATGGACGCGGTGCAGGAGTTTAAAGTCCAAACCAACACCTATGATGCGCAATACGGACGCAGCGGTGGCGGCGTGATTAACATTTCTCTGAAATCGGGAACGAATGCTTATCACGGAAACGCCTTCTTCGATGAGCAGGCGAGCATCTTCAACGCCAACACCTGGGAACTGAACAAGGCAACCAACCGGTTGGACAAAGACGGCAAAGCCATTAGGCCTTCGGCCAAGATCCACACCTTCGGTACTCAGCTGGACGGCCCGATCATCAAGGATAAGCTGTTCCTCATGTTGAGTTATGAAGGTATCCGTCAGGGAACGGCCGATCCCGGCGTAGTCACCATGCCTATCGCCGAGGTTCGCAACGGGAATTTCCAATCCCTGCTCAATTCCAGCGGCCAACAGGTCGTTATCTACGATCCGATGACCACCCGGGTTGTCGATGGAAAATACGTGCGCGATGCCTTCGCCAACAACACCATTCCTGCCAACCGTATCGATCCGGTATCCGCCAAAATGGCTCCCTACTATCCACTGCCGAACAGTGCCGGAACCGGCTCGGCGCATACCAACAACTACACCTATCCATCCCGCTGGATCCAGCATTGGGATTCCTACATCGGCCGTCTGGATTGGGCGATCAATTCCAACAACAACATGTACATCCGTTACGGACACAACCTGCTGCACGAGATGCGCAGTTTTGTCTGGGGTACCAATGCGGCGGAACCGAGCGGCAATGCGCCCCTGGTTCGTGGCGACACCAGCGGCGCGATCGACTGGACCTCCACGTTGAATCCGACAACTATCTTCAACGTGCGTCTCGGTATGTTGAAGTGGCATAACCGCAGCGGATCCATGGGCACCGGGATCGATCTGTCGACTCTGGGTTATTCCAGCAGCCTGATCGCTCAGCTGGTTAAACCTTCCCACTTTCCTCAAATCAATATGGACGATTATAAGGAATTTGGTGCCAGCCGTCCGGAGGAGCTGAATCCTGATTATACCTACAGCACCCAGGCCAACCTCACCAAGGTGCTGAATAAACATACCATCAAGACCGGCACGGAATTTCGTGTCTATCGTGCCAACTCCATCGCTCTGGGCACCACCAGCGGTAGCTACACCTTCAAGCACCTGATGACCGGATCGGATCCGGTAACCGCCAATAAGGTCTCCGGGAACTCCTGGGCTTCCTTCCTCCTTGGTTATCCGACCAGCGGATCGGTTACCATTGCAGATACCTACTCCCGCCAGCACCTCTATTATGTGTTCTATCTCCAGGATGACTGGAAAGTAAACCGGAAGCTCACGTTGAACCTGGGTCTGCGGTGGGATTACGAGACCCCGATCACCGAACGCTTCAACCGTCAAACCCGTGGCTTTGCCTTCGGGCAGGCGGCTCCGATCAGCGCTACCGGTCTGAATCTGACCGGAGGGCTCCTCTTTGCCGGCACCGAAGGTACCGACCGGATGGCCTTCAATCGCGATCGCAACAACTGGCAGCCGCGGATCGGAGTGGCTTACATGCTCAACGATAAGACGGTAATCCGTGGAGGATACGGACTCTACTACATGGGGCAAAACGCCTCCGGAGGGACGGAAGGTTATTCGGTGTCCACGCCGATTATCGCTTCCTCCACGACCGGGATTCCGGCCGCGACCCTCAGCAATCCATTTCCCAGCACGCTGTTGAAACCCACCCAGAATAAGTTGGGAACTTCCACCTATCTGGGATTGGGAATCAGCTTCAATTATCTGGATCGGGTCATTCCCTTGGCTCACACCTATTCCTTCGATATCGAGCGCCAGCTGCCCTGGAACATGGTGATCAACCTCGGCTACATCGGCAACAACACCCGCCATCTGCCGATTTCGGCCGGTTTGAACTATGTTCCGACTGCGGAGCTGGGCAAGGCCAGCACCTACTATACGGAAAAGGTATCCAATCCTATGGCCGGCAAGTTGCCCAACAATGCCTCTTTGAATGGGGCCACGATCGAGCGGCGATACCTGATGTATGCCTATCCTCAGTACAGCGGCGTGACCATGAACAACATCTCCATCGGAAAATCCGATTACAACGGTTTCCAGACCCGTCTGGTCAAACGTTTCTCCGAGAAATTTTCCCTTACCACCAGTTACTCCATCTCTAAAACGTTGGAAGAGATCTCTCTGTTGAATGCCCAGGATTTCAATCTCGCCGATCCCGGCAGCTCCAAGCTGGAACGACGGATTGCCAACGAACTGGACAGTCCGCAGAGGTTCACCCTGGGTACGGTATGGTCGTTACCGTTCGGTAAGGGGCAAGCCGTATTGTCCGATGCCCCGGGATGGCTGGATCAGGTTATCGGCGGTTGGCAATGGAGCGGGATGGTGGAATTCTTCTCTGGATATATCATTCAACATCCCGAGGGGCCGAAAACGACGGAAGCCAGCGCCAAGCTGCCGGCTGGCGAACGCACTCTCGACCGTTGGTACAACGGAAGTATTTTTAAAGCCCCGACGGCCTATACCCTGCGTAACTATCCCACGATGTTTCCGGATGTACGCAACCCCAACCGTTTCGATTTCGGTTTCAACTTGCAGAAATATTTCCGGTTGACCGAGCGGCTCAAGCTGCAGTACCGGTGCGATGTGATCAATGCTCTGAATCATCCGCAGTTTTTTGGGGCACTGACCACTTCCCCGACTTCCTCCCAGCTGGGCGGTTTGAAAACGTCCCAGGCTAACCTGCCGCGTATCATCCACATGCAGCTGCGGGTAGAATTCTAGACGCAAGGGTGACACAGGCATTCCTGCCTGTGAAGACTATCTTCACCTTTTTACCCGGGAGGGACGCAAAAGTCCCCCCGGGTTTTTTGTTTCTCAACAGTCTCTTCCAGAATCCCATCCCTCACCCCGGGTTTCCGCAAGTGTTCGTGTCCGTCCGTGTTATCATTTGTCTCCCCTTTAAGGAAATACTATGGAAAAGAAAAACAAACCCGTTCCGCCGGCTGCCTTACAGATCGAGAGATTTGTTCGTATCCACGGGGATCGCCGCGGCGATCCCTTCTTCTGGCTGCGCGAGAGGGAAAATCCCAATGTCCGTTTATACCTGGAAGCGGAGAATGCCTATACCAACGCTGTCATGCAGCCTACGGAAGGCGCTCAGGAAATGCTGTATCGGGAGATGCTCGCTCGTATCAAACAGACGGACGTCCAGGTTCCCTATCGCCTGAGAGAGTACTGGTATTATTCGCGAACCGAAGAGGGCCGGCAATACCCCCTATGGGCTCGCCGCCAAGGCTCCATGGAGGCGGAAGAAGAGATCCTGCTGGATCTCAATCGCATGGCCGAGGGACATAAGTTTATGGATCTGGGCGCCTTTGCCGTCAGCGACAATGCCTGTCTTCTGGCCTATACCACGGACAACGTCGGTTTCCGCCAGTATTCGCTGTATGTAAAGGAACCCAGAACGGGAAAGATTCTGGGGCTGATTGCCGAGCGCGTGGGTAGCGTTGCCTGGGCCGCCGATGATCGGACCCTTTTCTACACGCAGGAAGACGCTCAGACCAAGCGGCAATACCGGTTGTACCGGCACAATCTGGCCACCTCGGAATCGACACTGGTCCGGGAAGAAACGGATGAACTCTTTTCTCTCGAGGTATACCGCACGCGCAGCCGGGCGTTTCTGATGCTCGACATACGCAGCCATACGACTTCGGAGACCCATTTCCTGCCCGCGGATCGGCCGGAAGGGGAATGGCGGGTGATCGAACCGCGCCGGCAGGATGTGGAGTACGATGCCGATCACCACGGGGAACGCCTCTATCTGCGGATCAACGATACCGCCCGCACTTTTCGTCTGGTTTCCATGCCGGCGGATGCCGTCGGAAAAGAGAATTGGAAAGAGGAACTGCCCGCCCGGTCCGAGGTCATGTTGGAAAACGTAGCCTTTTTCACCGCGCATCAGGTAAGAACCGAGCGGATCCGGGGACTCGCTCAGATGATCGTGGTAGAGATGGCCTGTGGCAAGGAAACGACCATCACGTTTCCCGAGCCGGCCTACGATGCCGGACCGGCGGTCAATATGGAATTCGAGACCCATGCCTTCCGTTATCATTACGTGTCTTTGATCACTCCGCCATCGATATACGAATTCGATATGCAAACCCACGGCACCGTTCTGCTCAAGCAGGAAGAGGTGCTGGGCGGATATGAGCCGGGACAATACCAGACAGAACGGCTCTGGGCCAAAGCGGCGGACGGCGTGGAGGTACCAGTTTCCGTTGTCTTCCGCCGCAATACGCCTCTGGATAGCTCTGCTCCGCTCTTCCTGCAAGGGTATGGCAGCTATGGCTACCCCCTGCCGGTCACCTTTCGTTCTTCGCGTCTCAGTCTGCTCGATCGGGGAGTGATCGTCGCCCTGGCCCATGTGCGTGGCGGAGGGGAAATGGGCAAGGTGTGGCACGACGACGGGCGGTTGCAGAAAAAAGAGAACAGTTTCACCGATTTCATTGCTGTGGCCGAGTGTCTCATTGCCGGGAAGTACACTTCCGCGGGAAACATCATTGCCAGCGGAGGCAGTGCCGGGGGATTGTTGATGGGTGCGGTGGCCAACCTGCGTCCTGACCTATGGAAGGCCATCCTCAGCCATGTTCCGTTTGTCGATGTGCTTAACACCATGCTGGATGCCTCGCTGCCGTTGACCATCGGAGAGTATGAAGAGTGGGGGAATCCCAATCTGGCCGAAGATTACCGGGTGATGCGCCGGTACTGTCCTTACAGTAATCTGGAAGCGAAAAACTATCCGGCCATGCTGATCCGGACCAGCTTCCACGACAGCCAGGTGATGTACTGGGAACCGGCCAAATATGTGGCCCGGTTGCGTACCCTCAAGACCGACGATCACCGGCTGCTGCTGAAAACCGATATGGATGCCGGACACGGAGGCGCCTCGGGACGTTATGACGCCCTGCGGGAAACCGCCTATGACTATGCCTTTCTACTGGATCAATGGGGTCTGCTGCCAGAAGTTCCGGCAGGATAAAGCGTAAAAAGTCGTGCTATAGAATATTGTATCAGCCTTTGTCGGGGCACGGCACGCCGTGCCCAAGGGGAGCCCCCATCCTACGGTCACCAGGGCACGGCACGCCGTGCCCCTACTCCATATTTTTCAGAGTAAATGTAGAAATGATTGAAAAAGGGATTTTATTTATGAGGTCCTCAAAGAGAACGAGACTGTAAAAAATCGATACGGATAGAAAACGGATCGTGTTTGTACCACCTTCAGGCGTTGTCGCGTAAATACAGGCTTTCATGGATCCATGGGAAGCCGCGTAAACGCGGAACTACAAACCTTTCTCAGGTAATTCGTGTAGGGGCGACCCTCGCGGTCGCCCGGGAGGTATTTCTACATAAGTGGCCGGGCGACCGCAAGGATTACCCCTACGGAGCGAATTCAGAAAAGGGGCACATCGTGCCGTGTCCAAACCCAGCGATCATGCTGCAGTACCCTGGAACCAGGGACTTGTACCAGGGCACCCGGAGAATCGGTAAGGGGAAACGGGCGTTCTTCCGGTTTTACCATCCTTCAGGGGATGGAAATCGGCCGGGCGAAATCGCCGGACATATCGTAGGGAAGCTGCCATAGACGGTCCCCGGCCTGGTTACAGAAATACAGGTACGAGCGGGAGAAGCCGTCCGGATTCCCGTCGGCCCAGAAGGCATAGAAATCGCGGTGGGCATCGACCGGGCGGCGCACATAGTTATGGTTCATCGAACTGTTGTGGGTAACCTGGCCTTCTTTGTGCCAGGTTTTACCCTGATCGCTGCTGGTCCAGATGGCGACTTCACCGCCGCTGCCGACCGGCTGGGGACCGGGGTCGGTGGGGCCGATGATACGCCACCGGTCTTTGCCGAGGTAGAGCGATCCGGTGGTGTAGTTGTGGTTGGCCCGGGTCACTTCGTGGATGGCCCAGTTCCTGCCCGTCCAGTGGGCGATGGTCCACCAGCGGGGATCT
>CAZTVS010000069.1:11655-19613 GCA_964617125.1 uncultured Acidobacteriota bacterium
GTGGATGGCCCAGTTCCTGCCCGTCCAGTGGGCGATGGTCCACCAGCGGGGATCTCCGCTCGGCCCCGGTTTGAAATCGGCTGCGGTGATGTAGAGAATGACCGGATGTCCCTGGTCGTCCAGATCGATATCGTGGATATATACCAACCGTTTGTCTGCGGCATAGTCCCTTACCAAGGCCGGATTGGCCGGATCGGTTAGCGGCAGGGAGACTTGCCGGCCCTCTGCATTCTGCCAGGTTTTCCCCATATCGCTCGTCTGCAGGAAATAGAGGTCGGTGCGCCGGTCCACATTCCCGCCGGGATGTCGATTGAAGGCAGTAAACACCTTTTTTCCCCGCTGGTGGCTGGTCTGGTAATGTCCACCCATCCCGGCGAACTTATAGTCCGGCGACCAGGTCTTGCCGTCGGTGCTGGTACTCCAGTAGAGTTCTCTGCCGGCGGTGTATTTGGTGAAGAGATGCAAAAAACCCCGTCCTGGTATCCATCGTGGTTGGGGGTAGGTGATTTCGCGTTCGCCGATCCTTTCGAAACGCTCGATGCTGTAAGGCGCTGTACTTCGATAAATATAACCGGGGCGTCGTTTTCCCCGTCCGCTGACGAAGATCCATAGATGGCCCTGCTCGTCAATGCTCAGGCTGGGATTGTCGTGGGGGTCATCCACCCCGCCTTTATCGTGGACGATGGTCGGACGAGGCACCACTCCACGGGTGTGATCATAATAGGACACCATATTCAGCAGGTACCGTTTGCCTTCTTTGGCCCCGCCGTATACAAAAAAGGTTTTGTTCGCTTTTTTGCTGTAGACGGCCATGGGCACATGGTTGGCGGTATACGTTCCCAACCCGCCGGAGTATTTGTCGCCGTATTCCGATTTTTGTCCCAGTTCGAACCATATACCCCGGTAGCCGTTGTCCTTCTCTGTTGAAAACAGACTTTGGGCCTGCATCGACCATGACGCTGCATTACCGGCAAAAAACGCGACTAAGCAAGCGAAGGTAAGGGAGACGAACTGCAGGGACAAAACGTGCTTTGTCTGGTAACTCATGGTTGCGCAAAAACGATTCACTATCATAAATGACACCTTTGAAAACCGCCCAATCCTATATTGTATCAGCCGTGGTCGGGGCACAGAGCGTTATGGCCTGCCTTCAGTGATCCGTTCACCATCGCTGTCGTAGGGGCGACCCTCACGGTCGCCCTTGAGCCACCTTCACAAACGCCGCAGGGCAACCGCAAGGGTTGCCCCTACAGGAGGCTGGCTCCTGGCTCCCGTCTTCCGCCTCATGCCTGCGAGATGGTTTCCACCACCGCCAGTCCCCCCGCGGATGTCTCTTTGTACCGCGGGGAGAGGTCTTTTCCGGTTTGCTTCATGGCCTCGGTCACTTCGTCAAAGCTGATGCGATGGTGTCCGTCGGAGAACAGGGCATAAGCGCTGTGGTTGATGGCTCGGGCGGCGGCGAATACGTTGCGTTCGATGCAGGGGATCTGGACCAGACCGGCCACCGGATCGCAGGTCAGGCCCAGATGGTGTTCGATGCCCATCTCGGCGGCGTATTCGATCTGGGCGACGGTCCCGCCGAACAGCTGGCAGGCGGCGCCTCCGGTCATGGCGCAGGCCACGCCGATTTCGCCCTGGCAGCCCACTTCGGCCCCGGAGATGGAGGCATTGGCCTTGACCACATTGCCGATCAATCCGGCGGTGGCCAGGGCCCGCAGGATCTCCGAGTCGGAGAAGCGGTGCTGTTTCTTCAGAAAAAAGAGGGCGCCGGGAAGCACCCCGGCGGAACCGCAGGTGGGAGCGGTGACGATCCTCCCTCCGGCCGCGTTCTCTTCGGCCACAGCCAGGGCATAGGAAAAGAGAAGTCCCCGGCGTTTCATCGTGCCGGCATACGAACTGGTTTTTACATACGTGGCCCGGGCCTTTCGCGGCAGTCCCAGATCGCCCGGCAGTACCCCTTCGTTTTTAAGCCCACGGCGAATGGCTTCCTGCATCGTTTCCCAGACCTCCCCCAGAAAACCGTATAGGTTCGGTCCTTCCTGCTGCTCCACGATCTCCCAGAACTGCTTTCCGTTCTGGCGGCAGGTTTCCATGATCTCTTCCATACTGCCGTAAGGGTAGATGGAATCGGTTTCAAGGGAAGAGGTGTCGTCGAGGATCTTTCCTCCTCCGATGCTGTAAGCGGTCCATTGCAGCAACGTCCGCCGCTCGGCATCGAAGGCCTCGAAGAGCATGGCGTTGGGATGACGGGGCAGGAATTCTCCGGGTTTCCATAGGATTTCCAGACGCCGGCCGGAGAAGGCTTCCTTCAGGACTTGATGCGTCAGGTGCCCCTTTCCGGTGGCCGCCAGGCTGCCATAGAGAGTCACCGCATAGCGATCGGCGTCGGCTATGCGCGTGAGAAAAAGTTCGGCGGCACGGCGCGGCCCCATGGTATGGGAACTGGAGGGGCCGTTGCCGATGCGATAGAGTTCCCGGATCGATTCCATATCTCAGACTGTTTAAAAAAGGCGTTAAGGTACCAGGGTTTTAATGGGAATAGCGGCCAGGGAAGCCCCGTCGAGAGTCCCAAAATAGGAGAGCAGCGACAGCGGTGTGTTGGCCGTAAGGAACACATGTCCGCTGGCCGCCGCCGGCAGTTTGGAAAACCATTGCGACGCCAGCATCACCCGGCTCTGCCTGGAAGGGAGGGATATCTGAACGGAATCCAGGAGCGTGCCCTGAGAAGAATAGGCCGACATTTGCAGCTGGGCATCGAAGAACCCCGGATTACACAACGCCAGACCGGTATAATATGTCGAATCTTCCACGAAGAAGGGCAAGGACCATGTCCGCATTACCGTCGGCAGGACAGCGCTGTTGTAAGGAAGCAGGGGCAGGGCATTAGCTGCAGCCGCACCGGTCCTTTTGTCCACGGCGAGAGCGGCAACGACCAGACCTTGTTTTTCCGGTTCCAGCTGGAACCAGCCGGAATCGCCGGGTTGAGAAGCGTCGAGGGCAAAAAGAGTTTCTATGCTCTCTTGTACCAGGCCTCCTGCCGGAATGGTAAGGGAGGCCGTTTCTCCCGAGGCCACCGTCGAATTTTTTCTCCTCAGGCGTGCGGTCACCTGCATGGGCTGTTGAGCCGAGTTGATCAAGGTAAGATAGGTGGTAAAAATCCCGTTGAGTTCCACATGGGGTTGTACGAAGGCGGTGTCCGTGGAAAAAGAGGCAGAAGGGGCCAATCCTTCGATACACCAGGTATCCTCCCTACCGGTGACTTCCATCTGGGCATGGAGGGGAAGGGTGGAGGAGATCTCGATGTAGGCAGTGTCGGGAAGTTCTTTCGGCGTCAGCCAGGATTCCCGGAATGCTCCCGGCTCCAGCTTCAGAGATTCGGTTCTCAAGGTCGTTCCCTGGCTGGTCTTGTAGGAAAGCTGCAGATCCGCCGTATCGGTCCCCACGGGGGCGATCAGCCGCAGTGCCCTGACCAGGTCCGGGCTCAGATCCCGGAGCAGAGGCAGGTAAAGAAGTCTACCCGGTGGGGGCAGTGGCCCGTTGCTCTCCAGGCTGGCCGGCTGCAGGCTTCCGCGAAAAGCCAGGGAAGTGGATATTCCCTGAGCCAGGTGCAGGACCAGAGATCCGTTCAACCGATTGGCCGATTTTCCCAGCCATTCCTCTGGAAGAAAAACCATCTGGGTGTTGGCCGCGAGAGAGGCAAATGCCGGATTGATCAATCCTTCCTGCAGAGCCATGCGTCCCGATTTATCCCTGGCCTCGATACGGATGGAGGCTGAAGTGGTTGTGGGATTGGTCAAGGCCAGTCCCTGGTAGCCCGTGCCCACCGTTACCGGTTTGGAACTGACGACCATTTTGCCGACCTCGGGTAGGGCCGGCGGAAGGGGGACGGAGATGCTGTCTTCGGGATAATGGCGGATTGTAGGGTTAAAAACGGAAGAGAGGTCCAGGGGACGGTCGGATAGATAGACCAGGGAGGAAACAGGCACTCCACTGGCGGGTGTAGCCGTTGCATAATAGAGGACGTTATCGAAGCGATAGGGACTGCCTGTGGCTCCGACTGTGCCTGCGGGAAGGGAAACGATCCAGCGGCCGTTTTCCTTGACCGCGGGGTAGACTTTAAAATCCTGTATATCCGACAAAGTGGTGTCGATCTGGGTGGCGACAAAGAGATGGACCTGCGGATTGCCGGAGGAGGCGTAGGTGTCGGGAAAAGAAATTTCGAAACGCAGGGCCGAATCGACCTGTCCCAGAGCGATCCGGGGCGTCGGCAACGGTTCGGCGGCGGTTTCGTCGAAGCAGTATTTCAGCCACTGCTGCAGCCCGACGATCAGCTCCGTGGTGTCCAGAGAAAAATCCATCTCGTGGCGGGTGTTGGGCAGCAGCCAGAGCCGTTTCTGGAAACGGGGATTGTTGCCGGAGGAGGTAACGGCCTGATAATAAAGGTTGGCCGAGGGCAAGGGAAAATATTCGTCGTGTGTACCGATGAGCAGCAACAGGGGGGCCTGCTGTCGAGGGGCGTAGCGGATGGGATCGAAGTAGTTGAAAAAGGTGATCAGGGTGGGATCGGAATCGATGTCCTCCACGCTGTTCAGCGGATCGGAATGATTGTACGGTACGTCTCTGGTACCGGTATAGAGCCCGTGATACAGCCAGGAATTGGCGTAACGCAGGGAATGGTGCCAGTTTCCGACGCAGACGATGGAAACGGCGGACTTGACCCGGTCATCGACTCCATTGATGATGTTGGTCATGATTCCGCCCATCGACCAGCCGGCAACGGCAATCTTACCGCTATCGATCTGGTAGGGATTGCCCGATAACGCCGCCAGATGCTCCAGCAGGGTTATGGCCCGCATGCCCGCATAGGCGTAATGATAGAGAAAACCATACTGGGGACCTTTGTCCACGGAAATCCAGGACTGGTTGGCGTCATTGGGTCCTCCCTGCGATTGACCGGCTCCGGGGGCATCGATTGCCAGGACGACCATACCCCCAAAGAAAGCGAGGCGTGTGGCCAGGTCCCGGTCGGCTTGTCCGCCGTGCCCATGGCCGAGAATGATGGCGGGGAAAGGGCCCTGACCGAAGGCCGGCACGGCCAGATAAGCGTGGATGCGGATCGCTTCCCCGTTGTGTTCCCGATACGGTGCAGTGGGATCGAACCAGTCGGCCGAAGGGTTGGAGGTGAAGAAGACATCATGATAAGTGATCCTGGAGGTGATGGAAGGATCCAGCGTGGTCCGGTCCCGTATCTGTGACAACCGGGCCGGATTCCACAGATCCTGAGGCGGCAGAGAAGATCCGCCGAAAATCGGCTGCCAACCGAAGAAAAGAATCAATAAAAGATATTGAAAAATGGCTTTCCTGTTCATGGCACCCTCGAAAACAAGTCAGCCCCGGGGCCGCCGCACCCCGGTGCTGAATGAAGCTGACGCTGACAATCCTTCAGGAATGGGAAGTCGCCTGAAAGACTAAAATTTCGGCAGAGGCACCGGTGTGCCGCCCTGTTTACGGCTGGTCTCCGCGGCCTCAATGAAGGCCATGATTTCCAGGGTTTCTTCGTTGGGAATGGGCACCTTACCGGTCTGGAAAAAGGTCATGATGTGCTTGAGCATAGGTACGTAGGAAACGCTTTCGGCCGGGAAATAGGCGGCTCCCTTTTCCCCGAAAACCATGAGGCTGTATACCTGTTTGCCAGCGCGCAGACCTCGGACGGTGCCGATGCGGCCGTCCTTCCATACCCCGACAGCCAGATCGTAATTTTCAGTGGAGGTCATGGTGACCCGTTCGCAGCCCGGGCCCATTACGGTATACAGACTTTCCACAGCATGGATTCCATACCAGAAAAATCCGGGATTGGTCGGATCCAGCGCCGCCGGTCCGGAGGCCTCGGCCCCATGTATCTTTCCGGTCGTTTCACCGGTTTTGGCCTGCTGGTACGTCGGTGTGTAGCGCAGTGAGGAAGTACTGAACCAGGGAGTGCCGTACTTGCGGCCCAGGGCGGCGATTTCCACTGCATTCTGGAAAGAGGCCGAAAGGGGTTTGTCGATAAAAACCGGTTTCTTGCACGGAAAGGCCTGCCGCGCCTGTTCCAGATGGACACGGCCATCGACGCTCTCCAGCAGTATGGCGTCCACCAGATTGCAGAGTTCCGGAATGCTGTTCACCAGCTTGATTTGATATTTTTCCTGCAGCTCGGCGGTGAATTTATCCACCCGTTCATAACTGGATTTCAAATCCGGGCTGCCCCCCTTGAAGGCGGCGACGACCTTACCTCCCGGGATATGGTCGGGCTGGGTGGGGTCATTGAGTACCTTGGTAAAGGCGATTACGTGCGAGGTGTCCAGGCCGATGATGCCGATACGGAGATCGGCGGCGAATCCGGCCGCCAGGAAACAAGAAAATGTCAGACATACGATGAAGTAACGCATAATACCTCTTTCCGGAAACAGGGAATCCTGATGTTTCCCCTGAGCTGAAAACAATACACGAATTCTGATCGTCGATTCTCTTCGAGTCGTAATACAATGTATAACAAAAACCGGACCGCCGTAAAGACACGATCCCTAAAACCCCGATCCCTTGTCTATGATGAGGTCTCAATAGAGTGTACAATAGAAAATAGTATCAGCTGTTGTAGGGGCACGGCGTGCCGTGCCCCTACTAAAAATTTTTTGGAGTCAGCTAAGAAACACTTAAAATGGTATTTTTTGCGAGGTTATTCTCGGCGAAAGGCCCGTGTTCCGCCGGCAACAAAGACTTGACCTGCAGGGAAACTTTGCGTACCTTTAGCCGGATCCAATTATTCTCCAACGGATCAAAAAGAAAGGATTTCGCATGAAACGGTTATTGGGTGTGGTCGTTGCTCTGGTGCTTGTGGGTTCCTGCGTCGTCGCGCAGGAGGCCTCTTTCAATGGCAAATGGGTTCTGGTAAAAGAAAAAAGCACGGACATCGATTCCTACCAGATGTTGACCCTGGAATTCGAGGTCAGCCCTGATACGGTTGTCATTCGCCAGGAGTGGGGGAGGAACAAGATCGTCGATACCATGACGCTGAAGACCGATGGTACCAGACGACAGGCGGATATTCCCGACCGGCTGCTGCCTTCCAATATCTATCTGGGTGTCAAAGTCCCGGTGGAAAAGAAAAAGGAGGTGACCGCCGTTTGGCAGGGGAACCTCCTCAAGGTCAGCGAAAGGTATCCGGTCATCTCCTCCCAGGGAACGCGGACACTCCTCGTGGAGCATACGTATGAACTCAATCGGGAAAAGAATGCGATCATCTACCGCTGGAAACGGGACACACGCACCGCGGGGCCGGAGGCTAGGTACGTGCTGCGAAAGGCCGACATCAACAACGCCTATGTCATGCGTATGAGCGACAACTGGGAGATCGACGGCCAACTCCCGGAGCAGGCCTGCCTGATTTCCCTGCAGGGCGTGGTCAATGAAAAGGAACCGCTTTTATACTTCCTTTACGGCGAGACGTGGGACTACCGCTTTACCCCGGCTGTCTACGACTATCTGAAAAAGGAACGACTGTATTCCTTTACTCCTCTAAATACCCTGGAGCAGGCGTTGGCGACCTTCCAGAACAGAATCAAAGGCTATATCGTATGGGATAAAAACGTACGCACCTCGCTGATCGTTTCTTATACCCTGGCCGGTCTGGAAAAAGGGATCGTGGTTACCGAAGAGCAGATCCCTCTGATGCAGAAGGTCGGACTGCGGCCCCTGGCCGATTTTCGCGGCAAGTTCACCGGCCAATCCGATTATCAGATCTATGCCTGGGCCTATGATCAATACTGGAACCGCTGCAGCCGGGACTTCATCGTCTGGCTCGGCGGCGAGCACGGGAAGATCCTGAAGCCCGGAGTGGCCGATTTCGGCATGGTTCGGAAGGCCTTCTTTACCGACTTATCCAGCAAGGCGACGGATACGGAGGAATGCGGCCTCACGAA
>CAZTVS010000069.1:19713-23720 GCA_964617125.1 uncultured Acidobacteriota bacterium
TATATCGCCTTCATCCAGACCGATTGCCTGGGCCTGGGTGCCTGGACCAGGCCGGGAAGGGGCAGCATCCCCTACACCTGGGAGGTCACAATGAACTGGTCCTGGCTTGCTCCTGCCATGCTGGAGTATTTCTACAGTCAGGCGACTCCGAACGACTATTTTCTGGGAGCGCTCTCCGGACCGGGTTACCTGTACCCGAAGGCCTTCCCTAAAAAGCTGCGGCCGGGAATGATCGCCAAGGCGCGGGAGCTGATGGAAAAGCTGGATCTGAATGCCTTTGAGATCATGGACTACTCGGAAAACGGTTCCATCGAAGGTCCCAGCGAATTGACCCGCGAGGTGGTGGAAGAATATTATCGGGGAATGCCGAATGCCATCGGTTTCATCAACGGCTACCGTCCCTCGCACACCTTCGCCAGGCTCGATGGAAGGCCGCTGTTGTCGTTCGACTATTACCTGTCCCCGACGCGCCCGGAGGCGGACGCCGTGGCCGATCTGCAGGAGCTGGCTGCGATCAATCCCAAGCGTCCCTATTTCCTGGTGGCGCACATTCGGCAGTCCAGCGATATATCGAGGGTCAAGGCGATTTTCGATAAGCTCGGACCGGAATTCGAATTGGTACCTCTGGACGTGCTTCTGAAACTGGCCGCCGTCGAACCCACGTTTCAGGAACGATTCCAGGAATAAGGAGCTGCCGTCGCAAGGAGCAGAAAATGCGGCGATCTGGGTTACGTATTCTTGCATGGACGATGCTGGTTCCCGCCGGCGGACTGATCCTGATCGGTATCCTCTGCTGGCCTCCGGGCGGATTGCTTTTCGCTTTGCCGTATCTTTTTCTGATCCCCGGATGTCTTCTCGGCCTGGTCGGCCTGATCCTTCTCGGATTGAGCTTCCTATGTAAAAAACAGCCCGGTCGTGACAGGCCTTAACCCTCGGACCATCTGACCTGCGGAACCATTACCGTAGATCCTGCTCCCGGCACCGGCAGCACGCCCACAACCGTGTAGGCCTTACTGTCGAGAAGGATGCCCCTTCCCAGGATGGAAGGATCGGCATGGAACCGGTCTCGCCAGAGCGAGTGGCTGAGAACGGCAGCCCAACCCGAATATTCCTCTCTTATTCGTGTCTGAGAGCCACTATGGGATTTACCCTGGCCGCCCGCCGGGCTGGAATCCAGGCGGACACCAACGCCACCGCGATCAGCAGGATGCCTCCGCCTACGAGGGTGATGGGGTCCGAAGGCGAAACACCGTAGAGCTGGCTCTTGATGAGCCGCGCCAGGGCCAGTGCTGCCGGCAAACCGACCGCCAGGCCGATGCCGACAAGCCGCAATGCTTCGCGCACGATGGGGAAAGCCACCTGCCGGAGCGTTGCTCCCAAAGCCATGCGTACTCCAATCTCCCGCGTGCACCGCGCCACGTTGTATCCCATCAGCCCATACAGTCCGATGCATGACAGCAGCAGCGCAAGCAGGGCAAGTGCGATGCCCAGCGAAGCGAACAGCCGGTCGCCCGCAATGGACTCATCAACCTGCTGTTCCTGGGTTTTGATCCGCGACAGTGGAACTTGCGGGTCGAGAGCCGCGATCGCTTTACGAGCGGCAGGCAGCAAGGCATACGGCGGCAGTGCGGAACGGACGGCAAAGGTCACCGCGCCTGCGCCCTCCGGTAGCTGGCGCTGCGAGTAATACGCCAGCGGCGGAACTTCCGCCCGCACCTGGTTGTACTTCGCGTCGCGGCACAACCCCACGATCTGAAATGTCCGGCCCGAGCCATCCTGGAATTTGAACTTCTGTCCGAGCGGATTTTCGCCAGGGAAATATGTACGGCTAAACGTCTCGTTCACCACAGCTGCCAGCGGGCTTGTTACGACGTCGTCCACTGTGAACTCGCGGCCGGCCAGGAGCGGAATGGACATCGTGCGGAAATAACTTTCGCTGACGCCCAGAATGGCTGTATGGAAATCATTACCCGGCCGCTTTTCTCGGCCCGGAAACTCGAGGCGCTCGGACGCAGACGTACCGCTGGCCAGCGGAAAGCTCGAAAACGCGACGGTTTGCGCCCCCGGAATCGCCGATAACGCGGCACCGACCTGGTCGTAGAACGCCGTCACTTTTTTGCCGGTATAACCTGCGTCCTCAGGTTCGAGCCGGAACAGCAGCACGTTTCGGGAATCGAATCCCGGATGGACTCGGGCAAGGTTGGCAAACGTGCGCAGCATCAGGGCGGCTCCGAAGACCAGCAGCACAGACAAGCCCACCTGCGCGGCGACCAGCGCTTTTCCCAGCCGAAGCCGGGGTGCGCCTCGCGAGGATCGATTCTTCAAGCCGGACAACGGATCGGCCTTCGAGGCGTGGAGCGCGGGCAGAAAGCCAAACACCAGCGCGGTGAGAACCGAGACGCCCGCCGTGAACAGCAGCACATGGTTATCCGTCTGGAGGTTAAAACGGAATCCATCCGGCAGGAGGGAAAAGAAGCCCAACAGCGCGCTCTTGATCCACGCCGACACGACCAATCCCAGACCGCCGCCCGCAATGGAAAGCACGAGGCTCTCGACCAGCGATTGCCGGATCAATCGCCAGCGTCCGGCGCCCAGCGCGCTACGCACTGCCATTTCATGCTGGCGTGCGGCACCGCGGGCCAGGAGCATCCCGGCCAGGTTCGCGCAAGCGATAAGTAACACCAGTCCCACCGCGATGGTCAATGCAAGAAACGGCTTCGCTGTTTTCCGGCGCAACATCAACTGCCCCCGGCTGCCGTCCTCCAGCACGATTCCCGGCTGCTCCATCTTCAACGTGGAAACCGCGAGTGTCTGCTGGAACAGCGCGTTGAGGGACGCCTGCGCCTGCGCTTCATTCGCGCCGGGCGCGAGCCGACCCATGATTTGAAACCACCAATGGTTTGGCGAGTTGAGCGGGCGTGTCGGCATGAGATACGGCTGGGCAGCCGATATCGGGACGTAAATGTCGGACGGATCGCCCATGACCGGGCTGATGTAATCGGGCGGCAGCACGCCGATTACGGTGTAACTGACACGATTCAGGTTGATCGCCTTGCCGATCATATGGGGATCGAGGCCGCAATACCGTTCCCACCAGCGATAGGTGATCACCGCCACCAGCGCGGCGCCGGATTTGTTGTCCTCGGGTTGAATAGGCCGTCCGATCAACGTGCCTGCGCCATATCCGGAAAAATAGTTGCCGGAAACCAGCATGGCGGAAGTCAGGGAAGCCTCGCCGCGTGCCACGGCGGTTACACTCTTAAGCGAGAAGAATGCGAACACGTCCGTGAAACCCTGTCCGTGATCGCGAAAGTCGCGATAGGCGGGATAGGGAAACGAAGTACCCATCTGCAAACTGCCGGAGGGAGCGTCGCTGACGCCGATGCCCATGCCCGTATAGCCGTTCAACTGCGGATTGCGTCCCTCCCAATTGATCAGGCGCAATTCCTGCGGATTGCGGACGGGCATCGAGCGGAGCAGGACGGCATTGAGCGCCGAGAAGACAGCGGTGTTGGCCCCCATACCCAAGGACAGCGTCAACACCGCCATCATGGAAAAACCAGGGCTCTTGCGCAACATGCGCAAAGCATAACGTAGATCCTGCAACAGAGTGTCCATCTTTTCTCTTTTCAAGGAACGATAGTCAATTCTATGTTTTATTCCTAATGACACCAATCACGACAGGATCTCCTTTGCAGATTTTGTGCCATTAGGCGGAAAAACCGGCAATAAGGAGGAGAAGGGAGTGGGAAACCATCGTATTCCATGCCTATTCCAATGATACTACGATGGTTACAATCTTATTGGCAGCCGGTTATAACTTGCCGGAAAAGGATCGCCCTGAGTCATCGAGATCCGTGGGTGAATCTGGAGCTGTTCGCCGATGGAATGGAACTGTTCGCTTCCGAACACTCGTATTGAGTGTCAACCAAGAGTTCCGGTTGTCTTTCACGCAGCGGAAGCCATCTCGAAGGGTTGAAGACCCGGGGAGCGGGCATCTTCCCTGG
>CAZTVS010000070.1:0-23625 GCA_964617125.1 uncultured Acidobacteriota bacterium
CGCCGGGATGTTTCTGATCAGGCAATTCAGCCTGAGAAGGCGCATCGATTGAGGTTCCGATCGACAGTTCCGGGGGGCAGTGCTCCCAGATGTGATGTCGGCCTGACGAGACGTTTTGTTCCCGATCATTCTTGATGAAGCGGCAAAAAGTCCTGGGAACGCCGGCGTCCCGCCGGCAAAAGCAATGGAATCAACACGAGATTTGCGAAAAGAAACGGAACAAAGACTTTTTGCCGCTTCGTCATTCTTTTCGCAGGTTGAGGAACGAACTCTGTCCCGGATCGTTATAGCTTATGCTACTATCTTACTTTCATCCATAGGGAGGATAAATGAGAAGTAAATCGATATGGTTCTTCCGGTTGTTGCTTTCTGTTTTTTGTCTGTCGCCAGTGTGGACTCAGGATCTGGCCTCTTTCGAAAAGATGGTCTCCGTTCACAAGCTGACCAATGGGCTAACCGTCGTTTTGGTGGAGCGTCCGATCGCGCCTGTTTTTTCTTTTTCTACCCTGGTAGATGCAGGTGCCGTACAGGAAGAGTCAGGACAGACAGGCCTGGCCCATATGTTCGAACACATGGCTTTCAAGGGAACCGATAAGATCGGTGTGACCGATCCGGTTCTGGAAGGTAAGATCCTGGAGAGGATAGAGAAAGCCTATCAGTTGTACGACGCGGAACGTCGTCGCCCCGTAGGGCGGGACGACAAGCGTGTCGCTGAACTGGAGAAGGCGTGGCGTGCGGCCATCCGGGAGGCGGAGCCCCTGGTGAAGAAGAATGAATTTTCGGAGATTGTCGAGCGCAATGGCGGGGCCGATATGAATGCCGGCACTTCCGCCGAAGAGACGATGTATTTTTATTCGCTCCCCTCCAACCGGCTGGAGTTATGGGCTTATCTGGAATCGGAACGTTTCCTGCGCCCGGTGATGCGCGAGTTCTATACCGAACGGGATGTGGTCATGGAGGAGCGCCGCATGCGCACGGACAGCTCTCCGATCGGCCGTCTGGTGGAGCAGTTTTTATCGGCGGCTTTTACCGCTCATCCCTACGGTCGTCCGATTGTAGGCTGGCCGTCCGATTTGAACACCTTTTCCGCCGCAGATGCCAAACGGTTTTTCTCCAGATACTACGTTCCTTCCAATATGGTCATCTCGCTGGTGGGAGACATCAGGGCCAAACAGGCGATGCCGATCATCGAGCGCTATTTCGGGCGAATCCCGGCGGCGCCCAAACCGGCCCCTCTGGCGACCGAGGAACCCGTGCAACAGGTGGAACGCAGGATCATCATGAAGGATGCCTCCCAACCTTTTTACCTGGAGGGGTACCACCGGCCCGATTTCCGCGCCGCCGATGATGCTGTTTATGATGCCATATCGGATATTTTATCCAGCGGCAGGACGTCGAGACTGTATCGGGCTCTGGTCCGGGACCAGAAGATCGCCGCCGAGGCCGCCGGACTCAGCAGTTTCCCCGGAGTCAAGTACCCCCATCTGTTTGCTTTCTATGCCGTTCCGACTCCAGGACACACGCCGCAGGAGGTGGAAAAGGCGATTCATAACGAAATTGATCGTCTGAAAAAGGAGGACGTCAGCGATCAGGAGCTCCGTCAAGTCAAGGCACGATCCAAGGCTGCCTTGATTCGCGGACTGGCTACCAATGCCGGATTGGCTATGGCCATAAGCCAGGCGCAAACCCGATATGGAGACTGGCGGGAGATTTTTCGCCAGGTCCAACGGATCGAGAAGGTCTCCAAAGAGGATATACGGCGCGTAGCCGGGCAAGTCTTCATCGAGAGCAACCGCACTGCGGCCTGGATCGAAAACGAAAACGCCCAGGCGAAATCTTAGGGGGTCCTTCATGCAAAGAGAATTAAGACGTGAGATTCATATGAAATTGCATTTATTTACCAGCTCCAGCTTTGTGTTGTCGATTGTTTTGTCCGTTTTCCTCATGAATGGCTTTCCGCTGTTGGCCCAATCGAAGGAGAGCCCCAAACAGGCGGCACCCGCCGAAACCGCCAAGCCGCCGGCCTCCGACTGGAAGAAGATTCCAATTCCACAGCTGAATCCTTTTACTCCGCAGAAACCCAGAAGGGTAGTGCTTGCGAATGGCATGGTTCTTCTCCTGCAGGAGGATCGGGAACTGCCGCTGATCTCCGGCTCCGCTTTGATTCGCGGAGGTTCCTTGACGGAACCGGCGCAGAAGATCGGTCTGATTTCGATCTTTGGTCAGGCATGGCGAACCGGGGGGTCGGCGAAACGCACCGGGGACGAACTGGACGATTTTTTGGAAGTGAGGGCCGCCAAAGTGGAAACCGGTGGCGGCGGCGATCATGTATCGATGAATTTTTCCTGCCTGAAAGAGGATTTCAGCGAGACCTTCGATGCCTTTCTGGAGCTGTTGCAAAAACCGGAATTTCGCCAGGACAAGATCGATCTGGCCAAGCAGCAGTTGAAAACCATGATCTCCCGGAGAAATGACGACGTTTCCGAGATCGCCGGACGGGAAGGGGAAAAGCTGGCTTACGGACCGGATCATCCGGCGGCGCGGCAGATGGAATACTGGACGGTGGACGCCGTCACCCGTGAAGATCTGCTGGCCTGGCACCATGAGCATGTACACCCGAACCGTATGATCCTGGGGATCGTAGGGGATTTCGATCCGGCAGCCATGGAGGCCAGGATACGGACAGCCCTGGGGGAGTGGGCCAAAGGACCGGATTATCAGAAACCCTCGATCGAGTATCCGGCCACCCGGCCGGGGATTTTCCTTATCTCCAAAGAGGATGTCAACCAGAGTTCGATTCGTATGATCCAGTTGGGGACGAGGAAGAATAATCCGGATTATTACGCCTTGCAGGTGATGAATGAGATCCTGGGCGGGGGCTTTTCCTCCCGGCTGGTATCCAACGTTCGTTCCAAAAAGGGATTTGCTTATGACGTAGGCGGAGGGGTCGGGACCGGGTGGGATGCCCCGGGAGTCTATGAACTCTATCTCAGTACCCAGAGCGGAAAGACCGTCGACGCCATCGAGGCCCTGCGGGAAGAGATCGACCTCATGATCAAGAATCCGGGAACAGCCGAAGAGATCAAGCGGGCCAAAGACAGTATCTTGAATTCCTTTATCTTTCGTTATCAGACGAAAGGCCGAATCTTGAACGATCAGCTGAATCTGGAATTTTACGGTTATCCATCCGATTTCAACGAGCAATTCCGGGCAGGTATCGAGAAGGTGGCTGCGGCCGATATCGCCCGGGTGGTCAATAAGTATTTGAAAAAGGAGGGTTTTGCCATTCTGGTCGTTGGTAAAGAGAAGGAGTTCGGTCGTCCCCTCTCTTTCTTGGGAGAAGTCAAGAAGCTGGATATTGCCATACCTTTGGAACCTTCTTCCCGTAAAGATACAGGCGAAAAAGCGAAAGACGAGTCTCCACAGGACAGGGAAGAAGGCAAAAGATTAGCGGTGAAGGTTGCGGAAGCCATGGGCGGTCCGGCCCGTCTGAAAGAGGTGAAATCCATACGGATCAAAGGGATGCAAAACCTGAAAACTCCCCAGGGAGACCTGCAGTTGGAGGCGGAAACCATCTTTCAATTCCCCAACCGTAAATATATCAAAGCCAAAACGCCCATGGGTGAATTGACCACGGTCATTACCGAAGAGGTGGCCTTCATGTCCATAGCGGGCAAGTCGCAGGATTTTCCGGCAAGCCGTAAGGAGGAGATGGCCAAAGACAACCGCCGTGATTCCCTTCTGATCTTGCAGGACCTGGAGGATCCGAAGGTTGTATTTACGGTTACCGGTAAAGAAAAGATAGGAGATGCCGAAACAGTGATCGTCCAGGTGGATGCGAACGGAACTCGGACAAGATGGTATATCGACCCGCTGACCGGACGTATCCTGCGTAGCGGTTATCAGGGATTAGGCATGTCAGGACCTACTGATAGAGTTGTGGATTACAGCGATTGGAAGAATTTTCAGGGAATTATATTGCCGACCAGGCATGCCGCTTTCGATAACGGCAAGGAGACCGGCTGGATGGAAATCCTGGAAGTGGAATTCAATCCTTCCATCGAAGCAAAGATCTTTCAAAAACCATAACGAAATCAATCCCCGTTGCATACGGCCGGTGTGATAGTATAATGTGTAGGTTCAATTTTTTGGAATGGATAGATTGGATGAAAAGAAATTTTGACATCGTCCTTTTGGCAATAGTGATCGTCTGCGCTCTGACGGGCGGGATTTTCGATGGGAAGGTTTCGGCCGGTTCGACTCCGCAGAAATCCCAAACGACGCAGTTTCTGGAAAACTATTCGGAGGCTCTCCATCTTATCCAGATGAACTATGCCCAGACGGTGCCGGTGGATAAAGTGGTATACGGTTCCATCCGGCGCATGCTGCAGACCCTGGATCCCCACAGCAACTTCTTCGATCCTCGGGAATTCAACAACATGCGGGAAGAGCAGCACAGCAAATATTCCGGCTTGGGTATCCGCATCCGTCCGCTTGTTCCCGGTTCGGGGAGAGTCGTTATTTATGAACCGCCGGACCCCGGGACACCCGCATATCGCAAAGGTCTGAAAGCCGGAGATGTCATTTCCAAGGTGGAAGGCCAGAATATCGACGATTGGACCACCGACGAGGTGATCAGCCATCTTCGCGGGCCCAAGGGAACGAAAGTCAACATATCGATCGAACGGGCCAGCCTGGACCGTCCCCTGGATGTAGAGATAACGCGGGAAGAGATTCGATTGTACACCGTTCCCTATGGCTTTTTTATCCGATCGGGAATCGGTTATATCAAGATGGACCGTTTTTCGGAAACTACATCCGATGAATTGAACGGGAAGCTGAAAAAACTGGGTCCGAAAAATCTGAAAGGCCTGATCCTGGATCTTCGCGACAATCCGGGTGGGCTCCTGCAACAGGCAATTGAGGTGACTGATCCCTTTCTCTCGAAAAATAAGGTAATCGTCAGCACCAAGGGAAGGGAAGATTCCTCCAAGAAGAACATCGTAACTCCCGGATCCGGACAGGTCACCTGCCCGCTGGTCGTACTGATCAATCGTGCCAGCGCCAGCGCCTCCGAGATCGTAGCCGGAGCCATTCAGGACCACGATCGTGGCCTGGTCGTAGGCGAGAGCAGCTTCGGCAAGGGGCTGGTACAGTCGGTGTATCAGCTGGAAAACGGGGCCGGCCTGGCTTTGACTACGGCCAAGTACTATACGCCCAGCGGACGGCTGATCCAGCGCAGTTATACCGGGGATACCGTATTCGAATATTACTATGCCGCCCGGAGCAATAAAAAGGACGCAGTCGAAACGGATAAGCGGGAAGTGGCCTTTACCGATATGGGCCGTAAGGTTTACGGCGGAGGCGGAATCAATCCGGATGTTACCATAGAGGCCAGAGAGCTGACCCGATTCGAGATGGTCCTGGCGACCAAGGATGTCTTTTTTGAGTATGCACGAAAAATCAAGAACGGAGAGATTGAAGCCGCCCGACACATCCAGATACCGAAACAAGCTACCGATGAACCGCTGGACATCTCCGAAAACCAGAAAGAGAACATTAAGAAGAGCTTCGAGTTTACTTCATCCCTGATGGAGGATTTCAAGTCGTTTTTACAACAGAAGGGAATCGATTTTACAGAGGGTGAGTTCGCGGAGAGCGTGGAATATATCAAACGCAGGGTAAAACAGGAGTTGTTCGTCTCCTGTTTCGGTCTGGAAGAGGGCTACAAGGTCGGTATCGAAGGCGATCGCCAGGTACTGAAGGCCCTCAGTATGCTTTCCGAAGCGGAACAGCTGCTCCTTTCCGCGAACTACCAGATCAAATCGAATTAGGGTTTGGCTTCGGTACTGTACCGACCCCCGATAGTCCTTGGCATGAGGGCCGGCAACTTGATACAAAGAGTATTTGTTTTTGTCAGCATAATGTTTTTTGTCTCCTGCGGGGCTACGCGTGAGGTACGCGTTCCTGCTCCTGCTCCTGCGCCTCCGGCATCTCCTACCGTGCCGGCGGAGGTTTCCGCCAAGCCCCCCGATACGGCAAGCCCCGCAGGCGAGGAAGTCTCGGTTGCCGTCCCCAAACCGGCTGTCGTTTCCAAGGAAGTTGCCAAAGAGAAGGCCGACCGCCTCCTCGCGGAAGTGGAAAGACTTTCCAAGCAAGGCCGCGACAAGCTGAAAAAGCAAAACCTGGTCCAGGCCAAAGCGGATTTCGAGGCGGCCCTGGATCTGATTCTTTCCTCCGGTGTCGATCTGCGCAAGCATTCGCGTCTGAAACAGGATTTTGACGAAATCTTCAATTTCCTGTACCAGATCGAAGGACGTATGGCTTCGAGTGAAACCGATCAGGCGGAAAATCAAAAAACGGATGAAAAACCCAACGGGAAAGAGGAGCCGGGGCAGGAAGCCAACGGAGAAAACGGCGACCAGGACCTGGAACCGGCGGCCATCGATGAGCTGGAGGACGTCAACGTATTCCCCATCACCATCGAGTCCGATCTGCAGGAACGGGTGGTGGAAGATATTGCCCATACGCGCTACGACATCCCCGTGATCGTCAACGAACCGGTCCTGCGATGGCTGGAATATTTCAAAACCAAAGGGCGAAGGATCGTGGAGCTTGGGCTCAAACGCATCGGTCTCTATCGCGATATGATCCAGACCATCTTCGGTGAAGCGGGAATTCCCAAAGACCTTATTTATATCGCCCAGCAGGAGAGCATGTTCAAACCATTGGCCCAGAGCCGCTCACGGGCCCGCGGTATGTGGCAATTCATGCTTCGAACCGGACGGCAATACGGATTGAAACAGGACACCTATGTCGATGAGAAGCTCGATCCGGAAAAATCGACCCGCGCCGCCGCCAAACACCTGCAGACACTCTACCAGATGTTCGGAGACTGGTATTTGGCCATGGCGGCCTACAACGCAGGAGAGGGACGCATCCAGCGGATCATCGAGAAAACGAAAGTCTCGAACTTCTGGGATCTTTCCGAACGTAAACTTCTGCGGGAACAAACGGCCTCCTATGTCCCTTCCATTCTGGCATTCATGATCATCGGCAAGCATCCGGAGAAGTACGGGTTCGAGGTGGATCCGATGCCTCCCGTGGCGCTCAAAAAGGTAACCGTACCCTCTCCCATCGATCTCAACGTTGCCGCTTCGTCCCTGGGCATTTCCACCCAGCAGCTGCATGAATGGAATCCGGAATTGCGCCGAAGGGTCACTCCGGCCAATCGCAAGAACTACGAGCTGAATGTTCCGGTGCATGTGACTCCGGAGATTGCCCAGCAACTTTCGACCTTACCGATAACCAAGCGTATTCCGTCTTTAACGGGGGCTTCCGATCTGGCCTCATCTCACAAGGTGCAACATGGCGATTCGCTCTGGACCATCGCCCGGCGTTATAAAACCACCGTGGAAAAGCTCAAGGAAGCCAATCATCTCTCTTCCAACCGCTTGAGTATCGGGCAACGGCTGGTCATCCCCGGACGTTCGGTCAAGCCGACAATGGCCAAGGCCAAGAGCACACCGAGTCAGACTAAGGTTGTCGCATCCAAAACGCTATCGCCTGGCCCAAGCGTCTCTCCTGTGGAAAAATCCTCATCCGGAAAAGTGCCGCCGTCCACAGAAAGGGCAGGGAACAAGCTTCCCGCAGATACCAAAGCGGCGACTTCCCAGGCAGCGGGAGCGGATGCGGAATCGGGATCCGGTGGTGATAAAACGATCACCCATCGGGTTCGGCGGGGAGAAAATCTCTACAACATTGCCCGTCGCTACAAGACTTCCGTGGCGATGGTTCGGCAATGGAACCGACTGCTGACCGATTCCCTGCACCCCGGGGATACGCTTCTGATCTATATCCCCTGACCCCTGAATCTCAACTGCCTCGATGGTATTCTCTATTTCTTTGGTTGCGATTCGTGGCTCTGCAAATGGCGCGGTTCCATCAACTGGCAGATCATGCCGGAGGTTTCGAACGCGATCAGGCTGGGGGCTTTGGCCGATTTGAAGCCCATGGCCCGGCAACCATAGGGTTGCCGGGGATCATAGGTGAGATAGTAGTGCCTGCAGGAGAGGCAGAGATTTTTTATGATGCCTTCCTGACTGTCTCTGGTGCCGTTCATAAATGAGAAAAAGCTGTCCCGCTTGGAATCGGCTAATTCTTTTTCGATATGACGTGCAGACGGTAATTCGAGGTGCGGCCGCAGGTAGACTGTTGGCTCAAAGTCAACAGACACCCGATATCCAGATAATAGGTCCCGGACGTCTGCACGGTGTATTTCAGGGGATCCCTCAATCCTCGATATTCGTCGTTCAGTTTGGCCACCTGGCGGAACTGACTGTCCCGCAGGATCAGGTCCGCAAACAGCGGACATTGCGACTGCAGGTAATCGTGAATCATGAGGACATAGACCGTTTCGCCGGCATTGAGGTAAACGGAATAAACATCGACATCCCCCTTGGATTCCGGATCCTGTGGACCCACCATGGTGCCCGTAATCTCCGCCGGGAGGGCCATGATCGCCTGGGCATTTTCCTGAAGACCGTTGGGTTCCTTATCGTAGAGGACGATATAGTTCAATTTCGATTCCGGCTCCACCGCCAGAGTGGAAAGGGTATTGCTGTTCTTGAATGTCTGGCGTATGGCCACCACCGCCACATTCACATTGGCGGATAGCCGCATTCGCCCGTGAAACATGTTCCCGAAAGAGTAACTGGGGAATACCTGGGAAACGAAGATGGCCGTTTGACATAAGGGATTCAGGGTGATCAGCCCGGTGGCCACCTGGGTTCCGCTGTGATTGAACAGCTGGGCGGTGATCTTGGCGGTGAATAGTCCGGGATTGATCACGGCAAAACCGGTGTCGATATCGGTGCCGCCGGCCGGTTCATTCTTGGATACGGTCGCATAAAAAGAAAACTCCGTATTCCATGGGGCAGGCAGCACACCTCCTTCCGATGTGACCTGGTCCTTTTCGTTGAAGACCTGAAAGACGGCGGAGACGATCACCGGATAATTCGATTGTACCTTGGCCCAGCCGGCGGCCAGCGCTGCCGTCCCGGCGGTATAAATCTCGAGACTCTCCCCTTGCTGTAGGGTGAATGTTTTTTTGCTGGTCGTTCCCTGCACATCGGCACGATCCTGACTTTTCAGTTCTATGTTCCAGGGATTGCCGTCCGGCTTGTAAAACTTGATGGTAATCGTATTGTCCGTCGAGGGAAAGGGGTTGGAAAAAGTGATGGAAGTGGAATAGCCTATGTTTCCATACACTCCATCGGCAATCTGCGGGAAATAATACTCCGATCCCTCGGCATCCTGCGCCAGAAGGCAAGGCGCGAAGGCGGGAGAAAAGAGAAGCAGGAGTAAGAAAAGATACCGGGTCGTATCGGTAAAGGTTTTCATCGTATTATCCTTTCAAAAAAAGACGTTGCCCTATAGATCGATGGATTCGTCACTTAAATAGATAGTTCAATTATCCGAAAAAATAATCCGTTTTACCAGAGCCCGGCAAGATTTCCGGTTTTCAATGCCGGTTCCTCTGGTGCATAATCAGGGAATGATGAAGAACGAAAAGGTCATGCCCGACGAAAAAGAACCACCGCAAGAAATCCTCGAGAAGGCGACGGATCCCGGGACGGTCGCCTATGTGCTGGAGAACTCTCTCTACTTGAACATTACCGGCGGTTGTACGGCTCAATGCTCCTTTTGCATCCGCCAGGATTATCCCTATATCGGTCCCTACTACCTGAAATTGAAACGGGATCCGGCGTTGGATGAGTTCCGTTCCACTCTGACCGATGTCTCTCCTTATCGGGAGGTAGTCTTCTGCGGATTCGGAGAACCGGTTTTGCGTTTGGATGTGCTGACCGTTCTCGGCAAGGAATTGAAAGCACGGCATGTTCCTCTTCGGCTGAACACCAACGGACATGGCAACCTTATCCATAAAAGGGACATTGTTCCGGACCTGGCCGCTTTTCTGAACTCCATATCCATCAGCCTCAATGCCCAGGACGCAGAAACCTACTTTGAAATCTGCCGGCCGGTCTTCGGCATGCAGACCTATGCCGCGGTATTGGAATTTGCCAAAAAATGTGTGTCCGTCATTCCCCATGTGGTTTTGACAGTGGTGGAACAGGATCGAATCGATATTCCGGCATGTCGGAAGATCGCTGAAGGTATGGGTGCCGAATTTCGTGTGCGCCGTTACCATTCCCATTTCCGGGAGGTGGATCGTTTCCGATCCTGAAACCTTTTAAAGAGGACTTTTTCTATCCGATCATTGAAATTCTTCCCGGTTGCGGTTATCTAAATAGATTACGGATAGAGTGAGGTAGATACAAGGTAGACTGATTTCCATTTCACCGGAAGGAGAAGAAGATGAAGAAAAAGTTGGTGTTGTGCCTGATCATCGCCGCGTTTTTAGGGGCGGGCTGGTTCTTTTCCGCTTCGGCTGCGGACCATGAATTTGTCGGCGTAGCCAAATGCAAGATGTGCCATAAGATCCAGGCCACCTCCTGGGCTGCCACCAAGCATGCCAAGGCGGCTGACCTCTTGAAACCGGAGGAGCAGAAAAATCCAAAGTGCACGGAGTGTCATATGACGGGAAAAGCGGCCGAATTTCCCGGTGTGCAATGTGAGAGCTGCCACGGTCCCGGTAAAGATTATATGTCGATGAAGGTTATGAAGGATCCTGCCGCCGCCAAGGCCGCCGGCTGCATAACCAAAGTGCCCAAGGAAGTTTGTCAAAAATGCCACGCCGCCAAAAGCCCCACCGGCAACCCGAATCCAAATTTCAAGAGCTTCAACTATGAAGAAGGGGTAAAGAAGGTCCACGACCACAAACCGAAAACATAGTCGTAGACGCCGCAAACTGTATCGGCTGTTGTAGGGGTACGGCGTGCCGTGCCCCTGACCTAACTCTTGCATCTTGTTCGCCCTGAGACTTGACGGGAAAGACTGTCGCTGGTTATTGTTTTTACATCGCAACGATAATTTGTGCGATAAGGATTCGAGTAACACCATCTGTCGACCGATACCCTGATAAGGAATACATATGACCCATTCTCCTGAAGAACGATTGGATTCATTGGCGGAACACGATTTTTTACAGCGGAAAATGGCCGCCATCGGACCGGTCGTCAGTAAAATCGCACACGATATCAATAACTACCTGACGGTCATTACCGGTTTTACCGAACTGGTATCTTTAAGGGTCGCTGCGGATGAAAAATCCTCCGGTTATCTGCAGGAAGTGCAAAAGGCGGCCGGAGAAATCACCGCTCTTACCCGCCGCTTCCAGATATACAGCCGCAGACAGAATGCCAGATTGGCTCCCACGGATCTGGGATCGATCCTGGAAACCTTCAAAAAGACATGGACCAATCTTCCCCCCTCTATCGATTTTCAACTGACCTATCCTGTGGAAATGCCTCTGGCCATGATCGACAAGGCACTCATAGAGGAAATTCTACGGCAGCTGACCCAGAACTCCCTGGCAGCGATGCCGCAGGGAGGGACCTTGCGTATAGAGGCCGGACTCTTCCAACCTTCCGACTTCCCTGGATTCTCCGTCGAAACAATGCCTTCCGATCCATGCTTACTTCTCACGATCAGCGATACAGGGGAAGGCATCCCGGCGGAGATCATGAATCACCTCTTCGAACCCTTCCAGACCGGCAGCGACCAAAGGAAAGGGTTTGGACTCTTCACCGTTTTTGCCATGGTGAATAAGATGAACGCCCGGATTTTCCTGGAGAGTCAAAAAGGGAAGGGAACCAAGGTTCGCCTCCTTCTGGCCGTTGCCGGCACTTCCGCCTGACCCGGCGGCAACGCCGCCTCAAGCCCGGCATACATGCTCGATCCGGGCCACATTCCGATACGGCCCATGGAAGAAAAAGATCTTTTCTGCCCGGTGAGTCTGGTGTCCGTATCTTGTACGATAAGGGTATGAAAAAGAATATCGTATTGCTTGCCTTGCTCTTTGCCTTTGGCAGTGGACCGGGACTTCCGGGAGAAGACATCTCCCGGCGCATATGGGACCTGTGGGGCTCGGTTCGCGTCCCTGTGGACGATCCCTACCAGCTGCGTCATGCCGACCTGGAAAAGTGGTTGTCCGACATCAAGGGGAAGGACACCCAGGCTGCCTTGATACGGGAAGTAGCCGGACAATCAAGCGAAGGCCGGAATCTGCCTTTATTACGTTGGGGCAAAGGAAAGAAGACGGTTCTGCTCTGGTCGCAGATGCATGGGGATGAACCGACGGCAACCGTTGCCCTGCTGGATATCCTCTCTTTCCTGATCGCACATCCCCAGGATCCGCTGGTGAAGGGCCTGCAGGACCGATTACAACTGTTGATTCTGCCTATGCTCAATCCGGACGGTGCGGAAAGGACCAGGAGAAGAAATGCCCAGGGTATCGATATCAACCGGGACGCATTGGCCCTCACCACGCCGGAGAGCAGGACGCTGAAGTCGGTACGTGACCGCTATCGGCCGGAAATCGGATTCAATCTGCACAACCAGAATCCCAGAACCTCCGTAGGGACGACAGGGCACCCGGTGATGGTTTCCCTTTTGGCTGTGCCATACGATTCCTTCGGAAACGACAACCCTGCGAGAATCCGCTGCAAAAAGATCTGCTCCCTCATATACCGGGTCCTGGGGCCCTATTGTTACAGCCGCATCTCCCGTTACGATGATTCCTTCAATGTGCGCGCCTTCGGCGACCAGATGTCGGCCTGGGGAACCGCGACGGTATTGCTCGAATCGGGCTGGCCGGGGGAGGGTGGCGATCCCTTCTTGATTCGGATCAACTTTATGGCCTTGCTCTCCGTCTTACAGGCATTGGCGGATGGGAGCATCGAAGAGGTCAATCCGGCGATGTATGATGCCCTGCTGCAGAACCAATCGGATCTGCTTTACGACTGGATCCTGCGGGGGGTGACCGTTCTCAGCGGCAATAAGGTCGGACCCTATACCACGGATATCGCCGTCAATTTCACCGATCGATTCGATGCTGAAAAGCAGCGTATCAGAAAAGGGATCGTCGCTGATATCGGAGATCTTTCGGTTTTCGCTGCTCATGAATCCTATGCCGCCGGAGATTGGGTCATCAGCCCTTCACCCCTGGGGGAGGCATCGGTTCAGGGAGAGATCCTGCCGGGTATCGAAGAGCTGTTCCTCTATCGCAGGAAAGATCCGGGCCTGGGTGTGGGGCGGGAAAATCTGGTCCTCATCGGGGCCCTGCGGCAGGGGATCTTCGAGAACCTGGGCATGAAGTGACCGGAAATGATGTGGAATGTCCACCCCATCCCTGCGCTGAGCGATAATTACATCTGGCTGCTGCACAGCGGAAAGAGTGCCGTGGTGGTCGATCCCGGGACCGCCCGTCCGGTGACTTCCACTCTGCAACGGCAAGGGCTGACGCTTACAGCCATTCTTCTGACCCATCATCACGCCGATCATCAGGGAGGAGCCAAAGAGCTGCGGACCTTATCGGGTGCCCGTGTCTACGGGACCGCATCGCCCCACAGCCCTTTTGTAACCGACGTTCTGAAAGGCGGAGAAACGTTGGCCCTGTCCGATCCGGCGGTCCGGTTCCAGGTGCTTTCCGTGCCGGGTCATACCCGGGACCACCTGGCCTTCTACACGGAAGGAATCCTGTTTTGCGGGGACACGCTCTTTTCCGCCGGTTGTGGACGCCTCCTGGGCGGTTCCGCCGCGGAGATGGCGGCCTCCCTCGGGCTGTTGGCCTCCTTGCCCGATGAAACGAAGGTGTATGCCGCTCATGAATACACCCGGGAAAATCTTCGTTTTGCCCTGCTGGTAGAGCCTGAGAATGTCCTCCTGCGGCACATGACAGAAGAGGCGGGACGACATCATCTTTCCACTTTGCCCTCCACGATCGGGCAGGAAAAGGCCATCAATCCGTTTCTGCGCTGCTCCGAGCCTGCCGTCCTGCAGGCCGCCCGGAGGAGAGATGCTCGCGCCCGGGACCCGGTTTCGGTGTTCGCCGCCCTGCGTGCCTGGAAAGACGAATTTTAAAAATCAGAACTTGTAGATCAGGCTGATCAGGGTGATGGTGTCGTTCTTCTTTACCTGGGCTGAAGAGGGCTTGCTTTTATAGTCATCCCGCAGTTCCACCTTCAGTTCCATGTTCTTGATGATATGGGTGGTAAGTCCCATGGCGGCGCTGAGCAGGGAATCGCTGAAATCTTCCGCCTTCCAGAGTCCGTCCGCCTTCTGGTAGAAACGGGAGGTGGAGGTGATCTGATGAGAAAACTCCTGGCCGGTATTGACCGTTCCGCTTCTTTGCGTCGCCTCATCCGAAGCCTTTTCCCACTTTCCCCCCAGTCCGCCGGTGACGCTCAATTTCGTTTTCTTCTGATCGGCGATCCGATAGCCGAAACCGGCAGTGGGGTTGTAGAGATATTCGATCTTTTTAAAAGGGTCGCGCATGTAATTGATCCCGGCGAAGGCAAAGGCCTTTTGCCCGTTATGTCCTAACATCCGGTCGTCTCTCAGGCTCAAGGCCAGGCGTTCGCTGTTCTTGATCCCCTTTTGCCTCACGGTCATATACAATCCGCTGAATTTAAGGACATTCTTTGTCTTGGGATCATGGACCAGGTCCAGAGAAAGATTGAAATTGGTATTGTCGGAATTTCCTCGGGCCATGGTCAGGCCGCCTCCCAGGCTTCCGTTCCAGGCCTTTACTTCCGGTTTGGTTTTCTGGGCCTCGGCGAATGTCTGACTGCAAAAGAAAACGGATAGAAAAAAAGAGAGGGTATAGCGATTCATGTTTGGCAAATACATAGGTTGTTATTCTCCTCGGTATTCCTGCCGACAGGCGGTACGGGGATTCCAGCGATAGTCCATGTATCGAAGACCCCGGGGTGGGAACGGAAAGACGAACGGTTCTGTCCCCGGAGACAAACGATCGAAAATCGGGATTATTTCATGTTCGCCGGGCTCTGGCAAGGGCTCTTCTCTATCGCAATAACCGATAGGGCCGCATGCTACTTCGTCACGACAGGTCCATGTCGTGGTAAACTATAAGCTTTTTTGGAATTTACAGGGCGAGGAGTGCATCGTGAGCAAGATGGATTTTGTCCAGATGGAACGGGATGTTCTAGATTTTTGGCAGCGGGAAGAGTGTTTCCGCCGCCTGGTGGAAAAGAATAAAGGCAAACCCAAATGGTCCTTTCTGGATGGGCCGATAACCGCCAACAACCCGATGGGGGTGCATCACGCCTGGGGGCGTTCCTACAAGGATATCTTCCAGCGCTACCACGCTATGATGGGCCGTGAATTGCGGTACCAGAACGGATTCGACTGTCAGGGCCTCTGGGTGGAAGTCGAGGTGGAAAAGGAGCTTGGTTTCAAGTCCAAACGGGACATCGAATCCTACGGCATCGACAAATTCGTGGAAAAGTGTAAGGAGCGGGTGCGGAAATTTGCCGCGGTACAGAGTCAGCAGTCCATCCGTTTGGGATACTGGATGGACTGGGACAACTCCTATTACACCATGACCGACACCAACAATTACACCATATGGCAATTCCTCCAGCGCTGCCACAAGCGCGGTTATATCTATCACGGATTCGATTCCATGCCCTGGTGCCCCAGATGTGGCACCGGGATTTCCCAGCACGAGATCTCCAACGAGGAGAGGCCGGAAGTGGTCCACACCTCGCCAACCGTCCGTTTTCCGCTCCTGGGGAGACCGGGGGAATACCTGCTGATCTGGACCACCACCCCATGGACGCTGACCTCCAATGTGGCAGCCGCCGTACATCCCGAGAGGACCTACGTCAAAGTCCGTCAGAATGGAGAAATTTATTATCTCATCAAGGAACGTATGGAGCCGGTCATGGGACATATCGGTCCCTGCGAGGTCCTGGGCGAGCTACCCGGGGCGCAGATGCTCGGCTGGACCTACAGCGGCCCATTCGATGAACTGCCGGCCCAGACCGGAGTCGGACACCGTGTCATCCCCTGGACGGAGGTCAGTTCCGAAGACGGTACCGGGATCGTCCATATCGCTCCCGGCTGCGGTAAGGAGGATTATGAACTCGGCCTGGAACACAAGATCCCGGCCATCGCTCCGATCGACGAGAGCGGTATCTTCCTGGAAAAATTCGGCCCCTATACCGGCCAGTTTGCCCATGATGTGACCAAACCCATCCTGCGTTCGCTGAAAGAAAAGGGGATCCTGTACCGCACGGAGGAGTACCGGCATGCCTACCCGATTTGCTGGCGCTGCAAGACTCAGCTCCTCTTCCGTCTGGTGGACGAGTGGTATATCAGCATGGACGAGTTGCGGCACAAGATCATGGATGTCACCAAAAAGACCCGCTGGATACCGGAGATCGGTCTGCAGCAGGAGCTGGAATGGCTTACCAACATGCACGATTGGATGATCTCCAAGAAGCGCTATTGGGGCCTGGCCTTGCCGATTTACCTCTGCCGGGAGTGCAACCGCTTTGAGGTGATCGGTGGACACGAGGAACTCCAGAAGCGCGCCGTGGAAGGATGGGAGAAATTCGACGGGCATTCTCCGCATCGCCCCTGGGTGGACGAAGTCAAGATCGCCTGCCCACAATGCGGCAAGGCGACTTCCCGTGTTCCCGATGTAGGTAATCCCTGGCTGGATGCAGGGATCGTTCCCTATTCCACCATGCGATACGACTCCGACCGGGAATATTGGCGCCAATGGTTTCCCGCCGACTGGATTTCGGAAAGTTTCCCGGGACAATTCCGCAACTGGTTTTATGCCATCCTGGCCATGAGCACGGTGATGGAAGAGGAGCCTCCCTTCCGGCTCATGTTCGGCTATCGCCTGATGAAGGACGAAAAAGGGCAGGAGATGCACAAGAGCAAGGGGAATGCCGTCGAGTTCAATCAGGCGGCGGAGCAGGAGGGTGCCGATCCCATGCGCTGGCTGTTTGCCGCCCATTACCCGGAACACGATCTGTGGTTCGGTCTGAACAAGGTGCATGAGGCACGGCGCCAGTTCCTGGTCTTCTGGAATGTCTTCGAATTTTACCAGACCTATGCGCAAATCGACGGTTTTGAGCCCCGTACGCCCTTCCTGCCGCTTGATCGGCGGTCGGAACTGGATCGCTGGATCCTCTGCCGTCTGGAGATGCTCATACGCAGCGCACATACGCATTATCCGGCCTATGCCATCCATCTTTTTATGCGCGACGTTCTGTCCTTTATCGACGCCCTGTCGCGTTGGTATCTGCGACGCAGCCGCCGCCGCTTCTGGAAGAGCCGCAACGATGACGACAAGCTGGCCGCCTATCAAACGCTCTGGCAATGCCTGCAGACTACGGCCCAACTGCTGGCTCCGGTGATCCCCTTTTCCACGGAACATATCTATCAGCAGATTGTCCGCCGTCTGGCACCGGAAGCCCCTGTCAGCGTCCATCATACCGATTTTCCCAAGGCCGGCTCCCTGGCGGTCGACGAGGAGTTGCTCGAAGGGATGGATTCGGTCCTGGAGCTGGTGGAGCTGGGCCATGCCGCCCGCAATAAGGCCCAGATCAAGGTCCGTCAGCCGTTGCCGCTGCTGCGGCTCAAGGTGGCCGATGCCGTTCGTGCCCAGCATATGCAGCCCTATCTGGATCTGGTGCGCGAGGAGTTGAATGTCAAACAGATCGAGTTGACGGAATCGGTGGAGGGGACGTTCCAGGTATCCGTTCGTCTGGATGCCAAGACCGGCAAGCCGAAATACGGAAGGTTGTTTGCCGCTGTTGAAGACGCTCTGAAGAAGATGGATCCTTTGGAAGTAGAAAAAGCCTTAAAGAGCGGCAAATCGATAACGCTGACCGCCGACCAGCAGACCTTCCATCTGACGCCGGAAGAGATCCTGGTGGAAAAGAAAGCGACGGATGGCTGGGCCATGGCAGAGGGCAGCGGAATGACGGTCCTTCTGTCTGTGGAACTGACTCCGGAGCTGCAGCGGGAAGGGGCGGTCAGAGACCTGGTCCGTCATGTGCAGAACCTGCGCAAGAAGATCGGGCTGGAAGTGACCGATCGCATCCTTCTGGAATACACGGCCGCCGACGCCATGGCCCTGGCGGTGGAACACCATGCCAACTACCTGGCCGAAGAGACACTGGCCGTTGAGATCGCGCGAAAGGCTCAGGCAAGCCCGAACGCCCAGCGTATCAGCCTGGGCGGCGAGAACATCGACCTGAACATTACCAAAGCCTGATATCGAATGAACATGGAATTGCGGAAAAGTTGAAATTCGAGCAAAAACGGGATGGGTTTTTAGCGACTACACTCCTTAAACTGGAGCCTAAACTCACGAGAAACTTCACATTCATGTTGGATTAGACAAGCGGAAAAGCCCGTGAAGCGGGTGGAGTTCATTTAGCCCCAGGTTTCAACCTGGGGGACAGATGTTGACAATTGAAAGAGTCCCGTGAGGGACGACGTTAAGTCGGCTGCCAGAAATGAGAATACAACACTATCTTGTTTTAACGTCGTCCCTTACGGGACTTGTCTGTGGGAGCAATGCCTTCCCCAGGTTGAAACCTGGGGCTATAAAACATCGTCTCTTCGAGACGTAAGGACGCGTGGCCTTTCGGTGGGGAAGTTATATGGGAGTTGATTTTTTGCGACATCATCCTAGATAACAAGGTCGGAAGGACCGTTGGTCCTATCAAGTCCGGAGGTCTGTATCACCTCTTCAATTCCTGTTTTACGGCCATTCCCAGCTCTTCCAGGATTAGCGGCTTGCGGAGAAAGCATCCCGCACCCAGCCTCATGGCTTCCTTCACCTTCTCGGTTTCGGCAAAGCCGCTGACGATGATGGCCTTCTGTCGCGGGTGGATCTTTTTGATCCTCCGGTATGTCTCCAGGCCGTCCATTCCCGGTTCCATAATCATATCGAGCAGCAACAGATCCACCCTGTTTTCCTTCAGATATTCGACCGAGGTCTCCCCGCTGGCAACCGACCAGGCTTGATAATTCAGAGCCTCCAGCATCTGGCAGGATATGTTCCGCTGGGTGTCGACATCGTCGATGACCAGTATCGTCTCCCCATGCCCGTATAATTCCTCCAGCGAAACGGATGATTTTCTTTCTTCCGCTGACTCCCTGGTCACGGGAAAATACAGTTCAAATCTTGTGCCGCCGCTGCCGCTGATCACATCGATATACCCCTCATGGTCCTGCATCGCGTTCCACACGACCATCAGCCCCAGACCCGTGCCGCTTCTGCCCATCACCTTTTTGGTGAAGAAAGGTTCAAAAACCCTATTCAGGTCTTCCGGTGTAATCCCTTTTCCATCGTCCTCCACCGTAAGGAGGACATACTCGCCCGGGACCACCTCTTCATAAGCCTTCAACGGATGCTCCAGATAGCGGTTCCTGGTGGATAGCACGACATGTCCGCAGCCCTCGATGGCCTCGCAGGCATTGGAAACCAGGTTCATTACCATCTTCCCTATATGCACCAGTGAACCGTTGATGTTCAGCAGATTGTCGGCCAGATCCGTCTTGATCGTGACCCCCGGGTGATACTGCAACAGTTTCTTGTATTCCGCAGTCTTCAGATACCCTTGTACGATTTCATTGAGATGGATGGGTTTCCTTGTGATCGCCACTCCTCTGGCAACGGTCAGAAGGTCCTGGACGATGGCCGCCGCTTTGTGCCCGGATTCCATGATGGTTTCGATCGGTCGTATGAGTTCGCTGTCTTCGGGCAAACTCCTGAGGATCAGTTCCGGATACCCCACGATGCCGGAAAGGACGTTATTGAGATCGTGGGCTACGCCCCCGGCCAGAAGACCCAGCGATTCCATTTTCTTCAACCTGAGAAGTTTCTCTTCACTACTCCGGCGTGCCTCTTCTTCACGGACCTTGTCGGTCACATCGCGGACGACCGCCAGCATCGCGTGTCCGCTGCCGTATTCGATCAGGTTGGCCTTGATTTCCAGGACCCTTTCTTCACCGGCACCTCTCCTGATCCGGACCGTCGTGGGAATTTGATCGCTTTCGCCGCGCAGGGCTTCCTGATAATCCTTAAGGAGTCGTTCCCTGTCTTCCGGCACGACAATTTCGATGAAATCTTCGATCGACAGGCCCAGGGTGGGTTTTCCCAGGATCTCCATAAAAGCCGGATTATTGAAAATCGTTTTGCCGTTCTGGATCAAGAGGATGCCGTCGTTGGCAAACTCCGTGGCCACCCGGTACCTGTCGATGATCGACACATCGGCATAGTTGTTCAGGACCACCCAGAGGACGGCGATGGAAAACCCGAAGAAGCCATATTCCATGAAATATTGAACGGAAGGCATGCCCATGGACACCAGTCCGTCATGTACGGCCAGCAAGAGCCAGAAAATCATACCGGTAAGAAAGACCGCTCGATATCTTACATCCTGGCCTCTGTGTCGGATCCATAGAATCAATATGCCGATACAGGCCATGATCCCATACGCTTCAAAAGCCGGACCGAGAGGTCCCAGATCCAATTCGACAAAGGGTCTCGATAGTCCGCTCAGATTGCGGTAGACATAGGTATCCGCCACGATGTATCCGCTGGACCATAAGAAAATCAGAAGGAGAAGATGAAAAATGCCTGCAAGGGTGTGATAACGCCTGCCGGATATCCCAAGGTAGGAAAAGGTAAATCCATACATGCCATGGATCAGGAGAACGATGGCGGTAAATTCCAGCAATCCGGCGACCTGGTTGATCGGCCCCGGAGAGGCATTGTATTCATAGAAGATTCCGATGGCATAAAGCATCCCTGAAAAAGAAATCGCCGATCCCCATACATACCATCGATGTTGCGAGGTCCGTATATAGAGCATGGCTTGCACAATCGCCATCAGTATGGCGAGAACGGCCATGGAGAGAGAACCGACCGATTGGGAAACGATGCATTCCGTTACCATTTTATCTATCTTCCAATGCGATTATCAAACTGTATTCTCTCTCTTATCCTATGGACGAAGGGAATAAAAGTATATTTTAAAAGGTGTTCCATGGAATAATTTATAAAATACCACAGGAATAGAGTGAAAACCATAGACAATCAAAGACCTTTTTTATAATTTTGATTCGTTATGTGTTAGACTTAAATCATAAGCTAAGGTCAATGATGTTGTAATTTGTTTTCAAGGGAAGGTCTCGCTTATGGCACAATATCGGTGCATCAGGATGAGTCTGATGGTTTTATTATTTGGCATGGCAATACCGATGGCGCAAGACAACCAAGCTTTGACGACGGTTTCTTCCGTGGATCTTTCCCGTTATGTGGGCCGCTGGCACGAGATCGCCAAGATTCCCAACCGTTTCCAAAAAAAATGTGTCGGCGACACAACGGCGGAATATTCCCTTCGCCCCGACGGACAGATCGATGTTCTCAACTCCTGTCGGGTGGCTGACGGTACCATCGATACGGCCAGGGGAGTGGCCAAAATCGTCGACCGGCAGACTAATGCACGGTTGAAGGTCAGTTTCGTTCAATTCCTGGGAATGCGGCTCTTCTGGGGCGATTACTGGATTCTGGGTCTCGGCGATAACTATGAATATGCGGTCATCGGCACCCCCGGACGTAAATACGGCTGGATTCTTTCCCGGACACCTCAGATGAGCCAGGAAAACCTGGAAAAGGCCCGGCAGATTCTAAGACAGCAAGGCTACCGGGTGGAATCGTTCCAGTAGAGCGGAAATTAGGGTCGACGGGTAAAACATCCTGGGAGCACCGACGCCCGTCTAATGCCGCATTCGAATCGATACGGAATGAAGACCGGATAACGCAACATCAGGAGGTTCGTAGTTCCGCGTTTACGCGGCATCCCATTGCAGATCCTATGCCAGGGTGGAAATCTCGATGCAACGTACGACGTATTTGGAGTGCGGCGGCTCGACGCCGCTTTTCTCCGGGCCACCTCGGCGGCCCGAACCCCGCGAGCCGAGGCTCGCTGCACAAGGCGGTGCCAAGGCACCACACTCCATAAAAATGCCCGGATGGCATCATGCGCCGATACCTATAATCGATTTTTTGCGGCTTCACCATCCGTGACTACTCCGGAGAACTTTGTGCAGACAGGTTCGGCGAGGCTTCCATTTCCTTGGGGAATTCCTTACCGAAAGAGGTCAATCCGCCCAGGGCACCGAGCCCCATGGTTTCCACCGCCGAGGAAGGGACGATGATCATCGAGCCCTTTTGTCGCAGACCTTCATAGACCATGTTCATGGCACGCAGGTGCAGAGCCACCGGATTGTTGCGGTAATGTTCCGAAGCCCGGGCGAACTTTTCCGCGATCTCCGTCTCCGCGGTGCCCAGAATGATGCGGCTCTGGCGCTCCCGTTCCGCCTGAGCCTGACGTGACATGGCGTCTTCCAGCCCTTTGGGAATGATCACGTCGCGAATTTCTACCGCCTGGGTGGTGATTCCCCAGGCGTTGGTTTTTTCGTCCAGCACCTTCTGGATTTCGTGTCCCAACCGGTCGCGCTCCGAGAGGAGAACAGCCAGCGGGTGTCTTCCAATGGCATTTCGCAGGGCCGTTTGCGCCGAAAGGACCACCGCCTGTTTGTATTTTTCCACCTCCAGAACGGCTTTCTGGGCGTCCCAGACCATCCAGAAGGCGATGGCGTCCACATTGACCGGAACGGTGTCGGCGGTCAGGGTGGTCTCGGCGCTGAAATCGCTCACCCGTATGCGCTGGTCGACAAACTGAGCCACCTTGTCGATGATCGGAAAAATGGGGAACAGGCCGGGCTTGCGTAAAAGTTGAAATTTGCCGAAACGCAACACAACGGACCTTTCCCATTGATAGGCCACCTGGATGGAAGGGGAGATCAACAGAGCCAGGATGACGGTTCCCAGGAGGATATCGCTCTCCGGACGCAGTTCGAGATATAGGACCAGACAAATCGACGTTCCTAATAAGATGACCGTTTCCCACACCTGCGAGATCCTCAGCAGTACGGCCACAACCAGGGCGGAGCCAAGGCATATTCCAACAGCTTTTACCGAGAACGAATACCGGGCCAGATGGAGAAGGAGGCCCGAGACGAAAATGGCGATCAAGATAAGCACATTGAGAGGTGCAAATCGAAAGTCCGTCCGCATCATGGCGGCCAGTATATCCGGCGATAAACCATAACCTGAGCTCTTGAATCCGTAATTGTCCGTGTTGGTTCTCATGAGTTTCCCTCTTTTCTTTGGCGTAACCCTTCGAGCACATCTTCCAGGGTGTACCCGTAGGCGGAGGCGCGGGCCAGCAGATCGGTAAGAATCTGGTCCAGCATTCTCTGTTTCTCCATAGGATCGATGTCCGGTTGGCGATCCCCGATAAAGGTGCCGGAACCCTGCTGCGTGTCGAGGATCCCTTCGATCTCCAGTTCCCGATAGGCTCGGATGACCGTGTTGGGATTGATAGACAGATCTACCGCCAGTTGGCGTACGGTCGGCAGGCGGTCTCCCGGCTGCATGTCGCCGCGGGCGATGGCGAATTTCAACTGTTCGATGATCTGACGGTAATAGGGAACGCCACTCTTCCCATCGATCCGGAATTCCATCATGGCAGAATCCTTTGAAAATCCTCTCATTTAATTATTGTATTAGTATAATAGTACATTAATTATATAGGAATG